>NZ_DASVCJ010000048.1:0-1283 GCF_036381655.1 Ferrovibrio sp.
GCCGATCATCTTGGCTGGCAGCCAGGTGGCCAATTCCGGGAAGAAGAACATCAGCGCGACGGCGACGCACATCAGCAGGAAGAGCGGGAAGGCGACCCGGCCGATATAGGTGATCTGGTGCCCGGTCATGCCCTGCAGCACGAACAGGTTGAAGCCGACCGGCGGCGTGATCTGCGCCATCTCGACCACCAATACGACGAAGACGCCGAACCAGATCAGGTCGATATGCAGCCGCTCGATCATCGGCAGCACCACCGCCATGGTCAGCACCACCATCGAGATGCCGTCGAGGAAGCAGCCAAGCACGATGTAGAACACCGTCAAGGCCACGATCAGCGCGCCGGCCGACAGGCCGAGATGGTCGATCCAGTCGGCCAGCTGGCGCGGCAGGCCGGTAAAGCCCATGGCCAAGGTCAGGAAGGCCGAGCCGCACAGGATCAGCGCGATCATGCAGGATAGCCGGGTGGCGCCCATCAGGCTCTCGGCAAAGGTCTTGCGATTGAGCGTGCCCTGGGCGGCGGCGATGATCAGCGCGCCGACCACGCCCAGGCCGGCGGCTTCGGTGGCGGTGGCGATGCCGGCATAGATCGAGCCCAGCACGGCGATGATCAGGCCGACCGTCGGCAGCAGATGCCGCGCGGCCCAGAGCTTCTGGCCGAAGCTGATCTTCTCGGTCGGCTGCGGAATCTTGCCGGGATTGAGCAGCGACCAGACGCCGACATAGCCCATGAACAGGACCGCCAGAATGATGCCGGGAATGACGCCGGCCATGAACAGCTTGGCGATCGAGACATCGGCGGCCACGCCATAGACGATCATGATCAGAGAAGGCGGAATCAACAGGCCCAGCGTGCCGGCGCCGGCCAGGGTGCCGATCAGCATATCCTCCGGGTATTTGCGGGCGCGCAGTTCCGGGATCGTCATCTTGCCGATGGTGGCGCAGGTGGCGGCGGAGGAGCCCGAAACGGCGGCGAAGATGGCGCAGCCGATGATGTTGGTGTGCAAAAGACGGCCCGGGATGCGGCTCATCCAGGGCGCCAGGCCCCTGAACATGTCCTCGGACAATTTCGTGCGGAACAGGATTTCGCCCATCCAGATGAACATCGGCAGGGCGGTCAGCGTCCAGCTCGTCGCCGAACCCCAGATGGTGGTCACCATCGCATCGCCGACCGGCCGCGCGGTGAACAGGGCCATGGCGATCCAGCCGCAGCTCAGCAGGCCCAGGCCGATCCACAGGCCGGCGGCGAACAGCGCGAACAGCGCGGCGATCAGGAAGAGGGCGA
>NZ_DASVCJ010000049.1:0-1260 GCF_036381655.1 Ferrovibrio sp.
CTCGTACCACTGGGCGAAGGCGAGATCGGCGTTGAGCGCCTGCAAGCTGCTGGCGTCCGTCCGACGCAGCACCTGCGCCTGAGTGGCGGACAATCCTGCAATCGCGCCGATGCGCGCATTCTCGCGGATGACCGCGACCGCCACCGCTTCTGCGACGGCGTTAGGATCGGCCTTGATCGAATCGGCCACGCTCGGCCCAAGAATCTGGCCAAGCTCGGTGCCCGAGCCGTACTGCCCGACGCCGCCAAGGAATATCGTGCCCTGATTTTTGCCGGTGCTCGTCAGGATGTACCCGCCGAGCGCATTCGCGGAGAGCGTGCCGCCGATGGACGCGACGATGCTGCCGACCGTATCCGCGATGCCCTTGGCCAGCTCGTTCGTCGCGCCGATATTGCCCCCGGCCCGCGTCCATTCGGTGAGGCCGCCGCCGAGATCGAACGACGTGACGGCCTGCGGCGTCTTCTTCTTGCCGCCGAAGAGACCGCCGAGCACGTTGCCGAGCAGACCGCCGACGACGCCGCCGATCGGCCCGCCGATGGCCGTCCCGAGCAGCGCGCCTCCACCGCCGAATGCGGCCTGTCCGAAATTGCCGGAGATCAATCCGGGCAGGGCGCTCCCGAGGAACGGCAGGAATGCGTCGGCCAGGAACGTCGAGCCCAGGAACTGCCCGCCAGAGCCGAGAATGCCGGAGGTCGGCAGGATCTTCCCGTTCTGCGCGGCCCCGAACAGCCATTGGCCGATGCCCGAGCCGGAGCCGAGGAATTCCTTCCCGACGCCGAACAGATCGCCGATGCCCACGCCGCCCGGCAGGCCGCCGGAGGTCGGCAGGAGGCCCATCCCGCCCGCGATAGAGCCGAGGCCCACACCGCCGAGAATTCCAGCCACGACCGGACGGAACACCAGAAGCGCCGCGATCTCCGCGGCGAGGCGGGTGAAGATCGACTTGATGCCAGAGGCCAGATCCTTGAACGAGTCGATCCCGCCGTCGAACACATCCTGGAAGAAGTCGGTGAATGAGTCCTGGATGCCCTCTAGCGCGTTCTCGAACGGCTTGCGCATGACCTCGGCCTCCCGCTCGGCCATGCGCTCGCGCTCGCGCGCGGCTTTCTCCGCCGCCTCCTTGGCCGCACGAAAGGCCGGGTCGGCCTCCTTCAGCGCGCGGTTCAAACGCTCGGCATTCTCGGCAGAGAGCTGAAAGCCGTTTGCCGCGGCGATTTCCAGAGCGCGGTTGATGTCCTGAACCTGCTGCTCGTACCGCTC
>NZ_DASVCJ010000050.1:0-53561 GCF_036381655.1 Ferrovibrio sp.
CCAACCTCGGCGGCATGGGACAACACGCGCTCCAAACGCCGCGTGCCGACCATGCCCGCCTCGTCGATGGGACCGCGGTCGCGCAGATCAAAAAAATTGAGTCTGCCCTTCATTACTGCCGCCAAACACATAGGTTCGACGAGCAAGTGTGAAGGATGGAACGACAGAGAGCTTTGACTCCAACTCGACGACAGAACCATCATGCAAGGTGAGCTTGGCGATCTGTCCGAAAAAGCGCCTGACGAAGATCTCGATCTTCTGGTGCTGATCGAGGTAGAAATCCTCGTTGGTCCGTCGATTTTTGTGGGTAAAGCTCAGTTCGAGACGACGGCGGTCCGGCATCGTCGAGTTTCGTGGCACCCGGAGAGCGAACTGACAGAGGAAGCCGAATCTTCCCACGAGCTGGAGGCCGTAAGCCCGGAGCCCCATTAGCTCGGACATCGCCGTGGCGCGCCAGCACGAAAGAAACTTACCGAATGAAACTCCGATCGGGTAGCTCGGCATCTCCCACCAAATCAGTTTGTCGAGTTCGAGTGACAAGCGCCTGATGCAACACCTCATCCGTTAGGCCCTGATTGATCCAGGCCGAGACGCGCGCCTCCTCAAAGCCGGCTTTTGGCTGAAGTGAAACCTCGTATCGCTCACGTTCCTCGGCAATGGCGTGCTGACTCGTGCAGTCTTCTGGCAGGTATCGTGTTCCGGGCACTGACACCTGCTCAGGATCGAGCTTCTTACGATGGACAACGAATGTGAGGTCAGCATCCTTTACTGCAAGAAAGCTAAGAGCGATGTCGGGAGTTGAAATCAACGATTGATTCCTAATCAGCCACGGTGGCGACGATTGACCCGATCAAGTTTCACGACGCCGCCTTTTTGGTGTGGATGGCAATTCTTTCTTGCCTAGAGACGGAAGCACGACAATGTCCAGCCGCTTCGCTGCTTCGGCCAACTCGTTATCCTTGGTCAGAAGCGGCAACCCTCGACGCACGGCGAGTTCGAGATATGTGGCGTCGTAGGTCGTCAAACCTTCCGTCCGCGCCATCGTCAGAACCTCGCGCCATGCCCGAGCCGTCGTCTCCTGATCGACCGATATCGGCAGCTCCGCGATGAGGTCCAACCGCACCGCAACATCGCTCGCGGTGATCCGGCCACGCTTTTCGGCCTGGAGGAGAACATTGCCCAACTCCAGATGCCATAACCCCGGCACGACCGCACCATAGTCGCGGACACGCTCGAACAGGGCATCGGTTTCGGGCGACGCCTCATCTTCGAAGCACCAAGTCAAAGCGATGGAAGAGTCGATGACGACGCCACTCACGGACGTCCCTCATCACGAAGCTCTTTCCAGGAGAGACCGGCAAGCGTCGTCCCCTTGCGCAGCGCCCTCAGCTTCTCGAAGGCGTCGTTGACGCGCACGCGGTCGATGTACTGCGCCCCTACGAGCCGGGCCACGGGCCTGCCATGCTTGGTGATGACCACTTCCTCGCCCGCCGCCACCCGATCGAGCAGCGTCGAGAGATGCGTCTTGGCCTCAAAAGCGCCTACGGTGATCATCGTTACCTCGGTCCAGAACTTAAACTGGTTGGTAATTTTAACCAGAATATTGGGCCGTGGCAAGCCTATCCTGCCGATGCCGGCCGACCCACGCCTGCGCCGGATCATCGACCTGATGATGGCCTCGCCGGCGGATCGAGGGACGCTCGATGTTTGGGCAGAGTAAGCAGGGCTGAGCGCGCGGACGTTGGGCCGGATCATTAGCCGGGAGACAGGCATGAGCTTCGGACGCTGGCGCCAGCAACTCAGCGTAATCCTCGCCGTGAAGTGGCTGGCCGGGGCGCATCGATCCAGCAGGTCGCGGCCAATCTCGCCTACGAGAGCGTGCCGAGCTTTGTGACTATGTTCCGCAAGGTATTCGGTACTTCGCCGGGGCGCTACATGGCGGAACGCCTTTCAGGGCGTACGTGAGGTTCGAGATCAGCAGGTGATCAGTAGGTGACGCAGAGAACGCCGATGCTACGCCAGAGCCCCCAATGCTACGCTGGACGACGCTACAGCTTGATCGCGGAGGCGGGAGGGATTCGGACTGCTTATGCGAAACAATCCCTGAAGCTAACGTTGCCGCTATCTGTGTGATTGAAGATTACAACTCCCCCTTTGCGGTAACAGAAACGGACTTGATACCCTATGAAATCGACGGCCCGCTGCGTTGCCGCCCGAGGGTCCAGGAGATCGTTTCGCCACGCGCGATGCCGGAGACCTGCTTGCCGAGGCTGCATTCCAGCACCGGCCGCCATGGCGCCAGGGTAAATTCCCGGCCCTTCTCAATCACGGCGAAGCGCCCGCTGGCAAGGTCGCATCGAGTTCGCTCGCGTACCGGCGAACCTGACCGGAAAGCTCGGCCGTTACGACGCGCCGGCCTTTCGGCTGGGGCGCTTGGCCGTCGATCGGTCCATGCAGGGCCAAGGGCTGGGCGGTGATTTGCTGCTCGCCAGCGGGGAGCGGGCGCTTGCGGTCGCATCACAAGTCGGCGGCGTCGCGCTCGCCATCGACGCGAAGGACGACAAAGCGGCGCGCTGGTATGAGCGCTTCGGTGCTCTGCCTCTGTTGGACGACCCGCTCAAGCTCATCCTTCCGCTCGGCGTCGTTGCCGACGCGATCAGGACAGCCGGAAAGCAGCGAACGTGAACAGAAATTTTTTCGAGCCGGCAAGGTCTTTCAGGAACAGGGCGTTCATGGTGCCCTTGAGCCCGACATGAAGCTCGGAAATCTCCCCCTCGGCCAGAGTGACGATGGTGACGCCTGCGAATTTCAGATGCTTGCAGAGGGTCGCCACGTCTGCCTGATCGCGGCTGATCCGGTCCAGCGCCTCGGCCAAGAGGATGTTGAACTCGCCATGCTGCGCTTCGCGCATCAGCCGCTGGATACCGGGTCGCAGGATCGTGCTGGCCCCGAAATGGCCGCATCCTCGTAGGACCGACGATCTGCCACCGCTCCCGCGCCGCATGTTCCCGGCAAAGCCGGAACTGGTCCTCAATGGACGCCTCGCTCTGCTTGTCATCGGAGTAGCGGGCGTAAAGGGCTGCGCAGGTCATGGCCACGTCCTTCCTGTCTAAAGGTTCCTCAAACCCTTGATGAGCGCGAACAGATGCAACGGATCGGTCGGAGACGGCTGGAAGTCGAACCGCTCATAGAACGCTCGTGCCGCATCGTTCTTGGCGTGAACCATAAGCGCGCGGACACCGGCGATGTCGGCCACTTGCAGCGTCCGCAGAACGGCATCACGCAACAACCCCGCGCCGATCCTCTTGCCCTGCCACGCCTCGCTGACACCGAGCCGGGCCAGCAGCATGACCGGCACGGGATGCCGGGCCAGTCCCTTGGTCAGCCGCTCGGGGGCTTCCTCATAGCGGACCTCGCCGACAACGAGCGTGTAAAAACCCACGATGGCATCGTCATCCGCAACACCCACATAAGTCTGCGAGGCGTTCGCCATCTGGCTCGGCAGAGCAAAGCGGACCAGAAAGCGATTCAGCGCGTCCTCGCCGCAGTCGAAGTTCTCGACGGCATGACGGCGATGCAGCTTCTCGATGCGAAGGCCCGTCACGAACGATTATCGTCCGAAAAGACGCTCGGCTCGTTCAGCAGCTTCCGCAGGCGCGGCAGATCGCGCGGCGGGGCGTCCAGCGCGGCAACGAAGGCTTCCCACTTCTCGGGCGGAAGCTGGAAAACGCGACGGTCGGCAAGGGCTTCCTCGGCCCGGCCAAGCGCGCTTTCAAGCACGAACTCGCTCAAGGAACGGCGTTGCGCCTGTGCGGCGGCGGCAAGGGTATGCTTGGCCTCCGCCGTCAGGCGAAGGTCGAGCTTTTCGGTGCGAGTGATGCGTGTGGTCATGGCATTATCTCCTGAGCGCACCCTATATCTCCTGAGCGCACCCTATCAGAACGCCCGACATTGTCAAGACAAACTGTTTGCAGCATCATGTGCCCTTTCCGCCCGGTTCATCTCGCGTCGGTGGCACGTTATCGTTGGCGGCCTGCAATGCCTCGAAGTGTTCCCGTGCGATCTGGCGGCCGATCAGGCGGGCGGACGGTCAGCACGACCTTATCCAGCCGCGCGGACGCATCCGCCGCCTGCCCGGCATCGGGGGCCTGATACGAGGTTTACGCGCTGTCCGCGAAGTTGCCATGGCGCTCGATCTTCTTCGCCAATACGATGAAGGAGCGGCAGCGTTCGACGCCGGGCAGGGCGACGATCTCATCGATGACTGCATCCAGATCCTCCAGCCGGGGCGCCTCGAGCAGAATGAACAGATCGCAGTCGCCGCTGATGGTATAGCACAGGCGCACCTCGGGCAGCTTGACCAGCCGGTCGACGACGCTGCGCTGCTGACGCTGGGCGAGCGCCAGCAAGGCGATCGCCTGGGTATAATCCGCGAAGGGGTCCCGTCCCAGGCGCACGATATAGCCGCGGATCACGCCATCGCGCTCCAGCCGCCGGATCCGCTCATGGACCGTGCTGCGGGCCAGGCCGAGACGCTTGGCCAGCGTCATGGTCGATTGCCGTGCATCGGTCTGCAAAAGCGCGATCAATTGCCGGTCCAGATCGTCGCGGATTCCGGGGATACGGCGCATGCCCGTCCGCTCAGATGGAATGGATGCGGAAGAGGGACGGCAACCGCCGCCGGGCCGCAGAGGCGCCACAGAATGCGCCACAGAGTGCGGCACAACCGGCCGGACGGACCATATCCGATCGCTTTCGGCGGCGCATCACAGCCATGGCGCCAGCGGCTCGTAACTGAGCGCCTGTTCCAGCGATTGGCGCTGTCGCACGACGGCATAGCGGCCGCCGTCAACCAGCAGCTCCGGCACCAGCGGGCGCGCGTTGTAGGTCGAGGCCAGTACGGCGCCATAGGCGCCCACATCACAGATCGCCAGCAGGTCGCCCGGCTGCAACGGCGGCAACGGCCGGTTGCGGGCGAAGACATCGCTGCTTTCGCAGACCGGCCCTGCGATATGGCACGGCGCCACCGCCGCGCCAGGACGGCGCCGCACCGGCAGGATACGGTGCTCGGCATCATAGAGGGCGACCCGCATGAAGTCGTTCATCGCAGCATCCACGATGACGAAGCATCCCTGCGGCGCCGGCTTCAGCGCCACGACACGGGTCAGCAGCAGGCCGGCCCGCGCCACCAGGACACGGCCCGGCTCGACGGTCAACCGGCAATCCAGCCCGGTCAGACAATCGGCGATGGCGGCGGCATAGCCGGCGACATCCGGCGGCGTGTCGCTGCCGTAATCCATCCCAAGCCCGCCGCCGAGATCGAGCCGCGATACCGCCAGGCCATCCATTCGCAGGGCGCGCACCAGCTGCGCCAGGCGGCCGAAGGCCTGCCGGAACGGCGCCGCAGCCAGGATCTGGGAGCCGATATGCATGGCCAGTCCCTGCAGCCTGATGCCCGGCAGGCTTTGTGCCCGGGCATAAAGCGCCGGGATCATGGCCTCCGGGATGCCGAATTTGCTCTCGGCCGTCCCGGTGGTGATCTTGGCATGCGTTTGCGCATCGATGCCGGGATTGACCCGCAGCAGGATGCGGGCCGGCCGCCCCAGGGCGGTGCTCAGGCGGCTGATCGTCTCCAGCTCGGCTGGCGATTCCACATTGATATGGGCGATCCCGCAGGAGATCGCCTGGGCCAATTCGTCTCTTGTCTTGCCGACGCCGGAGAAGACGATCCTCTCCGCGGCGATGCCGGCGCGCAGCGCCCGCGACAGCTCGCCGCCGGAGACCACATCGGCACCGGCGCCGCATTGGGCCAGCATGCGCAGCACCGACAGGTTGCTGTTCGCCTTCACGGCAAAGCAGATCTGCGCATCGACCGGCGCCAAGGCCCGGCTCAGGCTGTCATAGGCCTGGCGCAGCGCCGCGCTGGAATAGCAGTAGAAGGGTGTCGCCACGGCCTCCGCCAGCGAGGGCAGCGCCACCTGCTCGACCCAGAGTGTCTCATCGCCGGGCTGCGCCGGCGCCGGACGATACCGGACCGGCGCCGAAGGCATGGGCTCCTGCGCCACCGGCATACGCTCCTGGCACATCGCGGCCGGCGTCTTGCGAAGACGGCTGGACAGCATGCAAGACTCCGCTCAGGCGACCTTGGCCAGGCTGGGCAGATCCGCCTGGTCGCCGTAGAGGGAGCCGAAGCGGTTGGCGAGGAAGACGTCCAGGCCGATCTCCTCCTGGCGCACGAAGCCCTGCTGGGCGACGCGGCCTTCGCGCAGCAGGTCGAGCACTGCGCATAGGGCTGCTGCCGTGGTCAGCTGGATGGCGCTCAGCGTCTGCCCGGCGATCTCGCGGCTGTAGATCTTCCTGGCATAGCTTTCCTGCACCAGCCGGCCATGGCGGTAGCCGGTGGCGGTCGCGAAGATGACGACCACGTCCTGCAGCGTTGCCGGCAGCGCCTGCTCCAGGATCTCCTTGAGCTGCGTGCGGCGCTCGCTGAAGCGCAGGTCCTGCAGCAGCAGCTTCATGGCGGCGGCATGGCCCGGATAGCGGATGCTGCGATAATTGAGATGGCGCAGCTTGCCGCTTAAGGTCTCGCACAGGGTGCCGAGTCCGCCCGAGGTGTTGAAGGCCTCGTAGCGGATGCCATCGAGCGAGAATTCCTCGCGCTCCTCCAGTGCCGGGACGGTGACCAGGCGACCATCGACGATTGCCTCGCAAGGCTGGCAATATTCGTTGATCACCCCCTCCGTGCTCCAGGTCAGGTTGTAGTTCAAGCCATTGGCCGGGAATTGCGGCAGCGCGCCGGTGCGCAGGCGCAGGCTGTCGAGCCGGTCGAAGCGCTGCGCCAGATGATGGCCGACGATGGAGATGAAGCCCGGCGCCAGGCCGCATTGCGGGATCAGCGCCCGGCGCGCGCGCGGCGCGAGCTGCTTGACCAGTTGCGTGGCGGCGACATCCTCGGTCAGGTCGAGGTAATGCACGCCCCGGTCGGCGGCCGCGGCGGCAATCCCTGCCGTGACATGGAACGGCACCGCGCTGACGACGGCGAAGCGGCCGTTTAGCAGCCGGTCAAGCGCGGCGCCATCGCAGGCATCCAGCTGGCAGGCCTCGATCCGCGCGGCCGCCTCGCCCGGCGTCAGCTGCGGCAGGACGCAATCGGCCAGCGTGACGCGGTAATCGCCGCTCTGCGCCAGCATATTCGCGATGGTCCGGCCGATCTTGCCGGCGCCGATGATCAGGATCTGTGCAGTCATGCCATCCTCGCTGCCCCGGCGACATGCCGGCGCGCGCTATAATCCGTCTCCGGCCGACTGAAGGAAGCGACAATACCGCCGGGCTGAGGCTGTTCGCCGGCAAAAGCGCCGGGCCGTCCCGTCGAAACGCCGGAAAAGCCGGAGAAGCCGGAGGGCTGGGCGCTATCGTCTGGCGGCGCCCGATCGCAGATTGCCGCATCGCCAAGCGATCACCGCCCTCCAACGAGCAAATACAGGACAGCAATGAGCATGAACCACACCGCGGGACGTCTTCCGGCCGCTGCGACAGAGACAACCACGGCGATACCGGCGATCACGGCGATACCGGCAGCCGATGCCAACGAGCTTGGCCGGGCCTGCAGCAGCCTGCTGGCGGCCCTGGGTGTGGCCGAGGCCGCCTGGCGGGAGGGCGGCCTGCCGGTCAGTTCGCCGATCAACGGCGGCATCGTCGCCCTGGCG
This sequence comes from Ferrovibrio sp., assembly GCF_036381655.1. Classification (GTDB taxonomy): domain Bacteria; phylum Pseudomonadota; class Alphaproteobacteria; order Ferrovibrionales; family Ferrovibrionaceae; genus Ferrovibrio. Next base: position 7,707 of record NZ_DASVCJ010000050.1, read on the forward strand.
CAGGAGAGCACGGCGCTCGATGTCGGCGCGGCGATCGCGCAGGCGGCCGATGCCTTCGCAACCTGGCGCCTGGTGCCGGCGCCCATACGCGGCGACCTGGTCCGCCGCTTCGGCGCGGCCCTGCGCCGCCACAAGCAGGAGCTCGCGCTCCTGGTGACGATCGAAACCGGCAAGATCCTGTCCGAAGCGGCCGGCGAGGTGCAGGAGGCGATCGATATCTGCGACTTCGCCGTCGGCCTGTCGCGCCAGCTGCATGGCGCAACGATGGCCAGCGAGCGGGCCGCGCATCGCATGATGGAGACCTGGCATCCGCTCGGTGTCTGCGGCGTGATCACGGCCTTCAATTTCCCGCTCGCGGTCTGGGCCTGGAATGCCGCCATTGCCTTGGTCGCGGGCAATACGCTGGTCTGGAAGCCGTCGGAAAAGACGCCGCTGACCGCGCTCGCGGCGCAGGCGCTGCTGCAGGCCTGCATGGCGGAGGATGCGCATGTGCCGGCCGGCCTGTCGCAGCTGCTGATCGGCCCCGCCGCCATCGGGGAGATGCTGGCCGCGGACCGGCGCGTCGCCCTGGTGTCGGCGACCGGATCGACCGCGATGGGGCGCGCGCTGGCGCCGCGGCTGGCGGCCCGCTTCGCCCGCATGATCCTGGAGCTCGGCGGCAATAACGGCGCGATCGTCGCCCCCAGCGCCGATCTCGATCTCAGCCTGCGGGCGATCACCTTCGCGGCGGCCGGCACGGCCGGGCAACGCTGCACCAGCCTGCGGCGCCTCTTCCTGCATGAGACGATTTACGACACCTGCCTGGCCCGCTTGCGCGCCGCCTATGACAGCTTGCGGATCGGCAATCCGCTCGACCCGCAGACCCTGGTCGGCCCATTGATCGACCAGCCGGCCTATGAGCGCATGCAGCAGGCCCTGGCCCAGGCGCGGGCCCATGGCGGCCTGGTGCGGGGCGGCGAGCGCTGCCGGCCCGATCTCGGCGCCGCCGCCTTCTATGTCAGGCCGGCGCTCGTGGAGATGCCGCAGCAGAGCGGCCCGATGCTGGAGGAGACTTTCGCACCGATCCTCTATGTGATGCGCTATGCCGATCTGGATGCGGCGATCGCCTGGCACAACCAGGTCGATGCCGGCCTCGCTTCGGCGATCTTCACCCTCGATCTGCGCGAGGCGGAGCGTTTCCTGTCCGCCGCCGGATCGGATTGCGGCATCGTCAATGTCAATATCGGGCCGTCCGGGGCGGAGATCGGCGGCGCTTTCGGCGGCGAGAAGGACAGCGGCGGCGGCCGCGAGGCGGGCTCCGACGCCTGGAAGGCCTATATGCGCCGGGCGACCAACACCATCAATTACGGCCGCGCGCTGCCGCTGGCCCAGGGGGTGCGCTTTGACTTTTGAAGCGGATGCCGGCAGGGCGGCCGCTATGCCGCCGCGCAGCCGGAGGCTGGCCGGCCTCGGCGTCTCGCCCATCCTGCAGATGGCCGCCAAGGCGGCCGGTCAGCGCGAGCAGGGCCGCAGGGTGATATCGCTGAGCGCCGGCGAGCCGGATGGCGACACACCCGACCATATCAAGGCGGCCGCCATGGACGCGCTGCGCGCCGGCGCCACCCGGTATACCCCGCTGACCGGGACGCCGGAGCTTCGGCGGGCGATCGCCGAGACGCTGCGCCGCAGCCATGATTGCGACTACCGGCTCGACGAGATCATCGTCTCGGCCGGCGCCAAGCAATGCATCTTCAATGCGCTGATGGCGACGCTCGATCCGGGCGACGAGGTCATCCTGGCGGCGCCCTACTGGACCTCCTATATCGACATCGTGCGCCTGTGCGGCGGCGTTCCGGTTGTCCTGCCCGGCGAGGAGGCCAACGGGTTCAAGCTGACGGCGGCGGCGCTGGCCGCGGCGATCGGCGAACGCACGCGCTGGGTCATTCTCAACTCGCCCGCCAATCCGACCGGTGCCGTCCATGACGAGGCGGAATGCCGGGCGCTGCTCGCCGTGCTGCGGCAGCATCACCGGGTATGGATCCTCTCCGACGAGATCTACGCGCCGATGGTCTTCGACGGCAGGACCGCCGTGCCGCCGGCGGCGCTGATGCCGGAGCTGCGGCCCCGGATCCTGACCGTCAACGGCGTCTCGAAAGCCTATGCCATGACCGGCTGGCGGATCGGCTATGCCGCCGGCGCCGCGGCGCTCATCGCGATGATGGCGGTGGTGCAGAGCCAATCGACCTCCTGCGCCTGCTCGATCAGCCAGGCCGCGGCGACAGCGGCGCTGACCGGGCCGCAAGACACGGTGGCGGCCATGCGCGCCAGCCTGCAACAGCGCCGCGACCTCACCTTGCGTGCCCTGGCGCAAATTCCCGGCCTGCGCTGCCCAAAACCGCAGGGCGCGTTCTACGCCTTCGTGGGTTGCGCCGATCTGCTGGCCGCCCAGGCGGACAGGGCCGGGCCGGATAGCGGCATCGCAGATGACGTGTGGTTCTGCGAGCAGCTTCTGGCGCAGCAGGGCGTTGCGGCGGTGCCCGGCTCCGCCTTCGGCATGCCGGGGTATTTCCGGCTCTCCTATGCCACGGCACCGGCCGATCTGGCCGAAGCGCTGCAGCGCCTGGAACGCTTCTGCGCCGAAATCGCGCGGGCCGGCCGCCGGCGCGCCGGGGCATAGGCCGAATGCCGGCCCGATGGCAGCGGGCGCCGCCGTTCAACCCGGCGCCGCCGGCGGTGTGGCCGGCGCTGCCGCGGCAGGCGCGCAGATCGCCGCCTCGTCTTCCGGTCGGCGCCGCGGACGATCCGGCAGTGCCACCCCGAGATCGGCCGGTTGCAGCACGGGGCCGGCGATTTCGCACAAGCTGCGCACGCGGAGCAATATGGCCGGCGCGACCGCGATATAGGCAGCCGCGAGCGCGCCGCGCGCGGGCGGCCGCGTGCGGCTGGCATATCGGATCGAACAGCCGCGGCGGGCCAGCAGCTGCGAAAACATCCAAAGCGGCATGACCGCCAGATAGCGGCGGATGCCGTTTTGCAGCGCAAATTCCAATGCGGCGCAGATGAGCTCGCCGAGAACGCGCCGGCGGGTGGCGGCGGGCAGATCGCGGTCGCAGCCGAAGCGGCTCGCCTCCCAGACCCGCGGACTTTGCGGACAGGGATGGTCGAGCAGGCCCGGCCACAGGCTCTGCACCATGTAAGGCTGCGTCGTCGGGATCAGCCGCAGCACGCCGCGCGCCTGGCCTGCATCGTCGCGCCAGAGCAGATAGACCGCGGCCGGCGTATCGAACCGATCGTATTCCAGTCCCTGGTAGCTCGGCACCTGCCAGGACTGGCGCTGCACGAAGATCCGGTGCCGCAGGCGATGATGCGTGATCCAGGCCTCGCCATGCCGGTGCACCGTCTGCCAATTCAGCGCGATGATGGCCATCCTCCCCCCCCTGCCGGCATCTAAGGCGGGCGGCGGATCGGTGACAACCTCCCCGATCGGGTGGGTCAGCCGGTCTCAAAGGGATCGATCAACCCCAGGCGCAGCGCCTTGACGACGGCCACCGTCCGGCTGCGCACCTGCAGCTTGCGCATGGCATTCTTCAGATGGAAGCGGACGGTCTCCTGACCGATCCCCAGGATCATCGCGATATCCCATGAGGATTTGCCATGTGCGGTCCAGTTCAGGCATTCGCGCTCGCGGCTGGTCAGCCGCAACGCGGCCGCCTGGCGCGAGCGTTTGCTCAGGCCGGTCTGGAAGGCCAGATCGAAGATGACCGCCAGCATGTGCAGCACGCCCTGCGGCCGCGGCGGCGCCGGCTTGCTCGCCGCAAAGGAGAGCATGCCCACGCGCCCGCCCGGGCCATGCAAGGGGACGCTGACGCCGTCGCGCAGGCCGAATGCCTCGGCATCGGCAAAGACGCGCCGCTGATGCGGATCGAGCTGGCGGGTGGCGAGCAGATCGGCCCATGCGAACGGCTTGGCGGTCAGCGGCGCGAAGGTGACGACGGGGTCGACATGCTGATAGCGCCGGGCGGCATAATAGGATTGCCAATCAGGCGGATAATTCAGCATCACGGCCGGATAAGGCAGGGCCGGATCCACGCCGCTGCGCTGGCCCAGCTGGCCATAGGCGATATACTCGAAAGCGTAGCGGCCGGCCTCTTCCGCCAGCAATTCGAACAAGGCCTGAGGTGATGCTGCGCGGTCGGCCCGCTCGGCGAAACGCAGAAGGCTCATGACAGACAGCTATCGTCCCACCCTGCCAGGGCCGACGGCGATACGGCGACCACGACCGCCATTGCAGCCGGGCTGGCAGAGATAACCGACGATCCGTCGGCTTTTGCAAAACGCTATAAGGCCGGCTGAGCAAGATCAACCCCGAATCAGGACGGCACCAGGCCGGCGCAGGCTTCGCGGATTGCAAGTTTTGCAGCGCTAACCGGGCGCGGGCCTAGCTGAAGGCATAGCCGATGCCGCGCACGGTGCGAATCAAAGGCGCCGGCCGGCCGGCATTGAGCCGGCGGCGCAGATGGGCGACATGGGCATCGACGGTGCGGGGCCGGACATAGATGTTGCCCGGCCAGCCGGCAGCCGCCAGTTGCTGACGGGAAAAGACCCGATGGGGATCGTGCAGGAAGAGGCTCAGCAGGCGGAATTCGATCGGCCCGAGGTGGATTTCGTCGCCGGCGCGGAAGACGCGGCAGCTGACCAGGTCGAGTTCGATATCGGCAAAGCCCAGCCGCTCGCCGGCACGATCGCGGCCGGGCAGATTGGTGCGCAGGGCAGCGATCAGGTCGGCCGGTGGCGTCATCCGGGGCAGGAGGACAAAGCCCCTGGCCTGCAGAATGCGCCTGTCCTCGGCGGGCCAGGCGGCATCGGTCAGGACGACGACCGGCTGCTGCAGCGCCAGGAGCGCCTGCAGCCGGTCGCGCTGCATCACCATTGCAGCCGGGCCGTCGAGCAGCACGATATCGACCGCCTCCGCAAGCTGGCGATCGCTGCGCAGGCGATCCGGCCGCAGTTGCGCGGCCGTCATCGTGATCACGCCAAAGCCCGCCATCTCGAGAATATAGCGCCGCAGCGCCGCGCGTTCGTCCGCGGCCCCGATATAGAGGAGCCTCGGCGATGCGGCACGCGAAAAGCTGCTGGCTGGATCCGGCATCGATCGGCAAGCCCGAGCTCAAGGCCCCCGCACCGCGGCGAGCCGGCGGCGGATCGACGGCGCGCCCGCTCCGGCGGGCGAAGGCGGACATGTCCCAGGACGGGCACGATAGCAAAGCCGGTCCGCCGGCGCGGCCCCCCGATCGGGGAGGGGGCGGCGCCGGCCTCCGGCAGCCATGCCGATCGCTGCAGGCATCGGCCGGCCGGCTTCAGCGGTGCCCGGGACCGGGCCTCGGCGCAGACGGTCCCGGTTGCGGCCGGAAGACGTCATCGCGCGTCAGCACGAAACAGCGCCAAAGCCGGCCATCCTGCCAGCGGTCCTCGAGATAGTGAAAGCCGAGCTTGGCGGCGGCGCGCAGGGCGCGGTCGTTTTCCGGCGCAATCCGTCCCACCACCTTCTCCTTGGTGGAGACGCGCAAGGCATGCCTGATCGTCGCCCTGGCCGCTTCGAGGCCGAGGCCGCGGCCCGCGCCCCGGCTCGAGAAGACATAGCCGAATTCAAGGTCATTGCTGTCGCGGTCGTTGCGCAGGCCGGCGCGTCCGATGCACCAGGACGGAGATGCCTTCTCATAGACCATCCAGAAGCCGAAGCCGTTCTGCCGCCATTGCGCCAGGAACAGCGCCAGTTGCGCCTGCACATCGGCGTGGCTCTGCGGCCGGTTGCCATAGATGCTCGCCTGGACCAGGGGATCATTGTGCAAGGCGTGAAGCTCCGCCAGATGGTCCGCCCGCATCGCGCGCAGGATGAGATGCTGCGTTTCCAGCCGGATCATCAGCCTTCTCCCGGATCAAGCATGGCGCCGGAGGCCATCAAAAGTTGACGTCATCGCAACAGCGGAATGCCCAGGCAGCGCTCGAACCGCGCCAGAACCGCATCCGCCACATGATCGACTTTGGCGAAGCTTTCGCCGCGCAACCGGATTTCGGCGATGTTCTCCAGCCGTCGCACCGCCGCATGGGGCTGCAACCGATAGGGCGACAGCACGAGGCCGGCGCCGGCATAATCCCGCAGCCAGTCCAGATCGAAGTTGGATGGCAGGCGGCAGTCCTGCCGCGCCATGATGGTGCGGCTGGCGACGAAGCCGCGAATTGGCGGGCGCCGCGCGGGCAAGGGCAGGCCCAGATGAATATCGAGCAGGCGGTCCTGGATGTCCTCCCCCGTCAGCATCCGATAGAGCGCCGGCATGCCGCCGCCCATCAATCGAGCATTGGCCTCGACCAGCACCGGTCCGGCCGGCGTGAGGATCATTTCGATATGGAAAATGCCCAGATCGAGGCCGAGCGCCTCTACCACCGCCTCGGCATAGGCGAAGCAGGCCTCGGCCTGGGCCGGCGCAAGGCCGGCCGGCATGACGAAGCCGATCTCGACGCATTCGTCATCGCGGGCGCGGATATGGGCGGAGAGCATGAAGCGGTGGCTGCGCCCGCCGCGGCGGCCGAGCTCGGCTGAGATCAGCGGCCCGTCCAGATGGCTTTCGACCATGATGCCTTTGCGCAGCTGCGCATGCAAAGGCGGCGGCAGATCGCCGATCCGGTCAAGCAGCCGTTGCGCCGCCGCGGCGGCGGCCTCCGGCGTGATCGCAACCGATGCCAGCAGGCTGTCATAGCCGGTCTGCGGCTTGACCACGACCATGCCGCCGATCGCAGCGGCGGCGGCGCGGGCCTCTTCGACGCTGGCGACCCGGCGGCAGCGGGGCGAGCGCAAGCCGGCAGCGTGCAGGATGGCCCGGGTGCGCGCCTTGTCGCGGGCTGCCGCGACGGCGGCTGCATCGGTGAACGGAATGGCGAGGCGGGCGCAGACGGCGGCAGCGGTGTCGATGCAGGGCTCGAGCAGACAGACCGCCGCATCGACCCGGCAGAACTGATGCAGCAGGCGCGCGGCCGCATGGAGCGCGTCGGCATCGGTGGAGTCGACGATCGAGACAAGGGCATCCACGTCGTAGACCATGGCGCGGACGGCCTCGGTTTCCGGATATTTGCGGTAGCCGGACCGGATGAAGGAGACCTGCAGGCCGCGGCGCTTGGCGGCCGTGATGGTCTCAATCCCCGGCAGGTTGGCGTCAAGGATCAAAAGATGCTGCGCCATGGGTCAATGCCCGGCCAAGGCCGATTCCGCCTGGATGGCCTCGAGGCGGACGGAGATCGCCGCCGCTTGGCAAAGCCGGGCGAGCCGGCTGTCGACCAGTCGGCAATAGCTTTGGACGATGCCGCCGTGACGGGCTGCATCGCGGTCGACATAGCGGCCCAGGAGCAGAAGCGCGCAGGCCTTGCTTGCGTCGGCGCAGAACAGCAGTGTGCCGCCTTCCGGCAGGTCGCCCAACCAGAAGGCATCGCCGCTGGCCAGATCGAATAGCGGCTCATAGGCGGCGTAGAGGCGCCGCCGGATGACGGCATAACTCTGCGGGTCGTCGATGACGCCGCGCAGCGCCAGATAGGGCAGCCGCCCCGCCGCCTTGAGCCAGACCCAGCTGCCATCCGACTTCTGGAACATCGTCTCCTCCCGCCGAACCGGTTGCGGCAACTGGTGGCCTCGGCAAGGCCGGCTCGGGGCGCGCAGCACCTCTCCCGTCCAGCGGCGCTAGCCGGTGGACTGGCTGGACGGGTCTCCGTGTCGCGTGATCGCCGCATCACGTAATCGCCGCATCACGTAATCGCCGGGACCGCATGGCCGGACGAGCCAAGCCGGTGCGATGGAACGGGCCGATACGGCTGGGCAAAGGAGCGACGACGCTGCGCCGATGCCTGCCATCGCCTTGGCAACCGCAGCAACGCTAGCCAGCGCCTCCAAGAGGATCAAGCTGACGAGAGCGCTGCCGCGCGAGATTTGGCACAAACATCATCAAAACACTGCATCGGCTTAACAGATGGCCCAATGCGCGGCCAGGCCGCCGGGCGGAGACTGCCGGCGCCTGGCATAGCGGCAGGTCTGGAAAGCGGAGAGGCCCGTCCTGTGACGGGCCCGGCAAAAGCGAAAGGGCCCGTCTTGCGACGGGCCCTTGGCTGAAGGTGCTATGCCTTGCTGTTTACTGGAACAGCTTGGCGGCGTTGCCCAGGGTCAGCGTCACACCCCAGAGCAGGGGGATGCCAACGATAGCCCAAGCGATGAAGAGGCCGATCGGCGAGGTTTTCTCGTTCATAATTCCGTCTCCTTACGCCGCTTCCAGGGCTTCGCGATGATGATGGCGGGCATCGACCTCGCGCATCACAAAGTTGCAGATGAAACCGACCACCAGAAGGCCAGCCATGATGTACATGGTGACGGTGTAGGCTTCTGCCTTCGGCACGCCGTTGTTGATCTGGTACTCGCGGATGTAGTTCACCAGCACCGGACCGAAAATGCCGGCCGCCGACCAAGCCGTCAGCAGACGGCCATGGATGGCGCCGACATGCATCGTGCCAAAGACATCCTTCAGGTAGGCGGGAACGGTCGAGAAGCCGCCGCCATACATGCTGATGATGATGAGGTAGCAGATCACGAACAGCGCAACCGATCCCATATGGCCCGTGGTCGGCACAGTCGCATAGAGCGCGATGCCGAGCAGGAAGTAGACCGCGTAGGTGTTGCGCCGGCCCAGATAGTCGGAAGCCGACGACCAAAGGAAGCGGCCGGCCATGTTGAACAGGCTGAGCAGGCCGACGAATCCGGCGGCCGTGATCGGCGTGACGCGCCCGGGGAACATCTCCTGGATCATGGCCGAGGCCTGGCCCAGCACGCCGATGCCGGCGGTCACGTTCAAGCAGAGCACCGCCCACAGCAGGTAGAACTGAGGCGTCTTCATGGCCTGGCCGACCGTGACATTCTCCGTGGTCACCAGCTTCTTGGCGCCGGCTGCCGGTGCCGTCCAGCCTTCCGGCTTCCAGCCCGGAGCAGGAATACGGACGATCACGACACCAACCATCATGATGCAGAAGTAGATGATGCCCATCAGCAGGAAGGTGTTGGCGACCCCCATATCGGTGGGCGTCTTGAAATAGGCCATCAGATTGACCGCGAGCGGCGAGCCGACCATGGCGCCGCCGCCGAAACCCATGATTGCCATGCCTGTCGCCATGCCGGGGCGGTCAGGGAACCATTTGATCAGGGTTGAAACCGGCGAGATGTAGCCGACGCCGAGTCCGATGCCGCCAAGCACGCCATAGCCGAGGTAGACGATCGGCAGGCTGTGCATTTTGACGCCGAAATAGGACACGATGAAGCCGCCGCCGAAGCAGCAGGCCGCGAGGAACATCGCCTTGCGCGGGCCGTGCTCCTCGACCCAGCGGCCCATGAAGGCAGCCGACAGACCGAGGAAGACGATGGCGATGGAGAATATCCAGCCGAGCTCCGTCAGCTTCCAGTCTTCCGGGGTCGATTGCGTGATGCCGATCAGCTTGGTCATCGGCAGATTGAACACGCTGAAGGCATAGGCCTGGCCGATGCACATATGGATCGCCAGCGCTGCAGGCGGAACCATCCATCGGCTGAAACCTGGGCCGGCTATTGTGTGCTTTTTATCAAGGAAACCAAGCACCGACGAGGTGCTGCCCTGCTGTGCGGTCATCTGATATGTCCCCTCCCGAGATTGACTCTGTGACGTCGCCGCCCGGCTCGAATGCGCCTGTATTCAGCCGCATCAAAGATCAGACAAGACTGTCCTGGAACAGGGTCCTCTCATGACCTGCTCCGCCAGATGTCTTCAGGTCGAATCATCAGCATCTGCGCGGCCTATATCAATAAAGCTATTGGATGCTGCAATAGAACATTTCTATTAAAAGCGCCTCTCGTTTCGGATCAAAATTCAGGCCGCCTGCGCCGCTCGATTCTGCGTCGCGACGGACCAATTGGACCAATATCGTCAGGCTCTGGTCTGTGCGGATTGCAATGTCGACTGGGCCGCTGTCTGATCGGCAAGTAGTTTCGCCTCGGCAACCAAGGCGGCGGTCAGCGGAGTCATCGGCTCACGATTCGGCACAATGAGGCCGATAGTATGCGCCGCATCGGGATCGACGATGGGGATAGACCGCAATTGCTCCGTCAACCCCAAGGTTTCGGCGAGTTTTTCCGGCATCACGCTGGCCCAGCGGCCCGTTCGCACATGCGAGAACAGGACGATCATCGAATTGGATTCCAATGTCGGCGCTGGCTCGGAACCGGTGGCACGCAGCAGGCGATTGATGATGCGCCGGTTCTGCATGTCGGGTGTCAGAAGGCAAAGAGGAATCTGGCTCACCTCGTTCCAGGTCACCTCCTCGCGGTCTCCCAGCGGACTGTCGGTGGAGGTCAGCAACCGATATTGCTCCGTATAGATCGGAACAGAGCGCATCTTGCCCAGCGGCTCGTTGTCGATGTAACTCAAGCCGGCGTCGACTTCGAGATTCTCCAGCATCGAGAGGACCTCGATCGAGGTGCGCGACAGGATGGTGAATCGGACATTCGGATGCTTGGCGCGATAGGGCGTCGTCAGTGCCGAAACCATCGCCAAAGCCGTTGGAATGGCAGCAATTTTCAAGTGCCCGGCCAGGCCGCGCTTCAAGGCCTGAACCTCCTGGCGCATGGCGCGGGAATCGCCGACGATCCGTCTTGCCCAATCGAGGACGCGCTCCCCCTCCGCCGTCAGGCCGAGGAAGCGTGAACTGCGCTGCACCAGCATGACGCCCAGAATGTCTTCAAGCTGCTTGATGCCGGCGGATAGCGTCGGCTGACTGACGCCACATTGCTCCGCTGCCTTGCTGAAATTCTGTTCGCGCGCCAGAACCAGCAGAAATTCCAGTTTATCTATCATGCCCCCTCATAGCGATTTTTCTGCTTCGCGTATCGTTAATTGTCGGCGCGATTCCGCACTGCCGCAAGCACGTTCCGGCGACCAGGAAGGATGGAATCACAAGCCCCCTGTTGCAACGCCTGCGAATAGGCTAAGATATTTGAAGAAAAAAAGTCCGCAGGGAGGACAGCTCGCATGGATGCGCAAAGCCCGGACGCGCGGCTGGCGCCGTCGTCTGATGCAGCCAGCCTTGCCTTTCGCATCTCCGATGAGATCGGGCAACTCAGTGTGGAAATAGCCGATGTTGTCGGCGATGTGCAGCAGATCAGCCGGCTGGTCGACTCCCAGGCCAAGCAGTCGCATACCATCGCCATGGCGACCCAGGAAATCGTTGCCAGCAACCGGGAAATCGCCGGTATCGCGGCAGAAACCAGCAAGGTGGCCAAGCAGGGCCGCAGCGACGTCGCGACTTCTTTGTCGGAATTGCAAAAGTCCCTGGCCGAGATCGGCGGACTTGTCGATGCGGTTGGTGCCGCGAGCCAGCAGCTCGAAGCCTTCGAGGCGGCCCTGCAGAGCGTGACGAAGGCCTCGGCCGAAATCGGCCAGATCGCGCGCCATACAAACATCCTGTCGCTGAACGCGGCTATCGAGGCAGCGCGCGCCGGCGAAAAAGGGCGCGGGTTTGCCGTCGTCGCCCAGGAGGTCAAGGCGCTGGCGAAGCAGACCAGCGCCGCCACCGATGAGATCGCCAAGACCATGGCGGTACTCACCGAGCAGATGCGACAGTTGAGCGGGCGGATGGCTGCAAGCACGCAAAGCACGGAGCGGGTTCGTGAAAGCGCGGCGGCCATCAGTACCGCCATGCAGACCGTGGGAGAGGCGGTCGAGCGGATCGACGACAATGCCGATGCGATTGCCGGCATGACGGAAGCGATCGGCAGCCGCTGCGAAAGCTTTGCCGGTACGGTTGCGGATCTCGACCACGGGGTAGACCAATCCAATGCAGCCTTGAAAACCGCATCGGGGCGTATCGACCGCACGCTTTCCCGGGCGGAATCGATCATGATGCTGACGGCCGTATCGGGTTTTGAGACGGTCGACACGAAATTCATCGAGAAAGCCATCGAGGTGGCTGGGCAGATCGAGCAATGCTTCGAAAAGGCAATTGCCCACGGAGAGATCACTGTCGACGATTTATTCGACAAGAATCTCGTGCCGATCCAGGGCAGCGATCCGCAGCAATATATGACGCGCTACATCCCCTTCCTGGACAAGACGTTGCCGCCGCTGCACGATCCGGTCATGGAAATGGACGAGCGGATGGTCTTCTGTGCACCGACCGATCACAACCTGCTCATTCCGACCCATAACCCGCAGTTCCGCCAGCCGCTCAGCGGCGATCCGATCTGGAATGCCGCCCATTGCCGAAACCGGCGACAATATCTGGACAAGACCGCGCAAGCCATCGCGCGCAGCACGGCGCCATTCCTCTTGCAGACCTACCGCCGGGATATGGGTGGCGGCGTCTTCGTGCTGATGAAGGATGCATCGGCGCCCATTCGCGTCGCCGGCCGCCTCTGGGGCGGGCTGCGCGTCTGCTACAAGGCCTGAACTTTGCCTTTCGCGGCCGACCGTATGTGTACCGCCATTATCGTGGCGGCGGCCACGCCCGCATAACCGAGAGACTCAAGGCGAATACCTACGCCAATTATTCCCGCCAGCACCCGACCTGCCTGCCCGCCTAGGAATCCGATTTTGTTGACAGGGCGCGCGGCTGGTATTGAACTGTTAAAATGAAGCATTAGGGAGGATCGGCCCATGACGACGGTTCTGGTCGCCGACGATCACCCGCTCTTTCGCGAAGCAATCGCCGCCGCCCTGCGAGGCATGCTTGATCATGTCGGCGTTCTTGAGGCCGGCTCGATGAACGACACCTTCAGTCAGGTCAGCGGCGGCACCGATATCGATCTCATCTTGCTGGATCTGCGGATGCCGGGCATGAGCGGCGTGAAGGGCGTGCGCACGCTACGCCTGCGCCGCCCGGATATCCCCATCGCCGTGATCTCGGCCCTGGATGACAACCTGGTCATGCGCGAATGTTTCGATGCCGGGGCGATCGGCTACATTCCGAAATCCCTGCCCAGCGCCAGCATCGCCGACGCGATCCAGACCATCCTGGACGGCGGCAGCTATACACCGATCGAGCTTCACCCCAGCGCCAACCCGCCGATTCCGGAGGAAAGCGAATCCCTGGACGAGGCCATGCTTTGCCGCTTCGAGCTGCTGACCAACCAGCAGCGCAAGGTGCTCGATCTGATGGCCCATCGCCTGCTGAATAAGCAGATCGCTTATGAAATCAACGTGCAGCTCACGACGGTGAAAGCGCATGTCTCCAGCCTTCTGCAGAAGCTGGGCGTTTCCAGCCGGACGCAGGCTGTCATCCTGTATCAGAAATACTGCCGCCAGCTCTCAGCCGCGGGCCGCAGCAATTAGCGCGCGCAGCCGGGCCGGCTTCACCGGCTTGGTCAGCAGACTGACGCCATCCATCTGACCGGCAATGCGGCGGATTTCGGGATTCCGGTCCGCCGTGATGATCGCCGCCGGAATGGCAGCGGAAAAATGCTGCCGCAGACTGCGGATCACATCGAGGCCGAGCCGCCCACCATTGAGATGATAATCGACCAGGATGATGTCGGGACGTCGCCTGTGCCGATCGACCTCCCGCAGGGCGGCTGCCTCATTGAGCGCCGCCACCACCTGACAATGCCAGGCCGCCAGCAGCGTGTTCATGCCTTCGAGAACGGCGCTTTCATTGTCGATCACCAGGACATGGACGTCTTCCACCGAGCCCACGCGCATGGAGGGGGCTTTCTGAACACGCACCGTTTCCGCGGCATCTTCGGTAACGGGAACAAGGACCGAGAAGACGGATCCCCGTCCCACCTTCGAACGGACTTTGATCGGGTGATCCAACAGGCGGCTGATTCGGCGCACGATAGACAATCCGAGTCCGTAGCCCTTCTCGCCGCCGCCGGCCGCCAGACGGCGGAATTCCTCGAAGATGGCATCAAGCTGCCCTTTCGGAATGCCAATGCCGGTATCGGCGACTGTAATTTCGACCATGTTCTTGCGGCGCCGGGCGCCGAAGAGAACCCGCCCCGACGGGGTATAACGGCAGGCGTTGCTGAGGAAATTCTGCAACAGCCGTCGCAGCAGCCGCGCATCGGTTTTCACGCAGAGCGAACTCGGCACGACCCTCAGCGTCAATCCGTTGCGCTCGGCCAGCGGGCCGATCTCATCGCGCAGCGATTTCATCATCGGCGCCAACCGCGCCGGGCGGATATCCGCGGCAATACGGCCCGAATCCAGTTTGGATATATCCAGCAGAATGTTCAGGATATCTTCGACATTGGTCAAAGCGCGGTCGATCTTGCGCAAATGCGGCAGGATATCGTCAGGCAGCGGCCGTTCCTGGATGGCTGCGACAAACAGCCGCGCGGCATTCAGAGGCTGCAGCAGATCGTGGCTGGCATCGGCAAGGAATTGCGTCTTGCTCAGATTGGCCTGATCGGCCTCGATCTTCGCTGCCCGTAATTCACGAGCGATGCGGCGCCGCTTGTCGACCTCCTGTTGCAGGGTACGGTTCAACCCCTGCAAAGTCGCCGTCCGTTCGTAGACTCTGGCCTCGAGTTCTTCATTGGCGCTTTCCAGCATACGCTGGATCCGCCGCCGCTCGGTGATGTCCTGGATCAAGGTGAAGAAACCGACCACCCGGCCGGCTGCGTTGCGATGCGGCACATAGGTGGCAAGGCCGAACCGGGGCGTGCCGTCGGCAGACGGCAGTTGCAGGTCGAAGATGCTGGTCAACCCGTTCAGCGTGCGCTCTATGAATGGCTGGCGCCGCCTGTATTCTTCCTCGCCCAGAACGGCCGCAATCGACTGCCCGAGAATCGGCCGCCGGTTCCGCCCGAATGTCGTCCGATATGCGCGGTTGACGAAACGATACCGCTGCTGCCCGTCGACGTAGCACATCATCGTCGGCATGGCATTGGCGAACAGCTTGATGCGCTCCTCGCTGTCATGCAAGGCTTCTTCAGCCTGCCGCCGCTCGGTGATCTCGGCGAATGAGATGACGAATCCCCCATCCGGCATGGGATCGCGCTTGATGGCGAACCAGCGTCCGTTCACGGAGACTTCGGCCGGCGTGCGGGCATCCTCCCCGATCACGGCCGATGCCGCGCCAAGCTCGGGCACATTGCGCATATCATTGAAATGCTGAAAGCTGCCGAGCGTCGCGCCGGGCGTCAGCAGAGTCGCCGGCAGGTCCAGCAATTCGCCGTAGCGTCGGTTCGCCGTCACCAGCCGCTTCTCCCGATCGAAGACGGCGACGCCGATCGACATGCTTTCGAGGGTCGCCTGCAGATGTACCGAGCGCTCGGCCAGGGCGCGTTCGCGCTCGCGCCGTTCGGCGTCCTTGACATCGGTGATGTCGGTGTAAATCGACGCGATGCCGCCTTCAATGGAGCGGCGGTCGTTGACCTGGACCCAGCGTCCGCTCGATTGGGCATAGAGCCAGCGGCCGGAGCCATGCTTTCGGGTAATGAGGCGCTGGTCCATTCTGTCGGCGATCCAGCGTTCCGGCGAGGCATCGCCCGGCTGCAGGATGCTTCCGTTCCTGAGCGCGAGATCAAGCAGGTGTTCGAAGGAGATGCCGGTCCGGATCGCCGTCGTCATATTCGGCCAGAAATCCAGGAACCGTCGATTGAACAGAATCAGGCGATCGTCGGGATCGAAAATCGCAAACCCTTCGGAGATGCTTTCGATGGCATCCTGCAGGCGGTTCTGGACCGTCAGGCTGACCACTGCGGCATCGTTCAATTCGCGGTTGGAGGTGGCAACCGCCTCCAATGCCTGCTCCAGCTCGCGGGTGCGATCGCGCACCATGCGGTCGAGCAGGATGGCCGCCTGGAACAGGTGATACGCATTGCCATGCAGATCGAGGCTGTGCTCGACCCGCTGCATCAGGGCCCGGTTGATTTCCCGCAGCTTGGCGATTTCGCGGTGCAGCTCGGCTGTATCGCCAGCCGGGATATCCGCAACGCTATCCATCGGCCCGGCCCCTCCCGAAGGCTATGCCGGTGAATGTCTGGCTCATATGCATCGTGCCAAACTGCTCGCCATAGGTGTTGAAGCCGACGACGTTGTTCTCGGCCAGCAGACGGGAGACGCTTGGCAGCATCTGGCCCTGTTCCATCTCGATATACCGGAGGATGCAGTCGAAGCCGAGAACGGCCTGAACCGGGCCGAGATCGCGGCGGATGCGCTCGAACAGCGATTCCAGGTCATCCACCAGATCGCCGCTCTCGGCGATGCTGAGCACGATGCCTTCATCGATGGCGCAGAAGAAATGCAGGCTGTCGTCGTCGTTGACCTGCTGGATGGCGCGTGCGTAATAGCGGCCGCCGGCACGCAGAACCAAGGGATGGGAGGCGAAGATGGCGGGCGTGAGTTCGCTGCGCTTGAGACCCAGGAGTCTGGCATATTCCTGCCCCGCGGGCTCGGCATTGATCTCCATGACCATGCGTCTTGCTGCGTCCGCCTTGGTGATGACCAGTTTCTGATCGCGCGGCTCGAAATGCTGGGTATGAAACACTCGAAAATCCAGATCGGTCGCGATCAGCGACAGCAGCGCAGCATTATTGAGTACCCGGCCGTCCAGGAACATATTCGGCTCGTTCATCGAGGGGCGGCTGCCGACCGAGCCGCCGACCAGCGGCACATGGCCAAGCGCATTGCCGAATGCGCTGGCGATGGCCTCCTCGCGCATGGACAGGCCGTCGTTGATCAGGATCGAGAAACTGCGCGGCATCGACAGGCGCTGCTCGGCAATCTCGTGCTCGGCCAGCAGGCCCCGGGCGACGGCCAGCCCTTCGGCGATTTCGAAACCGGCCAATTGCTCGATCACCTTGATGGAGGCGACGAAATGCTTCGCGGCAAAGCTGAGCCCGACAATGGTGCCGTGACGATGGCCAAGCGGCGTCAACTCGCCCGCCGTCGTGCACCCCATGATGCGAGCCGTCACGCCATAGGCGGCCACCGCATTGGCAACGTCCTCGATGTGGAATTGCGGCGAGCAAAACAGGATGACGAGTTCGCATTCGGGCTGGAGGATCGTATCGAGCAGCTGGAATACAGTGTCTCTCGGCGCGGCGGCAGGATCATGCTCTTGCACACCCCAAAGGATGCTGCCGACACGATCAGCCGATTCCAGGGCACCGTCTTCCGTTGCCGTCATCGCACCTTCCCCGTCGTTTCCTCATGTGGCGTCAGGCTCTTTCTGTCACGACCGGCCTGAGCTGTCATGTGTAACGCTTCATCGATCTATATCGCTTCGATCCAAAGTCCAATTTCGGACAACCGCCTCTTCTCGTTAGCATCCGAGGCAGGAAGCGACGCCCTGCCGGGCCGCGTCCGCATGCAGACTGAGCCCGGCATCCTGCATTGTGTGACAGGGACGGAAGGATCGAGATGAAAACACGGGCCGCCATCGCTTTTGCAGCGAAAAAACCACTGGAAATTGTAGAGGTCGATTTGGAAGGCCCGAAGGCCGGCGAGGTTCTGGTCGAGATCAAGGCAACGGGCATTTGCCACACCGACTGGTTCACCTTGTCGGGCGAAGATCCGGAAGGCCTCTTCCCCGCCATTCTGGGCCATGAAGGCGCCGGCATCGTCGTCGATATCGGCGCGGGCGTGACGTCAGTGAAGAAGGGAGATCATGTCATTCCGCTCTACACCCCGGAATGCCGCCAATGCGAATACTGCTTAAGCCGCAGGACCAATCTCTGCCAGGCGATCCGGACAACCCAGGGCCAAGGCGTCATGCCCGACGGCAGCAGTCGCTTTTCCTATCGCGGCGACAAGGTCCTCCATTACATGGGGACCTCGACTTTCTCGAACTTCACGGTTCTGCCCGAGATCGCGGTGGCGAAGATCCGTGAGGACGCGCCTTTCGACAAGGTCTGCTATATCGGCTGCGGCGTCACCACCGGCGTGGGAGCCGTGGTCAATACCGCCAAAGTCGAGCCCGGCGCGAATGTAGTGGTTTTCGGACTGGGCGGCATCGGCCTCAATGTCATCCAGGGCGCCCGCATGGTCGGCGCCAATATGATCATCGGGGTGGACATCAATCCATCCCGCAAGGTCCTCGCCGAAAAATTCGGCATGACGCATTTCGTCAATCCGAAGGAGGTCGACGGCGACCTGGTCGCCCACCTGGTCGCTCTGACCAAGGGCGGCGCGGATTACAGCTTCGAATGCATCGGCAATGTCCATACCATGCGCCAGGCGCTGGAATGCTGCCACAAGGGCTGGGGCATTTCCGTCATCATCGGCGTTGCCGGCGCCGGACAGGAGATTTCCACGCGGCCATTCCAGCTGGTGACCGGCCGCGTCTGGAAAGGCTCGGCTTTCGGCGGCGCGCGGGGGCGCACGGACGTGCCCAAAATCGTCGATTGGTACATGGACGGCAGGATCAACATCGACGACTTGATCACCCACACGATGCCGCTGGACGAAATCAACAAGGGTTTCGACCTGATGAAGGCCGGCTCGTCGATCCGCAGCGTAGTGATCTATTGACGTGACGATGCAGGAAATTTCCCGTCATCGCTGTTTCGAAGGCTGGCAGATCTTTCTTAGCCATCCCTCACGGGAATGCGGCGTCGATATGCGCTGCTCGATATACCTGCCGCCGGCGGCAGACCGCGGCAAGGTCCCGGTGCTTTACTACCTGGCTGGCCTCAGCTGCACCGAGGAAACCTTCATGATCAAGGCCGGGGCACAACGGCTGGCAGCCGAGGCCGGGCTGGCGCTGGTCACCTGCGACACCAGCCCGCGTGGCACCGATATTCCCGGACAGGGCGAAGCCTGGGATTTTGGCCTTGGCGCCGGCTTTTACGTCGATGCGACGCAAGCGCCGTGGTCGAAGAATTGGCGCATGTATTCCTATGTGACGCGCGAATTGCCGAAGCTGATCGCCGATCATTTCCCCGTCGATCCCGGGCGCCAGGGCATCTTCGGTCATTCGATGGGCGGCCATGGCGCCCTTGTATGTGCCTTGCGGAATCCCTCCGCCTACCGATCGGTCAGCGCCTTCGCCCCGATCGCGGCGCCGATCCAATCCCCTTGGGGGGGAAAGGCCTTCAGCGGCTATCTCGGCAGCGATCACGCCAAGTGGAGGCAGTATGACGCCAGCGAACTCGTCATCCATCAGCGCTTTCCATCCGAGATCCTGATCGACCAGGGTCTCAAGGACCAGTTCCTGGCCGAGCAGTTGCATCCTCACATCTTCGAGGATGCTTGCCGGCGCTCCGGCCAGGATGTGCGCGTGCGCCGGCAAGCGGGCTACGACCACGGCTACTACTTCATCCAGACCTTCATCCCGGATCACATTCGGCACCATGCCGACCGGCTTCGGGGCTGAGGCTGGCCCACATGCCTGACTTGGCCCCAGCGGTCGAGATGGGCAAAATAGCAGGAGGATACGATGATCAAGCTCTATGATTTCGAGCTTTCCGGAAGCTGCTACAAGATCCGACTTCTACTGAATATCCTCAAAGTGTCCTACGACAAGGTCGATGTGGACTTCGTCAACAAGGAACACAAGGCAGACAAGTTCCTCAAGCTCAATCCATTCGGCGAAATACCGGTCTTCGAGGATGGCGACCTGAGGCTGCGCGACGCGCAGGCGATCATGGTGTACATCGCGCGCAAATACGACAAATCAAACACCTGGTTCCCGGATTCGCCGGAAGCCATGGGCCGCATCATGCAGTGGCTCTCGACCGGAGGCAACGAGGTGATGGCCGCGGCCGGCGCCCGCCTGGTCAAGATCCTCAATTACGATCTCAATCTCGACGCCCTGCAGACGCGCGCCAGGAACACGTTCAAAATCCTGGATACCCATCTCGCGGATCGCGAGTTCCTGGAACTCGGCCATCCGACGATCGGGGATATCGCCTGCTTCCCCTATACGGCCATGGCCGGAGAGGGCGGCATCGACCTCAAGCCGTATCCCAACATCCTGCGCTGGATCGATCGGATGAAGACGATTCCGGGCTTCATACCGATGCCCGGCATCCCGTCGCTGCCGGGGGTTGCTGCAGCGTAAGACATGGCTGCCCGAAAACGGCCGGCGCCCGGCACCGTATCGCCGCCGCAATGCGTCGGCGGCGGAAGATGCGGTGCAGGGCGCCGACATTTCATCCGCTCTTCCATCTGGCTTGCCGCCGGGCTGTCCGTTGGTGTGCTTCGGGCTGAGCCGGGCTTTGCCGCCGACCTGCCCGTCATTCGCATCGGCGTGCTGAAATTCGGCACGGCCCGATGGGAAATGGCCGTCATTGCCGATGAGATCGACCAGAGACACGGCTTCCGCCTGAAAACGGCGGAATTGGCGGACAAGGATGCCGCCAGCGTCGCCTTGCTGGCCGGACAGGTGGATGTCATCGTCACCGACTGGCTCTGGGTGGCCAAACAGCGCCAGCGCGGCCGCCGATACACCTTCTTCCCTTTCTCCAATGCCGTCGGCGCCGTGATGGCGCATCCGTCCGCCGACATCCGCTCCGTATCCGATCTGAAGGGACGACGCCTCGGCATCGCCGGCGGCGCAACCGACAAGAGCTGGATTCTCCTGCAGGCTTTCGCGCGCAAGAGCGGCGATTTCGACCTTGCTGCGTCGGCGGATGTGCAGTTTGCCGCACCGCCCTTGCTGAACGAGCTTCTACTCCGCCGGCGCCTCGACGCCGTCCTGACCTTCTGGCAATTCGCCGCCAGGCTGGCCGACCAAGGCATGCAGCCCGTCGCGAAGATCGCCGATATCCTGCCGGCCCTTGGCCTGACGACGCCGCCGCCCCTGCTTGGCTGGGTCTTCGATGAGGATTGGGCGGGACGACATGCGGCATTGGCCGGCGGGTTTCTGGATGCCTCCCGCGAGGCCAAGCAAGCCATGAAGGCAAGGGATGATGTCTGGCAGACATTGCGCCCCATGATGGCGGCGGCGACCGACCATGAATTCGCGCTGCTTAGGCACGGCTATCAGGAGGGCATCCCCAGTGGCGATGAAGGCGCCGACATCGCCGCGGCGGAGAAGACGTTCGAACTGATGCGCGAATTCACTCCAGCGGCCGTCGCCGACCTTGACGCTCTTCCCGCCGGCACGTTCTGGCAGGATCGCCGGCCATGACAGCGCATGCGGACACGGTCAGCGGACATAGCCGCTTTAACTGGCGCGGCCTTTTCTCGCTCGTTCTGCTGTTCGTGGTCTGGCAGGGCGTGGCCATGCTGGTGGCCGACCCCGCTATATTCCCCTCCGCTCTGGACACGCTGCGCGCCGGTTATGTCCATTTCATCGACGGCAGTCTGGTCGTGAACATTGCCGTCACCTTGCTGCGCGTAACCGTCGCCTTCCTGCTCGCGATGATTTTCGGTTCGGCCATCGGCATCATGCTCGGCCGCTCGCCAAGGCTCGACGCCTTCTTCGAAGGCTGGCAGATGATTGCCCTGAATATGCCGGCGCTGGTTACGATCGTATTGTGCTACATCTGGTTCGGTCTGGGCGAAACTGCCGCGATCCTTGCGGTGACGATCAACAAGATTCCAACCGTCGTGGCCATCATGCGCGAAGGTGCCAGAGCGCTGGATCGCTCGTTACTTGAGATGGCCGGCGCCTTCGGCATGCCAAGGCGACGCCTGCTCGTCCATATCATCCTGCCTCAGCTTGCCCCCAGCCTGCTCGCTTCGGCGCGCGCCAGCCTGGCACTGACCTGGAAGATCGTCCTGATGGTCGAACTGCTGGGCCGGCCGAACGGCGTCGGCTTTCAGATCCGCACCTTCTTCAATTACTTCGATATCGCCAGCATTCTTGCCTATGCCATGTCCTTCATTGCGGTCGTCATCGCCATCGAGGCTTGCATCCTGCAGCCGATCGACCGCAGCTTGAACCATTGGCGCCGGTTATGACGGGCTTTCGCTTGCGCGGTATTTCCTGTGGCTTCGCAGCACCCGATGGACACAAGATTCTGCGCGGGGTCGATCTGAATGTCGCGCCGGGGGAATTCGTCAGCCTCGTCGGGCCTTCCGGGGCCGGCAAGACGACGCTGCTGCGGATCATTGCCGGCCTCAATATCCACTATTCTGGTCGGATAGACTGGCCGCAGGGCGCGCCGCGCCGCCTTGGCTTCGTCTTCCAGGAGCCGCGGCTGGTGCCTTGGCGGACGGTACTGGACAATCTGCTCCTGATTGCGCCGCCGGGATCGCAGACCGCGGCCCTGGATCTGCTTGCCGCCGTCGAACTGGCGTCCTGCGCCGAGGCGTTTCCCGGACAGCTTTCCGGCGGCATGCAGCGGCGCGTCGCCTTCGCCCGGGCGCTGCTGTCGAAGCCCGACCTTCTGCTGCTGGACGAGCCTTTCCTGTCGCTGGACGCGCCCCTTGCCGGCCGCCTGCATGAACTGCTGAACGCCTATTGGCAGAAGCACCGGCCGACGACATTGCTCGTCACTCATGATCTGAACGAGGCAGCGTTTCTGTCGAACCGGGTGGTGGTGATTTCGCCACACGAAGGCCGCCTTATCGCCGAGCGGATATTGCCGCCGCCGAATGAGCGGCTGGGGGCAGAGTCGGCGGTGCGCAAGGCGGTCGCGGAACTGCGTCAGACGGCCAAAAGCTGCCTCAATCTGAACGGGCCGGCAATCCCGTGAGGAAGCGCAAGACCCGACCTCACTTCACCGGCAGCGGCGCGTTCGGCAGAACCGGATAGCCGGCATCGATCCAGTCCTGGACGCCGCCGGGAAACCAGTACACCCCGCGATAGCCGAGTTCCGCAGCACGTTTGGCCGCATTCCATGACATCCAGCAATTGGCATCGCAGTAGAACACCAGTTTTCGCTCCCGGTCTCCCAGGCTCAACTTCTCCAATGCGGTACTGAAATACGCCGCCATCTCATCGTTCAGGCCGCCATAGCCGGTATTGGCCAGCCAAATGCTGCCTGGAATGTCCTGGCGAACCGGCGGATGCCAAAGCGTGGCCTGCGGCAGGCCCTCCGGGCGCGGCGGCTGCGGAAAGACGTCGATCAGGATGACCGGCTCGGTCGTCATCATGTGATAAAGCCCTTGGGCGTCGAGTACCGTCGCGCCCCGTAGCGTCGCCGGCAACTCGCCGCGATAATCTCCCATCCGATAGCCTTCCGGCTCCGGGGCCGCCGCCTGGGCGCGCAGGCCGCAAAGGCAGGTAAGGATCAGGATAGCCGCCATGCTCCCCAGCGGCGTTGCGCATTCAGGGGATAGGCCGGCCCTGCGCATCGAGCAGCGGGACATGGTAGCCATGGAGGATCTTGGAAATCGCCTCGCGATTCTCGCCGATGAGTTTGTTGATCTCCTGCTTCCACCGGGTTTCGCCCGGACGGACTCCCATGGTGATATAGTAATCCATCCGAACCGTCTTCGGCTCCTTCAGCAGCGGCTTCACCGCCAGGGCATCGCCATGCTGGGAGGCGAAATAGCCGCCCAATGGCCCCCATAGCAGAGCCACATCGATTTTCTTGTCGACCAGGTCCTGGATCATCCGCCGGCTGGGCGAATCGAAGCGCGTATCGACCATCAGATCGTACGGCCTGGCCCGTGCCATCAGGTCGCTATTGGCCACGATATAGGCGGGCGGCGTGCCGGCGATCAGTCCGACCCTGTGCGAGGTATCGCGCAGATCCTCGATGCGATCGACGTCGATATGGTCTTCCGTGCGCGTGACCATGACATAGGACGAGCGATAATAAGGGTTGGTGCTCTGGGCCAGTTCGGCCCCGCTGACGATCCCCATGACAAGGTCGCAGCGACGCGCCCGCAATGTATTGCGCAGGAATCCCGTTGCCTGCGGAAACCAGGTGTAATGCACCGGCACCCCGAGCTTCTGCGCAAACAGCTCGGCGATCTTGTTCTCGAAACCCTCGCCCTTGGTATTGGAGAAGGGCATATTGCCAGGGTCGGAACATACCCGCAGCGCCGAATGGTCCACGGCCTCCGCCCGTTCGCCGCCATATGCGGCGGACAGAGGCCAAGCGATCAGCAGTATGGCAGCCGCCAGGTCGGGCAGTATCCGCGAGGACAGCATCCTAGCCGCCCATACAGGACTTCTCCGCCTCGGCCGCTTCGGCCGGCTTGTCCTCGTGCTTAGGCGGGCGGCCACGTCCCAACGCACCATCGGAGCGCGCCTTCAAATAGGCGTATATGTCGTCGATATAGCACATCACATTCGGGTTCGTGCCGAACATCGGCATCTTTTTCTCAGCGGCCGTATTCACCTCCTCCTTGCCGTTGACCACGATTTCCAGAAACTGGTCGTAGCTGAGGCGTTTCAGGGAATCGACCAGCGCCGGAGCGAAGCTGCTGCCGGCACCGTCCGGGCCGTGACAGGTATTGCAGATGCTGTTGTAACGCCTGAAGCCGTTGAATACCGCCCAATCCACCTTGCCATCCGCGCCAATGCGGTATGGCCTGTCTCCGCCATCGGCAGGTCGGGATGTGGTCGCGGCTTTTTCTTGTGTCTCGGCCGCGGTTGGCATCGAGCAGATGGCCGCGGTGGTCAACGTCAATATCACGGCGATTATTCTGGCTTCAGGAAGACGCATTCAAAGACTCTCCTTCTCGAGCCGTTTCCTCTCCTTAAAAAGAAGCGAGGAGGCAAAGAGCCTCCTCGCCCGCTATACCGGAGTTACTCAGGGAGGGAGAAGACTGTCATGGTTCCGCCCAGGGCCGTGTATTGGGACAGCGCTTTATAGGCGCCGACCGCACCAAGGCCCGCGGTATCTTCGGTCAGACCGGCCGCCATGCCGATGCCGGCCCAGCCGCCGATTCCGGAAAGCACGGCCACATACTGCTTGCCGTTATGTTCGTAGGTGTTGACGTTGCCGATAATTCCCGACGGCGTCTTGAACCGATAAAGCTCCTTGCCCGTCTCGGCATCAACCGCCTTCAGATACCCCTCCAACGTCCCGTAGAAGACCACGCCGCCCGCCGTCGCCAGGGCGCCGCTCCAGACCGAGAATGGCTCGGGGATCGACCACTTGATCTTGCCGGCCGTGGCATCCCAGGCGATGAAATTGCCCAGGTGATTGTCGCCCTTCGGCGGATACATGCTCAATGTGGCACCGACATAAGGCTGACCGGCCGTATAGGCGACCTTGAACGGCTCGTAATCCATGCAGACGTGATTGGTCGGCACGTAGAACAGGCCGGTTTGCGGCGAGAAGGCCGAAGGTTGCTGGTCCTTCGACCCCAAGGCCGCCGGGCAGATATCCTTGGTGTTCTTGTCCTCGCCGCCCGCTTCGGTCGAGTACTGCTTCACCCGTTGCGGCAGGCCGGTCTTCAGGTCGACCTTGGTTGCCCAATTGACGGCAGGATCGAATTTCTCGGCCACGAGCAATTCGCCGCTCGTCCGGTCCAGCGTATAGCCGAAGCCGTTGCGGTCGAAATGCACCAGCAGCTTGCGATCCTGGCCGTTGATCTTCTGATCGACCAGCTGCATTTCGTTGACGCCGTCATAGTCCCATTCATCATGGGGCGTCATCTGGTAGACCCATTTCGCCATGCCGGTATCGGCATCACGCGCGAAGATCGTCATCGACCATTTGTTGTCGCCCGGGCGCTGCACCGGGTTCCATGTGCTGGGATTGCCAGAACCGTAATAGACCAGGTTCAGCTGCGGATCGTAGGACATCCAGCCCCAGGTCGCGCCGCCGCCGATCTTCCACTGATCGCCCTGCCAGGTTTTCAGGCTGGAATCGCTGCCGATCGGCTTGCCCATCGACATCGTCTTTTCGGGATCGACCAGCACATCGGAATCCGGCCCCATGGAATAGGCGGTCCAGGCTACCTTGCCGTCCTTCATGTTGTAGGCGGTCACCTTGCCGCGCACGCCGAATTCGCCGCCGCTGTTGCCGATCAGCACCTTATCCTTGATGACGATCGGTGCGGAAGTTCCGGTCTCTCCCTTGCTGGGGTCGCCATCGGTGACGCTCCAGACCACTTTGCCGGTTTTCGCATCCAGTGCGACCAGCTTGGTGTCCGCCTGGTGCAAAAAGATCTTGCCGTCGCCATAGGCCACCCCGCGATTGACGGTGTCGCAGCACATAACCGGGATCACGTTGGGATCCTGGCTCGGCTCATACTTCCAGACGATCTGGCCGTTCTTATTGAGATCGAGGGCAAAGACGGTGTTCGGGAAAGGGGCGTGCACGTACATCATGTTCCCGATGACAAGCGGACCACCTTCGTGGCCGCGCAGAACGCCGGTCGAGAACGTCCAGGCCACCTGCAGTTTATTGACATTGGTCTTGTTGATTTGATTGAGGCTGCTGTAGCGGTTGCCGGCATAGTTGCCCAGCGGCATCACCCATTGCTTGGCATCCTTCTCCATCTTAATCAGGTCGTCGTTCGCCTGGGCTCCGACGGCCCATAGCGATACAGCGCTCGCTACAGTCAAGACAAATCCGGATTTGGGCATTGATCTTGCCATGGTTTCCTCCGTTTCCTCACCCAAGGGGATCGGGTACTCGGGCCCGTTTGCGTTCTTACTTGCCGATCCGATTACCTGGCCGTCGCTGTCTTCGTCGATCGAGCCCTGCACCGCAGGTACCCATTCAATCAACGCCGGCTCTGTCCGCGGCTCTCACAGATCCGCGAACGAAGCCGATGGCGGACAGCAACGAGACATGCGTGTATTTGTCGTAATCGACAAATGCCAGGCAGGCCATTGTCCTTTGGTACAAACTCAACAGAGCCAATAAAAATGCTCCGCGAGTTGCATCAAATACTGAACAGTATTGTCGTTTGCAGATGGAGTATTGTCGCCGTCACGGAAGTGGCCCGACAACACAGGATGGAGCACTTATGCGGATGCGCTCGCCGGTTGTTTTATCCTGCGATAGCGCAATGTCGGCACCGGCACTGCCGACGCGTCAAACGCCATCTGACGAAGCGTCCCGTTCCATGGCGATAAGGCGCAAGCCGGGTCCGTAGCCGCCGCGGAACCGGTGACTGCCAGCGCTTGGCAGCGGCAGCCGCCCCAGTCGACTTCCCGTTGGTCGCAGCTCCGGCAGGGCTCCGGCATCCAGTCGACCCCTCGGAAGCGCCTGAACGCGTCCGAGTTCCGCCAAATCTCGGCGAGCGGCGCATCTTTCACCGAGTCGAACTCCATATCCGGGATCGTTTCCGCCGCGTGGCAGGGCAGCACCTTGCCATCCGGCGTGACATTCAGGAACTGTCGCCCCCAGCCGCCCATGCAGGCCTTCGGCTGACGCGCGTAATAATCGGGGATGACGTAGTCGATGACGATCCGGCCACGCAGCCGCTGCCGCGCCGCCTCCACCTTTCGGGTCGCCTCCCGCAACTGATCCAGACTCGGCATCAATGCGTCCCGATTGAGCAGGGCCCAGCCATAATACTGCACATGCGCGACCTCGACCCGTGCAGCGCCCAATTCCAGGGCCAGTTCGATCATGGCCTCGACGCGCGCTATATTCTGGCGGTGCACCACCGCATTGACGGTGAGCGGCAACGAAAGGTCGCGTACCCAGCGGGCGAACTCCAGCTTCCTATTCTGCGAACCGGGATAATTGTTGATCCTTTCCGCCGACTCCGGATCGGTGTCCTGAAAACTGAGCTGCACGTGATCGAGCCCCGCTTTCGCCAGTTCCGCAAGCCTGTCGCGGGTGATAGCGATCCCTGAGGTAATCAGATTCGAATAGAGGCCGCGCTCCCGGGCATGCGCGACGAGGATCGTAAGATCGCGGCGCGCCGCAGGCTCGCCGCCGGAGAAGTGGACCTGCAATATTCCGAGATCCGCGGCCTGATCTAGCACGCGGAACCAATCCTGCGTCGTCAGTTCCGCGCTTGCGCCGCGCAGCTGCAGCGGGTTGGAGCAATACAGGCATTGCAGCGGGCAGCGATGCGTCAGTTCCAGCAGGATGGCAAGCGGCGGCACCGGGTTGGCCATATCGGTCATATCGCCATGACCTTCTTGTCGAGCAAATCCTGCAGCAGTTTACGGACATCGAGCTCGATTTCATCGCGATCAGCACTGTAATTCCGCGCCAGATCATCGACAATCATCGCCAGACTGGTGGCGCCATCGCATTTTTGCACGATCTCCAGCGACACCTCGTCCAGCATGAAGACGCGCTCTGGCGCCAGCAGGATCCAGTTCTCGCGCGTACGATCGAAGGTCAGGCGCACACCGGCCGCCAGCCTGGGGCAGCTTGTCGGCCCCAGAATGCCCAGTGCTGCCGCGCCTGATTTATCCATCCGCATCCGCCTTGAAGGCTCCGGGCGGCACATGCCCAGGCGCGACATAAGCATGATAAAGCGCATCGAGCTGCGCCCAGAGCAGATCACATTTGAAGGTCAAGGCACCCATCACCAGCTTTTGCTGCTCCGGCGTGCGCGCCTCTCGCTTGACATGATCGAGCGCGAAATTCGCATCGCGCGGCGCCTGATGCAGACGCTTGTCGAAATACGACAGCGCCTTCGAATCGATGAAGGCGTAATTGGCCAGCATTCCCGCCATCCTCTCGGCGATGATGGTGGGAGCAAAAAGCTCGGTCAGGGATGACGCAACCGCCTCCAGCAGGCTCCTTTCGCGGACGAAATGCAGATAGGCATCGACGGCAAACCGCGTTCCCGGCAGCAGGCCGCTCCCTGACATCACATAATCCCGCTCAAAGCCCAGGGCATCGGTCAGGCGCAGCCATCGCTCGACCCCGCCCTCGCCCGACTCAGTCCCATCATGGTCTATAATCCGCTGCCGCCATGCGCGCCTGAACTCCGGATCGGCGGAGCGCGAGATGATGGCGGCATCCTTCATCGGGATGATGGATTGATAATAATAGCGGTTGAGCGCCCAGGCCTGAACTTGTCCGCGGTCGAGCTTGCCGCCGTGGAGCAGACGATGAAACGGATGCCGGTTGTGATAACGCTCCTCTCCGATGGCACGAAGCGCCTTCTCCAACCCTTCTGGGCTCATGGCCTCCGTCACAGGCTTATCCTCATGCCGTCCTCGCCTACTTCCCAGCCGTGCGATGCGAGAATCCTTCTTTCTTTCGAATCCTCATCAAGGATAGGGTTGGTCGTATTGATGTGGACGAGAATCTTCCGTCGCACGCCGAGATTCGCGAAGGCGGCGATAGTGCCGCCTTCGCCACTGATGCTCATATGGCCCATGCGCTGCCCGGTTTTTGAACTGATCTCGAGCTTGATGAGTTCATCGTCGGACCAGAGGGTGCCATCGAAGAAGACCAGCGCTGCGTCACGCAGCCGCTGCCGCAGGGCCTGCGTCATCCGGGCGCAGCCGGGAATATAGTGGAACGACCCGCCGCCGCCCGAAATTTCCACGCCGATCGTATCTTCCGGTCCGCCGGCAAGATTCTCGGCATGCCGACCTTCCAGGAATAGCGGCACCTTCCCTGGCACGGCGTAGGCCGTCGCCATCAGGTTCATCGTGCCATTGGCGCCGGTGATTTCGAACGGGGTAGAGAGAGCGAAGGAGCGCCGCCCGACATAGGCCGGATTCAAGGCCGAGAAGATCGGATTCTCGGCCAGCAGGCTATGGACGCGTTCGGTCGCCCACAGGGTGAAAGGCTGGCTTTCCCGCATCGACAAAAGCCCTGCCACCTGATCGATTTCCGCTCCCGTCAAAAGAACGGCCTCGACCGGAGAATGCCGCGGCGCCGCTTTCGGCCACAGGCATTGCGTTTGCGCGACCTGCTGCCGGAAGTCGGGGGAGGCATTCAGCAGCAGCCAGCGCTCGCCATCCGCGCTGACGGCAAGAGATACTTGGGTACGCGCCCTCGCCCGCATGCGTCCCTCGCGCATACCGGCGCTGGTAGCGGCGTTACAATTCCATTGCGGAAAACCTCCACCGGCGGCAGAGCCGAGAACCACCACTTCCATGACCAATCTGCCTTGATTCGTCGCAGTAAGGCTGCCCTGCTCGCCGCGCGGCGGAAGGTCAGAGGCTATATCCGTGCGCAGGCGTAGCTGTTGATTTCCATGCCGACGCAAATTTCACGGACACGCGGGGACTTCCAAGTCTTCATGACATCCTCCCGGGAGGTGTGTTGCGTGACGAAGTCTCAAGCCGGCTCGATAGCCGTATTCCTATATTAGAATTAGTCGAACGGTATGCCAGAAGAAAACATGGGCAGCAGCGCGGGAAGGCCTCATTCTTTGGATCAACTTTACTCGCTTCAATCAGCACTGGCATGTCGCGCATAAGACAAACAGCTAGCGGACGCATTGCGGAAGATCAGCGGATATCGGCCGGTGCCCGAGCCGTTTTCGGGCAAGGCGGCACGACATTTTTCCAGGCAAGACGCCGCATTTCCACGGCAAAGGCCGCCATCGACGGTGCGGTGTCGCGAAGCCAGTGCACCTGTACGTCGTAAGCCTCGCGCTCCCGCTTACGCCAGGATTGACAATCCAGGATTTCCGGGGTGGACGCACTTCTGATCTGCAGGAAATGCGTCATTTCATGCACCAGGATACTGGTAGCCACCGGATCACGATCAATATCCAGCGCCTGATCCAGCAGGATTTCGCCATCGGCCCTGGTGAAGCCCAGTACCGCGCAAGGCTGGCCGCAGACCTGCCGGGCGAGATCGTCATGTGGCAAAACTGTGATCGAGGGGGGCTCGCCGGGAATTGCATAGCCGGTATAGGCAGCAATGGCCGTCAATAGAGAAGCTGTCAGCCTGGTAGAAATCACTACCATTTCCTTCTCCTGCCGGCACCATTGTGGTCGCCAGCGCAGGGCCGCCTTGGCCGGAATGCCGATTGACCATGATCGTTCGGCGTGATTTCTTGACCGGGATCGGGCATTTCCGACTGCTGGAGGGCCGCTACATGCGTCAATTCCCGATACGCCTCCTTTTGATCTCAGCGCTTCTCCTTGTGGCAACCTGGCAGGGCGAGGCAAGAGCCAACAACTATCCCACCGAGGCGGTCGCCGATTACGTGATCGGCTGCATGGCAGCCAATGGCGAAACCCAGGATAATCTGCGGCGCTGCTCCTGCAGCATCGACACCGTCGCCTCCATCATCCCTTACGAGACATACGAACGGGCCGACACCATCATTCGGATGAGCGGGGTTTCTGGCGACAATACCTCGATGTTCCGCAGCATGCCGATGCTCAGGAAGATCGTCGACGATCTCCGTCTCGCCCAAATCGAAGCGGATTTCCGCTGCTTCTGATCCGCCGCACAGGCCCTTGCCCAAGCTCAACTGGCCAGGGGCAGCGGCCAGGTCGCATCGAATTTCCGGCCGCTGGAATCCTCCGCCTCCACCTTCAGATCACCGGCCGCCCCAGATTTCAGCCAGAACTGAATGGCCGGGTTCTCGCTGATCGAGATGTTGCCCTCGACGGAGAGGACCGGCTTTCCCGCGAGGCTGATATCAATCTTCTGGACAAAATCCGCCGGCACGTAATAGCGGGTTAATGGATCCATCTGCAGCCCTGAATTATTCGGATGCCTGATCATGAGTTCCATCCGGTTGAACCGCGATGCAAAAGCCTGCTGCAGCGTCTTAAGCTTCATCTGCCCCTTATGCGCGCGGGCTTCTTCCGGAGACTTCGTTGCCGGCGCCGAACAACCGCCGGCTGCCTTGACGAATTTGGCCACGCCGTAGAGCCGGCCATCGGCTGTCTCCGCCACGGCATGCAGGTTGGTGTATTGATCGATCCTGAGCCGAATGCCGATAGACGGGTTTGCCACCTGGTCCGTGAAATGGAAGACGGCGGCAACCGGCGCGGGATTCTTATCGACAATCAGGGTCAGCGACCGCACCGCTGCCGGCAAGCGTGCCTTATCGAAGGCGACATCGACCGGCACCACGGCGGCGTCATAGGCGCGCTCGGGTGCCGCAAGCCGCATGAAGGCCGCGCCGTCGGCAATGGTCTTGCCGGGAAAGATGGCCTCCTGCAAGTCGGACCATGGATCGTCGTATTCGGCGCTGGCGGTAGCGGCAAATAGCGCAATGGCTGCTATCGTCAGCAGAAAGCGCAATGCTTTTGGCATCACCATCTCCTTTCGCCCGTCATTCCCATTCCAGTTCGGTATAGGCCGCTGCGACATTGCGGGCGTTGTAATCGTCAAACAGCAGCCAGCGCGCTCTTTCTTCCGTACCGGCCTGCCGCACGGCCTGCTCCAGACTGCCGCCGGAAGAGAGGATTTCACGTGTCCGGTGAACGATCAGATCGAGATAGCGTTCCTCATCCAGAATCGCCGACGGCCAATCCGCTACCGGCGGACCATGACCTGGCACCACCCGATCCGCTTCGATGCCCTTCAACTGCCCGATGACCTTCAGCCAACCGAGGATGGAGCCATCGACCACGGGAATACGCTCCAGGAAGACAAGGTCGCCGGCGAACAGCGTTCTGGTTTCAAGATCCAAAACGGTAAGATCCGCGTCGGTATGCGCAGGCGGATAGGCGGTGAGCAGCAACTGCCGGCCGCCGAGATCGATCGTCTGCTGCTTCACGATCAGATGCTCCGGCTGCACGATCCGGGTGCCTTCCGCCGCCACGCCCAGCGCCTCATTCAGATGCCTGAGATAGCTGTTTCCCCGCGCGGCCAGGGCACGCGGCAATCTTTCATGCGCCACGAATTCCGTTGCCTGTCCGACGAAAGCGGCGTTGCCCAGCACGTGATCCGGGTGGAAATGGGTGTTGATGACATAACGGATCGGCAAATCCGTAATCCGGCGGATCGCCGCCAGCAGAGCCTGCCCTTCCTGAAAACTGCCGCCGGTATCGATGACGCCGACGGAATCACGGCCGACGATGAAGCCGATATTGGCGATGCCGCCCACGTTGCCGGGCGTCGCTTCCTCGTGCAGGCCGCGATGGACGAAGATACCCGGCACGACCTGCC
This sequence comes from Ferrovibrio sp., assembly GCF_036381655.1. GTDB lineage: Bacteria > Pseudomonadota > Alphaproteobacteria > Ferrovibrionales > Ferrovibrionaceae > Ferrovibrio. Next base: position 40,552 of record NZ_DASVCJ010000050.1, read on the forward strand.
GGACCGCCAGCGCTTCGGGTGACGATGCGGCATGGGCAGGCGGCGCAGATATCGTCGATAGCGCGACGAAGCCGGCCGTCAGCGCCAAGGGAATATTTGGCTGGACAATCCGAGAGAGGAACAACGCGGTATCCTCCCGATGTTTCCGCCCGTGTTGCTTGTCGCCGGGAACAGACCTCCGGGGACAGAGTTGTCGCGCGCACGACACGCACGGCAATTCGCGTCTGCCGCGAAGCGAGGCGGAGCGCCGTTACGATTTGGCATATTCCTTTTGCAGTATGGTCAATATTGTACTTTGGTCTCAACTTTCCCTGGCGCGCTTGCCGCGCCTGGTGCCGATTCTTAGAATTTTCCAACAGAGAACCGTTTCAGGCGGAGCAGATGAGCGATCCGCGCCCTGACGTGCTGTTGCTTCGGCTGCTTTTGGCCGCGCTCATGACGGTGGTCGGCTCCGCCCTTGCCGGCGCCGCGGCGGCAGCGGCGAAGCTGGAGGTGCCGGTCGCCTATTTTTCCGAGGCGATCGCCGAACCGCCACCGCTGTCCCTGGTCGAAGTCGTCGCCAGGGACAAAGGCCTGGCAGGGGCGAAACTGGCGATCGAGGACAACAACACGACCGGGCGATTCCTGAATCAAAACTTTTCTCTCGTGGAAAAGACGGTTCCGCAGGGCGGAGACCTGCGGGGGGCAGCCAGCGACCTGATCGAGTCCGGCGTCAAATTCTTCCTCGCCGACCTGACCGCCGATCGCCTCCTTGCCCTTGCCGATCTCGCCGAGATGAAGGGTGCGGTCATCCTGAACGTGCGGGCCGCAGACGATGCGCTGCGGCAGAGGGATTGCCGCCCCAATATTTTCAACATCGCACCCAGCTACGCCATGAAGGCCGATGCGCTGGCGCAGTATCTGGTCACGAAAAAATGGATGAAATGGGTTCTGATTTCCGGAAGCAATCCGCCGGACAAGGCCTTTGCCGATGCCATCCGCCGCTCTGCCAAACGCTATCGCGCCAAGATCGTCGAGGAACGGGTCTATGCGTTCAAGGCCGGCTCGCGGCGCACCGATACCGGCGAGCAGCAGATTCGAGAGCAGATGAACAAGCTGACCCAGCGGCTAGTGGATTACGACGTGCTGGTCGTTGCCGACGAAAGCGAAGTGTTCGGGGAATACCTGCCCTATCGCACCTGGGACCCTCGCCCGGTTGTCGGCAGCCAGGGCCTGATCCCGGCCGCCTGGCATCGCAGCCTGGAACAATGGGGCGGCACGCAATTGCAGCGCCGCTTCATTCGTCGGTTCGGCCGCTGGATGCTGGAGCGGGACTACGCCGGCTGGCAGGCCGTGCGCGCCATCGGCGAGGCTGTGGCGCGCACCAAGGCAGGTGATTCTGCGGCGATACGCACCTACATGTTGTCTGACAATTTCGAGCTGGCCGCCTTCAAGGGCCAGGCGCTGACGTTTCGCAAATGGAATCAGCAGCTCCGCCAGCCGATACTGCTGACCTCGCCGCTGATGCTGGTTTCGGTCTCGCCGCAGGCCGGCTTTCTGCACGAGCGCACCCCGCTCGACACCCTGGGATACGACAAGCCGGATTCGCAATGCCGATTGAATGAATAAGCCTGACGAGGAGGGACGCCAGATGGTCAGACACGCTGGATTATGGACCGCCGCCGCTCTGCTGCTCATGGCCTCCGCACCGCTGGCCGAGGCCAATGCCTTCACGGCTTTCGTCTCGAACGAGAAAAGCAATACCGTCAGCGTGATCGACACCGACAAAATGGCGGTCACGGCGACCGTCCCCGTCGGCGAGCGACCGCGCGGCATTACCATCAGCAAGGACCGGAAACTGATCTATATCTGCACCAGCGACGCCGACCACATCGAGGTCATGGACGCCGATTCGCAACAGGTGGTGCAGATACTGCCGAGCGGACCGGATCCGGAATTGTTCACGCGCTCCGGCGACGGCAGGCTGCTCTACATCGCCAACGAAGACAATAACATGGTCAGCGTGCTCGATCTCAAGCAGGGTGTCGTCACCACCGAAATTCCCGTCGGCGTGGAACCCGAAGGCATGGCGGTCAGCCCCGATGGCAAGTGGCTGGTGGCGACCTCGGAAACCACCAGCATGGCCCACTTCATCGATACCGGCACTCATGAACTGGTCGACAGCGTTCTGGTCGACACACGGCCCCGCTATGCCGAATTCACCCCGGACGGAAAACATGTCTGGGTCTCCTCCGAGGTGGGCGGCACTGTCAGCGTGATCGACGTCGCCAGCCGGAAGCTCGAGAAAAAGATCAGCTTTGCCATTCAGGGCGTCAGAAAGGAGACGATACAGCCGGTCGGCATCTCGATCACTGCAGACGGCAAGCTGGCCTTCATTTCGCTCGGGCCGGCCAATCGCATCGCCGTGGTCGACGCATCGACCTTCGACGTCAAGGACTATCTTCTGGTGGGCCAGCGCGTCTGGCACACCGATCTGACGCCGGACGGCAAGCTCCTTCTCAGCGCCAATGGGGAGTCGAATGACGTCTCCGTCATCGACGTTGCCAGTCTCAAAGTTATCCGCTCCATCCCCGTGGGCGAGTTGCCCTGGGGGCTGGTGATCCGCTGATCATGCAGGTTGCGGTGAATATGCCGAGCGAGGCCGTAACAGACGAGCTGAAGCCGGAACCGTCTGCCCTGGATGTCAGGAGGTTGAGCCATCGGATCGCCGGGCGGGCGATTTTGGACGACATCGCCGTTTCGATACCGGCGCACGGATTCGCCGTCCTGCTCGGGCAGAATGGCGCCGGCAAGACCACTTTATTCTCGCTGATCACGCGCCTTTACGCCGCCCAGCAGGGCAGCATCCATGTCTTCGGCCACGATCTGCGCAAGGAGAGTTCGCAGGCTCTGGCGCGGATCGGCGCAGTCTTCCAGCAGCGCGCCGTCGATCCCGACCTGACGGCGCGCCAGAACCTGCTTTATCATGCCGCGCTGCACGGCCTGTCGCGGAGAATTGCGCGACAGCGGATCGAGGAAGAGCTGACACGGGTAGGCCTGATCAAGGATGCCGACCGCAAGATACGCGGTTTCTCCGGCGGCGAGTCGCGGCGCGTCGAAATCGTGCGCGCCTTGATCCACCGGCCGAGCCTGCTGCTTTGCGACGAAGCGACCGTCGGCCTCGATGTCCGCAGGAGGGCCGATATTCTCGCCGATGTGCGCGGACTGGTCCGCGACCGCGGGCTGACCGTGCTATGGGCAACCCATTTGATCGACGAAGTACGGCCCGACGACCTGACGATCATCCTGCATCGGGGCCGCATCCTGCGGCAGGGCCGCGCAAAGGATATCGTCGCCAGCATCGGAGCCAGCGGCCTGAACGAGGCATTCCGCCATATCACCGAGGCAGCCGCATGACTGTGCAGGCTTGGTATCGCTGCTTCTACGGCATCCTCTGGCGAGAAAGCCTGCGCTTTTTCCATCAGCGCAGCCGCTTCATCGCGGCCCTGGTGCGGCCGCTGATCTGGCTGTTCGTCTTCGCCGCCGGTTTCCGCTCGGTTCTCGGCGTTTCCATCATCCCGCCCTACGAGACCTATATCCTGTATGATGAATATATCGTTCCCGGCCTGATCGCCATGATCCAGCTTTTCAACGGCATGCAAAGCTCGCTGTCGATGGTATACGACCGCGAGATGGGCAGCATGCGGGTGCTGTTGACCAGCCCGATGCCCCGCTGGTTCCTGCTGCTGTCGAAACTATCGGCTGGCACGCTGCTGTCGCTGGCGCAGGTTTATGTCTTCCTGCTGATCGCCCGCCTGTACGGGATCAGCCCGCCGCTGCTCGGCTATCTGACCGTGCTGCCGGCCTTGATCCTGTCCGGCCTGATGCTGGGGTCGCTGGGGCTGCTGCTATCCTCGGTGATCCGCCAGCTCGAGAATTTCGCCGGCGTGATGAATTTCGTCATTTTCCCGATGTTCTTCGCCTCCTCCGCGCTCTATCCGCTCTGGAAGGTCGAGGAGGCCAGCCCCCTGCTGCGGGACATCTGCAACCTCAATCCATTCACTTACGCGGTCGAATTGAACCGTTTCCTGCTCTATGGCCGCTTCGACACGATCTCGGCCGCTGCAGTGATCGGCTTTCTTGCCGTCTTCATCACAGGCGCCATCATCGCCTATGACCCATCGCGCGGCGTAATCGCCCGCGTCCGCGCCGGCGGTGCGGCATGAGGAGATCAGCGATGCAACGACACGGATATCTGCTTGGCCTTGCCGCCATTCTTGCAATCGGCATTGCCGCGGACAAATCGATGGGTGCCGGATTGCCGGGCCAGAGCGATCCGCCTCCGGGCGCGGCCGGGCAAGCGGGCGACTGGCCATGCGAACAACCGCTGCGCGCCGAGATATCGGTCGGCTCGATGTGGGCCGGCCCGGACCCAAATGCATTCGAGAATTCCTGGCACGAGATTCCGGCTGTCGCCAAGGTTGTCGAACAGGTTGCGCCGCGCCGGGTGCCGCAGGACCAGGCGCTCGATGAAATCCACCGTTTCGCCATCGGATACCGGGATGACGAGCGCAGCAAGATCATGACCCAGGTCTTCTCCGGCCTGTTCGATACGATGAGCGCCGAGCGCCGATCGATCATTCGCGGGATCAAGAATTTCAATCACCGGCAAGAGGCCCTGGCAAAGCGCATCCAGGATGGCTGGGACAGGCTGGGCGATCTGGATGCCAACTCAACCGATCCGGCGGTGGCGGCGCAACGCGCCGATCTGCAGCAGCAGTTGGATTGGGACGCCCGGATTTTCGACGACCGCCAGAGACTTCTGCCGGCCATCTGCGAGCAGCCGCGGCTCATCGAGCAAAGGCTGTTCGCCTTATCGCGGGCCATCCAGCAGGAGATGGCGGGTGACAACGGCAGAAAATAGCGTCCCTGCCCGTTACACCCCATCCCCTGGAGAATAAGGCGCAGGAGCCCGGATTTCGCCGCAGTCTCACCTGGCCAGCAGCCTCACCCGGCGACAAGATCGGCGATGAACTTGCCGCAATCTGCAGTATTGGCGGAGCCACCGATGTCGCGCGTGCGCGCACGCGGCTCCATCAGCGCCTGTTCGATTGCCGCCATCACTGCATCCGCCGCCGCCTTGTGTCCAAGATGCTCCAGCATCATGGCGCCGCACCAGATCTGGCCGATCGGATTGGCAATGCCTTTGCCGGCAATATCGGGGGCCGAGCCGTGCACCGGCTCGAACAGCGACGGGAATTTGCCTTCCGGATTGAGATTGGCCGATGGCGCGATGCCGATGGTGCCGGTGCAGGCCGGGCCGAGATCGGACAGAATATCGCCGAACAGGTTCGAGCCGACCACCACGTCGAACCAGTCCGGATGCTGGACGAAATGCGCGGTCAGGATATCGATGTGATACTTGTCGACCCGCACATCCGGATAAGCCTTGCCCATTTCGGCCAGGCGGTCGTCCCAGTACGGCATGGTGATCGAGATGCCGTTCGATTTGGTTGCGGCAGTCAGATGCTTTTTCGGCCGGCTGCGTGCCAGATCGAAGGCGAATTTGAGGATGCGGTCGGTGCCGGTACGGGTCAGAACCGTTTCCTGGATGACGAATTCCCGGTCGGTGCCGGGAAACATCTTGCCGCCGATCGAGGAATACTCGCCTTCGGTATTTTCCCGCACGACATAGAAATCGATGTCGCCCGGTTTGCGATTGGCCAGCGGCGATGGAATGCCCGGCATCAGCCGCACCGGACGGAGGTTGACATATTGGTCGAATTCGCGCCGCCAGGGGATAAGCAGGCCCCAAAGCGAAACATGGTCCGGCACCTTCTCCGGCCAGCCGACGGCGCCGAAGAAGATCGCATCATGGCCGCCGATCTGCCGCTTCCAGTCCTCCGGCATCATCCGGCCATGCTTGAGGTAATAGTCGCAGCTCCAGTCGAACTGATCCCAGGTGAAGGAGATGCCGAAACGCCGGCCGGCGGCTTCGAGGACGCGGATTCCCTCCGGAACGACCTCCTTGCCGATGCCATCGCCGGGGATGACGGCAATGCGGTGACTGGACATGACAACTCCTCGATATAACGGCGGTTGAAGACCGGGGCCGGTCAGAACAGCAGGCCCTTGGGCAGCGAGATCAGCAGAACGTCCCTCAGCAGGAAGTAGAATACGGCGACCGTGCCGAGGGCGACCGCGCCATAGATGGCGCCGCGTTTCACCGACCAGCGATCATATTCGGCTATGCACAACAGCGCCACGAAGCCGAGCAGGCTGGAGACGAAAAGACCGAGCTTCGGCATCAGAATGGCCCAGCCGACCATGGTGGCGACCAGCAGGAGGCGCCGCGGCGTCGACTCGGGGTTGGCGGTTTCGCCGGCCTTCATTCCAGGCTTGCGCAGCAGGTTCCGACCGATCAGCAGGGCGCAGCACAGGATCATCAGCACCGCGATCGTGCGCGGGAATACCGCGCCCAGGGCCGACAGGCTCTGCGAGTCCCATAGAACCCCGAGCCCCACGGCGACAAGCAGGATACCGGCGATGATCCCCATAGTGTCGCGCGGTTTCGGTGCTGCCGCCGGCACCGGCGCCGGCGCCTGCAGGCTGGCCGGCGACTTCCGATTCCGCCACCAGGCGGCAAGCAGCGGGTAGAACAGCGTCAGAGCGGCAAAAACGGCAATCGCCAGGCTGATCGGACGGCCGAAATACATACCCAGAAGATTGGATTGCGCCGTTCCGATCAGATAGGCCTGCACGAAGCCCTGCTCGGCAATCTGCCCAAGCACCAGGCCGAGCACGATCGGCGACGGTGAGAAGCCGACCCGGTTGAGCACCCAGCCGATGGCGCCAAGTATCGCCATCACCATCACGTCATCGGGGTTGTTGGCGATGGTGAAGCTGCCGATCACGGTCATGAAGGCGACGACCGGAACCAGAATGGCCTTCGGCGTCGCCACGATGGATTGATACGCGTAGCGGCCGAGCAGCAGCCCGGCCGGCAACATCAGCAAGGTTGCGATCAGCAGCCCGCTGATGAAGGTATAGACGATCGAGGATTGCTGGGCGAACAGGCTCGGGCCGACCCGGATGCCCTGCACCAGCAGCGCGCCGAGGATGATCGCATCCGGCGGCGTGCCCGGAATGCCGAGCACCAGCGTCGGGATGAAGCCGCCGCCGACGGTGGCGTTATTGGCCGTCTCGGTGGCGATCACGCCGTCCGGCTCGCCCTGGCCGAAGCGTTCCGGATGTTTGGAGCTGCGCCGCGCTTCGGCATAGGACACCAGGCAGGCGATCGACCCGCCGGCGCCCGGCAAAATGCCGATCACCGTACCGATGACCGAGCTGCGCAGGGTGTTGACCTTGCTGCGCCACATCAGGCGGACGGCCTCGCCCAGACGGTAACCGCCGCGCTCCGGTTCCACCCGCAGATGCGGATCGGGCGTCGCCACGAGATCGATCAGGACCGGAATGCAATACAGCCCGATCAGCGCCGGAATGAGGCTGATGCCGCCGAGCAGCACCTGGGTATTCATGGTGAAGCGGATGTCGCCGCCGACCACGGCGACGCCGACCATGGCCAGAAGCAAGCCGATGCAGCCGCCGATCAGGCCCTTCAGCATGTTGCCGGTCGACAGGGCAGAGATGAGCGTCAGGCCAAGGATCGCCAGCCAGAAATATTCCGGCGGCCCGAAAGCGAGCGCAACCTTGGCCAGCGGCGGCGCCAGCAGCAGCAGGGTAAATACGCCGACCAGGCCGCCGACCACGGAGGCCACGGTGGCGAGCGTGACGGCGAGATTGCCGTCGCCCCGCTTGGCCATGGGAAAACCATCGAAGGTGGTCGCAATCGATGACGGCGTTCCCGGCGTATTGACCAGGATGGCGGAAAAGGCTCCCCCGTAGATCGCTCCGGTATAGATCGCGCCCAGGGCGATCAATGCCGAAGCCGGCGCCATCGTGAAGGTGAACGGTACCAGGACCGCGATTGCCATCGCGGCGGAGAGGCCGGGCAGGGCACCGATGATGGTGCCCAGCACGACCCCGCCCAACGCGAGAGCCAGATTGAACGGCGTCAACGCCTGCCCGAAGGTGGCCAATATCTCCATGACAGTCGTATCCTGCCGTCCGCCGGGACTTTTACTTGACGATGCCGAGCTGCTTGGCCAGCGCGGTGTATTCCGACTGCTTCTGGGCCATGAATTGACCCATCTTCTCGTAGGGGATGTTGGTCAGCACGAAGCCGGCATCTTCCATCTTCTTGATGAATTCGGGATTGTGATTGATCTTGCCGATCAGATCGGAAACCTGCTTGCGGATATCCTCCGGCGTGGATTTCGGCACGCCGATGCCGCGATAGGCGCCGCCGACGAGATCATAGCCGAGTTCCTTGAAGGTCGGCGTATTGGGGTTGGTCGGCAGGCGCTTTTCCGAAGCGACCGCCAGCATACGCACGGCATCGGGCTGATTGAGGAAGGTGGTCGAATAATTGAAGCCCGCCGAAACCTGACCGCCGAGCACGGCCGTTATCGCCGGCCCGGAGCCCGAGAACGGCACATAGGTCGTCTTGATGCCGGCCATGTCGCTGAAGCGCTGCTGCGCCAGTTGATTCGAACTGAAGCTGCCCGAACCGCCGAAAGTCAGCATGCCGGGGTTCTTCTTGGCGAAATCGACCAGATCCTTGAGGGATTTGAACTTGCTGTCCTTGGGAACGAAGATCGCGTCCGGCGTATAGTGGAAGAAATAGACGTTGGTGATGTCCTGGGTCTTATATCCGACATCCTTCTGCAGCGGCTGCAGCACGATATGGGGCAGGTTGGTGCCCATGATCGTGTAACCGTCGCCGTCCATCCCGTTGAGCTGGGACCAGGCCTGCGCGCCGCCGGCGCCGGCCTGATACTTGATGATCGCCTGCTGGCCGGTGAGCTGTTTGAAGAAGGGCTGCTGGAAACGCGCGCTGATATCGGATTCGCCGCCGGCATTGAAGGCGATGATGTAGGTGATCGGCTTTTCCGGATAGGCGGCCTGCGCCGCACCTGCAACGGCCATGGTGGCGGCGAAAAGGCCCGCCGCAACGAGGGATTTCTTCAGCATTCCGTTTCCTCCAATTATTGATTGTGCGCGCCATATCGCCCGCGCCAGGCTGCTGCCGCCCTTGTCCACGCTATCGACATGATCCGGCATCCGCGAATGCAATTTTCGCATCGTTCGATGCAAAGAACGCATAACGCGCGTCGCTCATGTGATTACCCCTTGTCTTCTGCAGGATGCTGCCGGATCATCGACAACGCCGTCATCGGCCAAAATCTGCCGCGCGCCGGCGCTCTGAGGGCTATCAGCCTGCTTGCGCGGGATTTAGCGGCTTATGCCGGATCGGCATAGGGAGCGAGTATGGAGATTTCCTGGCTGGAAGACTTCAAGGCACTGGTCGAGTGCCTGAATTTTTCGCGCGCTGCGGAAATCCGCAATGTCACCCAGCCCGCTTTCAGCCGGCGGGTGCGCGCATTGGAAAACTGGATCGGCACGCCGCTTTTCGACCGCGACACCCACCGCCTGCGGCTGACGCCGGCGGGCGAGAAATTCCGCCTTGTGGCCGAAGAAGTGCTGCGGCGGCTGCAGCAGGGCCGTCAGGAAGCGCTTGACGCCGGCAGCGCCGCATCGTCGCTGCGCTTCATTTCCACGCATGCGCTGTCGCTGAGTTTCTTTCCGCACTGGCTGCGCGAGATCGAGCCGGTGCTTGGCTCGACCACCGTGCGCCTCATGGCCGACAACATGCAGGGCTGCGAGCGGCGCATGCTGCAGGGAGAAGCGCACTTCCTGCTCTGCCACCATCACCCCGCCGCCGCCCACCGGCTGAATAGTCAGGACTACATTTCGATCCATCTGGGCGACGATATGCTGGTACCGATTTCCGCGCCGGACGACCTGGGCCAGCCGCGCCATAGATTGCCGGGCCGCCCGGACGAGCCGACCGCCTACCTCGCCTTCAGCGAGGAATCGGGCATGGGCCGCATCATCACCGCGGCCCGCGCCCATGGTGGCCGTCCGGCCTGGCTGAAGCCGGTTTTCGCCTCGCACCTGTCGCATGTCTTGCGGATGTTTGCTGCCGACGGCCGCGGCATGACCTGGTCGCCCTACAGCTTGACCCGCGACGACATGGCCGCCGGCAAGCTGGTCCGCGCCGGCGACGAGAGCTGGGACATTCCGATGCAAATCCGGCTGTTCCGGCCACGCACGCGCCAGGATGCGCAGGCCGAGCGGTTCTGGTCCTATCTCGAAGACCGGCAGCAAAAGCCGCAAACCGACCGATTGCCGCACGGCACCGCCCGCCGGCATGCCCTCGCATCGGAACGAGCCTAGCAGTCCCCGATCGCCTTACACGGAGAAGTCCATGCGTGAATATTCGATTGCCACCATCCCAGCCGACGGCATCGGCCCCGAGGTGATCGCGGCTGGCGTCAGCGTCCTTCAGAGCCTGCAAAAGCGCATGGGCGACGTGGCCTTCCATTTCCGCAATTTCGATTGGGGTTCGGATTACTACAAGAAGCATGGCGTCATGATGCCGGCCGACGGGCTGGATCAGCTGCGCTCCTTCGATGCGATCTATTTCGGCGCCGTCGGCGCGCCGGACGTGCCGGACCACATCACGCTGTGGGGCCTGCGGCTGCCGATCTGCCAGGGCTTCGATCAATACGCCAATGTACGGCCGACCAAGATTCTGCCTGGCGTCACATCGCCGCTGCGCAATGCCGGACCGGGCGATCTCGACTGGGTGATCGTGCGCGAGAATTCCGAGGGCGAATATTCCGGCAATGGCGGCCGCGCCCATCGCGGCCTGCCCGAAGAAGTCGGCACCGAAGTGGCCATCTTCACCCGCGTCGGCGTCACCCGCATCATGCGCTATGCCTTCCGGCTGGCGCAGTCGCGTCCGCGCAAGCTGCTGACCGTGGTGACGAAATCGAATGCCCAGCGCTATGGGATGGTGATGTGGGACGAGATCGCCGCCGAGGTGGCGGCGGAATTTCCCGACGTGACCTGGGACAAGATGCTGGTCGATGCCATGACGGTGCGCATGACGCTCAAGCCCCAGAGCATCGACACGGTCGTGGCCACCAATCTGCATGCCGATATCCTGTCCGATCTCGCCGGCGCCCTGGCCGGCAGCCTCGGCGTGGCGCCGACGGCGAATATCGACCCCGAGCGGCGCTTTCCGTCGATGTTCGAGCCGATTCACGGTTCGGCTTTCGACATCACCGGCAAGGGCATCGCCAATCCGATCGCCTCCTTCTGGACAGCCGTGCAGCTGCTGGAGCATCTTGGTGAGGCCGAAGCCGCGGCACGGCTGATGCGCGCAATCGAGCGGGTGACCGGCGCCGGCATCCTCACGCCGGATGTCGGCGGAACCGCGACGACGAAGGAGGTCACCGATGCGGTCATCGACGCCATCCAGAGTTCTAACGTCTAGGCCGTTGCGGAGCTGATTGCCATGCGCCGGCATCGATATGCCAAAATCGTTGCCACGGTTGGGCCGGCCAGCGCGGCGCCCGAGATGCTCAAGGCGCTGTTCGACGCCGGCGTCGATACCTTCCGGCTGAATTTCAGCCACGGCACGCATGAAGATCATGCCAGGGTGCATGCCGCGATCCGTGCGCTGGAGCAGGAAAGCGGCCGCCCGATCGGCATCCTGCTGGATCTGCAGGGGCCGAAACTGCGTGTCGGTACGATCAGGGACGGCCAGATTCCGCTCGCCGCCGGCGATACGATCCGTTTCGTCCTGTCTGGCGCCGACGGGGACAAGGACGCCATCCCCTTGCCGCATCCGGAAATCTTTGCCGCGCTGGCGCCGGGGCTGGAAATGCTGATCGACGATGGCCGCATCCGTGTCTGCGTCACCGATCTGTCGGACGGGGAATTCGGGGCCCGCGTGATCACCGGCGGGATTCTGTCGAACCGCAAGGGCGTCAATCTCCCCGGCGCGATGCTGAATCTCTCGCCGCTGACGCCGAAGGACCGCGCCGACCTTGCCTTCGGTCTGCAGCTTGGCGTGGACTGGATCGCATTGTCCTTCGTGCAGAAACCGGGGGATCTGATCGAGGCGCGCGGGCTGATCGACGGCCGCGCCGGGCTGGTGGCGAAGATCGAAAAGCCATCGGCGCTGGATCACCTGGACGACATCGTCCGGCTGTCCGATGCGGTCATGGTGGCGCGCGGCGATCTCGGCGTGGAGATTCCGCAGGAGGATGTGCCCTGGCGCCAGAAGGACATCATCCAGGCCTGCCGGCGATCGGTGAAGCCGGTGATCGTGGCGACGCAGATGCTCGACTCCATGGTGGCCGCGCCGGCGCCGACCCGCGCCGAAGCCTCCGATGTGGCCACGGCGATCTATGACGGCGCCGATGCGGTGATGCTGTCGGCCGAATCGGCCACCGGCCGTTATCCGCGCCAGGCGGTCGAGATGATGGACCGTATCATCCGCAGCACCGAACAGCACCGGCTCTACGATTCGATCACCCGCGCCGCGCAGCCGGACGAGGACATGACGGCGCCGCATGCCGTCGCCGCGGCGGCGGCCGACCTTGCCGATGCCATCCATGCGCCGGTGATCGTCGCCTTCACCTCGAGCGGACCCACCGCCCTGCGCATCGCGCGCAAACGGCCCGCGGTGCCGATTTTGGCGATCACCCCGGACGAGGCCGTTTCGCGGCGGCTCTGCCTGCTATGGGGCGCCCATAGCGTGCTGTCGGAAGACATCCATTCCTACGAGGAAATGGTCGCGCGCGCTGCCGAGGCGGTCGTCAGCGAGGGCTTCGCCAGGCGGGCGGACCAGATTGTCGTCGTCGCCGGCATCCCGTTCGGGCAGTCGGGCACGACGAATAATCTGCGGGTAGTGCAGGTGGACACCTCCGGAAACTGGCGTGGCTGCCAGATTTATGATTCGCTTGTCCTTGCGGATGGAGGGGGGCTGACATGAAGGGGCAGGCGGGTTTCTGGGATTTCGAGCACAGCCTGGAGGCTCTGTCGGCGGAGGGCGA
>NZ_DASVCJ010000051.1:0-15187 GCF_036381655.1 Ferrovibrio sp.
ATCTGAGATCGCGCTGTTCCGCCACGAGGGCGTGACCGCGATAGAGGCCGAGCCGGTCCAGGCACCAGCCGACACACGCACGCTCTACCGCGTCGAGAGAGAAAGCGGCGGGCCATTCTTCACGCACGTCCCCGCCGAAGCCTCCAAAGCTTACTTCGAACAGCAGGGTTACTACCTCTCTTCGGTCGCCGTTATCGACTAAGCGATCGGCACGCCTACGGCGCCAGCGCCACCCATGCTGACGGCCAGCGCGGCAATTTCGCGCTCAGCCGGACACAGGGCGGACACAGAAGGAGACGGGGCAGCAATGTTGCCCCGTCCTCACTTCTAACCCATTGGAAACGTGCGGAAAAAATGGTGGGCGCACTAGGGCTCGAACCTAGGACCCGCTGATTAAGAGTCAGCTGCTCTACCAACTGAGCTATGCGCCCACGGGTCGTCTGAAGCGCCGCGAAAATACCGGGATTCGCACAAATTGCAAGGGCTTTGCGGGAGAGAATTTGCCGCGGCGGCTCAAATATTTACGGCCCCGGCTAGAGGCCGCTCATATGCCGCGGAATCTCGACGTCCCGGTGCACGTAGACGCCGATCAGAAGCCCCATCCCGACCAGCAGCGTCATCATTGCCGTCCCGCCGTAGGAAACCAGCGGCAAAGGGACGCCAACCACCGGCACGAGGCCGGATACCATGGCGATATTGATGAAAACATAGAAGAACATCATCGTGGTGATGCCGCCGGCGAGCAGCCGGCCGAACTGGTTGCGCGAACGCAGCGCGATGGCATAGCTGTAGCTGATCAGCAGGATGTAGAGCAGCAGCAGCACCAGCGCGCCGACCAGGCCATGCTCCTCGGCCAGCATGGTGAAGATGAAGTCGGTCTGCTTTTCCGGCAGAAAGCTCAGATGGCTCTGGGTGCCCTGCAGGAAGCCCTTGCCGGTGAAGCCGCCCGAGCCCAGCGCGATTTTCGACTGCAGGATATGGTAGCCGGCGCCGAGCGGATCCTGCTCGGGATCGAGGAAGATCAGCACCCGCTTGCGCTGGTAGTCATGCAGGAAGTTCCAGGCGATCGGCATCATGGCGGCGCCGCCGGCAATGGCGACGGCAAATTTCCACAGCCGCACGCCGGCAAAGAAGAACACGCCGCCGGCCGTGGCCATCAGCAGCATGGCGGTGCCGAGGTCGGGCTGCTTCATCACCAATCCGACCGGGATCAGCACCATGAACAGGGGCACGATCAGCCAGCGGATCTGCCCCACCTCGTCGTAATTCAGCCCGTGAAAATAGCGCGCCAGCGCCAGCACGATGGAAATCTTCATGATCTCCGAGGGCTGCACGCTGAAGATGCCCAGATCCAGCCAGCGCTGCGCGCCCATGCCGATGCGGCCGACGACATCGACGGCGACCAGCAATACCACGGCGATGCCATAGAACAGATATGAGAGCCGCATCCACAGCCGGATATCGGTCACCGAGATGATCAGCATGATCACGACCCCGATGGCGAAACGCGCCATCTGACGGTCGGCCCAGGGATCGATCTTCCCGCCGCCGGCGGAATACAGCGTCGCGAAGCCGATGCTGGCGATCAGCGTGATCAGCAGCAGCAGGCCCCAGTTGACGTCCCGCAGCTTGCGCCCGAGCGTCAGATCGTTGCCATGGCCATGCCAGTGCGAGCGCATCGTCAGCCTCCGGTATCCTTGTCGGCGGATTTTTCAGCCGTGGTGATCCCGGCCGGCTCGCGGTTCTTGCGCGACGGATCGAGAATCTGGGTCCGCAGCAGCAGATCGCGGGCGATCGGCGCTGCGGCGACCGAACCGCCGCCGCCATGTTCGACGATCACCGAGCAGGCATAGCGCGGCGCCTGGATCGGGGCATAGGCGACGAACAGCGCGTGATCGCGCTCCTCCCAGGGTTTCTCGTCGTTCTTGCGCACCCGGGTCTCGCGTTCCAGGCGGGTGATGCGGCGCACCTGGGCGGAGCCGGTCTTGCCGGCCATGGCGTATTCCGGCTGCATGATGCGGGCGCGCGAGGCAGTGCCGCGCGGCGGCGTGGTGACGCGGATCATGCCATCCTGGACCAGGGCCAGATAATCCTGCTTGATGCCGGCCTGAGGCCAGCGGTCCTTGGCCAGGCGCGGATCTTCCTCGGGGCCGAATTCCGCCTTCGGCCTGACGATGCGCGGCTCGACGGCATAGCCGTTATTGGCGATGCGCGAGACCATCACGGCAAGCTGCAGCGGCGTGGTCAGCACATAGCCCTGGCCGATACCGTTCACCAGATTCTCGCCCTGCGCCCAGGGCTGGCCGAGAACCGCCTTTTTCCAGGCGCGGGTCGGGATCAGTCCCCTGCGCTCGCCGGTGAGATGAATGCCGGTGGCATGGCCGAGGCCGAGGCGTTTGGCCATATCGGCGATCTTGTCGATGCCGGTGCGCCGGGCCGCCTCGTAGAAAAAGACGTCGCAGCTTTCCTGCAATGCCGTCGTCAGCGACATGGTGCCATGGCCGCCATGCTTCCAGCAATGGAAGGTGGCATTGCCGAACTCCATGTAGCCTGGGCAGAAGACATGGGTATCGGCGGTGATCGCGCCCGCTTCCAGCGCCGCCATGCCGACCAGCATCTTGAAGGTCGAGCCCGGCGGATACTGGCCCTGGATGGCCTTGTTGATCAGCGGCTTGTACTTGTTGGTGCTGAGCTGGCGCCATTGCGCGGGCGTGATCCCGACATTGAACCAGTTCGGATCGAAGCCCGGATTGGATACCAGCGACAGTACGTCGCCGGTATGGATATCCATCACCACCGCGGCGCCGCTCTCTTCGCCGAAACGTTCCATGGCGTAGTGCTGCAATTCGGCATCGATGGTAAGAACGACATCCTCGCCGGGCTGGCCGTCCTCGCGTTCCAGCTCGCGGATCGCCCGGCCATAGGCATTGACCTCGATCTGGCTGTGGCCGGCCCGGCCGCGCAGCTTCTCGTCGTAGACCTTTTCGATGCCGCTCTTGCCGACCCGAAAGCCCGGCAATTCCAGCAGCGGATCGTCGCCTAGCTCGCTTTCGGACACGGCGCCGACATAGCCGACGACGTGGCTGAAATCCACCCCATAGGGATAGTCGCGGGTTTCGCCGACATCCATCTGTACGCCGGGCAGCTCGGGGGAATGCAGATTGACCTTGGCGAAATCCTCCCAGGACAGGTTTTCGGCCACGACGACGGGCACGAACCTGCGATGCCGCTCGATCTCGCGCTTGACCCGCTGCTTCTGCGTGTCGTCGATCTGAATCAGCTCGCCGAGCGCATTCAGCGTCGCATCCACGTTGTCGGTCTGCTCGGCGACCATCAGAACGCGATAGTTGCGCCGGTTGGTGGCCAGTTCGACGCCGAAGCGGTCGAGGATACGGCCGCGCCGCGGCGGCAGCAGGCGGACACTGATGCGGTTCTCGTCCGCCAGCAGGGCGTATTTGTCCGCTTCGATGACCTGCAGATAATACAGGCGCGCCGCCAGCAAGCCGAACAGGCCGAGCTGCGTCGTGCCCAGCAGCAGGGCGCGCCGGGTAAATACCCGCTGCAGATCGCTATCGCGCCTGTTCATGGCCATGTCCGATCACCGCGCGCCGGCCGCGAAGCCGGTGAATTCGGGCCGCAGATAGCGGCGTTCCAGCAGGCTCAGCAGCCAGTAAATCATCGGATAGGTCGCCAGCGACAATCCCCATTGCGCCAGCACGGGGACGACCGGGAAGAGATGCCAATGCAGCAGGCAGACCAGCGCCCAGCTCACCGCGGCCGCGGCGGTGGCAACCAGGGCATAGCAGCACCAGTTGACCAGGAAGGATGAGCCGAGGAAGACGCGGCGCTGCGAAACGCCCAGTTCATGCGTCAGCAGCAGCGTCAGCGCATTCAGACCGGGCGGGCCGCCGCTGAGCAGATCGAGGATCAGGCCGATCAGGAAAGCGCCCGCCATGGTCATCAGATCGCTGCGGAAGATGCTCCAGTAGAAAACCGACATCAGGGCAAGCGCCGGCGAAACGGAGCCGAAATGCGGCAACCCGATCGGCAGCAATCCGGCCAGCACCAGGGCGAGGCTGCTCAGCATCGGCAGCAAAGCGCGGATCTGATGACCGGCTTGGCGGAGCAGGACCGACATGGCGCTCCGCCCCTACGGTTGCGCCATCGGCACGGTCAGCCGTGCCGGTTCATCCGTTTCCAGCCTGGTCTCATCGAATTGCATGATGCGGAGAAAATCGAGGCGGCCGAGATCGACAACCGGGCGGACGCGGATTTCGTTGTCGCCGACGCTGGAAATCTCGCCGACCGGGATGCCGGCCGGGAATTGTCCGCCGTCGCCCGAAGTCACCACATGCTGGCCGATTTCCGGTTTGGCCACGGCCGGCAGGTATTCCAGCTTCGGAAACGGCGAGTTGTCGCCAATCAGCACGGCGCGGTGACCGCCTTCCTGGATCATCACCGGCAGGCGCGAGTTCAGATCGGTGAGCAGCAGAATCCGGGCGGCGCGCTGGCCCACTTCGGTCACCCGGCCGACATAGCCTCCCTCGCCGATTGCCGCCTGGCCCTTCTTCACGCCATCCTTGAGGCCGATATTGATCAGAACCGTGCGCACGAAGGAGCCGCCGCCATCGGCGATCACCCGGCCCGTCACGAAGGTCTGGCTGATATCGGGGCCGGCGGCCAGCAGGCGGCGCAACGAAGCGTTATCCTGTTCCAGCCGGCGCGCCACTTCCTGCCATTGCAGCAGCCGGGCATTCTCCGTGCGCAGCTGGAAATTCTCTTCATGCACGTAAAGGATGTCGTCGACCCAGCCGACGATGTCATCGATCACCGCCAGCGGCTGGGTGACGGCGCTGAGCACCGGCTCGGCGATATCGGCGGCGAGAGAGCGCGTACGCTCGACCAGCGGGCGGTCGACGCGGCCGATCAGGATGAGGCCGATGGCCGCGGCAAGCAGCGCCAGGAACGCAAGACGCTGCACCATCGCGCGAAACGGCGCGGCGATCCATGCACTGCGTCCCGATCGTCTTGCCATGAGCCCCCGTCAAGCCCCTCCGTTCATGCCCAGACGTTCACACTTGCCCGCCTCAGTAAGGCGGGTTGTAAAGCACGTGTTTGAGCGTCTTCATTTCCTCGAGCGCGCGGCCGGTACCCAGGGCCACGCAGGACAACGGCTCGTCCGCGATCGACACCGGCAGGCCGGTGGCGTGCCGCAGCACGAGATCGAGATTGCCGAGCAGCGCGCCGCCGCCCGTAAGCACGATGCCCTTGTCGACGATATCGGCGGCCAGTTCCGGCGCCGTATGCTCCAGCGCAACCTTCACCGCCTCGACGATGGCGCCGACCGGCTCGGCCAGGCTTTCCGAAATCTGGCGCTGATTGATGACGAGTTCCTTCGGCACGCCGTTCATCAGATCGCGGCCCTTGATCTCCATCGACAGGCCGTTGCCGTCTTCCGGCGGCGCGGCGGAGCCGATCTGCTTCTTGATGCGCTCGGCCGACGCCTCGCCGACCAACAGGTTATGGTTGCGGCGGATATAGGCGATGATGGCTTCGTCCATCTTGTCGCCGCCGACGCGCACGCTGCGCGAATAGACGATGCCGCCAAGCGAGAGCACCGCCACCTCGGTGGTGCCGCCGCCGATATCGACCACCATCGAGCCGGTCGGCTCGGTCACCGGCAGGCCGGCGCCGATGGCAGCGGCCATCGGTTCCTCGATCAGGAAGACCCGGCGCGCGCCGGCGGACTCGGCGCTGTCCATGATGGCGCGGCGCTCGACCGCGGTGGAGCCGGACGGCACGCAGATGATCACCTGCGGCGAGGCGAAGCTGCGCCGGTTATGGACCTTGCGGATGAAATGCTTGATCATTTCCTCCGCCACCTCGAAATCGGCGATGACGCCGTCGCGCAAGGGGCGGATGGCTTCGATATTGCCCGGCGTACGGCCCAGCATCTGCTTGGCCTCGTCGCCGACCGCGAGCACCTGTTTCTTGCCGCGATTGTTCGTGATGGCGACCACTGACGGCTCGTTCAGGACGATCCCCCGGCCCTTCACATAGACCAATGTATTGGCCGTGCCGAGATCGATCGCCATATCGGCCGACATAAACCCCATTAAACGCGAAAACATCGAGTAGTCACCTCACCGACGAAACGTTGCGCCGTTATCGCCTTTGATACCGGAGCAGCGCAACCCCCAGCCCCCGTATTTTCAAGCGCTCAGCGCTGCCGGCGCGGTCTTCTCCCGCTTCACCAGCAGCTTATTGAGCGCATGGATGTATGCGCGGGCGCTGGCCACCAAAGTGTCGGCGTCCGCCCCCTGCCCATTGACCGTCTTGCCCGCCTCTTCCAGACGGACGGTGACCTCGGCCTGGGCATCCGTCCCCTGAGTAACCGCATGGACCTGATAGAGCTGCAGATTGGCCTGATGCGGGAACAAGGCTTTGATCGCATTGAAGGTGGCGTCGACCGGGCCGTTGCCGGTCGCCTTGACGCTCTTGGCCTCGCCGTCGATCACGAGCTCCAGCTCGGCGCTCTGCGGCCCCTTGGAGCCGGCGATGACCTGCAGCGCGACGAAGCGGATCCGGTCGCTGCCGCGGGTCATGGTGTCGTCGACCAGCGCGATGAGGTCCTCGTCGAAGACCTCCTTCTTGCGGTCGGCCAGGTCCTTGAAACGAGCGAAGGCGTCGTTGATCTGGTTGTCGGCGAGCTGGAAGCCGAGCTCCTCCAGCTTCTTGCGGAAGGCATGGCGGCCGGAATGCTTGCCCATCACCAGGGTCGAGCGGTTCAGGCCGACCGATTCGGGCGTCATGATCTCGTAGGTGCCGGCATGCTTGAGCATGCCGTCCTGGTGAATGCCGCTTTCATGCGCAAAGGCATTGGCGCCGACGATGGCCTTGTTGGGCTGCACGACGAAGCCTGTCACCGCGGAAACCAGCCGCGAAGCCTTCATGATGTCCGTCGTCTTGATGCCGGTCTCGTAAGGCATCGCATCGGCGCGCGTGCGCAGGGCCATGACGATCTCTTCCAGCGCCGCATTGCCGGCGCGCTCGCCAAGCCCGTTGATGGTGCATTCCACCTGCCGCGCGCCGCCCTGGATCGCGGCCAGCGAATTGGCCACGGCCAGGCCCAGATCGTTGTGGCAATGCGCGGAAAATCTGGCTTTATCGCTGTTCGGCACCGTCTCGATCAGATAGCGCATCAGCCGGGTGTATTCCTCCGGCACGGTGTAGCCGACGGTATCCGGCACGTTGATTGTGGTCGCGCCGGCCTTGATCGCGCTTTCGATCAGGCGGCAGAGGAATTCCGGGTCCGAGCGCGTGCCGTCCTCGCAGCTCCATTCCACGTCGTCGCAGAGATTGCGCGCATAACTCACGCTGTCGATCACCGCCTGATGCACCGCATCGGGCTCCATCTGCAGCTTGTATTTCATATGCAGCGGAGAGGTGGAGATGAAGGTGTGGATGCGCGCGCGCCTGGCCGGCTTGAGCGCCTCCCAGGCGCGGTCGATATCTTTGCGGCCGGCGCGCGACAGGCCGCAGACCGTGGAATTCTTCACCAGCTTGGCGATCTCGTTGACCGCTTCGAAGTCGCCGTTGGAGGCGATCGGGAATCCGGCTTCGATGACATCGACGCCCATGCCTTCCAGCACGGTGGCGATCTTCAGCTTCTCTTCCAGATTCATCGACGCGCCGGGCGATTGTTCGCCGTCGCGCAAGGTCGTATCGAAAATGATAACGCGTTCGCGGTTGCGCGCCTGGTTTGCCGTCTTGGTCATGATACACCCTTCCCTCGGGCGGACCGGCTTGGCCCCCGGCAGCCTTCAACCCGATTTTGCCGTCGTTTCCGTACTTTAACCATATTGTACACGCTTGGGCAGGGTCCAATCAAAGGGCGAAAAAACGCGTCAACTCAGAAAATTGCGCAGCCACTCTCCAATAGCATGCTTAAAAGAGGATGAATGGCTACCCTGAGGCGACATTAAAGGTTAATCACCTGATCTGCCGGCCGCTTTTGCAATCCAACCCCTCCTTTTACCAGACCGGCGCGCCATACCCGTCACAGCTGCAGGCGCAGCGGCTTGTTGTCGGCGATCACCCGCTTCATCCGGCCGGCGCTGCGCCCGGCCAGGGGCATGTAGGCGGTCAGGCGCAGATCGGGGCCGGCATCGACCTGGAAGGCGGTATGCTCGAATTCGATTTCGCCATGCTGCGGATGGCGCAGGGTCTTCACCCCCTCGATCTGGCCGAGCAGGTCCTGCTGCGGCCACCATTGATAAAATTCCGGGCTGACCTCGGCGAGCTCGTCCACGAGCTGGGCAAAGGCCGGATCGCCGGCGGCGCGGCCGTAATTGATGCGGAAGCGTGCCAAGATGCGGCGCGCATCGCCGGCCCAGTCCACCATCAGGCGGCGGTAATCCGGGCAGGTGAAGACCAGCCGGATCACATTGCGCAGAGCCGGCGGCACCGAAGCGAAATCGCCCATGATCAGCGTCGCCGGCCGGTTCCAGGCCACCACGTCCCAGCGCGCGGTTTTCACATAGACCGGATAGGGATGCGCATCGATCATGCGCTGCAGGGCCGGCGAGACCTCGACCGCCCCCGCCGCGCCGCTCAGCGGCGGCGGGCGATGCTGCGCCAGGGCAAAGAGATGCGCCCGCTCGGCGGCGTCGAAACGCAGAGCGCGGGCCAGGTTTTCCAGAAAATGGGCCGAAACGCGGATGTCGCGGCCCTGCTCGAACCAGGTGTACCAGGTGACCCCGACCCCGGCGAGCTGCGCCACTTCCTCGCGGCGCAGGCCCGGCGTGCGGCGCCTGGGCCCGGCCGGCAGGCCGACATCGAGGGGAGACAGCCGCGCCCGGCGGCTGCGCAAAAACGCCGAAAGATCGCGGCGGCTCTCGACGATGGCGGCATGCGGCACGACAGGCCCTTACTTCTAGTAATAGGATAAGAAGATATCTGGTAATAGATTAAACCGACCTTACCCTGCCCCTCGCCTTCCCGCAAGACCACTCCATTGAAGGGGCAGTTGATGTCCAACACCATTCCCGCTTCCGCCGCCACCCCGATGGTCCGGCCCGATTGGCGCCGCTGGTGCGGTCTCGCCGTCATGCTGACCGGCACCTTCATGGCGATCCTCGATGTCTTCATCGTCAATATCGCCGTCCCCAGCATCCGCGCCGACCTGCAGGCGGATTTCGCCGCGGTGCAGTTCGTCGTCGCCGGCTACGCCCTGCCCTATGCGGTCATGCTGATCACCGGCGGCCGGCTGGGCGACATTTTCGGCCGCCGGCGGATGTTCATGCTGGGCCTGGCCGGGTTCACCCTGGCCTCGCTGGCCTGCGGACTGGCCGCCGACCCGACGGCGCTGATCGCCGCCCGCCTGGCGCAGGGTCTCGCCGCTGCGGTCATGTCGCCGCAGGTCTTCGCGCTGATGCGGGTCGGCTTTCCCGGCGAGCGCGAACGCGCCACGGCCTTCGCCTGGCTGGGTGTCGTGATCGGCCTGTCCTCGGTGGCCGGGCAACTGCTCGGCGGCCTGCTGGTCGAAGCCGACCTGTTCGGGCTGGCCTGGCGGCCGGTCTTCCTGATCAACCTGCCGCTCGGCCTGGTCGCGCTGCTGGCAGCGCCGCGCCTGATCGCGGAATCGCGGGCGGAGGACGCCCGGCGCCTGGATCTTGCCGGCGTGGCCGGTTCGGCGCTCGGCCTGACCTTGCTGCTCTATCCGCTGATCGAGGGCCGCGAGGCCGGCTGGCCGGCCTGGGCCTTCGCCATGCTGGCCGCCGCCCTGCCGGTGCTGGCGCTTTTCCTGCGCGACCAGCAGCGCAAATCGCGGCAACGGCGCGCGCCCCTCTTGGAAATGCGCCTGTTCGGCAATCCGGTCTTTGCACGCGGCGTGGTGATCGTGCTGGCCTTCTATTCGACGCAGAACGCCTTTTACCTGGCGCTCACCGTGACGTTGCAGGCCGGCCTTGGGCTCTCGCCGCTGCAGGCCGGGCTGGTCTTCGCGCCGCTGGCAATCGCCTTCATGGCGAGTTCGATCCTCGCCGGGCGCATGACGGTGCGTCATCGCCATATCGCCGTCGCCGGCGGTGCGGCCCTGGCCGCGTTCGCCTTCCTGGTGACCGCGTGGACGGCCTGCACGGCGGGCGCCGGGCTGCAGGCAAGGGCGCTGGTGGCGCCGCTGGCGCTGCTCGGCATCGGCTGCGGCCTGTTCATGACGCCGCTGCTCAATACCCTGCTCGGCAGCATCCCCGGCAGGGACAGCGGCAGCGCCAGCGGCATGATCACCACCATGCAGCAGGTCGGCGGCGCCTTCGGCGTGGCCCTGGTCGGCATCGCCGTGTTCGGCCGCATTGCCGCCGGCGGCGCGGCGGCCTATCCGCAGGCGCTCGGCTACGCCGCAGCTTATGGCTGCGGCGGCTGCGCCGTCGTCTTCATCCTGATGCTGCGCCTGCGGCGGCTGCAGCGGATTTCCGCAGCCTAAACGAAACGGCCGCCGGGCAACTGATCAGACCATCCGCACCGCGCCCTTGGCGGCGCTGGTGGTCAGCGCGGCATAGGCCCGCAGGGCCGTGCTGACCTTGCGCTTGCGCGGCTTGGCCGGCCGCCAGCCGGCGGCTTCCTGCGCCTTGCGGCGCTGCGCCAGGGTCGCGTCGTCGACCTTCAGATGGATGCGGCGGTTCGGGATGTCGATCTCGATGATATCGCCGCTCTTAACCAGGCCGATGGTGCCGCCTTCGGCGGCCTCGGGCGAGACATGGCCGATCGACAGTCCCGAGGAGCCGCCCGAGAAGCGGCCGTCGGTGACCAGCGCACAGGCCTTGCCCAGCCCCTTCGATTTCAAATAGCTGGTCGGATACAGCATCTCCTGCATGCCCGGTCCGCCGCGCGGGCCTTCGTAGCGGATCAGCACCACCTCGCCGGCCTTGACCTTGCCGGTAAGAATCCCCGATACGGCATCGTCCTGGCTTTCGAAGATATGCGCCGGACCGGAGAATTTCAGGATCGAGTCGTCGACGCCGGCGGTCTTCACGATGCAGCCATCCTCGGCCAGATTGCCGTAGAGCACCGCCAGGCCGCCATCCTTCGAGAAGGCATGCGCGGCATCGCGCACCACGCCGTTCTTGCGGTCGAGATCGAGGCTGTCGTAGCGGCGCGACTGCGAGAATGCCACCTGGGTCGGCACGCCGCCGGGCGAGGCGCGGTAGAACTCATGCACCGCACTGTCCTTGGTGCGGAGGACATCCCAGCGGTCCAGCGCCTCGCCCAGCGTTTTCGCATGTACGGTACCGACCGACTTGTCGATCAGGCCGGCGCGGTCGAGCTCGCCGAGGATCGCCATGATGCCGCCGGCACGGTGGACGTCCTCCATGTGAACGTCGGACTTGGCAGGCGCGACCTTGCACAAAACCGGCACGCGGCGCGACAGACGGTCGATATCCGCCATGGTGAAATTCACTTCACCCTCGTGGGCGGCGGCCAGCAGATGCAGCACCGTATTGGTCGAACCGCCCATGGCGATGTCCAGCGTCATCGCATTCTCGAACGCCGCCAGGCTGGCGATGCTGCGCGGCAGCACGCTGGCGTCGTCCTTCTCGTAATAGCGCCGGGCCAGTTCGACGATCAGGCGGCCGGCCTCGAGGAACAGGCGTTTGCGGTCGGCATGGGTGGCGAGCACCGAGCCGTTGCCCGGCAGCGCCAGGCCAAGCGCCTCGGCCAGGCAGTTCATCGAATTCGCGGTGAACATGCCCGAGCAGGAGCCGCAGGTCGGGCAGGCCGAGCGCTCGATCACCTTCACGTCCGCGTCGGTAACCTGATCGTCGGCCGCCGCCACCATCGCATCGATCAGGTCGACCGATTTCTGGCCGCCGCCGAGCAGTACCTTGCCGGCCTCCATCGGGCCGCCGGAGACGAAGACGACGGGGATGTTCAGCCGCAGCGCGGCCATCAGCATGCCCGGCGTGATCTTGTCGCAGTTGGAAATGCATACCATGGCGTCGGCGCAATGCGCGTTGACCATGTATTCGACGGAATCGGCGATGATCTCGCGCGACGGCAGGGAATACAGCATGCCGTCATGGCCCATGGCGATGCCGTCGTCGACCGCGATGGTGTTGAATTCCTTGGCGACGCCGCCGGCCGCCTCGACTTCGCGGGCGACCAGTTGCCCGAGCTCCTTCAAATGGACATGGCCGGGCACGAACTGGGTGAAGGAATTGACGATGGCGATGATCGGCTTGCCGAAATCCTCGTCCTTCATGCCGGTGGCGCGCCACAGGCCGCGCGCACCGGCCATGTTGCGTCCGTGAGTCGTGGTTCTGGAGCGGTACGCTGGCATTTCTCACCCTTATTGCTGCGAAACGGAAATCGTTGCACCCGTGCCCGAGGGAAGCCGGA
The DNA here is from genome assembly GCF_036381655.1 of Ferrovibrio sp. Taxonomy (GTDB): domain Bacteria; phylum Pseudomonadota; class Alphaproteobacteria; order Ferrovibrionales; family Ferrovibrionaceae; genus Ferrovibrio. The sequence goes on from NZ_DASVCJ010000051.1 coordinate 12,397, forward strand.
ACCGAAAACGGCCGCTGGATCGCTCCGGCGGCCGCTCTCGCGTCGATGGGAACCGCTCAGTTGCTGCGGGCCTTGTCGACCAGCTTGTTCTTGGCGATCCACGGCATCATGGCGCGCAGCTTGGCACCGACCTCCTCGATCGGGTGCTGCGCCAGCTTGGCGCGGGTCGCCTTGAACGAAGTCTGGTTGACCTTGTTCTCCAGCATCCAGTTGCGCGTGAAGCGGCCCGACTGGATGTCGTCCAGCACGCGCTTCATCTCGGCCTTGGTCTCGGCCGTGATGATGCGCGGACCGGTGACGTATTCGCCGTACTCGGCGGTGTTGGAGATCGAATAGTTCATGTTGGCGATGCCGCCCTCGTAGATGAGGTCGACGATCAGCTTCACTTCATGCAGGCACTCGAAATAGGCCATTTCCGGCGCATAGCCGGCCTCGACGAGCGTTTCGTAACCGGCCTTGATCAGCTCGACCAGGCCGCCGCAGAGCACGGCCTGCTCGCCGAACAGGTCGGTTTCGCATTCCTCGCGGAAGGTGGTTTCGATGACGCCGGCGCGGCCGCCGCCGATCGCCGAGGCGTAGGACAGCGCGATCTCCAGCGCATTGCCCGAGGGATTCTGGTGCACGGCGACCAGGCAGGGCACGCCGCCGCCGCGCAGGTATTCCGAACGCACCGTGTGGCCCGGGCCCTTCGGCGCGATCATGAACACGTCAAGATCCTTGCGCGGCTCGATCAGGTTGAAATGGATGTTGAGGCCATGCGCGAAGGCCAGCGCGGCGCCGTCCTTCATGTTGTCGCGCAGGTCATTGACCCACAGATCGCCCTGGCCCTCGTCGGGGGTGAGCACCATGACGACGTCGGCCCATTTGGCGGCCTCCGCCGGGGTCATCACCTTGAAGCCGGCTTCCTCGGCCTTCTTGACGCCGGCCGAGCCCTTGCGCAGCGCGACGGCGACATTCTTCACGCCGCTGTCCTTGAGGTTCATCGCATGGGCATGGCCCTGGCTGCCATAGCCGACGATGACGACCTTCTTGCCCTTGATGAGGTTCAGGTCCGCATCGCGGTCGTAGTAAACGCGCATTGTCTTATCTCCTCGGGACTGCGTCGTTGGTTATGAACGTTAAAGCGGTTTGGCGCCGCGGCTGATCGCCACCACGCCGGTGCGTGAAACATCGATCAGGCCGAGCGGCTTCATCAGTTCGATGAAGGCATTGATCTTCTCGGTCGAGCCGGTCATCTCGAAAACGAACGATTCCGTGGTGGAATCGACGGCGCGGGCCCGGAAGATTCCGGCGATGCGCAGGGATTCGACCCGCTTCTCCCCCGTGCCGGCCACCTTGATCAGCGCCAGCTCGCGGGCGACATGCGGCCCCTCCACGGTCAGGTCGTGCACGCTGTGCACCGGCACCAGGCGCCCGAGCTGGGCCTTGATCTGCTCGATCACGGCGGCCGGGCCGGAGGTGACCACGGTGATGCGCGACAGATGCGCCGCGTCGTTGACCTCGGCCACGGTGAGGCTTTCGATATTGTAGCCGCGGCCGGAGAACAATCCGACGATGCGGGCGAGAATGCCGGGCTCGTTGTCGACGAGCACGGACAGGATATGGGTCTGAATCGGCTGCTGCGGCGCGGACATCGTTTCGGTACTTTCTTCTATCGCTGCCTCAGACCAGCGCCATGCCTTCTTCCGATACCGTCGGCTCGGGGTCGCTGTCGCGGTGATCCGGCAGGATCATCTCGTTATGCGCCGCGCCCGACGGCACCATGGGGAAGCAATTCTCCGCCTTGTCGACGCACATGTCGACCACTACGGGGCGGTCGATCTTGATCATTTCCTTGATCGTCGCGTCGACGTCGGCCGGGCTGGTGCAGCGCAGGCCCACGCCATGGAAGGCCTCGGCCAGCTTGACGAAATCCGGCAGCGAATCCGAATAACTTTCCGAGTAGCGGCCGCCATGCAGCAATTCCTGCCACTGGCGCACCATGCCCATATATTCGTTATTGAGGATAAAGACCTTCACCGGCAGGCGGTATTGCGCCGCCGTCCCGAGCTCCTGGATATTCATCAGGATCGAGGCTTCGCCGGCGATGTCGACCACCAGCTTGCCGGGGTTGCCGATCTGCACGCCGATCGCGGCCGGCAGACCATAGCCCATGGTGCCGAGACCGCCCGAGGTCATCCAGCGGTTCGGCTTGTCGAATTTATAGAACTGCGCCGCCCACATCTGGTGCTGGCCGACCTCGGTCGTGACATAGCGGTCGCGGCCCCTCGTCAGCGCCTCCAGCCGCTGGACGGCGTATTGCGGCTTGATCGTCGTCGCGGAGGGCGCATAGCGCAGGCAGTCGACCTTCCGCCATGCCTCGATCTGCGCCCACCAGCCGGCCACGTCCCGCCGCTTCGCGCCGCGCCGTCGCCAGGCGGCGAGCATGTCCTCCAGCACCGGCGCCACGTCGCCGACCACCGGCACGTCGACGCGGATGTTCTTGTTGATCGAGCTCGGGTCGATATCGACATGCACCTTGCGGCTGCCGGGGCTGAACGCGTCGGTCTTGCCCGTGATCCGATCGTCAAAGCGCGCGCCGATGCAGAACATGGCGTCGCAGTCGTGCATCGCCATGTTCGCCTCGTAGGTGCCGTGCATCCCCAGCATGCCGAGCCACGCCCGGCCGGAGGCCGGATAGGCGCCGAGGCCCATCAGCGTCGAGGTGATGGGGAACCCGGTCTCGTCCACCAGCTCGCGAAGCAGCCGGCTCGCCTCCGGGCCCGAGTTGATGACGCCGCCGCCGGTATAG
>NZ_DASVCJ010000052.1:0-4758 GCF_036381655.1 Ferrovibrio sp.
TGATGCCACCGCCTATGCGGTCCATCATGCCGTGCAGCTCCTCAGCCGGGAGGAACGCGCCATAGACATCCTCGAAATGCCCTTCTATCGCCTCGGTCCCGCCGGCTTGCTTACGCAGACATTCACGGAGCCTGCTGGACAGGTTCTCGAGATCGAACTGACGCCGGACGAGGTATCACGCAAGCGCTGTATGATCGAAAGCTACGAGACGCAGCGCGCAGTCCTTGAGATGTTCGATATCGCAGTGGAGCGCTATCGTGTAGCTCCCAAGTACGATTTCACGGCGTTGCCCAATCAGGGCCGCCTGTTTTACGAGCAGCAGGATTGGGGGATGGACGGACAGCGGTGGCTGCAATTGGCCCGTTCGGCCCAGCAGCAACTGCGCAGCGAGCATCCAGTGATGGCTTCCTTGCCGTGAGGAGCTATGCCGTATTGCATCCTGAGCGTCGCCTATCCCTTCGCACCGGTTGCACCCGATACGGCGGGGGGCGCCGAGCAGGTGCTGGTCAGCCTGGACGCGGCGCTGACGGCGGCGGGCCACCATTCCATTGTCATCGCCAGCGAAAGCTCGCGGGTCGCCGGCACTTTGGTCTCAGTGCCGATCTCGCGCAACAGGGCGACCAAGGTCGGCCGCCTCGCTGCTGCCGGTAATAGCCAGGAAGAGGGGTATCTGGAAGGCGCGGCGGCGGCCACCCGGATTCAGTGGCGCCAAGCCATCGACTCGGCCCTTGAGCGCTGGCCGGTCGATCTCATCCATATGCATGGTGTGGACTTCGACACCTATCTGCCACCACCGGGAGCGCCGGTACTGGCAACCCTGCATTTGCCAATCGCCTATTATTCATCGGCGGCCCTCGATCCGATACGACCGCAAACATGGTTGCATTGCGTTTCATCTGCTCAGCATGCCGATATTGGACGCAATGCGCATCTTCTGGCGCCGATTGAGAATGGCGTCGATGTCGACAGTTATGCCTTGGATATCGAACGCAGGGATGTTGCGCTGATGCTCGCCCGGATATGTCCGGAGAAGGGCATCCATCTGGCCATCGAGGCGGCCAAGCGCGCCGATATGGCGTTACTGATCGCAGGTGCGCTGTTTCCCTACGAAGCGCATCAGCGCTATTTCGAGACGGAGGTGCTGCCACGTCTCGACGAACACCTCCGCTATATCGGCCCGGTCGGCAGGCTGGGCAAGCGTCGGCTGCTGGCGTCGGCGCGCTGCGTGCTCATCGCCTCGACCGTCGCTGAGACGAGCTCACTGGTGGCACGCGAGGCGGCCGCCGCCGGCACGCCGGTTGTTGCCCTTGCCCGTGGAGCCTTGCGGGATACGATCGAGCCCGGCCGCACAGGTTTCCTGGTCGATACGGTCGATGAGATGGCGGTCGCCATGACGAAGGCCTCGACGATCAAGGCGGCGCTATGTCGCGATGTCGCACGCCGGCGCTTCGCCTTGGAACCGATGATCCGCGGCTATTTCGCCGCCTATGGCGGGCTGATCCGCCGTAGGAGCCCCTCGCATTATCGGCGTGTGGCATCCTGATGGCGATCGATATCCGCCTGATCCGTGACTATGACGCCCTCGCGGCCCTGGAGCCGGCATGGTGGGAGCTCTGGCGGCGCTGTCCGCAAGCGACGCCATTCCAGTCGCCGGCCTGGCTGCTGCCATGGTGGGAGACCTTCGCGCCGGGCGATCTGCATGTGGCCGCGGCCTGGATGGAAGAGAGGCTGATCGGCTTGGCGCCCTTCTATCTCGAAAAGGGTGAGAACGCTGGGCGGCTGCTGCAGCTGGGCATCGGGACCAGCGACTACCTCGATCTGCTGCTTGATCCGCAGGCCGACGAGGCCCTGGCTGGCGATCTTGCCCTTCGTATCGCGCAATCCGCCCCTGGCTGGGACGAATGGGAATTGACGGAATTGCCGCCTTGGGCATCGGCGAAGCAGCTGCCGTGCCCTGCCGGATGCGACGAGGTGATAGAACCGGCAAGTCAGTGCTATGCCGTCGAGATCGCACCGCGGCGGCGCGAATTGTCAGCTCTCTTGCCCAAAGTCAAGCAGCGCAAACTGCGTATGGCAAGAAGGCGGTCCGCCAGACGCGGTGAGCTTTGCATCCTCACTGCCGACAAGCAGAACGTAGCGGCCCTGGTTGATGAGCTTGTCCGGCTGAACCGCCTGCGCCAGGCGACGCTTGGCCATGATGACATCTTCGCCGATCCGCGCCTTGGCCAGTTTCTCCACAAGAGCGCCGAGCCGCTTCTGATGACCGGCATCTTACGCTTGTATGCCCTGATGATCGGCTCCGACTTGGTCGCCGTCTACCATGGGCTGCAGCATGCCGGCCGCACCTATTGCTACTTGAGTGGTTTCGATCCGGCATACGCCTTCGAGAGCTCCGGCAGTGTCCTGCTCGCCTCTGTCATCGAGCAGGCGCTGGTCGAAGGCGCGACGCAGATCGACTTTCTGCGCGGCTCGGAGCGCTACAAGGCGGAATGGGGCGCCGCGCCGCGCCGAAATCAGCGCCGCCTGTTCCGGCGGCAATGGGCGCGGCATGTGGCGGCGTGAATGCCGAACGCTGGAGGACCTGCCGGAACCCCTGCAGGCCTGTGCCCGCGGAGCCCTGCCGGCCAATGTGGCATTGATGCAGATGGTGCAGGCCGCGCAAACCCGCGATGATCTCGAGGCGGATATCGATGTCGCCATCGCGCTGTCGGAACAGGCCGACGAGAGGGCGATGCGGCAGCGGCTGCAAGCAATCCGGAAGCTTTGGCGGGAGACGCCGGCGGCTTGGGATACGCTGCGGACCGTGCTGTCGCTTGTCGCCAAACCGCACCAGCCGGAGCATCCATCGATCGACCGATGGGCGGCGATCTTCGACGAGGTCTGTGCCGTTTCACCGGAGGCCGGCGTTGCGCTCTATTCCCTGGGCAGAACCGACCTGCTCGATGCCGCCACGGCGGAAATCGTCGCTTACATGCGCGACCGGGGACTGCTCGGTGCCGACAAGGCAGCGCTTGAGATCGGCTGCGGCAACGGCCGCTTTCTCAAGCCGTTGGGCAACGAATTGCGTCTGATGGTCGGGATCGATATTTCGATGGGCATGCTGCGCCAGGCGCGGCAACGCTGCGCTGGTTCTACCGGCGTTGCTTTGATGCGTGGCTCGGGGCGAGACTTGGCGGCTTTTGCCGATGAAGGTTTCGATCTGGTCTGCGCCGTCGACAGCTTTCCCTACCTGGTCGATGCCGGTGTTGCCGCGCGCCATATAGAAGATGCAGCGCGGCTCCTGAAGCCGGGTGGAGCCCTGCTGATCGTCAATTATTCCTATCGTGCTGACCGCTCGGCTGATCGTAAAGAGCTGTTGCGGCTGGTGGTGTCGACCGGATTGGAGCCCGTCTGCGACAGCGCGGTGCAATTCCGCCACTGGGATGGCGTAGTCTTTCAGTTCCTCAAGCGATCGAAATAAGAGGAAGCCCTCTCGGTCCAGTCACGCAAAGGCGAGCCGGCAATGCCGATCAGATGACCTTGTTCAGCCCTGCGCCGCCAACGCCAATGACGACGACCGATCCGCCGATCGCCACCTGTGCGTCGGTGTTGACGACGCCAAGTGCCGTCGTCACGGCGCAGCCCAATAGCGGTGCGACCTTATGGCTGATGGAGCTGGGTACAGGCGTTACGCGGTTCTCGGAGACGACGGCATAATCATTGAACGTGGTCACCCAGCCGGCATTGAGCTTCCGGCCGCGCCATGCATAGGCCGGCGTCGGCGATTGCATCCCCCTGCCAAGCCGCCGATGCATGACGACAGTATCATCGCTTTTGCAGGAAATGAGGCCGTCCCCGGTTTGGATGACGGTGGCCACGGCCTCGTCGCCAAGCAGATGGGGGTTTGTGTCGAGCGGTGCATTCCATGGCTGCAGGACTGGGTAAATGAGTCGAAGAATCCTGACAGCCCGCTAAAGATCCATTGGCTGTTCTATGATCGGGTCAAGCAGGACACGCCCGCCGTCGTTCGCGTGGTATGCCAGGCGCTGGACCTGCAGCTGGCAGACGAGAAACTTGAGACGGTGCACAGCAATCTCTTCCAAGGGGATGACAATGCCTGGTTGCAAGACGTCGGCGATGAGGGGCGCGACCGCATGTGGAATGCGATGTCCCAGGAAATTCGAGACCTGCTGTCACCTGTTCCCTGACGCCGACGGCTGAGGCGATGGCCTGGCAGCCGCCTAACCGTCAGTCTGGCGAGACGATCTTTCGTCGCTCAGAATGGTGCCGCTCAGATCGTAGGCGCCGGCTTTCTCGATCTTCACCTTGACCATGTCGCCGACCTTCACGGTGGCGGCATTTTTTATCTTCACGATGCCATCGATCTCCGGCGCATCGGCAAAGCTGCGGCCAATCGCGGTGGTCCGCTTGGTCTCATCCACCAGCACGTCGAGCGTGCGGCCGACGAAACGCTTGAGCCGCTTGGCGCTGACCTTCTGCTGGGCAGCCATGAAGCGCTCCCAGCGCTCCTGCTTGACCTCGTCCGGCACGTGGTCAGGCAGATCGTTCGCCGCGGCGCCTTCGACATTTTCGTATTTGAAGCAGCCGACGCGGTCGAGTTGCGCTTCCTGCATCCAGTCCAGCAGGAATTCGAAATCCTCCTCCGTCTCGCCGGGGAAGCCGACGATGAAGGTGGAGCGGATCGCCAAGTCCGGGCAGATCTCGCGCCATTTGGCGATGCGCTGCAGCACCTTCTCCTGGTTGCCCGGCCGGCGCATG
>NZ_DASVCJ010000053.1:0-23444 GCF_036381655.1 Ferrovibrio sp.
TAGACGTTCTCGCCGCCGGAGATGTACATGTCCTTGATGCGGTCGACGATATAGTAATAGCCGTCGCTATCGCGTTTGGCGACATCGCCGGTCTTCAGCCATCCGTCCGGCGTGAACGCGGCGCGCGTCGCCGCTTCGTTGTTCCAGTATCCCGGAGTTATGCCGGGGCCGCGGATCTGTAACTCGCCGGCTTCGCCATCCGGCACCATCGCTCCGGCCTCGTCCACGATACGCACCTCGGCCAGTATCTGCGGCTTGCCGACCGAGCCGATCTTCTCTCGCGCATGCTCGGTATCCATCAGGAAGACGGTCGGGCCGGTCTCGGTCATGCCCATGCCGTTGCAGACCAGCACGCCCCGCTCGGCAAAGGCGGTGATCAGCGTTGCCGGCAGCGGCGCCCCGCCGCAGCCCCAGGAGCGGACCTTGGAGAAGTCGGCCTTCGGAAAATCCTTGTGCAGGCTGATCGCCTGATAGATCGCCGGCACGCCGAAGAAGGCCGTGCATTGGCCACCGGTCAACGCCGCCATGACCGGCTCGATGTCGAATTTCTTCAGGATGCGTACAAGGCCGCCATGCATCAGCACGGGCAGGGTATGCAGGTTGATCCCCGCCGTATGGAACAGCGGCAGGAAATTCATCGTGCTGTCGGTGGATGTCAGGTCGATGGCCTGCCCGATATTGATCGCATTGGCATAAGCCATGCCCAGGGTCTGAATGACCGCCTTCGGCTTTCCTGTGGTGCCGGAGGTATAGAGCATGTACCAGGTGCGATCGCCCGGCCAGGCGGTATCGAATTGCACCGGCCTCGTTTCTCGAATGAGCCGGCGGCAGTCGTCGTAGGATTTCAGCGGGATGTCATGGGCAGCCTGAAGCTCTTCCGCCAGCTTTGCATTATCCGCATCGTGGATCAGGAGCTTCGGGGCGGCATCCTGCAGGATGGGCAACAACTCGGGCGCGGGCTGGCGCCAATTCAGCGGCACCAGGATGACACCGGCCTTGCCGCAGCCAAACAGGATTTCAAAGAAGGCGGCGCTATTGTGGCTGAGGATGGCGATGCGATCGCCGGTCTTAATGCCGCTCTGTTCCAGCCAGGTGGCAAAGCGCGTGGCGCGATCGTTCAGAGCGGCATAGCTGATGGCTTCACCCGACTCCATTTCGATCAGAGCCGGGCGCTCGGGCGTCAGCTCAGCGCGCCTGGCAGCGATGTCGAACAGGATCTGCATGTCTTCCTCCCGTCACGCCGACTTGGCCAGAAAGCGGGCCATGCCGGCCTGCGCTTCCTCGCTGTCGATCTGTTCGATGAAGCTGAGCTTTTCTGCCTCAAGCCCCTCGACAACCGCCACCCGCCGCTCGGGCGACGACAGCAGCTTCTTGGTGCGGCACATCGCCTGGGGGCGTTTATCGAGCAGCGCCGCAACCCATTGCGCGATGGTCTCATCCAGGTTTTCCGGCTCGACAAGCGTCGTCGCCAGGCCGAGCCGGACGGCTTCGGCGGCCGTGATCCGGCGGTTCAACAATTGGATTTCCCGGGCTTTTGCCGCGCCGATCCGGGCGGGCAGCAGCGCCGTCCAACCGCCATCGGGGCTGAAGCCCACGGCGGTATAATAGGGCTGGATAAAGGCGTTCGGCGTGATCGCTGCAAGGTCGCAGGCCAGCAGAAAGCCGAGCGAGCCGCCCGTAACCGGCCCATGAATGCGGCCGATGACGGGTATGGTCAAATCGAGCAGCTTCAGGATCGCCTGGTTCAACCCACCGACCAGTTGCGCGGCATATTCCGCGCGTCGGCCTCTGTCGACGGCGAGAAAGCCGGCAACGTCGCCGCCGGTGGAGAAGCTGCGGCCGGCAGCCTGCAGCACCAAAATCTTCGCCTCGGCCGCAATCCGGTCGAGATTGTCCAGCAGCGAGTCAATCAGCGCCGGCACCAGGCTGTTATGCCGTTCCGGCCGGTTGAGCGTCAGCCGCGCGACCGGCCCGTCGATGCTGAGCAGGGTGAGGGGCTCGCTCACGGCGCCGGGGCCGGGATGCGGGCCGGGATCGTCGCCGCCAGGCCATGGCCGATCATGTCGGCCGCTGCATCGACGATCTCGTCAAGCGGGGTTTTGGGGTCCCACAAGCCATAGCGCTGCCCGAGGAAAACAGAGATGCCCATCAGCATCCAGGCGCGCACCTCGGTGGAGACGTCATTCGGCCCGGGCGCGATCTCGCCGCGTTTCTCCGCCGCCGCCAGGGCGATGCGATAGGATTTGGCGAACTCCGTGTAATATTGACGATACACTTTGCCATCGACGAATTGCGATTCCTCGACGACCTTGTAGAGATCGGGGTTCTTGCGCACGAAATCGAGAAAGGCGCGCAGGCCGAGCCGCTCGGCGTCGAGGCGGTTGCGGGCGCCTTCGGTCGCCTCGGTGAGGTGGTGACGCAGCATGCGGCCCATATGCAGGACCAGCTCGCGCATCACGTCTTCCTTGGTGCGGAAGTAAATGTAGAAGGTGCCTTGGGCGACGCCGGCCTCTGCCGTGATCGTGCTGATCGAGGCTTCGGCAAAACCGCGGCGTCCGATCTCGCGCTTGGCGGCATCGAGAATCTTTCGGCGGGTCATTTCGCCCCGGCCGGTCTTCGGCACGGGCAGGGTGCGTTTCCTCGGGGTCATATGCGATATGATTCAGTTGTCATATTAGAACTTGCAAGCCGCGGCCGCCTTGTCAAGAAAAGAGTGGCAAAAACCATATTGACGCGCCAATGAAGGAAGGATACGAATAGTGCAAACATGAATCAATAGTCATGTTTGTGGGCCGTCCAAACGGACGGCGGCCCGTGCCGGCACCGGGATCACCCGGGCCGGGTAAGTGGGAGGAGGCTGATGACTTGCATAATCGCATGCCCGCAATCGCATCTTCGTCACCTTCAGCCGGCAAGGACCGACCGCAATCCGTCCGTTTCGTCGCAAGGGAGAGACTTATGCAGCGCGTGATGAAGACGGCGGGGCTGGCCGTCGCGTTGATCGCCGGCAGTGCCATGACGGCGCAGGCCGCCGATCTGAAGATCGCCTTGATCGCCGGCAAGACGGGGCCGCTTGAGGCTTACGCCAAGCAGACCGAAACCGGCTTCATGATGGGGCTGGAATATATGACCCGCGGGTCGATGACCTGGCAGGGGCGCAAGATCAAGGTCATCGTCAAGGACGACCAGCTCAAGCCCGATATCGGCAAGTCGCTGCTGGAGCAGGCCTATGGCGACGATGACGTCGATATCGCAGTGGGCACCACCTCGTCGGGAGTGGCGCTGGCGATGCTGCCGGTTGCCGAGGAGTACAAGAAGATCCTGATCGTCGAGCCCGCCGTGGCCGACGCGATCACCGGCGAGAAGTGGAACAAGTATGTGTTCCGCACCGCGCGCAACTCGACGCAGGATGCCTATGCCGCGGCGGCGGCCTTCCCGACGACCGGTGAGGTGCATGTCGCGACCTTGGCGCAGGATTATGCCTTCGGCCGTGACGGCGTGAAGGCGCTCAAGGAAGCGCTCGGCGCCCTGCGGCCGAACGTGAAGGTCGATTTCGAGGAATATGCCCCGACCCAGGCAACCGACTTCACCGCCTCGGCGCAGCGCATGTTCGATGCGCTGAAGGACAAGCCAGGCAAGAAGGTGATCAGCATCATCTGGGCCGGCCCGCATCCTCTGCCCAAGATCGCCGATCTGAAGCCGGAACGTTATGGCATCGAGATTGCGCCGGGCGGCAACATCCTGCCGGTGATGAAGCTTTACAAGCCGTATCCGGGCATGGAAGGCGCCATCTACTACTATTATGCCTTCCCGAAGAACCCGATGAACGACTGGCTGGTCAAGGAGCATACGAAGCGCTTCAATAGCCCGCCGGATTTCTTCACCGCTGGCGGCATGGCGGCCGCCTCGGCCGTGCTGACTGCTGTGAAGCGGGCCGGTGGGACCAACACCGACAAGCTGATCGCGGCGATGGAAGGCATGGCCTTCGATACCCCGAAGGGCACCATGATCTTTCGCAAGGAAGACCATCAGGCGATGCAGGAGATGTATCACTTCAAGGTCAAGGCAAACGGCAAGAACGATTTCGATCTCCTCGACCTGGTCGAGACGATTCCGGAATCGGCCATGCCGCTGCCGATCCGAACCAAGCATTGAGTTCTCTGTAACTTGGCCGGAGCGGACATGGGCCGCTCCGGCGAACCTTGCCAGCCATGCCTGCGACGCCCGCATTGGAAACCCGCGATCTGACGATCCGCTTCGGCGGCCATGTTGCCGTCAATGCCGTCAGTTGCGCTTTTCACCCCGGCACGCTCACCGCCATCGTCGGGCCAAACGGTGCCGGCAAGACGACCTATTTCAACCTGATTTCCGGTCAGCTCAAGGCGACCTCCGGACAGGTGCTGCTGAAGGGCCACGACGTCACCGGGTATACGGCGTCGGGCCGCACCAAGCGCGGCATGGGGCGCGCTTTTCAGCTGACCAACCTGTTTCCCAACCTCACGGTCATGGAAAATGTCCGGCTCGCGGTACAAAGCCGCGCCGGCGCCGGCCTGCAGTTGCTGCAGCTCTGGAGCCATCGCGGCGATTTGATCGACAAGGCCGACAGCTTGCTGGCTTCCGTCAAGCTGCTGGATAAACGCAACGCCATGGCCGGCGCGCTGCCGCATGGCGACCAGCGTAAGCTCGAAGTCGCTCTGCTGCTGGCGCTCGAGCCCGATATTTTCATGTTCGACGAGCCCACCGCCGGCATGTCGGTCGACGAGGTGCCGACCGTTCTGGAGCTGATCCACGAGATCAAGGAGCGGGGCGACAAAACCGTTCTGCTGGTGGAACACAAAATGGATGTGGTGCGCTCGTTGGCCGACCGTATCATCGTCCTGCACAACGGCACGCTGGTTGCCGATGGCGAGCCGGCAAAGGTTATTGCGTCTCCGATCGTGCAGGAGGCCTATCTCGGCATTGCGGCGGGGGCGGCGGCATGAGCGATGCGCTGCTGCGCCTGGAAGGCGTGAATACCCATATCGGCCGCTATCACATCCTGCATGGCGTCGACTTCACCGTGCCGCGCGGACAGCTCACCATGCTGCTCGGCCGTAACGGCGCCGGTAAGACCACGACACTGCGCACCATCATGGGCCTGTGGCGGGCTTCGAAAGGCCATATCCACTTCAATGGCCGCGACATCACCGCTTTGCCCACGCCCGATATCGCCCGGGCAGGGCTGGCCTATGTGCCGGAGACGATGGGGATCTTCGACGATCTGACCGTGCGCGAGAATATGATCCTGGCAGCCCGCAATGGCGAGATCGATCCCAAGCGCCTGCAATGGATATTCGGCCTGTTTCCGGCGCTGGAGAAGTTCTGGACCCTGGCGGCCGGCGTGCTGTCCGGCGGCCAGAAGCAGATGCTGGCGATCGCCCGCGCCATCGTCGAGCCACGCGATCTTCTGCTGATCGACGAGCCGACCAAGGGACTGGCGCCGGCGATCATCATCAACATGATCGAAGCTTTCCGAGAGTTGAAATCGACCGGTGCCACTATCTTGTTGGTCGAGCAGAATTTCATGGCCGCCAAGCTGCTGGGCGACAGCGTCGTCGTCATGGACGACGGCCGTATCGTGCATCGCGGCGCCATGGCCGAACTGGCCGAGGATCATGGCCTGCAGCAGAAACTGCTGGGCCTCAGCATGGATTCGCATCAATGAGCGCCGCTGCATCGGGTGCCGATATGGCCGTTCTGCCCAAGGTGAAGACGGACTGGTTGCCGGCCCTGCTGGTGCCGCTGCTCGCCTTGGCGGCCCTGCCGCTGGTCGGCAGCTTTTCGGCCTGGGCGACGCTTACGGTTGCGGCCCTGGCCATGGGCATGATGGTTTTCCTGATGGCGTCGGGGCTGACCCTGGTTTTCGGCTTGATGGACGTGCTGAATTTTGGCCACGGCGTGTTCATCTCCTTTGGCGCCTATGTCAGCCTGATTGCCTTGGGTCCGCTGCGCGAATGGGGCCAGTCGGAGAATATCTGGCTCAATGTCGGCGTGCTGCTGGCTTGCAGTGCCGTGGCGATGCTGGTGACCGGCATTCTCGGCTGGGCGTTCGAGCGCATCGTCATCCGTCCGGTCTACGGCCAGCATCTGAAGCAGATCCTGATTACCATGGGCGGCATGATCGTCGCCGAGCAGATGATCCATGTGATCTGGGGGGCGAGCCCGATCACGCTGCGTCTGCCTGAAGGCCTGCGCGGTGCGATCGTGATCGGCGATGCGGCGATGGAACGCTATCGCGTGATCGCCATTCTCTTCGGCCTTGCCGTTTTCGGACTGATGCATCTGCTGCTGAACCGCACCAAGATCGGCCTCCTGATCCGCGCCGGCGTGGAGAACGCCGAAATGGTGGAATCGCTCGGCTATCGCATCCGACGGCTCTTTGTCGGCGTTTTCGTTGCCGGCTCGGCGCTGGCCGGCCTGGGCGGCGTGCTCTGGGCCTTCTACCGTCAGACGCTGACGGCCGGCATGGGCATGGAAGTGAATGTGCTGATCTTCATCGTGATCATCATCGGTGGCCTGGGCTCGGTCAGCGGCTGTTTCATCGGCTCGCTTTTGGTGGCGTTGATCGCCAACTATACGGGCTTTCTGGCGCCCAAACTGGCGCTGTTTTCCAGTATCATCCTCATGGTGCTGATCCTGCTCTGGCGGCCGCAGGGCCTCTATCCGGTCGCAAAGCGATAGGGGGCGGGCGATGCGAAAGGCGAGTTATCTGCACAGCCTGCTGTCCGGCGATTACCCGCGTTCGAAGCCGCTCGCGGTCGCTCTGCTGGTCATCCTGATCGGACTGGCCTTCGCGCCGTTCCTGTTTCCTGGCAGTCAGCCCCTGAACGTGGCGGCGAAGATCTGCGTCTTCGTCATCCTGGTGGCGAGCTATGATTTGCTGCTCGGCTATACCGGGATCGTCTCCTTTGCGCATACCATGTTCTTCGGCATCGGCGGCTACGGCGTGGCGATCGCCATGTACAGCTTCGGCCCAAGCTGGAGTGCGCTCGGTCTCGGCGTGTTCGTCGCGCTGATCCTTGCCATCGCACTGGCGCTGCTGATCGGGCTTTTCTCCCTGCGGGTCCGCGCCATCTTCTTTGCCATGATCACCCTGGCAGTGGCATCGGCCTTCGCCATCCTGGCATCGCAATTGAGCGAGATCACCGGCGGCGAGGACGGGCGCAGCTATCGCGTCCCCGAATTGTTGCGGCCCAGCTTCCGCCTGATTCATGACCGCGTGCTGGATGTCAGCATCAACGGCAAGATCATCACCTATTACCTGATTTTCTTCGCGGCGCTGGTGCTGTTCCTGCTGGCCCTGCGCGTTGTCAATTCGCCTTTCGGCCGCGTCCTGCAGGCGATCCGGGAGAATGACTTCCGGGCCGAGGCGCTGGGCTATCGCGTCGTGGTCTATCGCTCGATCGCCAACGGCTTGTCGGCCGGCATGGCGACCCTGGCTGGAGTGCTGATGGCCTTGTGGCTGCGTTATACCGGGCCGGATACGACACTCAGTTTCGCCATCATGATCGACATCCTTCTGATGGTGGTGATCGGCGGCATGGGAACCCTGTACGGCGCCGTGTTGGGCGCCACGATCTTCATCCTGGCGCAGAATTACCTTCAGGTGCTCATGGGCGAACTGAGCGATGCCCTGGCCGCGGCTGGCGTTCCGGTCCTGCCTGTCCTGTTCCAGGCCGATCGTTGGCTGCTCTGGCTCGGCATTCTTTTCGTGCTCAGCGTCTATTTCTTCCCCACGGGTATCGTTGGCAGGTTGCGGCAGTTGCGCTCATGACGGCTCGGTCGATCTACCTCACGCTTTGCGGTCGCAGCGTCCACCTGCTGGACTGGGGCGACAAGGACGCGCCTGCCGTGATCCTCTGGCACGGCTTGGCGCGCAATTGCCATGATTTCGATATTTTGGCCGCGGCGCTGGCTGGCCGTTATCGTTTGCTCGCGCCCGATACCATCGGCCGCGGTTTGAGCGAGTGGAGCCCGCAACCGGACGAGGAATACACGACGCCGTTCTATGCCCGCCAGGCGGTCGAATTGCTCGATCGGCTCAAGCTCGACCGGGTGCGCTGGGTCGGCACGTCGATGGGGGGCCTGATCGGCATGGTTGCCGCCGCAACGGCCCTGAAGGATCGCATCACGCATCTGGTGCTGAACGATGTCGGACCGGCGATTGCGCCCGGCGCCGTGCAGCGCATCCTGCAATATGCCGGCAGCCCGCCGGCTTTCGCCACTCTGCCGGACACCGAACAGTATTTCCGGACCATCTATGCGTCCTTCGGAATCGCGTCCGATATGGGCTGGCGCAAGCTGGTGGAGACGTCCGTTCGACGCCTGCCGGATGGAAGGTTCACGCCGCATTACGATCCGCAGATCGCCGCCGTGCTGGCCAGGCAGGCGGCGGCAGCGGCCGAAGCCGGCGGCAATGCCGATCTTTGGCCGCTGTATGATCAGATTACTGCCAAGACTCTGGTGATCCGGGGCGCGGTTTCCGACCTGTTGAGCGAGGAAACCGCGGCGGCCATGACCCGGCGCGGACCTCGGGCGGCGCGGATCGACATCCCTGGTGTGGGACATGCGCCGGCCTTGGATACCCCGGAGCAGATCGCCATGATTGCGGAGTTTATCCGCAACTAGCGCGGGTTGGCCAAAGCCTGCAGCCGCCTTATACTGGTTGCATGCCCAGCCATGTTCATCTCCACGCCCATGACCCGAACCACGATCACGCGGCGTGTATTTCGGATGCCCTGGCAAGGGCCGAGGTCCATTGCACCGATATCGGCGCCAAGCTGACTCCGATCCGCCGGCGCGTCCTCGAACTGATCTGGCAAAGCCACAAGCCGGCCGGCGCTTACGATCTGCTGGCCCAGCTGGGAGGCGAGGGGCAAAAGGTTGCGCCTCCGACAGTCTACCGCGCGCTCGATTTCCTCATCGAGCAAGGGCTGGTGCATCGGGTCGAAAGCCTGAACGCCTTCATCGGCTGCACCGAACCCGGCCATGCCGTACAGCAGGAGATTTTCATCTGCCGCAATTGCGGCACCGCAACAGAGATCAATGATCCTGAACTCGGCCGGCGCATCCAGCAGGATGCGCTGACATTGGGATTCACGGTCGAACGGCAAGCGATTGAAGTCGTCGGCCTCTGCCGCGATTGCCAGCAGAGCTGACCGCTTCGCGATCCTTGCGTGTCGGCGGCTTTGGTGTTGGCGCTATGCCGAAATCGATATAGCCTGTTCCTGCTATCGGCCAAGGTGCCGGGCGTCGCTGCAAAACAACTGAATTCGACTGTCCGGCAGCCGTTATTCGTCTAGCGGAGGGCAACATGGCGATCGCACTCAGCTTGCAGGAATATCTCGAACGCAATCACGTTCCCTACGAAGTGCTCGAGCATGACCGCTCCAGCACCATGCGGGCGGCCGCGCAGAATTCCGGTTTGCCGGAAGATTGCGTCGTCAAGGCCGTTCTGGTGGAGGATGACGACGGCTTCATGCTGGCGGCGGTGCCTGCGTCATGCAATGTGGCGCTGAACCGGTTGGCGAAAGTGGTCAACCGGCCGATTGACCTGGCGCGGGAAGCCGATATCACCACTTTGTTCACCGATTGCGAAAAGGGCGCCCTGCCGCCCGTCGGCGCGGCCTATGGGGTCGACGTCGTGATCGACGACAGCCTGGACGATCAATACGACCTCTATTTCGAGGGCGGCGATCATCGCACGCTGGTTCATATCAAGGGCGAGGATCTCTACCGGCTGATGCCGGACGCCAGGCACGCCAGGATCCGCGATCTGTAAGACTTGCCGCAACTCAGGTGAATTTTGGCGGCCGCTTTTCGAAGAAGGCCGTCATGGCTTCGCGCGCCTCGGCCGATTTGAGCTGCGCGCGGAAATGCGTGCCTTCGGCCGCCATTTGGGCCGCAACGTCGCCCTTGCTCTGCCGCAGTAGCTGCTTTGTCAGTCTCACCGCGGTCGGCGGTTTCGCCGCCAGTTTGCGGGCGACCGCCTTGGCTTCGTCCAGCAGGCGATCCTCCGCGTAAACAGCGTTGACGATGCCGTATTCCTTCGCCGTCGCGGCCGTAAACGGCTCGCCCAGCAGCAGAAGTTCGGCGGCGCGATGATGGCCGACCATCGCCGGAAGCAGCAGGGAGGATGCCGCTTCGGGCACCAGCGCAAGATTGACGAAGGGCAGTGAAAGCTTGGCGTTTTCCGCCGCATAGACCAGATCGCAATGCAGCAGCATGGTGGTGCCGACGCCGACGGCAACGCCCGAGACCGCGGCGATCAGGGGCTTCGAGGCGGTGTTGATATTCCGCAGGAAACGGAACACCGGCGCGTCTTCGCCCTGTGGCGGATTGTTGAGGAAGTCCTGCAGATCGTTGCCGGCGGTATAGGCATCGCGGTGGCCAGCGAACAGGACGACCCGTATCGTCTGGTCCTTGTCGGCGGCCTCCAGGGCGTCCGCCATGGCGGCATACATCGCCGAGGTCAGCGCATTCTTCTTGTCCGGCCGATTGATGGTGATGGTCAGAATGCCATCGGCTGCGGCGGTCAGTATCTCGGACATGGCGGCTCCTCCAAAAACAGGAGAGATACGATGCCACGGCGTCCAGGCGAATTGAAGGCTGCCCCAGCGTCAGCCGTGACGGCTGGGGCGGCGCCCGTTCAGCCCTGTGCCTTGTTCAGCCGTTCGAATCCCGCTTTCAGATCGGCGATCAGATCCTCGGTCGCCTCCAGGCCGATATGCAGGCGGATCAGCGGGCCGCGGTCCTGCCACGGCCTGGCGGTGCGCAGGCTGTGCGGCTTGGCCACCGTCACCAGGCTTTCGTAACCGCCCCAGGAATAGCCGATCCCGAACAGTTCCAGATGATCGACGAAAGCGGCCACGGCATCATCGCCATATTTGCGGTCCAGCTCGAAGGAGAACAGGCCGCAGGCGCCCAGGAAATCGCGCTTCCAGATCGCATGGCCGGGATCGTCGCGCAGGGCGGGGTGCAGCACACGGCTCACCTCCGGCCGGCCTTTCAGCCAATCCGCCACGGTTATCGCGCTCTCCATATGGCGCGGCAGGCGCACTGCCAGCGTGCGGATGCCGCGCAGGCCGAGATAGATTTCATCCGGTCCCGCATTGACGCCGAGCGCCCGGATGCTGTCGCGCAGATGCGGCCAGCTTTCCTTCGTGGCGATTACGACGCCCAGCATCGCATCGGAATGGCCGACGATGTACTTCGTCGCGGCATGGACCGACAGATCGACGCCGTGCCGGAAGCTCTTGAAATAGAGCGGCGTGCCCCAGGTATTGTCCATGGCCACTTTCGCGCCATGGCGATGGGCGATCTCGGCGATCGCCGGCACGTCCTGAATCTCGAAGGTGAGCGAGCCCGGCGATTCCAGAAAGACCAGCGACGTATTGGGCCGCATCAGCTCCTTGATCCCGGCGCCGATCAGCGGATCGAAATACTCCGTCTCGACGCCCAGCCGCTTGAGCAGCGTATCGCAGAAATTGCGTGTCGGACCGTAGGCGCTGTCGGTCACCAGAATATGGTCGCCGGCTTTTACGACGCTCAGGATCGCGCCGGAGCAGGCGGCGGCGCCGGAGGGAAAGCTCATGGCGCGATAGCCGCCTTCGAGTTCGGCTACGGTATTCTCGAACGCATAGGTCAACGGCGTGCCGATCCGGCCGTAGGACGTGACCTGCTCGTCGCGGGCCCGGGCGGCGTAAGTATCGGCCAGCGTCTTCAGGTCGGGCTGCAGGATGGTGGATGCGCGATACACCGGGATATTGACCGCGCCGTGATGGCCCTCGGGATCGCGGCCCAGGGTGGCAAGCTTGGTTTCATCTTTCATGTCGGACTCCAATGCTGGATCGAACTATCGCAAAGCAAGGCCGGGCTTTCCAGTCTGCCGGACTTTTCCGATTGCCGGCGGAAGGCTATGAATCCTGCAAAGGAGTTTTGCCGATGACCCGAGATGCCGCTATCCGCGCCGCCACCGCCTATCTCGACGAAGGCGGCTTTGCCGCCGATCTCGCCCGCCGGGTGGCGATCCCCACCGAAAGCCAGAATCCGGACCGCAGGGCGGCTTTGGCCGAATATCTGGACCGGGAGATGCGCGGCACCTTGGAGGCGCTCGGCTTCGATTGCGCGATCCATCGGAATCCGGCGCCCAATGGCGGGCCGTTCTTGGTGGCGATCCGGCGAGAGCCAGGGGCGAAAAAGACCCTGTTCTCCTACGGCCACGGCGATGTGATCCGGGGTCAGGAGGCGCAATGGCGCAGCGGCTTGAACCCCTGGCAACTGACCCAGGAAGGCGAGAGGCTCTACGGCCGCGGCACCGCCGACAACAAAGGCCAGCATACGGTGAATATCGGCGCTCTCGCGGCCGTGCTGAAAGCGCGCGAGGGCAAGCTCGGCTTCAATATGGTGCTGCTGATCGAAACCGGCGAGGAGATTGGTTCGCCCGGCCTGAACCAATTCTGTGCCGCCCAGCGCGATACCTGGCAGGCCAGTCTCTTCCTGGCATCCGATGGTCCGCGCCTGTCGCCGGAACGCCCCACGCTGTATTGCGGCGCCCGCGGCGCGCTGAATTTCGACATGACCGTCGATCTCCGGCCCGGCGCCCATCATTCGGGCAACTGGGGCGGCCTGCTGGCCGACCCGGGGATCATACTGGCGCATGCGATCGCCAGCATTGTCGGCCCGACCGGCCAGATTCGGATTCCGGAATGGGTGCCGTCGGAACTTCCGGCCAATGTGCGTCAGGCGCTGAGCGACTGCGCGGTCGGCGGCGGCAGCGATGGCCCCGCTATCGACGCGGGCTGGGGCGAGCCGGGCCTGACCCCGGCCGAGCGCGTCTACGGCTGGTGCAGTTTCGATGTCCTGGCTTTCAAGACCGGCAATCCGGAAGCGCCGGTGAATGCGATTCCGGGCAAGGCGAGCGCCCATTGCCAGATTCGCTTTGTCGTCGGGCCGGATCATGAGAATTTCCTGCCGGCTTTGCGTCGTCATCTCGATCGGCAGGGTTTTCCGATGGTGCAGATCGCGCAGTCCCGCGCCGAGATCTTCAAGGCGACCCGGCTCGATCCCGATCACCCCTATGTGCATTTCGCCTTGAACTCGGTCGAGCGCACCATGGGGAAGCGGCCGGCCTTGCTGCCGAATCTGGGGGGCTCGCTGCCCAACGACGTCTTCGCGGAAACCATGGGCTTGCCGACCGTGTGGATGCCGCATTCCTACGCCGCCTGCTCGCAGCATGCGCCCAACGAGCACATATTGCTGCCGGTCATGCGCGAAGGCCTCGCCATGATGGCGGGGCTGCTGTGGGATCTCGGCGAGCCCGGTGCCGAATTTCCGGTATGATCCCGGAGCTTCCGCAGTCATGGAAATGTCGGCGGTGCACTGATCAACTTTGGATTTGTGGCCGCCGATGGCCTGCGCTTTGGGCAGCGACCCTGTTGTCGGCCAGCGATGTGCAACTGCGAAAAGCCCATATCCGCGTCCTGCACGGCGGCCCGGATACTCTGTTTTTCAATCGGTTTCCGGGCTACCGGGCTTCGGCGGCCTTGCAGCAGGTGCACCGCGGCATGCATTGGCCCGATTTTTGATTGCAGTCCTGGCCGGCAAGGTAGGGCGCAGCTTTTTCATCCTGTGGATAACTGACGTTGTCTTGCCCGTTTTTGGGACGTCGTGATAATTCTACGACGGCTCTGCGGAAACGCAGTCCAGTCACAACAGGGAAGGATTACAACATGAAACTGTTAAAGACGGCCGCAGCCGCGGCGGTGGTGTTGTTGGCCGCGCATGGCGCACAGGCAGGCGCCACGTTCGATGCCGTCAAAGCCAGGGGCTTCGTCCAATGTGGCGCAAACGGCACTCTCGGCGGTTTCGGTGCGCCGGATTCCAAGGGTGAATGGAAGGGCATCGACGTCGATCTGTGCCGTGCGGTTGCCGCGGCCATGTTCGGCGATGCCACCAAGGTCAAGTTCACGCCGCTGACGGCGCAGCAGCGTTTCACGGCGCTGCAGTCGGGGGAGGTTGACCTGCTGTCGCGCAACACCACGCAGACGCTGACCCGCGATGCTTCGCTCGGCCTGATCGGCGCTGGCGTCGACTACTACGACGGCCAGGGCTTCATCGTGAAGAAGTCGCTGGGCGTCAAGAGCGCCAAGGAGCTGAACGGCGCCACCGTTTGCGTGCAGCCGGGCACCACGACCGAACTCAACCTTGCCGATTACTTCCGCGCCAACAAGATGGAGTTCAAGCCGGTCGTGATCGAGAAGGAGGACGAGGCGGTTGCGGCCTTCGCATCCGGCCGTTGCGACGTCTATACGACGGACAAGTCCGGCCTGGCGGCGACCCGCGCGACGCAGCTCGCCAATCCGGATGATTACGTCATCCTGCCGGAGACGATCTCGAAGGAGCCGCTCGGCCCGATGGTCCGTCAGGGCGACGATCAGTGGCTGGTGCTGGTGCGCTGGGTGCTCAATGCCATGATCGAGGCGGAAGAGTATGGCGTCACCTCGAAGAACGTCGACGAGATGCTGAAGAGCAATAACCCGGTCATCAAGCGCCTGCTCGGCGTCACCCCGGGTATGGGCAAGAATCTCGGCGTCGACGAGAAATGGGCCTATAACATCGTCAAGCAGGTCGGCAACTACGGCGAAGTCTACGAGCGCAATGTCGGCCTCGGCAGCCCGCTCAAGCTCGAACGTGGCCTGAACGAGCTGTGGAACAAGGGCGGCATCATGTACGCCTGGCCGGTCCGTTAAAGGCAAGGCCGTGCGGTCCGGCAGCGAAACAGGGCGCCGCCGGACCGCACCGTTCCTAAATCCGTTCACCGCGATTTTGTTGTTCCAAGCCATGGGGGGCACATGGCGCATGATTCTTTGAACGGCCAGGCACCGGCACGGCGCTTGAGCTGGAATGATCCCGACGTCCGGTCTGTCGTTTACCAGATCGTCGCGTTGGGTCTTGTCGGCTTGGTCGCCTGGTTCCTGATCTCCAATACGCTGCACAATCTTTCCTCGCGCAATATCGCGTCCGGCTTTGGCTTCCTCGATCGCGAAGCCGGCTTTGCGATCGGCGAGGGGCCGATCGACTTCGCGCCGCATAATACCTATGCCCGCGCCGTACTGGTCGGTCTGCTCAACACGTTGCGGGTCGCGGTAATCGGCATCGTTCTGGCGACCCTTCTCGGCACGATCGTTGGCATCGCCCGGTTGTCGAAGAACTGGCTGATCGCCAAATTGTCTCTCTTTTACGTCGAGACGATTCGGAACGTGCCGCTGCTGCTGCAGCTTTTCTTCTGGTACGCGGTGATCACGGAAACGATGCCGGGGCCGCGGCAGGCATTGCATCCGCTGCCCGGCGTCTTCATCTCCAATCGCGGCGTCAAGCTCCCGGTGCCGGCGGATCATTTCGCCTTTGACCTGGCCGGGGTGGCCTTCCTGATCGGATTGGTCCTGTCCGTCCTGGTTTCCAACTGGGCAAAGCGGCGGCAGGATGCGACCGGGCAATCCTTTCCGGTTTGGTCCACCTGCATCGCTCTGATCCTGGGGCTGCCGATTTTCGGCTGGCTGATCGGCGGCGCGCCGCTGGAATTCGATATACCGAAACTGCGGGGCTTCAATTTCACCGGCGGCGTGACGCTCACTCCGGAATTCGCGGCCCTGCTGTTCGGATTGGTGGTTTATACCGGCGCCTTCATCGCCGAGGTGGTCCGGTCGGGCATCGAGGCCGTCAGCCATGGCCAGACCGAGGCGGCCGCCGCTTTGGGATTGCGCCGCGGCCAGATTCTGCGCCTCGTCGTGCTGCCGCAGGCGCTGCGCGTCATTATCCCGCCGATGACCAGCCAATACCTCAATCTCACCAAGAACAGCTCGCTGGCCGTGGCGATCGGCTACCCGGATATCGTCTCGGTGGCCAATACGGCGATCAACCAGACCGGCCAGGCGATCGAGGGAATCCTGATCATCATGGCCGTCTATCTGACCTTCAGCCTTTCGATCTCGCTGTTCATGAACTGGTATAACAAGCATATCGCCTTGGTGGAGCGCTGAGATGGCTAGCGTAAGCGAATCCCTGCCGCCGCCGTCCTCCACCACGGGACCTATCGCCTGGGTGCGTGAGCGGCTGTTCTCGTCGCCGCTGAACGCGGTCCTGACCATTCTCGCCGTCTGGCTGCTGGTCATGATCATCCCCGCGCTGATCGAGTGGGGGCTGGTCCAGGCGCATTTCACGGCAGCCACTTCGGCGGAATGCCGCGGTCATCCCGGCGCCTGCTGGGCTTTCATCGGCGAGAAATATCGCTTCATATTGTTCGGCCTCTATCCCTATGACGAACAATGGCGACCGCTGCTGGCTGTGCTGGTCTTGATCGGCCTGATCGTCGCTACCTGCATGCCGCTCTTCTGGAAGCCGCGCCTGATCGTCATCTGGGCGGTCGGGCTCGTTGTCGTCGGTGTGCTGATGTGGGGCGGCGTTTTCGGCCTGACCTATGTCGAGGATACCAATTGGGGCGGTCTGCCGCTGACCCTGATCCTCGCCACTTTCGGTATCGCGGTGGCGTTCCCGCTCGGTTTGCTCCTGGCCCTGGGACGCCGGTCCCGGATGCCGGCGATCAAGACGCTTTGCATCATCTATATCGAACTGATCCGCGGCGTGCCGCTCATCAGCCTCCTGTTCATGTCGTCGGTGATGCTGCCGCTGTTCCTGCCGGAAGGCTTCAGCATCGACAAGCTGCTGCGTGCGCAGATCGCCATCATCCTGTTCTCGGCGGCCTATATCGCCGAAGTGGTGCGCGGCGGCCTGCAGGCGATTCCGAAAGGTCAGTATGAAGGGGCCGACTCTCTCGGCCTCAGCTACGCGCAGAAGATGGGCTTCGTCATCCTGCCGCAGGCCTTGAAGATCGTCATCCCGCCGATGGTCAGCCTGTTCATATCGGCGTTCAAGGACACCTCGCTGGTGGTGATCATCGGCATCTACGACCTGATGCAATCGACCAAGGCGTCGCTGAACGATCCTGCCTGGCGCGGCTTCTCGATCGAGGCCTATATATTCATCGCGGCGATCTATTTCGTCTTCTGTTTCTCGATGTCGAAATATAGCCGGAACCTGGAAGAGCGGCTGGCCACCGGCCACAAGCGTTAGAGGGGATGTGACTATGGCTGAGCCCATCATCCAAATGCAAAAGGTCAACAAGTGGTACGGCGAGTTCCACGTGTTGAGGAACATCAACCTGGACGTCGGGCGCGGCGAGCGCATCGTGATCTGCGGGCCGTCGGGGTCCGGCAAATCGACGATGATCCGTTGCATCAACCGGCTGGAAGAGCATCAGCAGGGCCGTATCGTCGTCGAAGGCACCGAGCTGACCAACGACCTCAAGAATATCGAGGCGATCCGCCGCGACGTCGGTATGGTGTTCCAGCATTTCAACCTGTTTCCGCACCTGACCGTGCTGGAAAACCTTACTCTGGGGCCGATCTGGGTGCTGAAGCGGCCGAAGGCCGAGGCCGAGGCTACCGCGATGAAATATCTCGAACGCGTCCGCATCCCGGAGCAGGCTAAGAAATATCCCGGGCAGCTGTCCGGCGGTCAGCAGCAGCGTGTCGCCATCGCGCGTTCGCTCTGCATGAATCCGAAGATCATGCTGTTCGACGAGCCGACTTCCGCGCTCGATCCGGAAATGGTCAAGGAAGTGCTGGACGTGATGATCGAACTGGCGGAAGAGGGCGGCATGACCATGCTCTGCGTCACCCACGAGATGGGTTTCGCCAAGGCGGTGGCGCATCGCGTGATCTTCATGGACCGCGGCGAGATCGTCGAGCAGAACAAGCCGGATGAATTCTTCGCCAATCCTCAGAACGAGCGGACCAAGCTGTTCCTCAGCCAGATCCTGCACTGAGTGCGGCTTGTTAAGGCCAGAAATGCCTTAACAGCGCCGCGACCCCCACGCCGATCAGGATCGCCGTCAGCGGCCGTTTCGCCAGCAGCATGATGACGACGGTGATGCCGAGGCCGAGCCAGGTCGTCGCGTCGCCGTTGACCGCCGCCGCGACGACGATGGCGACCAGCACGCCGCCGGCCATGTGGCGCAGGAAGCGTTCGACGGCCGGGGTGATGTTGACGTAGCCCATCAGCCAGAAGCCGGTGATGCGGGTCAGGTAGGTCGCCGCCGCCATGCCGACGATGGCGATCAGGGCGGCGGAGCCGATATCCGAGAAATCAATCGGCACGGCGCAGCAGTCCCGTCAGGCCGGCGGCAAGGCCGCCGATCAAAATGTACCAGTTGCCGGGCAGCCAGAGCATGGTGGCGATTGTGGCCGCCGCCGCCGCCAGCCAGGGCAGCACATCGGTCCGGCCGCGATACATGCCGACCACGGCGGTGGCGAAGACGCCGGCGATCAGCACGTCGAAGCCCCACCGCTTCGGATCGAGGCCGCTGCTGCCGATTACCGCGCCGAGTACCGTGCCGCCGACCCAGATCGGCCATTGCATGATGATGGTGCCGAGCAGAATGCCGAGATCGCGGCGGCCGCGCATCATCTCCTGCAGCGTGATGGCCCAGCCGCCATCGGTCATGCCGCCGGAGAGCGCAAAGACCAGCCAGCGCGGCAGCCCGGTCAGGAAGGGGTGCAGCGCGGCGCCCATGACGACATGGCGGGCGTTGACCAGCAGGGTCGTCAGCACGATGGCGATCAGCGGCAGGGGGGCGACCCACAGGCTGAGGACGGCGAACTGGGCGCTGCCGGCAAAGACGAGCGCGCTCATCAGGGCCGCTTCGCCGGGCGACATGAAGGCCACGGCCGCGGCGCCGAAGGCCAGGCCGAAGGGGAAGGCGCTGACGCTGTAGGGCAGGGTCAGCTTCATGCCGTGCCAGATGCCGGCACGGGTGAAACTGGCCGGTGTTGCGGCGGATGTTGTGTCTGGGGCGGGGGCGGACATGGCCGGCAAGCTAGAAGATTGTTCCGTCATATTGAAGCGGCTGTTTGCGGGTTTCTGCTCTAGGGATTGGCGGCATTCCCGTCAACCGGTATGGTGGTTACATGCGCGACGCTCAACGCCTGCTGGAGATCGGCCTGCTGGGCGGGCATCCCGCGCTCGACTTCGTCAATACCCTCGACTGGCGCGGACGCGGGGATGGGCCCGGAGGCGCGGAGGAATGTCTGCTGTCCTATGCCGGACTGCTGGCCTGGATGCAGCGGCTCAGGCTCGCGACTTCAACGGAAGCGCAGACTGTGTCTGCCGCTGCTGCCACCCGGCCGCAGAAGGCGCAGGCGATGCTGCGCGAGGCCGTCGCCCTGCGCGAAGCCATCCATGGATTATTCGCTGCGGCGATGGCGCGGCGGCGGCCGAAGCCGGCCGACCTTGCCCGGCTGAACCGCTGGCTCGGCGATCAGGCGCCGCTGCGCCTGGAGGCGAAGGCCGGAGGCTATGTCTGGGCGGAAGAAAAGGACGGGCAGCACCGTCTGGGCTTGCCGCTGCATCGCCTTGCGCTGCAGGCGGCAGAGCTGCTGACCTCGGACAAGCTGGAACGGGTGCGCTGTTGCGCCGGGCCCGGCTGCGGCTGGCTGTTTCTCGACACCAGCCCGAACCGGCAGCGCCGCTGGTGTTCGATGGAAGGCTGCGGCAATCGCGCCAAGGCCAAACGGCATTACAGCAGGGTCAGCGGCAGACAAAAGTAATTGAACAGCGTCGGCGTGGATCAATCCGGGGCTGAAAATGGTTGTCTGATCGTGCCGGAGCGCCGCTGCGCCGTTGAATCGGGACGTGAAGCGGGTCTAACCTCGACGCTGGCCGGTTGGCAGTGCGTCCGGCGTTGCTTTGGTGGGCAATCATGATCGGTTCCGGTGCCTCTACTGCATTTCTGCGCGGCCTCAAGGTGCTGGTCGTCGAGGACGAAACCATCGTCTCTTTCCTGGTCGAGCAGGTTTTGTCGGATCTGGGCTGCACCAGCGTGTGGGTCGCCGCAAATGTCGAGAATGCAAAGCGGATCCTGCAGATGCACGCCCCCGACCTTGCCGTGCTCGACGTCAATCTCGCCGGAGAGCTGGTCTTCCCGATCGTTTCCTCATTGGAGGTAGCGGATATCCCATTCGTCTTCACCACCGGCTACGGCCGGGAAGGCCTGCTGCAGCCCTGGCCCGGGCATCCGGTCGTGCACAAGCCTTACGATGCGGATGCCCTGCTGGCCGGACTGGCGGCGGCCTGGACGGCCCGGCGCGGGTTGAACAGGCCGGCCGGCAACGCTCAATAGCGAGGATCGAACACCGCTTCCCGCGTCTGATAGGGGCGGAACCCCACCTTCTGATAGAGCGGCAGGGCGGCCGGATGATCGAGGTTGCAGGTATTCACCGTCAGCCGTTGCGTGCCATAGAAAAAGGCCTGACCGATCCCGGTGCGCAGCAGCCAGGGGCCGAGGCCGCGGCTGAAGAATTCCGGGGCCAGGCCGAAATAGGCGATGTTGATCGGCTTCAAGTCGCTGAGCGTTTCCTCGCGCCGATCCAGTTCGATATACCCGGCCGGCACGCCGCCGACATAGGGCACCCAGATTTCGACGCGCGGATCGCAGATGATCTGGCCGAGCGCCACGTCGCTGAGCCGGTGGCGATCCACCCAATGCCAGGGCCGGCCGACGGTATCGTAGAGATAGCGGTAGAAGCCGGTGGTCGGCTTTTCCAGCTTCATCAGCGCCAGTTTGGGAACCAGCGGCGGCGGGTTCGGCGCATTCGGCGCCGGCCCCCGCGTCATCTCCAGATAGACGACGGTGACGTTGTAGCGGCCATCGGGCAGCACCTGCGGCGGCGGCATGCGGAACACCGCTGGCTCGATCTGTCCGCTGCTGTCGCGCGCCTCGGCCATGCCGCCTTCCGCTAGCGCTCCACCGGCAGGTCGGCCCGGCCGCCCCATTCCGTCCAGGAGCCGTCATAGACGGCGACCTGGCGATGGCCGAGCAGATGCAGGCCCAGCGCGAGATTGCAGGCGGACACGCCGGAGCCGCAGGTGGTGGCAATCGGCTTGGACAGGTCGAGGCCCGCCCGGGTGAAAATCTCCTTCAGCTTTTCCGCCGAATGGAACAGGCCGGTCTCCGGGTCCGTCGTCGTCGCCGAGGGCACGCAGACCGAGCCGGGGATATGGCCGCCGCGCAGCCCGGCCCGCGGCTCAGGTTCGGTGCCCTCGAAGCGGCCCTTGCTGCGGGCATCGACCACCTGTTCGCGATGGCTGCTGAGGTTGGCGCGCATCTGTTCGGCGTCGCGCACCAGCAGATCGTTCCAGCGGGCGGTGAAATGCCGCTCGCGCGGCAGCGGCGGCAGGTCTTCGGTCGGCCGCCCCTCAAGCATCCATTTCTTCAGGCCGCCATTGAGCACGGCCACGTCCTCATGGCCGAAGACGCGGAACATCCACCAGGCGCGCGGCGCGGAAAGATGGTTGTCGGAGCCGTCATAGATGATGATGCGGTTGCCGTCGCCGATGCCGAGCCGGCGCATGCGGCTGGCGAATTTCTCCGGGCTCGGCAGCATATGCGGCAACGGACTGTCCGTATCGGAAATCTCGTCCAGATCGAAGAAGACGGCGCCGGGGATATGCCGCGAGGCATATTCCTTCTTCGGGTCGCGCTGCATCGCCGGCAGATACCAGGAGGCATCGACGATGCGCAGATCCGGCGCATTCAGATGTTCGGCCAGCCACTCGGTGGAAACCAGCGCATCCCCATTCACATACGGCATGAAACGCTCCCTGGAGCCCAAGCAATCAGGCGAATTCGATATTGACCCGGCGGTTCTGCCGCCCCTTGTTCTCGATTTTGCGCACGTTGACCGGGCCGATCTCGCCGGTCTGCCTCACATGCGTGCCGCCGCAGGCCTGCAGATCCAGCGGCCTGTCGACGCCGGCAACCTCGACCAGCCGCACGCGCCCGAGGCCCATCGGCGGCTTTACGGCCATGGTCTTGACCAGTTCCGGATTGCCGCGCAGTTCGTCATCGGTGATCCAGCGCGCGGTGACCGCGTGATCGCCGCGGACCAGTTCGTTGAGCTTCGCCGTCAGCGTCTCCTTGTCCGGGATGCTGTCGGCCATGTCGAAATCCAGCCGGCCCTTGCCGTCGCCGACCTGGCCGCCGGTGACGGGGAAGGGAACCAGCGCCGAGAGCAGATGCAGACAGGTATGCATGCGCATCAGCCGGTGCCGCCTTGCCCAGTCGATCTCCAGCTTGCCCGTGGCGCCGGTTTTCAATGCGGCGCTGCCGGCGCCCGGCTTGTGAATGACGCGATCGGGGCCGTCGCCCTTGACGGTATCGACGATCTCGACGATCTCGCCGCTATCGAGGACGAAACGGCCGATATCGCCCGGCTGACCGCCGCCCGTCGGATAGAACACGGTCCGGTCGGTCTGGAAGCCGCGCTCGTCGATGGCGGTGACGGTTGCCTGGCAATGGGTCAGATAGGCGTCGTCGCGGAACAGCAATTCGGTCATGGCAGGCTCACGCCAGCCAGGATGGTACGGGCAGATTCTTGCTGCGCAGGAAATCCGGATTGAACATCTTGCTTTGATAGCGCGCGCCGCCATCGGCCAGGATGGTGACGATGGTGTGGCCGGGGCCCATCTGCTTGGCAAGCCGGATCGCGGCGGCGACATTGATGCCGGTCGAGCCGCCAAGCACCAATCCTTCGTGCCGTACCAGATCGAAGATCACCGGCAGGGCTTCTTCGTCGGGAATCTGGAAGGCGTCGTCCGGCGTGATGCTTTCCAGGTTGGCGGTGATGCGGCCCTGGCCGATGCCTTCGGTGATCGAGGTCCCTTCCGCCTTCAGCTCGCCATGGGCGTAGTAGTGCCAGAGCGCGGCGCCGTGCGGGTCGGCGAGGCCAATCTTCACCGAGGGCTTCTTCTCGCGCAGATAGGCCGCGACGCCGGCGAGCGTGCCGCCGGTGCCGACGGCGCAGATGAAGCCGTCGACCTTGCCGTCGGTCTGGCGCCAGATTTCGGGACCCGTGGTCTCGATATGGCCCTGTCGGTTCGCGACGTTGTCGAACTGGTTCGCCCAGATCGCGCCCTCGGAGTGCGTCTTCGCGAGCTCCTCGGCGAGGCGGCCGGAGAGCTTCACGTAGTTGTTCGGGTCCTTGTAGGGGACCGCCTTCACCTCGCGCAGGTCCGCGCCGCACAGGCGCAGCATGTCCTTCTTCTCCTGCGTCTGGGTCTCCGGGATCACGATGACGGTCCGGTAGCCGCGGGCGTTGGCCACCAGCGCCAGGCCGATGCCGGTGTTGCCGGCGGTGCCCTCGACGATGATCCCGCCCTTGCGCAGCAGGCCCTTGCGCTCGGCGTCCTGCACGATGAAGAGCGCGGCGCGGTCCTTCACCGAGCCGCCGGGATTGAGGAACTCCGCCTTGCCGAGGATCTCGCAGCCGGTGAGCTCGGAGGGGCCGCGC
>NZ_DASVCJ010000054.1:0-109327 GCF_036381655.1 Ferrovibrio sp.
GCGTTACTCACCCGTGCGCCACTCCCCTTGCGGGGCGTTCGACTTGCATGTGTTAAGCCTGCCGCCAGCGTTCGTTCTGAGCCAGGATCAAACTCTCAAGTTGACTTGAGAAATCCCGCTTACTCTAACTTGGTCCCATCTGAACCGGCCTTGCGGCCGGCGGGCTGATGAGACCCGCATAGCGTTCACCGATTTTCATCGGTGATGCATTGACGCTTGAGCAAGCGAGTGTTGATCCCTGATCCTAAGATCAGTGTGATCGGCACCGCCGCCCACGCATCTCTTCCATCCGATTCACGATGTCCAACAACAAACCAGGTTCCCCTGGCATCCCCGTCATCCACAGGGTCGCTACCCTTTAGAGACAGAAAAGACGCTGCCGTTCCTGTGTCCCGTACGCTACTCTTGGGACACCGCCCGACCGCGTCGTGGGGCGGTTTATATTCAGATCACCCATCCCCGTCAACGGCTTTTTTGAAAATTTTTTGGCGCCCTCCCTAATGGGGATAAGTGCCGATTTATCCACAAGATTTGGTAACTTACTTGCGCCGCCCCATGGTCGCCGCGCAGCAATTCTTCCGTATACCGCCCCCGCCCCGCCCCGCTGCCGGGCCCGCCTTGCCAAACCGCTTCTGCGGCCGCGCTGGAATCGCCCTCGGCCGGCCCGCGGAAATCATCGCGCGGGCCGCACTGGAGGGGCTTTTGCGCCTTGCGCCGGGCCGGGCGGAGGGGAATGCCGGCCGACGCCTTTGCCGCGCCTCGCCCCATACCACGCCGCGGCGGCGGCGAAAGCGTAAAGGTTTTCCGGAAATATCGAGCCGGAACGGCGGCTTACGGGGGCGCGGCGTAAACGAATTTCCACCCCGATGGCGGCGATAATTTCTTGACCCCCGAGTCCCGGCTGGCGATAGTCAGGGCGCTCAGTCGGGGGCACCTTCGGAAAAGCGGGGGATTCGTTTTGATTAAGCGTTGGGATTCCAACCGCTTCGGTCTGGCCAGGGCCGTGCGGACGCAAAAGATTCTACCGGTCGCGGTCGCCGCGGCCGGCCTCATCGCGGGCGGCATGCTGCTGCAGCACCTGCAGACTCAAACCGATACGATGAAGAATGTTCAGCCGGCCGTGGCGGAAGCCTTCCGCGTTGCGCCGACGCTGGAAGCCTTCGTCACCCAGCCGGATCTGTGGTGGCCGCAGGCGCTGGATCCGAGCGATCTGCTGCCGGCGCGCGTGCTGAAGAAAGTGGCGGTCGCGCCGGGCGACACCCTGATGCAGCTGCTGACCGATGCCGGCGCCGATCCCGCCGAAAGCCATGAGGCGATCGTCGCCCTGGCCGACAAGTTCAATCCGCGCAAGCTGAAGGCCGGGCAGGAGATCACGCTCACCTTCGAGCGCAACGACGCCGACAGCTATCGCCTGTTCGAACTCGCGCTCAGCCCCAGCATCGAGCGCGAAGTCAGCGTCGTGCGCGGCGATGGCGGCTTCAAGGCGAACGAGACGATCCGCGAATTCAATGTCGATCATGCCCGCGTGACCGGCGAGATCGAGGACAGCCTCTATAATGCCGGCATCGAAGCGGGCCTGAGCAACAGCCTGCTCGGCGACTTCATCAGGATCTTCTCCTACGACATCGACTTCCAGCGCGAAGTGCGGCCCGGCGATCGCTTCGAGGTCTTCTTCGAACGCTATTACGACGATGCCGGCAAGACGGTGAAGACCGGCCGCATCACCGCCGCGGCGATGACGGTGTCGGGCCGCGAGCTGCGCTATTACTACTACCGCCCGAGCGACAGCGGCGAGGGCGACTATTTCACCCCGGCGGGCCAGAGCGTGCGCAAGGCGCTGCTGCGCACGCCGATCGACGGCGCCAGGCTGACCTCGCGCTTCGGCATGCGCCACCATCCGATCCTCGGCTACAGCCTGATGCACAAGGGCGTCGATTTCGGCGCCGCGGCCGGCACCCCGATCCAGGCCGCCGGCGACGGCACCGTCGATATCGCCGGCTGGGTCCGCGGCTATGGCAACTACGTGCGGCTGAAACACGTCAACGGCTACAGCACCGCCTATGCGCATATGAGCCGCATCGCCGTGCATGCCGGCCAGCATGTGCGCCAGGGCCAGATCGTCGGCTATGTCGGCGCGACCGGCCGCGCGACGGGCCCGCATCTGCATTACGAGGTGATGGTCAACGGCAAGCAGGTCAATCCGAGCGGCGTGCGCTTTCCGTCCGGGCGCAAGCTGGAGGGCAAGGAATTCGCCCGCTTCCGCGCCGAGATCGCCAAGGTCGATGCCGAGATGCGCTCGACGCCGCAACTGGCCTTGCTCAATACCGGCGACTGACCGGCCGCCGGGCCGGCGGGCGACAGGATCAATCGGGACAATATTCGGTTTGCCGCCGCGCGCGGCTTTTAGGAAACTCCGGGGCGGAAAAACCTGCCCCGGAGTTTTTTCATGCTCACGCTCTACGACTATCTCGATTCCGGCAACGGCTATAAATGCCGCCTGCTGCTGGCGCAGCTCGGGATTCCCTACGAGCGCATCGAGCTCGACATCGACAAGGGGGAAACCCGCACGGCCGATTTCCTGGCCAAAAATCCGAATGGCCGCGTGCCGACGCTGCAGCTGGACGACGGCACCTGCCTGGCCGAGTCCAACGCGATTCTCTGCTATCTCGCCGATGGCACGCCCTATTGGCCGGCCGAACGGCTCGTGAGGGCGCAGGCGCTGCAATGGCTGTTCTTCGAGCAATACAGCCACGAGCCCTATGTCGCCACCCCGCGCTACATCCTGCGCCATCTGGGCCGCACGCATCCGCGCATGGCCGAGATGCCGGAGCGGCTCAGGCGCGGCCGCGAGGCTTTGGGCGTGATGGAGGCGCATCTGCGGATGCATGATTTCTTCGTCGGCGGGCGCTATTCGATCGCCGATATCGCGCTCTACGCCTATACGCACCGCGCCGACGAGGCCGATCTCGACCTGGCGCCCTACCCGGCCCTGCGCGCCTGGCTGGCGCGCGTCGCCGCTCAGCCGGGCCATGTGAAAATGCTGCCCGGCGACTGATTCGCCCTATATGCCCTTCCGGAGCCGAACGACAGGAGGGCGGCATGCGCAAACAGACCCACAAGACCACGCGCTCGGGCCATCGCGAACTGCATCCCGAGACGCAGATGATGTCCTACGGCTACGACCCCTTCCTGTCGGAAGGCGCGGTCAAGCCGCCGGTCTTCCTCACCTCCACCTTCGCCTTCCGCTCGGCCGAGGACGGCGCCGCCTTCTTCGACACCCTGGCGGGCCGCAAGCCCCTGCCGCCGGGCGAGCGCGCCGGGCTGATCTACAGCCGCTTCAACCATCCCAACCTCGAGATCGTCGAGGACCGCCTCGCGCTGCTCGAAGGCGCCGAGGCGGCGGCGGTCTTCTCGTCCGGCATGGCGGCGATCGGCGCCGTCTTCCTCGCCCTGCTGCGGCCGGGCGATGCGGTGGTGCATTCCTCGCCGCTCTATGGCGGCACCGAGACCATGCTGCGCAAGATCCTGCCCGAATTCGGCATCCCCTCGGCGGAATTCCACGACGGCCTCGATGCCCGGGCGATCCAGGCGGCGGCGGCGAGGGCCGCCGGCCGGGTCAGGCTGATCTTCATCGAGACGCCGGCCAACCCGACCGACGCGATGGTCGATTTCGCCGCCGTAATGGCCGCCGCCGACGCCATCGAGCAACAAAGCGGCGCGCGGCCGCTGATCGTCTGCGACAACACGCTGCTGGGGCCCATTTTCCAGAAGCCTTTGCGGCACGGCGTCGATCTTACCGTCTATTCGCTGACCAAATATGTCGGCGGCCATAGCGACCTGGTGGCGGGCAGCGTCGCCGGCGCGAGTTCCGTGCTGAGCCGCATCCGCACCATCCGCTCGGCCTTCGGCTCGCAGCTCGATCCGCATTCGAGCTGGATGATCGCCCGCTCGCTGGAAACCCTGGTGCTGCGCATGAGCCGCGCCGCCGAGTCAGGCCGCAAGGTCGCCCGCTGGCTGGCGGAGAATCCGCATGCGCCGGTCATCGTGCATCACCCGGACTTCATCGCCGATGCGCGCTATGCCGAAGTCTACAGGCGCCAATGCACCGGGCCGGGCTCGACCTTCGCCTTCACCCTGAAAGGCGCCGGCCGCGAGCAGGCCTTCAAGCTGATCAACGCGCTGCGCCTGTTCAAGTCGGCGGTCAGCCTCGGCGGCACGGAATCGCTGATCTGCCATCCGGCCTCGACCACGCATTCTTCCGTGGGCAAGGAGGTGCTGGATGCGCTCGGCGTCACCGAAGGCCTGATCCGCGTCTCGATCGGACTGGAGCATCCCGACGACCTGATCGACGACCTCGATGCGGCCTTCCGGGAGGCGCTCGCCGCTTCATAAACGCGCCGGTCTGTTAAATTCGTCACCCTCGGATTTATTCCGAGGATCCATCTGCGCGTTCCGATGCGCAAAGGGTTGAGATTGGATTCTCGGGACAAGCCCGAAGATGACGGCCTGTGCTTACGCGTACGCTGGAAAGACGGGGATGGCCGGGACAAGCCCGGCCATGACACTGTTTGTTTCCACTTACTGCAAAAACCCGCAACGGGGCAGCTTCGCTGCCCCGCTTCCTGTTACTCCGCCGCCATGTCGACTTCGTGGCCCTGGATGATCAGGCCCTTCGGCCCGGCGGAGACGGCGACCGTGCTGCCGTCCTGGATCTCGCCCTCCAGGATCAGGCTGGCGAGCGGGTTCTGCAGCGAGCGCTGGATCACGCGCTTCAGCGGCCTGGCGCCGTAGACCGGATCGAAGCCAGCATCGGCGAGCCAGCGCTTGGCCGCGTCGTCGAGCGCCAGTTCGATCTTGCGGTCGGCCAGCAGCTTGCGCAGCCGGCCGAGCTGGATATCGACGATGCCGGTCATGTTCTCGCGGCTCAGGCGGCGGAACATGATCACTTCGTCGAGGCGGTTCAGGAATTCCGGCCGGAAATTGGCGCGCACGACCTCCATCACCTGATGCCGCGTCGCCTCGTCGATCTCCTCGCCCTTCTGCGCGGCGAGATATTCGCTGCCCAGATTGGAGGTGAGGATGATCACCGTGTTGCGGAAATCCACCGTGCGGCCCTGGCCGTCGGTCAGCCGGCCGTCGTCGAGCACCTGCAGGAGCACGTTGAAGACGTCCGGATGCGCCTTTTCGACCTCGTCGAACAGGATCACCTGATAGGGCCGGCGGCGGACCGCTTCGGTGAGCGCGCCGCCCTCCTCGTAGCCGACATAGCCCGGCGGCGCGCCGATCAGCCGGCTGACGGCATGCTTCTCCATGTATTCCGACATGTCGATGCGCACCATGGCGGCATCGTCGTCGAACAGGAATTCGGCCAGCGCCTTGGTCAGCTCGGTCTTGCCGACGCCGGTGGGGCCGAGGAAGAGGAAGCTGCCGATCGGCCGGTTCGGATCCTGCAGGCCGGCGCGGGCGCGGCGCACCGCGTTGGCGACCGCCACCAGGGCATCGTCCTGGCCGACCACGCGGGTGCGCAGGCGGTCTTCCATCTTCAGCAACTTGTCGCGCTCGCCGGCCAGCATCTTCTCGATGGGGATGCCGGTCCAGCGCGACACCACGCCGGCGATGTCGTTGTCGGTCACCGCTTCGCGCAGCATGCTCGGCTTGGCGCCGTCCTTGCCGCCGCCTTTCTCGGCCTCCTGCAGCTGGCGCTCCAGCTGCGGGATCACGCCATAGGAGAGTTCCGAGGCGCGGTTCCAGTCGGCCTTGCGCTGCGCCTGTTCGAGATCGAGCCGCGCCTGATCGAGCTGCTCCTTCAGCTTCTGCGCATCGCCCAGCTTGGCCTTCTCGGCCTGCCAGGCGGCGGTCAGCGCATGGGCCTGCTCTTCCAGATCGGCCAGCTCCTTCTCCAGCTTGGCGAGCCGGTCCTTGGACGCCTCGTCGGTTTCCTTCTTCAGCGCCTCGCGCTCTATTTTAAGCTGGATGATGCGGCGGTCGAGTTCGTCCACCGCCTCGGGCTTGCTGTCGACCTCCATGCGCAGGCGCGAGGCCGCCTCGTCGACCAGGTCGATCGCCTTGTCGGGCAGGAAGCGGTCGGTGATGTAGCGGTTCGAGAGCGTGGCGGCGGCGACGATGGCGCTGTCGGTGATGCGCACGCCGTGATGCATCTCGTACTTTTCCTTCAGGCCGCGCAGGATGGAGATGGTGTCCTCCACCGTCGGCTCGCCGACGAAGACGGCCTGGAAGCGCCGCGCCAGCGCCGCGTCCTTCTCGATATGCTTGCGGTATTCGTCGAGCGTGGTGGCGCCGACGCAATGCAGCTCGCCGCGCGCCAGCGCCGGCTTGAGCAGGTTCGAGGCGTCCATCGCGCCTTCCGCCTTGCCGGCGCCGACCAGCGTATGCAGCTCGTCGATGAACAAAACGATCTGCCCCTCGGCGGCGGTGATCTCCGCCAGCACGGCCTTCAGGCGCTCCTCGAATTCGCCGCGGTATTTCGCGCCGGCGATCATGGCGCCGAGATCGAGCGCCATCAGGCGCTTGTCCTTGAGGCTTTCCGGCACGTCGCCCTTGGCGATGCGCAGGGCGAGGCCTTCGACGATGGCGGTCTTGCCGACGCCGGGTTCGCCGATCAGCACGGGATTGTTCTTGGTGCGCCGCGACAGCACCTGGATGGTGCGGCGGATTTCCTCGTCGCGGCCGATCACCGGATCGAGCTTGCCGCTTTCGGCCGCTTCGGTCAGATCGCGGGCGTATTTTTTCAGCGCGTCGTAGCCCTGTTCGGCCGAGGCGCTGTCCGCCTTCCTGCCCTTGCGCATGTCCTGGATGGCTTTTTCCAGGTTCTGCGGCGTGACATTGGCGGCCTTGAGCGCATCGGCGGCCGGCGTGCCCGCGCTCAGCGCCAGGGCCTGCAGCAGCCGCTCGGCGGCGACGAAACTGTCGCCGGATTTCTCCCGCAGCTTGTCGGCGGTCTCGAACAGACGCGCCATTTCGGGCGCCAGGTAAAGCTGCCCGGCGCCGGCGCCTTCCACCTTGGGGATCTTGTTCAGCGCCTCTTCGGTCTTCTGCTTGGCGATCTCCGGCTGGCCGCCCGCGGCCTTGATCAGGCCGGCCGCCATGCCTTCGGGATCGTCGATCAGCACCTTCAGCAGATGTTCGGGGGCGAAGCGCTGATGGCCGCGCGCCAGCGCCATGGTCTGCGCCGCCTGCAGAAAGCCGCGGGCGCGTTCGGTGTATTTCTCGAAATCCATCGTTTCGAACTCCTTCTCCGGCAGCCCTGTTCGGCGACCCCCGGCAGGCGGCGGGTCGAATGCGGGCCCCATGGCAAAAATGTGGGAAGCCTGCGTGCTTCTACAAGGGCGGCCCCGGAAAACTCTGGCCAATGGAAAACTCTGGCCGATTCCGGGCCGGGCCGCCCTGCGCCAGATCAAGCCGGGGCAAGCGCCCCCTTCAGCCAGCCGGATTAGTCAGCCAGCCGGATCATCCGTCGGATTATCCGGGCCGGGCAGGTCGATGATGGTGCGGTAGATGCTGGCGCGGCTGGGCGGCGGCTTGCCTTCCTCGAATAAGGGCGGCGTCCAGCCCTGCAAAGCCGCAGCGATGGCTGGCGGCTTGATGCCTTCGGCCAGCATGCGCGCGGCGCCTTTCCAGTCGATCTTGGCGGGTTTCGGGCGCGGCGCGGCCGGAAGGACGGGCCGGGCGGCGGCCTGGGGAGCGACGGACATGGTTCTCATCCTTCTCTGGGCTTGATGGATGAGAACATAATAGGAATATAGGAACAAAAGTTAATATGAGAACATTCAGGGGTTGGGGATGGAGGTGCCCCTGCAATGAAGAGCGGCCGGCGTCAGGCCCGGTGTCTTTGCCCTGCACCGGATCGCCCCCCCTTCAGCGCGCGGCCGGTCAGACCAGAAACCGGCTTTCGATCCGCGCGGCAGCGCCTT
This sequence comes from Ferrovibrio sp., assembly GCF_036381655.1. GTDB lineage: Bacteria > Pseudomonadota > Alphaproteobacteria > Ferrovibrionales > Ferrovibrionaceae > Ferrovibrio. The sequence continues at coordinate 7,932 of NZ_DASVCJ010000054.1, forward strand.
CGCCATGCAGGAAGGAGCCGCAACAGCCGGCTGAGCATTCAGCGAAATGCTGGACTTGGCCTCGCCGCTCACTTAAATCGGGCCGATATCCGGCCGGGACTTCAGCATCGCATGACCATCCGTATTCTGCATTTGATCACCGACCTGGAGGTCGGCGGTGCCGAGCGCATGCTGGAAAGGCTGATCCTTGGCATGGATCGCGCGCAATTCGAAAACATCGTCGTCAGCCTGACCGATCAGGGCCCGATCGGCAGACATCTCCTGCAGGCCGGCATTCCGGTCCACGCGCTGCGCATGCGCGGCGTGACGAGCCTGCCGCGGGCGATGCGGGATTTGCACCGGCTGCTGCAAAGAAAACAGCCCGATATCCTGCAGACCTGGCTCTATCATGCCGATCTGGTCGGCACGCTGGTGCAGATTTTTGCCGACACGAAAGCCAGGCTGATCTGGAATCTCCGCTGCTCGGACATGCAGCTTGGCAATTATGCGCTGTCGACGCGGCTGACGCTGATGGCGGTGGCGGCATTGTCGCGGCGACCGGCCGCGATCATCACCAATTCCGAGGCGGGGCGCCGCCACCATGCCGGCCTGGGCTATCGCCCGCCGCGCTGGGAGCTGATCCCGAACGGCTTCGATCTCGATGCCTTCCGTCCGCAACCGCAGGCCGGCGGCGCGTTTCGCGCGGCATTGGGCCTGCCGCCGGAGGCGAAACTGATCGGCATGATCGCGCGTTTCGACCCGGTGAAGGATCACGCCACCTTTCTGGCCATGGCGGAGCGACTGGCGCCGCAGGTGCCCGCGGCGCATTTTCTGCTGATCGGCCGTGGCTGCGATCCCGCGACGCCCCTCTTTGCCGCCGCGGCGCAGCGCCTGGCCGGGCGGCTGCATCTGCTCGGCGAGCGTGGCGACGTGCAGCAGCTTCTGCCGGGCCTCGACCTTTGCGTGCTCAGTTCGGCCAGCGAGGGTTTCCCCAACGTGCTTGGCGAGGCGCTGGCCTGCGGCGTGCCCTGCCTGGCGACCGATGTCGGCGACGCGGCGCTGGTTCTGGGGGATTGCGGCACGATCGTGCCCCCGCGCGATCCGGCCGCCCTGGCGAAGGCGGCGGGCGAAATCCTCGGCTGGAGCGCCGAACATCGCGCGCAAATGCAGCGGCGCGCGCGCCATCGCGCCGAGCGGCATTTCAGCTTGCCGGTCGCGGTCGAGCGCTATGAGATGCTGTATCGCGAGATGAGCTCGGCCGCCCCGGCGGAAAAGGGATAACGGTATATGTGCGGTATTGCCGGCATCCTGACCTGGCGCGACATGCCGGCTGATCTGCTCGGCCGGCGCGTCACCGCGATGACCGATGCCATCGCCTATCGCGGCCCCGATGCCGGCACGCATTGGCTGGATGCCGGCGCCGGCCTGGCCCTGGGCCATCGCCGGCTTGCCATCGTCGACCTGAGCGAGACCGGCGCGCAGCCGATGCACAGCGCCAATGAGCGCTTCGTCATCTGCTACAACGGCGAGATCTACAATGCGCCGCAGATCGCGCGCGAGCTGCCGGGCATCAATTTCCGCGGCCATTCCGATACCGAAGTGCTGCTGGAAGCCTGCGCCGCCTGGGGCGTGGAGCAGGCGGTTGCGCGCTTCATCGGCATGTTCGCCTTCGCGCTGTGGGACCGCCGGGAGCGGGTGCTCTGGCTGGTGCGCGACCGGCTCGGCATCAAGCCGCTCTACTGGACGATCCAGGATACCGAAGCGGGCAAGACGCTGCTTTACGGCTCCGAGCTGAAGGCGCTGATTGCCTATCCCGGCTGGACGCCGCGGCTCGACCGCAATGCCCTGGCGCAATATCTGCGCTTCGGCTATGTGCCGGCGCCGCAATCGATCTACGAAAATGTGCGCAAGCTGTTGCCCGGCCATATCCTGCGCGTCGATGCCAACGGCGATACGGACCTCACCTGCTACTGGGACCTGCGCCGGATCGCCCGCGAGGGCCTGCGCCACCTCGACCGGCGCAGCGCGGCCGAGCAGACCGATCACCTGCATGACCTGATCGCCGACGCGGTCAGGCGCCGCATGGTCGCCGATGTGCCGCTTGGCGCCTTCCTGTCCGGCGGCATCGATTCGTCAACCGTCGTCGCGCTGATGCAGGCGCAATCGCCGCGCCCGGTGCAGACCTTCTCGATCGGCTTCAACGAGGAGGCCTTCAACGAGGCCGAGCATGCCCGCGCCGTCGCCCGGCATCTCGGCACCGACCATACCGAACTGATCGTCGCCTCCGAGCATGCCCGCAGCGTGATCCCGAAACTGCCGGACATGTATGACGAACCCTTCGCCGATTCGTCGCAGATTCCGACGCATCTGGTTTCCGAACTGGCGCGGCAGAAGGTCACCGTCTCGCTGTCGGGCGATGGCGGCGACGAGGTCTTCGCCGGCTATGTGCGCTATCAGGGCATCGACCGGCTATGGCGTGCCGCCGGCTTCCTGCCGCCCGGCCTGCGCGGCGGCCTGGGCGGGGCGCTGACCCTGCTTTCGCCCGATGCGTGGGAGGCGCTGCTCTCGCCTCTGCCGGCGCGCTACAAGCCGCGCTTCGTCGGCGACAAGCTGCACAAGGCCGCCGCGATCATGGCGCAGCCGGATCCCGACGCGATGTATGACCGGCTCACGGCGCTGTGGCCCGAAGCCGCTGCGATGGTGGCTGGCGCCGGACCGCTTCCGGATCATGATCCGACGCTCGCCGCCGACTTGCCCGAAATCGTCGCACGGCTGCGCTATCGCGACATGACGGGCTATCTGCCGGACGACATCCTGGCCAAGGTCGACCGCGCCAGCATGGCCGTCTCGCTGGAAGCGCGCGTGCCGCTGCTCGATCATCGCGTGGTGGAATTCGCCTGGACCTTGCCGCCCGACCGGCTGCTCGGCGACGGCCAGGGCAAGCGCATCCTGCGCAGCGTGCTCTATCGCTACGTGCCGCGCGCGCTGGTCGAACGGCCCAAGACCGGCTTCGGCATCCCGCTCGGCGACTGGCTGCGCGGCCCTTTGCGCGACTGGGCGGAAGCGCTGCTGTCGGAACAGCGCCTGCGCGAGGATGGTCTGATCGATCCCAAACTGGTGCGCCGCCGCTGGCAGGAGCATCTGGGCGGCAGCCGCAACTGGCAATACGCCCTCTGGACCGTGCTGATGTTCCAGGCCTGGCGCCAGCGCTGGCCGGGCAGCGTATCAAGCGTCGATCCGCACTGAGCAAAGCAGGGATTCTCTGCGTCGGAGCAGCCATTTACAGCGGCCTGACGGAGCGGAAACGCATGATTGCGGTTCGTTGACAGCCCTGGTCCCGGGTTATAGTGTGCAGCGCGAAAAGAACCAGGGGAGCCTGCCCTTTCCGGGCCTTGGCCCGGGTTTGTGCAGCCGTTTCGCTAAGCAAATAAGGTTGAATGTCCATGAAGGTTCTGGTCGCGGTCAAGCGCGTGGTGGACTACAACGTCAAGATCCGGGTCAAGCCGGACAAGACGGGCGTCGATCTCGCCAACGTCAAGATGTCGATGAATCCCTTCGACGAAATCGCCGTCGAAGAAGCCGTGCGCCTGAAAGAGGCCGGCACCGCCACGGAAGTCGTCGCCGTCTCGATCGGACCGGCCCAGGCGCAGGAAACCATCCGCACCGCCCTGGCCATGGGCGCCGACCGCGGCATCCTGGTCAAGACCGATGCCGAAGTGCAGCCGCTGGCGGTGGCCAAGCTTCTCGCCAAGGTGGCCGAGGCCGAGCAGCCGCAGCTCATCATCGTCGGCAAGCAGGCGATCGACGATGACAGCAACCAGACCGGGCAGATGCTGGCCGCGCTGCTGAACTGGGCGCAGGGCACCTTCGCCAACAAGGTCGCACTCGCCGACGGCAAGGCCAAGGTGGTGCGCGAGGTCGATGGCGGCCTCGAGACCGTCGAACTGAAGCTGCCCGCCGTGGTGACCACGGACCTGCGCCTCAACGAGCCGCGCTATGCCAGCCTGCCCAACATCATGAAGGCGAAGAAGAAGCCGATCGACGAAAAGACGCCGGAGGATCTCGGCGTCGATATCGCGCCGCGCCTGAAGACGCTCAGCGTCGAGGAGCCGCCGAAACGCTCGGCCGGCATCAAGGTGCCCGATGTGGCCACCCTGGTGCAGAAGCTGAAGACCGAAGCGGGAGTGATCTGACATGAGCGTCCTCGTCATCGCCGAACACGACAACGCCTCGCTCAAGAGCCCGACGCTGAACACGGTCGCCGCCGCCGCGAAGATCGGCGGCGACGTGCATGTGCTGGTCGCCGGCGAGAATTGCACCCCCGCCGCCGAGGCCGCCGCGAAGGTCGCCGGCGTCGCCAAGGTCATCCAGGTGGAAGCCGCGCATTACGCGCATGGCCTGGCCGAAGCCCTGGCGCCGCTCATCGCCAGGCTCGGCAAGGGCTATGCCGCGATCCTGGCGCCGGAGACCACCGCGGGCAAGAACGTGATGCCGCGCGTCGCCGCGCTGCTCGACGTGATGCAGATTTCCGGCATCGTCGAGGTGAAGTCGGCCGATACCTTCGTGCGGCCGATCTACGCCGGCAACGCCATGGCCACCGTGCAGTCGTCCGATCCGATCAAGGTGATCACCGTGCGCGCGACCGGCTTCCAGGCCGCGGCGGCCGAAGGCGGCTCGGCGGCGATCGAAAAGGCCGAGGCCGAGGCCGACCCGGGCCTGTCCACCTTCATCGGCCAGGAGCTGCAGAAGTCCGACCGGCCGGAGCTGACTTCGGCCAAGATCGTGATCTCGGGCGGCCGCGGCATGGGCTCGGGCGAGAATTTCAAGCTGATCGAAGCCGTCGCCGACAAGCTCGGCGCCGCCGTCGGCGCCAGCCGCGCCGCGGTCGATGCCGGCTTCGTGCCGAACGATTACCAGGTCGGCCAGACCGGCAAGATCGTCGCGCCGCAGCTCTACATCGCGGTCGGCATTTCCGGCGCGATCCAGCATCTCGCCGGCATGAAGGATTCGAAGGTGATCGTCGCCATCAACAAGGACGAAGAGGCGCCGATCTTCCAGGTCGCCGATTACGGCCTGGTCGGCGATCTGTTCAAGATCCTGCCGGAACTCGAAGCCGAATTGTCGAAGCAGTGAAGCAGAACCGGAGCCGGGGATCCGTATGATCAAGACGATTGGGGTGATCGGGGCCGGCCAGATGGGCAATGGTATCGCCCATGTCTGTGCGCTGGCGGGCTACGAAGTCCTCTTGCAGGACATCAACGCCGAGCAGCTCGGCAAGGCGATCGAGACGATCACCACGAACCTGCATCGCCAGGTCGCCCGCGGCAAGATCAGCGAGGCCGACAGCGCGGCGGCGCTGGCCCGGATTCGCACCACCACCGACGTGAAGGATTTCGCCCAGACCGACTTCGTGGTCGAGGCGGCGACCGAGAACGAGGGGGTGAAGAAAAAGATCTTCGCCGATCTCTGCCCGGTGCTGAAGCCCGACGCGCTGCTGGCGACCAACACCTCGTCGATCTCGGTCACCCGCCTGGCCTCGGCGACCGACCGGCCGGAAAAGTTCATGGGCATGCATTTCATGAACCCGGTGCCGGTGATGCAGCTGGTCGAGCTGATCCGCGGCATCGCCACCGACGAGGAAACCTTCCGCACGGTGCGCGAGCTGACCATCAAGCTGGGCAAGCAGCCGGCCAATTCGGAGGATTTCCCCGCCTTCATCGTCAACCGCATCCTGCTGCCGATGATCAACGAGGCGATCTACACGCTCTATGAGGGCGTCGGCTCGGTGGAGGCGATCGACACGGCGATGCGGCTCGGCGCCAATCATCCGATGGGCCCGCTGCAGCTTGCCGATTTCATCGGCCTCGATACCTGCCTCTCGATCATGCAGGTGCTCTACGAGGGCCTGGCCGACAGCAAATACCGCCCCTGCCCGCTGCTGGTGAAATACGTCGAGGCCGGCTGGCTGGGGCGCAAGACCAACCGCGGCTTCTACGATTACCGCGGCGAACACCCGACGCCGACGCGCTAGGCGCGGCTTTCTTTTTTCAGTCGCCTGCATCGCTCCTGCGCAGGAGATTCCCCTTGGCGTGAAGCCGGGACGGGAAAATGTGCTGCGCTGCCTCCAGGTGAGGCCCTGCGTCTACATTCTCGCCAGCCAGCGGAACGCCACGCTCTACATTGGCGTGACCAGCGATGCCGTCCAGCGGGTCTGGCAACATCGTTCCGCCTCCAACGAAGGCTTCACGAAACAATACGGCGCTCATCAGCTTGTTTACGTGGGATTCCACGATGCCATGCCGGCGGCGATCCGGCGTGAAAAAGCAGTTCAAGAAATGGCGCAGGGCGTGCAAACTGCGGCTCATCGAGGATGAGCAATCCGTAGTGGCGCGATCTCTACGAAGACTTGCTCCGCTAAACTATTTCCCTGGCCCAGAAACGTCGCTCTTGGATGCCCGCGAAGGCGGGCATGACGATACTCAGGTCGCCCTAGGCCGCTCCCGCGCAGAGGGTTTTCCTTGGCGGGAGCCCAGCGGACAAAGCCTCGGGCGGCGGTCCTGGATGCCCGCCTTCGCGGCATGGCGGGCACGTAACGGCGTCTTCTACTTCGCCGCGGTCTGCGGTTCGTTGATCAGCGCATCGATCAGTTCCAGCGCGGCCGGCGAGGCCCAGTCGGCGCCGCCGAGGAGGCGGCCGACCTCGCGGCCCTGGCGGTCGATCAAAATGGTGGTCGGCAGGCCGACGGCGCCCCAGCTGCGCCCCGATTTCATGCTGGTATCCAGATAGGGCACGATCTTGTCGGCGCCGACTTCGGCGAGGAACTTCTCCACCTTCGCGCGGCCGGAGCGGTCCTGCGCCACGGCGATCACCGCGAAATCCTTGCCGCCGCGCTCGGCCTGCAGCTTGTTGAGGGCCGGCATCTCCTCGCGGCAGGGCACGCACCAGGAGGCCCAGAGATTGAGCGCGATCACCTTGCCGCGGAAGGCCTCCAGCGTCACCGGCCGGTCGTTTTCGTCGCGGAATTCGACATCGGCGACTGGCTTCCGGTCATACGAGAGGGTAAGTTTGCGCATATCGCCGCTGAGCGGAAGCCGGGCCGCGAACGCGCCGCCTTCCGAAAGCGCGAGCACCGTGGCCAAGCCGAAGCAGATCAGCGCGACAACCTTCAGAACCCGTATCATTCCTCTACCTTCCATGTCCGCACGCAAGACATCACATAAGCCGGCCCGCCGGGGCAAACAACCCGCCAAGTCCGCCAACACCATGTGGGGCGGCCGCTTCGCTGCCGGCCCGGCGGCGATCATGACCGAGATCAATGCCTCGATCCGCTTCGACAAGCGCCTGTTCAGGCAGGACATCGCCGGCTCGCTGGCGCATTGCCGCATGCTGGTGCAACAAGGCCTGATTTCCGCCGCCGATGGCAAGGCGATCGCGGGCGGATTGCAGACAATTCTGCGTGAGATCGAGGCCGGCAAGCTGAAGGAAAACCCGGCGCTGGAAGACATCCACATGCATGTCGAGGCGCGGCTGAAGGAGCTGATCGGCGAACCGGCCGGGCGGCTGCATACCGCGCGCTCGCGCAACGACCAGGTGGCGACCGACTTCCGCCTCTGGGTGCGCGACGCCATCGACCGCATCGATGCCGGCCTGAAGGAGCTGCAGGACAAGCTGCTCACCCGCGCCGAGGAATACGCCGCCACCGTGATGCCGGGCTTCACCCATCTGCAGGCGGCCCAGCCGGTCACCTTCGGCCATCACCTCCTGGCCTATGTCGAAATGTTCGGGCGCGACCGCTCGCGCCTGAAGGATTGCCGCGCGCGCATGAACGAAAGCCCGCTCGGCGCCGCGGCTTTGGCCGGCACCTCGCTGCCGATCGACCGCGCGGTCACGGCCAAGGCGCTCGGCTTCGCCGCCCCGATGGCCAATTCGCTCGATGCGGTCTCCGACCGCGACTACGCGCTGGAATTCCTCTCGGCCGCCGCGATCTGCGCCGTGCATCTGTCCCGGCTGGCGGAGGAGATCGTGATCTGGACATCCGCCCAGTTCCGCTTCGTCTCCCTGTCGGATGCCTTCACCACCGGCTCGTCGATCATGCCGCAGAAGCGCAATCCGGATGCCGCCGAACTGGTGCGCGGCAAGGTCGGACGCATCATCGGCGACCTCAACGCGCTTCTGATCACCATGAAGGGCCTGCCGATGACCTACGGCAAGGACATGCAGGAGGACAAGGAGCCGACCTTCGATGCGGTCGACAGCCTCGAACTCTGCATTGCCGCCATGGCCGGCATGATCGCCGATCTGAAGGCCAATGCCGAGCGGATGCACGAGGCCGCCGGCGAAGGCTATACCACGGCGACCGACCTGGCCGACTGGTGCGTGCGCAAGCTGAACATGCCGTTCCGCAACGCCCATCACGTCGCCGGCCGCATCGTGCGGCTGGCCGAGCAGCAGAACAAGCCGCTGGAGGCGCTCAGCCTGGCCGAGATGCGCAGCGTCGAGCCGCGCATATCCAGGGACATCTTCGCCGTGCTGGGCGTCGACAATTCGGTGAAAAGCCGCGTCTCCTACGGCGGCACCGCGCCGGCCAACGTGCGGAAGCAGATCGCCCGCTGGCGCAAGCGGATCGCCAGGGAGGCGAGATGATGCGCAAGACGCGCCACACCGTCATGCCCCGGCAGGCCGAATCCCGGCCCCGGACAGAGAGATTCCGGACGGAGAGGTCCCGGACGGAGAGGCCCCGGCTGTCCGCCGGCGCGGGCATGGCGAAACTCAGCCTGGCCGTGACGTTCATTCTGCTCACGCTCGCCGCCTGCGGCCGCAAGGACTATCCCGCCTATCCGTCCGACGCGATCCCCAATCCGGCCCATGTGCCGTCGCGCTCCGACTCCATACACTACTATTGACATGAGTCTCCGATGACCGGTCTGCCCTGGTTCGCCTATCGCGACGGCGCACTCTGCGCCGAAGCGGTGCCCCTGTCGCGCATTGCCGAAGCGGTCGGCACGCCGGCTTACGTCTACAGCACGGCGGCGCTGACCGACCGCTACGAAAGCCTGGCCAAGGCCTGCGCCGACATGCCGGTGCTGATCGCCTATGCGACGAAGGCGAATGCCAATCTCGCCCTGCTGCGCCACCTCGGCAGCCTGGGCGCCGGCGCCGACGTGGTCTCGGGCGGCGAATTGCAACTGGCGATGAAGGCCGGGATCGCGCCGTCGAAGATCATCTTCGCCGGGGTCGGCAAGACGCGCGAGGAAATGATGCTGGCGCTGAAGGCCGGCAATACCGGGATCGCGCAGTTCAATGTCGAATCCGAGCCCGAGCTGCATCTGCTGTCGGAAGTCGCCAGCAGCCTCGGCGTGCGGGCGCCGGTGGCGCTGCGCATCAATCCCGATGTCGACGCCAAGACGCACAAGAAGATCACCACCGGCAAGGCGGAGAACAAGTTCGGCATTTCCTATCGCCGCGCGCTCGAAGTCTATGCCGAAGCGGCCAGGCTGCCCGGCCTGAAGGTCACCGGCGTGCATGTGCATATCGGCAGCCAGCTGCTCGAGCTTGCGCCCTTCGAGCAGACCTTCCAGCTGATCGCCGAGCTGGTCGGCGAGTTGCGCGCCGCCGGCCACGACATCCGCCGCGTCGATCTCGGCGGCGGCCTCGGCATCCGCTATGACGACGAAACCGCGCCGGATGCCGCCGATTACGCCGCGCTGCTGCGCCGCTATATCGCGCCGCTGAATTGCGAGATCGCGCTGGAGCCGGGGCGCTATCTCGTCGGCAATGCCGGGCTGTTACTGACGCGCGTCAATTTTGTGAAACGCGCGGAAGAGAAAACTTTCCTGATCCTCGATGCCGGCATGAACGACCTGGTCCGGCCGGCGATGTACGAAGCCTTCCATCGCATCCTGCCTGTAAAAGCGCCGAATTCCGACGCAGCGCTGGCGCCGGTCGACATCGTCGGCCCGGTTTGCGAAACCGGCGACACCTTCGCCGAAGCGCGGCCGATGCCGCCGGTGAAACACGGAGAATTTCTCGCCATTCTATCGGCTGGGGCCTATAGTTCTTCCATGGCGTCGATGTACAACGCGCGGCCATTGGCGCCCGAGGTGCTGGTGCGGGGCGCGGAATTTGCCATTGTCCGCCGGCGTCCTAGCATCGAAGACATGACCGCTTTGGAGATGCCGCCGACATGGCGCAGCGAGGCGAAGGGATAAGCGCAACCGAGTCCGCTGTGCCGGCCCTGCTGCCGGCGCTGGAGAGACGCCTGAGCCTTGCCCGCGCCGCCCTGTTCTGGGAGCGCTTCTGGCCCGCGCTGATGCCGGCCGGCATGGTGCTGGCCGGCTTCCTGATTTTCGCCGGCTTCGATATCGGCCGTTTCCTGCCGGTCTGGCTGCATTGGCTGGCGCTCGGCCTGTTTGCCGTCGCCTTCCTGCTGGCGCTGTGGCTGGGGCTGCGCACGCTGCGCTGGCCCGACCGGGCCGCCGCCATGCGCCGGCTGGAACTGGTCAATCTGCTCAGCCACCGTCCGCTGGAGGCCGTCGCCGATCGGCTCGCCGCCGAGCAGCAGGATCCGATCGCCCGCGCGCTCTGGACCCTGCATCGCCGCCGCGCGCTCGAACGGCTGGCGGCGATCCGCGTCGGCATGCCCCAGGCCGGCTGGTGGCGCCGCGACGTCTGGGGCATCCGCGCCGCCCTGGGCCTTCTGCTGGTGGTCGCCTGGGCCAGCCCGGGCGAGGACCGCATCGAGCGGCTGGCCGATACCATAAGCCCCGGCACCGCCCTGCCGCTGGGAATGACGCTGACGATGGATGCCTGGATCACGCCGCCCGCCTATACCGGCCGGGCGCCGATCTTCCTGAGCCGCGACGGCAAGCCGGTGATGCAGGCCTCCTCGCTCGATGTGCCGACCGGCAGCGTGCTGAAGCTGCGGCTGTCGGGACCGGCGAGCGGCTTCAGCCTGCAGCTTGGCGACACGGAGCATGCCTTGAAGCGGATCGACGACCGCAATGCGGAGATCGATCTGACCCTCGACGAGAGCGTGGGCGAAAAGCCGCAGCTGACGCTGATGCGGCGCAGCAAGAGCTTCGCCGAATGGCCGCTGCGCATCCTGCCCGACACGCCGCCGCAGATCGCCTTCGCCGCGACGCCGAAAACCGACCGCCGCGGCAATCTCGAAGTGGAGATGAAGGCCGAGGACGATTACGGCGTGCAGCAGGTGCAGGTCGAGATGAACCGGCAGGACGCCGAGGAGCCGGTAAGCTTCGACTGGCCGGCGCCGCCGGCGGCGGCCGGCGCGATCACCGACAAGCAGAGTTTCGATCTCACCGCGCATCCCTGGGCCGGCCTCGAAGTGCAGATGACGCTGAGCGCCACCGACGCGATCGGCCAGACCGGCCGGAGCGAGGCCGTGACGGTGACCCTGCCGGCGCGCCGTTTCACCAATCCGGCGGCCAAGGCGATCGTCGAACAGCGCCGCGAGCTGGCGCTCAGGCCGAGCCAGTGGCAGCGCGTGAGCCAGGCGCTCAAGGCGCTGACGCTGGCGCCGGAACTCTACCATGAGGATTTCACCGCCCATCTCGGCATCCGCATGGCGGCGGTGCGGCTGGCCCTCGACCGCCGGCCGGATTCGATCGCCTCGGTGCAGCAGCTGCTGTGGGAAACCGCCTTGCGCATCGAAGACGGCAAGCGTTCGCAGGCCGAGAAGAATTTCCAGTCGGCGATGGACCGCCTGCAGGACGCCATCGACCGCAACGCCGACGACGAGGAAATCCAGAAACTGATGAACGATCTGCGTCAGGCGATGAACGATTTGCTCGATCAGAGGATGCGCGAGGCCCTGGAACGCCTGGCGCAGGGCGAGCAGCCGGAAGAGCTCGACGACAACGAACAGGCCCTGAGCAGCGAGGATTTCCAGGACATGATGGACCGCGCCGAGGATATGGCGCGCATGGGCGATCGCGACGCCGCCCGCCAGATGCTGGAAGAGATGCGCCAGATGCTGGATGCGCTCAAGAACGGCAAGCTGGCGCGCATGCCGGAAGGCCGCGGCCGCCAGGGCCAGCGCGGCCAGATGCCGGGCAGCCAGATGATGCAGGAATTCGGCGAGATGATGCGCAAGCAGCAGCAGTTGCTCGATCGCAGCTTCCGCCGCAGCCAGCAATATGGCCGCGGCGGCCAGCAGCCGCGCAGCGAGAACGAGGGCGATGCGCGCGCCCAGGAGGAGTTGCGCCGCCAGCTCGGCGAGATGATGGGCCGCATGGCCGAGAACGGCATGCCGCTGCCCGATCAGCTCGGCCGCGCCGACCGCTCGATGCGCGACGCCCGCGACGCCTTGCGCCAGGGCGATCCGGGCGAGGCGATGCGGGGGCAGAACGATGCGCTCGACCAGATGCGTCAGGGCATGGAGGAACTGCGCCAGGCCCAGCGCGGCAATCCCAACGGCCAGGCGCCGTCGGCCGATGCGCGGCAGAACCGGCGCAATCCCGACCGCGATCCGTTCGGGCGCAATCTCGGCGGCTACGAGGACAATGCGCGCGGCGATGCCGTGCCGGAGATCGGCCCGGTCGAGCGCGCCCGCCGCATCCTGGAAGAACTGCAGCGCCGCGCCGGCCAGCGCGAGCGCAATCCGGACGAACTGGATTACCTGAACCGGCTGCTGCGCCGGTTCTAGCCGCCCGTCGCCCGCTTGAATTTCTTTCGCCGCCGGGCGGAGGATTTTGCTTTGCCGGGACGGCCAAGGCCAATGTTATGGTTCCGCCATGCTTGAATCTCTCGATCATCTGGTGCTGACCGTGCGCGATATCGCGGCATCGGTCGCCTTCTACGAACGCGTGCTGGGCATGCGGGAAATACGCTTCGTCACCGCCGACGGCACCGAGCGGGTGGCGCTTGCCTTCGGGCGGCAGAAGATCAACCTGCACCAGGCCGGCCGGGAGTTCGAGCCCAAGGCGCGGCAGCCGCTGCCGGGCAGCGCCGATCTGTGCTTCCTTACGCGCCAGCCGCTGGAGGCGGTGATCGCGCGGCTGCGCGCCAGCGGAACCGAAATCCTCGAAGGTCCGGTGCGGCGCACCGGCGCCACCGGGCCGATCCTGTCGGTCTATATCCGCGATCCGGACGGCAATCTGCTGGAAATCGCCAACCAGCTTCCGGCCAACGACTGACGCGCGCCGTCAGCTCCGGCAAGGCTTCTAGCGCCGGTCAGCCGACCTGCTGTTGCGCCGCCAGCACCTCGTCGACCGCCGCGCTGAGATCGGTCATGGAAAACGGCTTGGCCAGCACGGCGCGGGCGAGCTGATCGAGGCCGCTGGCGCGGTTGCGCTGCTCGGCATAGCCCGACATCAGCATGACCGGCAGCAGCGGCCAGTCGCGCGCCGCCTTCAGCGCAAGTTCGACGCCGTCCATGTTGGGCATGCTGATATCGGCGAGCAGCAGATCGAAGCTGTCGCGGCCGAGCCTGACCAGCGCTTCGGCGCCGTCGCCGACGGCGACGACCTCATGGCCGCGGGCCTGCAGCACCCGGCGGATGAATTCCCGCATTGGCACATCGTCTTCCGCGACCAGAATCCGCGCCATCACGCCCCTCGCCGATGGCCGCCTGGATTGCCGGCTTTTCTGCCGCGGGCGGCCGATCCTTCTGTCTCAGCTCTGGAACGGCCGTGCAGGCACAACCGTTCCCCGACCCTAGCATCGAAGCGGCAGCGGCGGAATCGCGAAATCGCGCAGGCGGGCGGCCGCCAGGTTCATGGACGGGCCCCCAAACGGACGGGAGCTAGGGGCCGGGCTTGGCGCCGGCGGCGAAGGCGACCTCGAGGTCGGTAACGTCCTCTTTCGGCGCCGGCAGCTTGAAATCGAAGGCCAGCTTGTCCTTGGCGGCGAGCTGCGGCTGATCGAGCGGCACCGTATAGACCGCCAGTTCCTTGCCGTCGGCGCCGCGCATGCTGACGCGGATCGCCGGCAGATGACGCTCCTCCTCGCCGACATTGGCGACCTCGCCGGAGACGGCGATCTTGGTCTGACCGCCATCCAGCACGGTGGAGGATTTCAGGTTGTGCAGCTCCAGCCCGAGCCATTCGGCGGTCTCGACCGGAATGCCGAGCTGTTCGTAGAGCATGGCGATCGGCGGGTAGAAGGCGACGATCTCGGCGCGCTTCTGATAGCCGCCGCCGAGCAGCGCGCCCAGCAGCGCCAGCAGCAGCAGCCAGCCGACCCAGGCCCATGAGCGCTTCTTCTGCGCCCGGCCCGGCGGCCGCTGCACCCCGGCCTGCGCCAGCCTTTCGCGGCGGCGCAGCAGCACCGCATCGGGATCTTCCTCCTCGGCGGTCAGCGGCGGCTCGTCGAGCGGCGGATGCAGCGGCGGCCGGTCCTTGTCCAGCAGCAGGTCGTCATCGTCGTCGTCGAAACCCCGGATATGCGGCGGCCCCATGTCGGGCAGCGGCGGCTCGGGCAGCGAATCGAGCCTCGGCGGCGGTGGCGGCGGCGGCGCGGCCATCGGAGGGGCCATCGGAGGCGCCATGGGAGCATCCGGGCCCGACTCGGGGTCAGGCGAACCGGGGCCGGGCGCGTTGGGCCCGGATCGGCTGGAACGGAACGAGGTCGCTGCCGGCTTGGCCTGTGGAGCGGCTGACGGGGGGGCCGGCGGCTCCCAATCCTCGGGCAGCGGCTCCTGCAACCAGATATGACGGCAGCGCGAGCAGCGGACTTTCCGCTCCGTCGCGCCGAAGACGTCGGTCTCCACAAAAAACCGGGTCGCGCAGTTGGGACAGGTAAGGATCATGCCTGAAGAACTGGCCCTTTTGCGTTTCCGGAGTCTTTCCCTTATAGGACGGACGGGGCCGCCGAAGCAAGGCTGCATGCCTGCAAGGTATTGGCGCGGTTGGCATTGGGAGTGATCGGCGTGGTGCGTTTTCAGAACGTCGGCATGCGGTATGGTCCGGGGCCGGAGGTTTTGCGCGACGTCAGCTTCGAGCTGGCGCCGAACTCCTTCCATTTCCTCGCCGGGCCGAGCGGCGCCGGCAAGACCTCGCTGCTCAAGCTGCTCTACCTGGCGCGCCGGCCGAGCCGCGGCCTGATCACCATGTTCGGCCAGGACGTCTCGACCGCCAGCCGCGCCGCCCTGCCGATGCTGCGCCGGCGCATCGGCGTCGTCTTCCAGGATTTCCGCCTGCTCGACCACCTGACCGCGCTGGACAATGTCGCGCTGCCCCTGCGCATCGCCGGCGCCGACGAAAAGCGCACGCGCGATCATGTCGTCGAGCTGCTGACCTGGGTGGGGCTGGGCGACAAGCTGGACGCCCGGCCGGCGACCCTGTCCGGCGGCGAGAAGCAGCGCGTGGCGATCGCGCGCGCCATCATCGCGCGGCCCAGCCTGCTGCTCGCCGACGAGCCGACCGGCAACGTCGATCCCGAGATGGCGCAGCGGCTGATGTATCTCTTCGTCGAGCTGAACAAGCTCGGTACCGCCGTCGTGCTGGCGACCCACGATACGCATCTGCTGCAGCGCTTCAAATTCCCGGTGATGCGGCTGCGCCAGGGCCGGGTCGCCATCGAGAGGAATGCGGCATGAGCCCCAGGCAGACGAGCGCGGCGCGGAAAAAGCCTTCGCGGCAGGCCTCGGCATTGCAGCTCGATGCCGACCGTTCGGGCCGCTTCCTGCCCTGGGCGCTGGCGGTGATGGTCTTTCTCGCCGCCCTGGCCCTGGCCGGCGCCCTGGCCCTGGACGGCACCATCGAGGGCTGGCGGCGCGGCGTTTCGTCCAAGCTGACGGTGCAGATCGCCGACCGGCCGGGCCAGCCGATGGCGCCGCGCATGGCGAAGGCGCTGCAGGTGCTGCGCGAGATTCCCGGCGTGCAGGCGGCCGAGCCGATGCCGCGCGCGGCGGTCGAAGCCCTGCTCAAGCCCTGGCTCGGCGCCGATGCCCTGCAGGGCGACCTGCCCCTGCCCGGCCTGATCGATGTCACCCTGGCCGAGAATGCGCCGGTTTCGGCGGCGGCCCTGGACGCCAGGCTTCAGGCCGCCGTGCCGGGCGCGCACCTGGACGATCCGAAGCCCTGGCTCGACCGCCTGATCCAGCTCGGCCGCCTGCTGCAGAGCCTGGGCGGCGGCATCGTCGTGCTGGTCGGCCTGGCGGCGGCGGCGATGGTGATCTTCGCCACCCGCGCCGGCCTGGCGGCCCGGCGCGACACGATCGAGCTGCTGCACCTGATCGGCGCCGAGGACGGCTATATCGCCCGCGAATTCCAGCGCCATGTCGCGCGCCAGGCCCTGCGCGGCGGCATCGTCGGCGCCGCCCTGGCGATCCTCACGCTGCTGGCGATCCAGTTGCTGGCCAGCCGCGTCGGCACCGGGCTGCTGCCCGGCCTTGCCCTGGCCTGGTGGCATTGGCTGGCCCTGCTGGTGCTGCCGGCGGCCGCCACGGCGCTTGCCATCGTCACCGCCCGCAGCGCCGTACTGGGCGATCTGCGCGCGATGCTGTAAGGGTGGCGCCATGCTGATCCTGCTCGACCGCGACGGCGTGCTGAACGAGGACCGCGAAGACTATGTCAAGACGCCCGACGAGCTGGTGCTGATTCCCGGCGCGGCAGAGGCGGTCGCGCGCATGAACGCGCTCGGCTGGCCGGTGGCGGTCTGCACCAACCAGGCCTGCATCGGCAAGGGCATCATCGACGAGGCGCGGCTGGCGCTGATCCACCGTCATCTGCGCGAACGCCTGGCGGCGCGCGGCGCGCGGCTCGACGCCATCCTGCACGCGCCCGATCCGCCCTGGGCGGCGAGCGAGCGGCGCAAGCCCGGCCCCGGCATGCTGCGCGAGGCGATGGCGCAATTCCGCATCGGGCCGGAGGAGACCGTCTTCATCGGCGACAACATCACCGACCTGCAGGCCGCCGTCGCCGCCGGCTGCCGCCGCATCCTGGTCCGCACCGGCAAGGGCCGCGAAAGCCAGGCCAGGGGCATTCCGCCGGAGGTGCTGCCGGTCGCGGTGGCCGAAGACCTGAACGACGCGATCGAGCACCTGCTGGCGAGGCAAACCTCGAAGACGCAAGCGAAGGAGCCGTGATGGCGCGCCGCACCCGCACCACCACCCCCCTGACGAAACGCATCAGGCGCTGGCTTGCCGCCGTCCTGGTGCTGGTGCTGCTCTGGCTCGGCGGCGCGCTGGTCTATTTCGAGCAGGTCGAGAGCATTCCCGATCCGGGCGATCAGCGCACCGATGCGATCGTCGTACTGACCGGCGGCGCCGCCCGCCTGCCGACCGCCCTGCGGCTGCTGAACGAGAACAAGGCCGAGCGGCTGTTGATCACCGGCGTCAGCCCGACGGCCAACCGGGCATCGCTGATGCAGGCCGTGCTGCCCAGCATGCCGGATGCGGCGCAGGCTTCGACCAACTGGGAGGGCATCGACCTGCAGCTTCTGTTCGAATGCTGCGTCGATCTCGGCTTCGAAGCCGCCGATACCGCCGGCAACGCCGTCGAAGCCTCGAACTGGGTATCGCAGCATCATTTCCGCTCGATCCGGCTGGTGACGGCGAATTACCACATGCTGCGCAGCCTGGCGGAATTCCACCGCCGCCTGCCCGCCGTGACGATCATCGCCCATCCCGTGCGCTCGGACAGCATGCGGGTGGAGGATTGGTGGCGCCACTCCGCCAACGCCATGTTCCTGCTCGGCGAATACAGCAAATATGTCGCGGCGCTGGCGCGCGCCCGGCTCGACCATCTGATCGCGGTCGCGCTCGGCAACGACGACCAGCCGCCGGTGCGCGAGGAAATGCCGATGCGCGAGGACATACCGGGGCGGAAGGAACTGCAGGGGGCCAGCAAGTGAAGACGGCGGCGATCTGGCTGCGCTCGCTGCTGTTCATGGCGGCCTTTTACGGCTGGAGCACGCTGGTGGCGCTCTACAGCCTGATCCCGCTTGCGCTGAACAAGCCGCAGCAGATCGTCAGCGTGGGGCAATTCTGGTCGCGCAGCATCAACTGGCTGCTTAAAAGCATCGCCGGCATCGATTGCGTCATCGAGGGCCTGGAGCACGTGCCGCCCGGCGCGGCGATGATCGCGGCCAAGCATCAGTCGCTGTGGGATACCGCCATCGTGCTCGGCATCTTCCGCTGGCCGGCGGTGGTGATGAAGCAGGAATTGCTGCGCGTGCCGATCTACGGCTGGCTCTGCCGCGCGCAGGGGATGATCGCGGTCGACCGCGAAGGCGGCGCCAAAGCCCTGAAGACGATGCTGCGCGATGCCCAGACGGCGGCGCGGCACGGCCGCAAGCTGATCATCTTCCCGCAGGGCACCCGCACCCTGCCCGGCCAGAGCCTGCCTTATCAACCCGGCGTCGCGGCGCTGTATCGCGAGCTGAAAATCCCGGTCGTGCCGGCGGCGGTGAATTCCGGCTTCTTCTGGCCCAAGCACGGCCTGAAGCGTCCGCCGGGGCGGATCGTGCTGCGCTTCCTGCCCGCCATCCCGCCGGGCCTGAAGCGCGACGCGTTCATGCAGGAGCTGGAGAGCCGCATCGAGACGGCGCAGGCGCAGCTTGAGGCGGAGACGCGGGCGGCGCTTTAAGCGGCGGTGCTTTAGGCCGCGAGCCGCTCCGGCTTGGCGGCAAGCTGCGCAGCACCCGCTGCCCAGAGATGCTGCGCCGCGTAAGCCCGCCAGGGACGCCAGGCTTCCGCGCGCCTGAGTAGCGCTTCGGCGCTGGGGCGGCGGCCTTCGGCATCTTCCAACGCGCGCAACAGGCCGATATCGGCGGCGGGAAACGCGTCGGGTTCGCGCAGCTGGCGTAAAGCGATGTACTGTGCCGTCCATTCGCCGATACCCCAGATGCCGCGCAGCTTGGCGACGGCCTCGTCCAATTCGCGGCCGGTGCTGAGCAGGTCCGGATCGGTGAGCACCGCAGCGGCCACGGCGGACAACGTCGCCGCGCGACTGCGCGGCATGCCAAGCATAGTGAGGTCTGCACCGGCCATCGCCCGCGGCAACGGAAAGGCATGCGTCAACGGGCCATCCGGCTCGGGCAAGGCCTGGCCATAGCTGGCGACCAGCCGTCCGGCCAGGCGGATCGCCGCGGGCACGGTGATCTGCTGACCCAGCACCGCGCGGATCGCCAGCTCGAAACCGTCCCAAGCGCCGGGCACGCGCAGGCCCGGCCGCGCCTTGATCAGCGGCGCCAGCAACGGATCCTGCGCCAGATGCGCATTGATCGCGGCGAGATCGGCGCCAAGATCGAAGACGCGTCGCAGCCGGGCAATGATCGCCGGCAGGGCCGAAAGCTTGGGGAAGCGGACCGTCGCCTGCAGCGCATTGGCAGAACCCGGATGCATGGAGGCCGGACGGACATGGACGGTGCCGAATTCGCCGTCCAGATGGATGCTGCGCGCGTAGGTCTCGCCGCTGACGGTCTCGATGCCGGGAACGGCGCGGGCGCGCAGGAAATCCAGCATCGCAGGCCAATCATAAGGCGGCTGATAGCGCAGCAGCAGCACGATCTCGCCGCGCGGGCCGGCGGCGGCGATTTCGAGGTTGCGCCTCCTGCGCAATTCGCTGGGCGCGCGCTTGAACATGCGCTGGAAGCATTCGTTGAAGCGGCGGATGCTGCCGAAGCCGGCGGCATAGGCAATCTCGGTCATCGGCAAGGCGGTTTCGGCGATCAATTGCTTGGCAAGGTGAATGCGCCGCGCCTGCGCCACGGCGATCGGCGCAACACCGAGATGCTGCTGGAACAGCCGGCGCAATTGCCGCTCGCCGATACCCAGCCGGTTCGCCAGCGCCTCGACATCCGCCTCATCGAGCGCGCCGAGCTCGATCAGCGCCAATGCGCGAGAGACACTGTTCCAGGTACCACGCCAGGCGCCGAGCTCGGGCGCGGCTTCCGGCCGGCAGCGCAGACAGGGCCGGAAACCCGCTTCCTGCGCCGCCGCTGCGCTCGTGAAGAAAACGACGTTCCTGGCGAGCGGCGTGCGCGCCGGACAGATCGGGCGGCAATAGATGCCGGTCGTCTTCACGGCGATGAAGAAGCGGCCATCGAAGCGGGCGTCGCGGCGGCTGACCGCGCGGTAGCAGGCGGCATGATCAAGATCCATGCCGCGATACTGATCCGGTGCAGACAGCCGGTCTAGCGGTTTTCGGACATCATCATTCCGGATTTGGCCGCAGCGACAGTAACGTCCGAAAACCGCCAGCGGCAGACGGCGCACCGCGGCATGGTGGCCGCATGCAACACTTCACGATGGAACGCCTCGACACTCCGACCGGCCGGATGCTGATCGTCAGCGATAATGCCGGCCGCCTATCCGCCGTGGACTGGGAAGACCACGCTGAACGCATGCGGCGTCTGCTGCGCCGATATCACGGCCTGGATATGGCATCCCTGACCGCAGCAGCGGTTCGATCAGCGGCGGCCAGAGCCCTGCTGCGCTATTTCGCCGGCGACCTTGCCGCCCTTGCCGATCTGGCTTGCGCCGCCGGCGGCACCGAATTCCAGAACCGGGTCTGGTCGGCGCTGCGGCGGATCGCGCCGGGGCGGACGACGCATTACGGCGCGCTGGCCGCAAAGCTGCAGCAGCCGACGGCGGCGCGGGCCGTCGGGCTGGCCAACGGCGCCAATCCCATCGCCATCGTCATCCCGTGCCATCGCGTGATCGGCGCCGACGGGTCGCTGACCGGCTATGGCGGCGGCATCGAACGCAAGCGCTGGCTGCTGGCGCATGAGCAAGCGCATATGGAGGCATGACATGACCAACACCGAACGCGTCATCGCCGCCTGGAAGGCCTTCGCCAGCCGCGATCCGGCGCAGATCGCCGCCTGCTTTGCCGAGGATGCCGAGTGGATCGCGCCAAAGGGCAATGCCACTGCGCTGGCACTCGAACTCACCGATCACATGAAAGGACCGCAGCAAATTGGCCAATTCATCGGCACAGAACTGCGCCGGCTGTTCGGCGAGATCAAAATCGACTTCAAGGGCATCCATGCCGCGGGCGACATTGTCATTGTCGAGGAGCGCATGACCGCCGTGCTGGCCGATGGCCGTCCTTACGAGAACGACTATTGCTTCATCTTCGAATTGCAGGACGGCCTGATCCGGCGGGTGCGGGAATATATGGATACTGCCAAGGGACACCGGATGATCTTCGGCGGTTGAGCCCTAGTTGCCCGGTCATCAGCATCGCGCCGAGGATGGCGGCGCGAAGGCGTTGAAGGCGTTGCTGCGCGCCGCCCATGCTGCCGCTGATCCCGGCGGGCCTGAAGCGCGACGCGTTCATGCTGCAGCTGGAGAGCCGCATTCGAGACGGCGCAAACGCAGCTTGAGGCGGAAACCCGCGCCAAGCTGCGGGCCGGCTGATCAGCGCACCGCCTTGAGCGCCAGCTCGCGCGGCGTATCGACGCCGCGCTGGCGGCCGCGCAGATATTGCGGCGGGACATGGACATCGGCGCCCAGCTCATCCGCTGCGCGCCAGGCCCAGAAAGGATCGTTCAGCAGCGCCCGCGCCATCGCCACCAGATCGGCGCGGCCCTCGCGGACGATTTCTTCGGCCTGCTGCGGCTCGGTGATCAGGCCGACCGCCATCGTCACCATGCCGGTGGCCTGCTTCACCGCCTCGGCGAAATGCACCTGATAGCCGGGGCCGGTGACGATCTTCTGCTGCAGCGAGATGCCGCCGGAGCTGACATCGACGAAATCGCAGCCGCGCTCCTTCAGCGCCGCGGCGAAGATTTTCGCATCCTCGATCTGCAGGCCGGCGCTGCCCATCCAGTCGCTGCCGGTGATGCGGATGCCGAGCGGCTTGTGCTGCGGCCAGGCCGCGCGCACCGCATCGAAAACTTCCAGCGGAAAGCGCATGCGGTTCTCCAGCGAGCCGCCGTAGGAATCGTTGCGCCGGTTGGAGATCGGCGAAAGGAACTGATGCATCAGGTAGCCATGCGCGCCATGCAGTTCGATCACATCGACGCCGGCGCGGTCGGCGCGCTGCGCGGCTTCGGCGAAGTCGCGGACGATGCGGGCGATGCCCTCCTCGTCCAGCGCCGCCGGCGTATGCCAGCCCTCGCCATGCGGCAGGGCGCTCGGCGCCTCGGTCGGCCAGGCGGACGGCCCTTCCAGCGACTTGCCGCCGCGCCAGGGCAGATCGGACGAGGCCTTGCGGCCGGCATGGGCCAGCTGAATGCCGAAGGGCGAGCGGCCGAACGCCTTCAGATCGGCCGCGATGGCGCCCAGGCCGGCCTCGTGCACCGCGTTATAGAGACCGAGGCAGCCCGGCGTGATGCGGCCGCGCGCGCTGACATGGGTCGCCTCGGCGATGATCAGGCCGAGACCGGCGGCGGCATAGCGGCCGAGATGGATGCGGTGCCAGTCGGTCGGCGCGCCGTCGACGGCGCTGTATTGGCACATCGGCGACAGCACGATGCGGTTGGGCAAGGTGACGGAGCGAAGCGTAAGCGGCTCGAACAGGGCTGACATGGTTTTCCGGGAAGCTGCGTGGATGAATGACGAAAGCCAGGGCAATGTTGGGCACCGGCCCCGCAGGGTCAAGCGGCGCCGCGGCCTGTAGAAGCCGGGACCCGCAGAAGATGCGTCAATTCGGGCGCGGCTCGAGCAGCGCCATGGCCGGGCGCAGCAGGCCTTCGAGCAGCGCCCGTTCCGGCCGCACCCTGGCCAGCACGCGCAGGCCCATGAGAATGCCGAGAAGGTGCCGCGCCAGATCGTCGGCCGGCTGGCTATGGGCGATGCTGCCATCGGCCTGGCCGGCGAGGATGCATTGCCGGAAGAAGGTTTCGATCTCGGTCAGCACGCCGGCGACGGCGCGCCGGATTGCGGGATCATGCGGCGCGACTTCGAGCGCCGCGTTGACCAGCATGCAGCCCTTGCGGTCCGGATCGCCCAGCGAGCGGGCGACGATGTCGGCGAAGAAAGCCTCAATCGCCTCGCGCGGCGGCAGCGCGCTGCAGCGCTCGATGCGCGCCGCCACGCTGCCTTCCACGTAGCGGTCGAGCGCTTTTTCATACAGCGCGCGCTTGTCGCCGAAGGCGTTGTAGAGACTGGCGCCGGTTATGCCGGTCCGCGCGATCAAATCGCGCATGGAGGTCGCCTCGAAGCCGCGCGCCCAAAAGCATTTGAGCGCGGCGGACAGCACCTCGGCTTCATCGAATTCCCTGGGCCTTACCATCCGATCATCCGTAAACCGGCAACTTGTCCTTGCCAAGCCTCTTGGAATGTGATTTTTAGAACAAACGTTATAAAACACAGGCCCGGCCTGCCGGCCGCGATCGGCGGGGGCGTTCAAGCCGAGACAGGAGATCCCATGAACGATGCCCGGCAGAGCGCGGCCGTCGCCGCGAAGCAGCCGCCGGCCGCCCGGCATCTGGCCGAACGGCCTGCCGGCTGGCGCGGGATGCTGTCGTCGCGGCTGAGCGGTTTTCTCTGGGCCGCCCTGTCGGTGGCGATCTTTTCCGGCTGGTTCGTGGTGACGCGGTTCAGCGTCACCCGCAGCCTCGGCGTCTGGGACATCACCCTGCTGCGCTTCGGCATCGGCGCGATCGTGCTGGCGCCGACGCTGCTGCGGCGGGATCGCCGCTTGCCGGCCGGCGCCTGGCGCGACGGCCTCATATTCGCGCTGCTCTGGGGCGCGCCCTTCGTGCTTCTGGTGGCGCTCGGATTGCAGCTCACCTCCGCGGCCGAGGCCGCGTCGATCACCCCCTCCGTGATGCCGGTTTTCGCCGGGCTGCTGGGCTGGATCCTGCTGCGCGAGCGGCAGGGCCGGATACGCTGGCTGGGTTATGCCGGCATCCTCGCCGGATTGACCGGCCTGGTGACGGCGAACGGCGCCGCCCATGGCGCGCCGGATCTGCGCGGCGTCGCCGCCCTGATCCTCGCCGGCGCGATGTGGGCCGTCTACACCCTGCTGTTCCGCCGCAGAGGGCTGACGCCGCTCCAGGCGGCGGCGCTGATCTGCATCTGGTCCGCGCTGCTGCTGCTGCCCCTCTACCTGCTGCTGGACCTGAGCCGTTTCGGCAACGCCCCGTTCGGCGAGATCGCCCTGCAGGGCTTCTATCAAGGCGTGCTGATGAGCGGCGTCGCCATCGTCACCTTCAACCGCGCCGTCGCGCTGCTCGGCCCATCGGCCGCCACGGCGATCATCGCGCTGGTTCCGGTCGCCGCCTCCCTGCTCGCCATCTTCGCACTCGGCGAATTCCCCGCCCCGGCCGAAGCGCTGTCCATCGCCGCCATCGTCGCCGGCGTGCTGATGGCGGCGAAGCCGAACCGATAATCCCCCCGGCAAGAAAGGATATCCATGATCCGGTTCTATTTTCATCCGACGCCCAATCCCGCGAAGATCGCGCTGTTCCTCGAGGAGACGGGACTGCCCTACAGACTGGTGCCGGTGGACACCGGCAAGGGCGAGCAGCACATGGCGGCGTTCCGCGCCGTCAATCCGAACGGCAAGGTTCCCGCCATCGTCGATACCGAGGGGCCGGGCGGCAAGCCGGCGCGCGTATTCGATTCCACCGCCATCCTGATCTATCTCGCCGAGAAGACCGGCAAGCTGCTGGGCGCGCCGGCCGAACGGCCCGAACTGCTGTCCTGGCTGATGTTCATCGGCACGGGGCTGGGCCCGTTTTCCGGCCAGGCGGTGCATTTCCAGCATGCCGCGCCCGACGGGCTGGACTATGCCGTCAACCGCTACCGGCGCGAGGCCGAACGGCATTATCAGGTGCTGAACGATCACCTTGCCGGCCGCGACTACATCGTCGGCAACAGCTACACCATCGCCGACATTTCCGCCTGGGGCTGGCTCGACCGCGCGGCGCGCGTGATGAAGGGCGCCGAGGACGCGCTGGCCGCCTATCCCGAGATCATGCGCTGGTTCCGCGCGATCGATGCGCGGCCCGCCGTCGCGCGGGCGCGAGCGGTCGGCAAGGACCACGCCTTCAAGACCGTCATCGACGAAGAGAGCCGGCGCGCCTTGTTCCCTTCGAACTATCCCGCAGCGCTGTGAGGACGACATCATGCAACTGAACGGCAAACGTGTTCTCGTCACCGGCGGCACCAGCGGCATCGGCCTGGCGCTGGCGCACGAACTGATCGGCAAAGGCGCCAGGGTCTTCGTCAGCGGCCGGCGGCAGGCAATGCTGGATGCGGCTCTGCGCGAGCTGAAATCCGCATCCGGCATCGCCGCCGACGTGGCGACGCCGGATGGCCGCGCCCGCATGCTGCAGGGCGCGATGCAGGCGCTCGGCGGCCTCGACATCCTGGTCAACAATGCCGGCGGCGTCCGCGCCGGGCGGCTGGAGAAGACCGCCGAGGCCGAAATCGAGGCGATGATCGCCGTCGATCTGCTCGCGCCGATCCTGCTGACCCGCGCCGCCCTGCCGATGCTGCGTGCCGGCGGCGATGCCGCCGTGGTCAACGTCGCGTCGGGCATCGCGCTGATCGGCGCGCCCTTCTACGCCACCTATACCGCCGCCAAGGCCGGGCTGGCGCGGTTCGGCGAAGCGCTGCGCCGCGAGCTGAAGGGCGAAGGCATCCATGTGCTGACGGCCTATCCCGGCGCCACCGAGACGCCGATGATGGCCTCGAATCGGGCCGGCCCGGATCTGGGCTTTTCGCGCGAGCCGGCCGCCGCCGTCGCCGGCGCGATCGTCGCCGGGATCGAGGCCGATGCCTTCGAGGTGATCCGCGGCGGCGAAACCCGTGCCCGGATGATCGCCTTGAATCGCGACGATCCCGCCGCGGTCGATGCCCGCTTCCTCGGCCTCAAGGCCGCGCTGGAAGAGGCGGTGGAAAACCACTCCGCGCTTTAGGCGCCGTTTTCGGGTGCCGCCGGCGGTGAAGCCCGCCTTCGCCGTCGGCCGCCCGCCCCCTGTGGATAACCCGGTGGGCAACGCCCTGTGGAGCATTTGCGAAGCGGGGATGAATCCAGATCGAGGCGTCTTTACAAGATGTTGTTTTGACTGCGCCTCTGGATCAATCGGTAGAAACAATGAGAGAACATTCCGCTGGACTCACGCCCCCGGCGCGATACAGTTAGCAGGCGGCGTTAGGCCAGGCAGCGATGCCCCGGACGCCGCTTTTCGTCTCTCCGTCTTTCGTCCGCCACCTCTTTACGCCATCAGGATCCGATGTCGCCGATCGCACCGATTTCGCAGCAAATCTGGGACATGAAGTACCGCTTCAAGGGCCCCGACGGCGCGCCGATCGACCGGTCGATCCCGGATACCTGGCGCCGGCTCGCCCGCGCGCTCGCCGCGCCGGAGAAGAACCCGGCCGAATGGGAAGGCAGCTTCTTCGAAGCGCTGGAGGATTTTTGCTTCCTGCCGGCCGGGCGCATCGTCGCCGGCGCCGGCACCAGGCGCAATGTGACACTGTTCAACTGCTTCGTCATGGGCACCATCCCCGACGACATGGGCGGCATTTTCGAGCATCTGCGCGAAGCGGCGCTGACCATGCAGCAGGGCGGCGGCATCGGCTACGATTTCTCGACCCTGCGCCCGCGCGGCGCGCCGGTGAAGGGCGTCGGCGCCGACGCCTCGGGGCCGCTCAGCTTCATGGATGTCTGGGACGCGATGTGCCGCACCATCATGTCGGCCGGCAGCCGGCGCGGCGCCATGATGGCGACCCTGCGCTGCGATCATCCCGATATCGAGGCCTTCATCGAGGCCAAGCGCGAGCCGAACCGCTTACGCATGTTCAATCTCTCGGTGCTGGTCACCGATGCCTTCATGGCCGCCGTGAAGCAGAACCAGGCCTGGGAGCTGAAATTCGGCGGCACGACCTACCGCACCGTGCAGGCGCGCGAGCTGTGGGACAAGATCATGCGCGCGACCTACGCCTATGCCGAGCCGGGCGTGATCTTCATCGACCGCATCAACCAGCGCAACAATCTGCATTACTGCGAGACGATCGCGGCGACGAATCCCTGCGGCGAGCAGCCGCTGCCGCCCTATGGCGCCTGCCTGCTCGGCTCGATCAATCTGGCGCGGCTGGTGGAGAATCCCTTCGAAGCCGGTGCCGCGCTCGATCTCGATGCCCTGGAAAAGCTCGTGCGCACCGCCGTGCGCATGATGGACAACACCATCGACGTTTCGAATTTCCCGCTCGAGGCGCAGCGGCACGAGGCGCAGGCCAAGCGCCGCATCGGGCTTGGCGTCACCGGACTGGGCGATGCGCTGATCATGGTCGGCGCGCGCTATGGCTCGCCGCAATCGATCGCGCTGATCGAGACCTGGATGAAGCGGCTGCAGCGCGCGGCCTATCTTGCCTCGGTCGAGCTGGCCAGGGAGAAAGGCGCCTTCCCGTTATTCGACCGCGAGCGGTATCTCGCCGGCGCGAGCATCCGGGCGCTGGACGCGGATGTGCAGGCGGCGATCGCCGAACATGGCATCCGCAACGCGCTGCTGACCTCGATCGCGCCGACCGGCACGATCTCGCTGTTCGCCGACAATGTCTCCTCGGGCCTGGAGCCGGTCTTCAGCTTCCACTACACCCGCAACGTGCTGATGCCGGACGGCACGCGGCGCACCGAGGAAGTCAGCGACTATGCCTATCGCCTGTTCCGCCAGATGAAAGGCGACAACGCGCCGCTGCCGGAAGCCTTCGTCGATGCGCAGAGCCTGAGCCCCGCCGATCACGTGCGCGTGCAGGCCGCCGTGCAGAAATACATCGACAGCTCGATCTCCAAGACCATCAACGTGCCGGAGGAGATCGACTTCGACAGCTTCAAGGACGTCTACCTGATGGCCTATGAGGGCGGCTGCAAGGGCTGTACGACCTACCGGCCGAACGAGATCACCGGCGCGGTGCTGCAGGTCAAGAAGGACGACAAGAAGGCCCAGGAACAGGCGGCGCAGCCCGAGCTACCGCTTGCCCCCGCCGCCAGGCCGGTGGAGACGATCAGGCCGCGCGATCCCTTTGCCGCCGGCGGCGTCGTCTACATGACCAAGCCGCTCGACCGGCCCGAGGCGCTGCCCGGCCGCACCTACAAGATCATGTGGCCCGAATCCGAGCATGCGATGTACATCACGCTGAACGACATCGTGCAGGACGGCCGCATCCGCCCCTTCGAAGTCTTCATCAATTCGAAGAACACCGAGCATTACGCCTGGACGGTGGCGCTCACCCGCATGATCTCCGCCGTGTTCCGCCGCGGCGGCGATGTCTCCTTCGTGGTGGAAGAGCTCAAGGCCGTGTTCGATCCGCGCGGCGGCCACTGGATGGGCGGCCGCTATGTGCCGTCGCTGCTGGCCGCCATCGGCGAAGTGATCGAGCGCCACCTGATCGAGATCGGTTTCATGCCGGGCCCGCAGGAGCAGCGCGAGGAAAAGGCGATGCTGGCGCTCGCCGCCAATGCCGAAACGCCGAAGCCCGCTTCCGGCCTGCGGCAATGTCCGAAATGCGGCCAGCCGTCGCTGATGAAGCTGGAGGGTTGCGATACCTGTGCCTCCTGCGGCTATAGTAAGTGCGGATAAGGAAGCGCTTGACGTTCGCGTAAAGCGTTTCCGTTAGGGAAACGCCGCACAGAGCATGACTGCCGTTCAGGGACAGACGCCGTCGATCAAGGCCGTGTTGTGGGATTTCGGCGGAGTGATCCTCTCCAGCCCCTTCGATGCCTTCCGCCAGTTCGAAGAACGCCGCGGCCTGCCGCGCGATTTCCTGCGCAAGGTCAACTCCACCAACCCGCATACCAATGCCTGGGCCTGCTTCGAACGCGGCGAGGTCGATGCCGACCGCTTCGGCGAGCTGTTCCTGGCCGAAAGCACGGCCCTGGGCCATGCCGTGCATGGCCGCGAAATCCTGCCGCTGATCTCCGGCGAGGTGCGCCCGCGCATGGTCAAGGCGCTGCGGCAGGTGAAGACGCGCTACAAGATCGCCTGCCTGACCAACAACATGACGCTGGGCCATGGCCCGGCGATGGCGGCAAGCCCAAAGAAGGCCAAGGCGGTGGCCGAGGTCATGCGCCTGTTCGACTGCGTGGTGGAATCGAGCAAGGTCGGCGTGCGCAAGCCGGAGCCGGCCTTCTACGAACGCGCCTGCGCTCTGCTGGAGATCCGCCCGCATGAGGCGGTGTTCCTCGACGATCTCGGCATCAACCTGAAGCCGGCGGCGCAGATGGGCATGAAAACGATCAAGGTGGAAGACCCGGACAAGGCGCTGCGGGACTTAAGTGCAATCATAGGGATGGAGTTCGAGCCATGACGACGGCGCAGGAATTGCTGGCACGCGAGGATTTCGGCACGCTGTCGGAGATGGTGGCGGCCCATGCGGCGGAGCGGCCGCTGCATCCGGCGGTGATCCAGGATGGCGTGACGCTGAGCTATCAGGCATTCGATGCGCACGTCGACCGGGTCGCCGCGGCCCTTAAGCGCGACGGGATGAAGCCGCGCCAGAGCATCGCCATCGTCAGCGCCACCTGCCCCGATTACGTCGTCGTCTATGCCGGGGCGCTGCGGGCCGGACTGGCCGTCGCGCCGCTGCCGCCCTCGGCCACGCCCGAACAGATCGCCGGCATGGCGAAGGATTCCGATGCGCTGCATCTCTTCCTCGACGGCGCCAACGAGGCGGCCCTGGCCGGCGTCGCGGCGGAACTGCCGCAAAGGCGCATCCGCCTCGATACGGACGCCTTCGAGCGCTGGCTGGCGCCGGAGGGCAGCAAGCCGCAGCCGGTGGCCATCACGCCGGACATGCCGTTCAACATCATCTATTCCTCCGGCACGACCGGCATTCCCAAGGGGATCGTGCAGCCCTGCGGCATGCGCTGGCTGCATATGCAGCGGGCGGTCGCCTATGGCTACGATACCAAGGCCGTCACGCTGCTCTCGACGCCGCTCTATTCCAACACGACGCTGGTCAGCCTGTTTCCCACCCTGGCCGGCGGCGGCACCGTGCTGCTGATGGCCAAGTTCGACGTGGTGAAATATCTCGAACTGGCCGAAAAATACCGCGTCACCCATACCATGCTGGTGCCGGTGCAGTATCAGCGCATCATGGCGCATCCCGATTTCGACAAATACGACCTGTCGGCTTACCGCGCCAAATTCTGCACCAGCGCGCCGTTCAACGCCGCGCTCAAGGCCGACATCCTCAAGCGCTGGCCCGGCAAGCTGCTGGAATTCTACGGCATGACCGAAGGCGGCGGCACCTGCATCCTGATCGCCGACGAACATCCGGACAAGCTGCACACCGTCGGCCGGCCGGCGCCCGGCCACGATATCCGCCTGATCGACGAGCAGGGCAACGAATTGCCGCCCGGCGAGGTCGGCGAGATCGTCGGCCATTCCGGCGCCATCATGACGCATTACCACAAGCAGCCGGGCAAGACGGCGGAAGCGGAATGGTTCGACAAGACCGGCAAGCGCTTCATCCGCACCGGCGACATGGGCCGCTTCGATGCGGACGGCTTCCTGCAATTGATGGACCGCCGCAAGGACATGATCATCTCCGGCGGCTTCAACATCTATCCGAGCGATCTGGAGGCGGTGCTGCGCGAGCATCCCGCCGTCTTCGACGTGGCGGTCGTCGGCGTCGCTTCCGAGCAATGGGGCGAGACGCCGGTCGCCTTCGTCGTGCGCAAAGAGAATGCCGCGACAACAGCGCCCGAACTGCTGGCCTGGGCGAATGGCAAGCTGGGCAAGATGCAGCGCCTGTCGGCCATCGAGTTCCGCGACGTGCTGCCGCGCTCGGCCATCGGCAAGGTGCTCAAGCGCGAATTGCGCGATGCCTATGCCGCCACTGCGGCGAAACAGTCGGCGTAGCGATACGCCATGGCGGGGCAAACCCGCCATGGCATATGAGAGATGCCGCCCTCGCGGCGGAAGCGAGAGTCGCCTTTCAGATTCCCGGGCAGCGGCGTTTCACCTGCTGGAGCAGGTGATGCAGCGGCGTATCGGCGATGCCGAGCTCGTCGAGATGCGCAACGGTATTGGCGAGATAGACCGCATTCGGCCCGCGCTGGCCGCGGCAATTGGCGATCACCTCGACGACCTGATCCTCGCTCAGATGCCCGGCATATTGCTTATGCTGCGGATCGGCGACGAAGGCCATTACCTTGACCGGCCGGCCGTCGATGCGCGCCGTATGGAAGCCCGGCTTGTAGACGCCGGTGACCATCTCGCGGCGATAGAGGTAGTCGATCACGGCCTCCTCGTCGCGCTTGCGCACCCGGAAGGCGCGGCCCTTGCACGAGCCGCCCGGCATCAGTCCCAGCACCAGACCGGGCTTTTCCGGCGTGCCGCGATAGCGGTGCGACCAGACGCAAAAGCCGCGATGATGCCCCCAGAGCCTGGCGACCTTGACCTCGAGATAGGGAAAGCCGGGATCCCACATCAGCGAGCCATAGCCGAAGACCCAGAGCGGCTCGCCCTTCGCGGGCCGGATCTTCGGAAACGGCGGCGGCGCCTCGCCCGGCAGCGGCTCCTCGTGGTCGAAGGGAATCCGCGGCCCCATCTCAGCGCTTCGCCAGGTTCAGATTGACCAGGGCGACGCCGGCCATGGTCGCCGCCATGCCGAGCAGCGCCAGCAGGTTGAGCGCCTCACCGAACAGGAAGAAGGCGACCAGCGCCGTACAGGGCGGCACCAGGAAGAACAGGCTGGAGACCTTGGCGGCGGCGCCGCGGCGGATCAGCACGAAAAGCAGCGAGATGGCGCCGAGCGAAAGCACGATGCAAAGCCAGCCCAACGCGAAGACGAACTCGCCCGACCAGACGATCCGCCGCGCCTCGAACAGCAGCGCGAAGGGCGCCAGGAAAACGGCGCTGGCGGCGAACTGGATCGCCGTGCCGCTGCGCAGGTCGATCGCGGGACAGAATTTCTTCTGATAGAGCGTGCCCAGCGTAATTCCGATCAGCGCGATCACCGAGAGCGCATAGCCCCAGGGCGTGCCAACGCCGCTGCCCAGCTTGGTCCAGACCACCAGCACGACGCCGACGAGGCCGAGAACCAGCCCGAGCCATTGCCGCGCAGTGACGCGCTCGCCCAGCAGCGGGCCGGCGCCGGCCGCGACCAGCAGCGGCTGGATGCCGACGATCAGCGCCGAGACGCCGGCCGGCACGCCGTGGAAGATCGAGGCGAAGACGCCGCCCAGATAAACCGCCTGCAACAGCAGCCCGGCCAGCGCTATATGCCCGGCCTCGGCCAGGCTGCGCGGCCAGGGGGCGCGGCTCAGCGCGGCGAAGGCGGCGAGCAATATGGTGACCACGGCAAAACGCAGCACCAGGAAGGTCATCGGCTCGGCATAGGGCAGGCCGAGCTTGGCGCCGATGAAGCCGGTCGACCAGAGCAGCACGAACAGGCCGGGCATGGCGGCCAGGAAAACATCCTGGCCGCGGGGGCCGGCGGCGGCTTTGGCGGGGGCGTACACGGGCGAGGCTGGGCGCTTTCTGATCTGCTGCGCTGATAATTGTCGCGCCTGGCCGCAAAGGGCAAGGGCCCGATGCCTGGCCGCCTGACATTCGTATGCCGGCATTCGTATGCCGGCATCCGCATCTCTGGTGACGCCGCGCCCGGCCTGCTATACCGGCCCCATGCGGTATCGCTTCCTGATCCTCGCCGGCCTCATCTGCGGCGGCCTGCTGGGCTATTACATGCTGTGGTCGCATCTGTCGGATCAGATCGCGGCCCAGGCGCAGGCCTGGATGGAAAGCCAGCGCAAGCTGGGCCGCGAGGTCTCCTATGGTGCCATGCGGCAATGGGGCTTTCCCTACCGCCTGTCGTTGACCTTCGAGAATGTCCGCTGGCGCGATCCGAACAGCGCCGCCGCCTGGGACATCCAGGCCGACGACATCACCGCCCATCTGCAGCTATGGAATCCGGACCACGTCATCTTCGTGCTGACCGGGCGGCAGCAGATCGGCTGGAAGGATGGCGCGGCGCAATTGCATGTTGCCCTGACGGCGGAGAATTTCCGCGCCAGCGCCGTCTTCGATGCCGCCGGCAAATGGCAGCGGCTCGCCGCCGATCTGCATCAGGCCAGGCTCGAAGACGCAGGGCAGGCCTTGTCGGCGGCGCGGCTGAACCTGCATGCGCGCCGCGCCGAGACCGTCCCGCCGAGCAGCGATCTTGCCATTCAGGCCGAAGGGCTGATCCTGCCGCCGCAGGCCAGCCTTCCGGATGGCGGACCACTCGGCCGCGAGATCGCCCGCCTCGACCTGATCGGTACCCTGCGCGGCACCGTCTTCGGCAAGACGCCGCAGGAGAGGCTGGCCAACTGGCGCGATGGCGGCGGCGTGATCGATTTCGAAACCATCGGCCTGCAATGGGGCGCGCTGAAGCTGAAGGGCAACGGCACGCTGACGCTGGACAAGCTGTTCAGGCCGCTCGGCGCGATGTCGAGCCAGGTCTATGGCGCCGATGCCGGCATCGACGCCCTGGCCGCCGCCGGCCGCATGAAAGCCGACGAGGCCGCCGCGGCCAAGGCGGTGCTGATGGCGATCGCCAAGCGCGACGAGACGGGCGAACGCTATCTGCAGGTGCCGCTGACGGCGCAGGACGGCCGGCTGTTCCTCGGCCCCGTCGCCCTGTTCGGCCTGCCGCCGATCTGGCCGGCGCAGTAGAAGGCGCTCTTCTCCCCGCCTGCTGCTCTGCGGCGGCGCCCTAGCCTTCGCTCTTGCCGGCGGCCGGGCTGCGGCCGAAATCGGGCGCCGCGGTTTCCTGGCCGGCATCGATGATGGCGCGGCGGATGGCGCGGGTGCGGGTGAACAGGTTGAACAGCGTATCGCCCTCGCCCCAGCGGATCGCGCGCTGCAGGGCGATCAGATCCTCGGTGAAGCGGCCCAGCATCTCCAGCACCGCCTCCTTGTTGTTGAGGAAGACGTCGCGCCACATGGTCGGATCGGAGGCGGCGATGCGGGTGAAGTCGCGGAAGCCGCCGGCGGAATATTTGATCACCTCGCCCTCGGTGACCGTCTCCAGATCGTCCGCCGTGCCGACGATGTTGTAGGCGATCAGATGCGGCACATGGCTGGTGATCGCCAGCACCAGATCGTGATGGCGCGGCTCCATCACCTCGACCTTGCTGCCGCAGGCGGCCCAGAAGGCCTTGACGGCCTCGACGGCCCTGGCATCGGCGCCGGGCGGCGGCGTGAGGATGCACCAGCGATTCTCGAACAGGCTGGCGAAACCCGCCTTGGGGCCGGAATGCTCGGTGCCGGCGACCGGATGGCCCGGCACCAGATGCACGCCGGCCGGCAGATGCGGCGCGATATCGCGGATCACCGCCTGCTTGCACGAGCCGACATCGGAGACGATGGCGCCCGGCTTCAGCGCCGGCGCGACATGCGCCGCCACGGCGGCATTGGCGCCGAGCGGCACGCAGAACATGATCAGATCGGCGTCGCGCGCCGCTTCCGCGGCATCGGCATGCACTTCGTCGCCGAGTTGCAGCCTGGCCGCGTCCTGGCGATGCTGCTCGGACGCATCCGCGATCGCGATCTGCCGCACCAGGCCGCGCTCGCGCGCCGCCCGCGCCACCGACGAGCCGATCAGGCCGATGCCGATGATGGCGAGGCGATCGAAAAGCGGCTGCCTGCTCACCGGCGTTGCGCCTGCTTCGCCATGAACGCGCCGAGGGCGGCGATCACGAGATCGTTTTCTTCCGCGGTGCCGATGGTCAGGCGCAAGGCCTCGGCCAGGCCATAGGCGCCCATGGCGCGCAGGATCAACCCCTGGCTGCGCAGGAACTCGTCCGCCGCCTTCGACTGCGCGGCGCCGCCGGGGAAACGGATCAGCAGGAAATTGCCGACGCTGGGCAGCACGTCGAGACCGAGCTTGCCGAGCGCCGCCGTCACCCGCGGCAGTTCGGCATCGTTATGGCTGCGCGCCTTGTCGAGCCAGGCGACATCCTCCAGCGCGGCGACGCCGGCGGCCTGGGCGGCGGCATTCACGTTGAAGGGTCCGCGCACGCGGTTCAGCACGTCGACGACGCCGGCCGGCGCATAGGTCCAGCCGAGCCGCAGGGCCGCCAGGCCGTAGATTTTCGAAAAGGTGCGCGTCATCACGGTGTCGTCGCGCTCGGCCACCAGTTCGGCGCCGTTCGAATAATCGTTGCGGCTGACATATTCGGCATAGGCCGCATCGATCACCAGCAGAACCCCGGCCGGCAGGCCATTGCGCAGGCGGCGCAGCTCGGCGGCCGAGATATAGCTGCCGGTCGGATTGTTCGGATTGGCCAGGAAGACGATCCTGGTCCGCGGCGTGACCGCCTTGAGCAGCGCATCGACATCGGCGGTGTAGTTCGCCTCCGGCGCCGCCACCGGGGTGGCGCCGCGCGCCATAGCGGCGATGGCATACATCAGGAAGCCGTGGCGCGAATACAGAACCTCGTCGCCCGGCCCGCAATAAGCGGCGCAGATCAGCGAGATCATCTCGTCCGAACCGTTCGAGCAGACGATATTCTCGGCCGGCAGGCCATGATGCCGGGCCACGGCATTGCGCAGGGCATCGGCGGCGCCGTCGGGATAACGATGCAGTTCGCCGGCCATCTTCTGATAGGCGGCGATCGCCTTCGGGCTGGGCCCGAGCGGCGTTTCGTTGGACGACAGCTTATGCACCTTGGTCACGCCCGGCACGCTGCCCTCGCCGCCCTTGTAGGGGGCGATTCCGAGAATTCCAGGTTGCGGCTTCGGCGCAGTCACGGCTGACATCCTTCTTCGACGGTTACGGATAACGACACTATAACCTCAGCGACCGGCACCGGGTAGGCGCCGATCACCACGGCATCGGCGATCAGGCCCGGCTCGGCGGCGATCAATGCCGCCAGCCGCGCATCGCCCTCGGCCATGAAACCGGGGATTTCGACCAGCATGCGGCTGCCGCCATCGCCGGCGCCGTGCTGCTGCGCCAGCACGCGGCCATCCAGGCCGGCCTGCGCCAGCAACGTGGAGAGGCGCGCCATGCTGGGCGCCTCTTCGTTGGCGACGACGACGACCAAGGTGCAATCCTCGCCCGATTCCTCCGGCGGCGTGCGGGCAATCACGAAAGCGCCCAACTCGGCGAGGCGACCGCGCGGGTTGGGCACGAAGGGAAGCTTGGCAATGACACGGGGGGTATCGTTGGCGCGGCCGGCCAGCATGGGCCACCACGATTCCCGCTCGCCCTCTTCCGGCGGCGCCATCACGCCCAGCGTCATCGGATGCGCCGAGATCGCCCGCATCACGGCGGTCGCCGTGTTGCAGAGCTGCATCGGCGTGGTCGAGCCGTAGAAGTCGCGCGCCAGATCCCAGCGGGCGGCCGACTTGTTCGGCGCATGCACGGCGACCTTGAGCGGCGCCTGCAGGTCGTAAAGCGCCGAGATCATCTCGCGCCAGATGCGCACCAGGGCGGCCGGCGGCAGGCCCTGGCGATGGCGCTCCATCAGCCGGCGCAGAATCTGCGCTTCGCGGCCCGGCCGCAAAAAAGCGCCATTATCGAGGCTGCCCTGGCTCTGCTTGGTGGCAGCGACGCGGCGCACCGCCTCGGCGCGGCGGCGCAAAAGGTCCTGGATCTGGTCGTCCAGCACGTCGATTTCGCGCCGAAGATCGGCCAGGCTCGGTATATGTTCGCTCATTTCTTGACGGGGCTGTAACAGGGGAAAAAGCCGCATAGTCTTAGGGCTTTCGCCCCCCGATTGCAAAGCCTGTATGGCAAAGAAAACATTGACAGTACGGGCGGGGGTTCGTAAGCACAGGGACCCTACCGGAACGGGTTTCCGGTCGCATTTTCCGCCCCTGAGACAACCGCAGACTTAGAGCTGCCTTTTCGACCTTTTGGACCATGACCGCGGCACCTTCCCGCCTGCATCATCTCGACCCTGTCGGGCCCGGCCACCGGGTGGCCCTGGGCGAGACTTTGCCGCTGAAGCTCGATTGCGGGTTGGATCTCGGCCCCTTCCAGATCGCCTATTGCACCTATGGGCAGCTCAACGAGGACAAGTCGAACGCGATCCTGATCTGCCATGCGCTGACCGGCGATCAGCACGCCGCCAACGTGCATCCGATCACCGGCAAGCCGGGCTGGTGGGTCAGCATGGTCGGTCCCGGCAAGGTGGTCGATACGGATCGCTATTTCGTGATCTGCGCCAATGTGCTGGGCGGCTGCATGGGCTCGTCCGGCCCGGCGGAGATCGACCCCGGTACCGGCAAGCCCTATGGCCTGAGCTTTCCCGTCATCACCATCCGCGACATGGTCAATGCCCAGGCGATGCTGCTGGACCATCTCGGCATCCATCAGCTGTTCTGCGTCATCGGCGGCTCGATGGGCGGCATGCAGGTGCTGCAATGGGCGGCCAGCTACCCCGACCGCGTCTTCTCGGCGATCCCGATCGCCTGCGCCGCCAAGCATTCGGCGCAGAACATCGCCTTCCATGAGGTCGGCCGTCAGGCGATCTATGCCGATCCGCAATGGCACAAGGGCGATTATTTCGAGCATGGCACGATCCCGCGCGCCGGCCTGGCTGTGGCGCGCATGGCGGCGCATATCACCTATCTGTCGGAAGCGGCCCTGCATCGCAAATTCGGCCGCAACCTGCAGAACCGCGAGCGTATCACCTACGGATTCGAGACCGAGTTCCAGGTCGAAAGCTACCTGCTGCATCAAGGCTCGACCTTCGTCGACCGCTTCGATGCCAACTCCTATCTCTACATCACCCGGGCGATGGATTATTTCGACCTGGCCGCGCAGGCCGGCGGCAATCTCGCCGGCGTCTTCCAGGGCAGCAGGACGCGTTTCTGCCTGGTGTCGTTCACCTCGGACTGGCTGTTCCCGACCTCGGAAAGCAAGGAGATCGTGCGCGCGCTGAATGCGGCGGCGGCCAATGTCAGTTTCGTCGAGATCGAGACCGACAAGGGCCATGACGCCTTCCTGCTCGACGAGCCGGAGATGTTCCGCACCCTGAAAGGCTTTCTCGACGGCTGCGCGGAAGTGCGCGGCCTGAACGGACATCAGACATGAACGACCGCGCTTTGACCCCGCCCCCGCAGAAGGGCGGCGGCCACAAGGATATCCGCCGCGATCTTCTGCTGATCGCCGAGATGGTGGCGCCGCAAAGCCGTCTGCTCGACGTCGGCTGCGGCGACGGCGCGCTGCTGGAATATCTCGCCCGCGAAAAGCAGGTCGATGGGCGCGGCATCGAAATCCGCCAGAGCGGCGTCAATGCCTGCGTGGCGCGCGGCCTGAGCGTGATCCAGGGCGACGCCGACGCCGACCTGCCGGATTATCCCGATGCCGCTTTCGATTACGTCGTGCTCAGCCTGACGCTGCAGGCGACGCGCAACCCGCGCAAGGTATTGCACGAGATGCTGCGCATCGGCCGGCGCGCCATCGTCTCCTTCCCCAATTTCGCCTACTGGCGGGTACGGCTGCAGCTTGCGCTCAGCGGCCGCATGCCCATGACGGCGGCGCTCGACGATCCGTGGTACGAGACGCAGAACATCCACCTCTGCACGATCCTGGATTTCGACGAGCTTTGCGCGAAGGACGGCATCGTGGTCGAGCAGCGCATCGCCGTCGACGGCCACGGCAACCGGGAAGGCTGGAAGCTGCAGGGCGCGATGGCGAATATCTTCGGCGCCCAGGCGGTCTATCTGTTACGCCGGCGCGGGGCCTGAACCGCCCCAGACGGGACGCGGCGGCTTCAGCACGAAGGCCTTCCGCTTCGCCTTGACCGGCTTCAGCGGCGCGGCGGCATAGACCTGCTTCTCGGCCTCCAGCAGCAGCACGCCGGAGAACCGGTTCCACAGAATCTCGCCTGCCTTCTCCCAGGCGCTGGCGGCGCCGACCACGAAGGCGCGGTTGGTCGGCGGCAGCCACAAAGCCGATTGCGTCTGCAGCGGCGAGAACAGCGCATCGCGCATCAGCCGCGTAAGCTGCGGCGGCGTGTAGGGACGGCCCTGGCCGAAGGGCGTCGCCTCGATATGCGCCCACAGCCCGCGCCGGTTCGGCACCACGGCGAGCAGCCGGCCCTGCGGGGTGAGCACGCGCCAGACCTCGCGCAGCAGCGCCCGCACGTTTTCCGAATTCTCCAGCGCATGCACCAGCAGAAGCCGGTCGACCGAGGCATCCGGCAGCGGCAATCCGTCCTCGTCCACCAGCATGACCCGGCCCGGCAGGCCGCGCGGCCAGCGGATCACGCCCTGCGGGCCGGGCATCGCCGCCAGCACGCGCTCGGCCTCCGCCTCGAAGATGCGCAGATAGGGCGTGGCATAGCCGAGCCCCAGCACGCGCAGCCCGGCGACATTCGGCCAGACCTGGCGCAGCCGCAGGCGCAGCAGGCGCCGCACGGCGCGGCCGATATGGCTGCCGTAGAATTCGCGCAGATCGATGATGTCTGGACGCAGCATCGCGCTATGTTAGCATCTGTTCGACTGAAACTCTGCCGTCAGAATTGCGCCATGCCCCTTGAAATCGTCCAGATTCCCGTCCTCAACGACAATTACGTCTATCTCGCCCGCGAGCCTTCGGCAAACGCCGTCGCCGTGGTCGATCCGGCCGTGCACGAGCCGGTGCTGGCCGAATTGAAGAAGCGCAACTGGACGCTGACGCATATCCTGAACACGCATCATCATCCCGATCATGTCGGCGGCAATATGGCGCTGAAGCAGGCGACCGGCTGCCGCATCGTCGGCCCCAAGGCCGATGCCGAGCGCATTCCCGGCATCGATGTCGCGCTGGCCGACGGCGAGCAGTGGACGCTGGGCGACGAAGCGGCCGTCGTCTTCGACGTGCCCGGCCATACGCGCGGCCATATCGCCTACTGGTTCCAGCGCAGCGCGGCGCTGTTCTGCGGCGATACGCTGTTCGCGCTCGGCTGCGGGCGGCTGTTCGAGGGCACGCCGGCGCAGATGTGGCACAGCCTTGGCAAGCTGCTCGCCCTGCCCGACGACACCAGAATCTACTGCGCCCACGAATATACCGAATCGAACGCCCGCTTCGCCGTCACGGTCGAGCCGGGCAACGAGACGCTGCATCTGCGCTATCAGAGGATCAGGGAATTGCGCAGCAAGGGCCTGCCGACCGTGCCCTCCACCCTCGGCGAGGAGCGCGCCACCAATCCCTTCCTGCGGCCGATGAGCGAGAACCTGCGCATGACGCTCGGCCTGCTGAATGCCGACGACGTTTCCGTCTTCGCCGAGACGCGCCGGCGCAAGGACACTTTCAGGGGCTGAACGGCCTCTGGCCGGGAACAAACCCGGCGGTGACGGACTTGCAGACTCCGTCATGTCCGAAGCGGTCACCCAGAGGCTGTTCCATCTGCAGGACTGGCGCCAGGCCGGTCCGGGCGGCTTCCGCGCGCTCGGCAACGGCGTGGTCGAAAGCTTCGGCGGCAGCGGCATCTACTGGTATGCCGCCGAGACCTATGCCGACTTCAAGCTGCTGATCGAATGGCGGGTGCAGCAGCCGACCGACAATTCTGGCGTCTTCCTGCGCATTCCGCCGCTCGAGCGCGATCCGCGCCCCGCCATCGAACAGGGCTATGAAATCCAGATCGACGAGCGCGGCATCGATCCGGCAGAGCGCCGCGCGGATGATCCGCTGCACCTGACCGGCGCCGTCTACAACCTGGCGCCGGCGATTGCCCGCGCCTCGCGCCCGGTCGGCGAATGGAACGACTTCACCATCACCGCCCTGGGCCAGCGCCTCGTCGTGCTGCAGAACAATATCGAGGTCTGCCGGCTCGACCATGGCGGGCGGCGCGAGCAGGGCCATATCGGGCTGCAGAACCATCACGACGGCTCTGCCGTGCAGTTCCGCAACCTGGAGATCACGCCGCTTTAACGGCCCGGAAGTTCGCCACCGGAAGCTCGCTATCGGAGGCTCGCCTACCAGGGGCTCGCTAGAGCGGCCGCCGCGCCTTCAGCGCCGCGCCGAGCGTGCCGTCGTCGAGATAATCGAGTTCGCCGCCGACCGGCACGCCATGCGCCAGCCGGGTGATCTGCACGCCGGACGGCGCCAGGCGGTCGGTGATGTAATGCGCCGTGGTCTGGCCTTCGACCGTGGCATTGGTGGCGATGATCACCTCGCGCAGGCCGCCCGCCTGCGCCCGGCTGATCAGGCTGTCGACATTGAGATCCGCCGGCCCGACGCCGTCCAGGGCCGACAGCGTGCCGCCCA
Organism: Ferrovibrio sp.; assembly: GCF_036381655.1. Classification (GTDB taxonomy): domain Bacteria; phylum Pseudomonadota; class Alphaproteobacteria; order Ferrovibrionales; family Ferrovibrionaceae; genus Ferrovibrio. The sequence goes on from NZ_DASVCJ010000054.1 coordinate 48,964, forward strand.
GCACATGATAGCGGCCGCGGAAGACGCCGGCGCGTTCCAGCGCCCAGAGATCGGCGACGCTTTCGACCACGCAGAGCAGCCCCGCATCGCGGCGCGGATCGCTGCAGATCGCGCAGGGATCATGCGTGTCGAGATTGCCGCAGACCGAGCAGGCATGCACGCTCTCGCCCACATCGCGCAAGGTGGCGGCCAGTGGATTGAGCAGCGCATCCTTCTTCTTCAGAAGATGCAAGGCGGCGCGGCGCGCCGAGCGCGGGCCCAGGCCGGGCAGCCGCGCCAGCAGCTGGATCAGCCGCTCGATCTCCGGACCAGCCATGACGGCAGACTCAGAAGGGCAGCTTCATGCCCGGCGGGATCGGCAGGCCGGCGGTGAGCTGCTGCATCTTCTCGGCGGTCTCGCGCTCGACGCGGCCCTTGGCATCGGCATGCGCCGCCTTGATCAGATCCTCGACCACCTCGGCCTCTTCCGGCTTGAGCAGCGTGGGATCGATCTTCACGCCCCTGAGTTCGCTCTTGCCGTTGAGCGTGACGATGACCATGCCGCCGCCGGCCGAGCCCTGCACCTCATGGGCTTCCAGTTCGGCCTGCATTTCCTGCATGCGCTGCTGCATGGCCTGGGCCTGCTTGAGCATCTGGCCAAGATTCTTCATCGCAAACTCCTCGAACCTAGTCCCGCTCGTCCAGCGGGTCGATATCGTCGGTCATATAGACCGGGCCCTCGGCCTCGTCATCGGCCGGCCCGAGATCGCTTGCCGGCGGCACAACCTCGCGCACCTCGTCCAGAACGGCGCCGGGGAAGGCCGTCAACGCCGCCTGCACCAGCGGATGCGCCTGGGCATGCGCGCGCCGGCGCGATTCTTCCGCCTGCTCCTGCTCGGCCAGGGTCGGCTCGCCCGGCAGCTTGCTCAGCGACACCATCCAGCGTTCGCCGGTCCAGGTCCTGAGCCGGTCGATCAGGCGGCTGGGCAGATCGTGGCGCGCCTGCGGGCCGAGCCGCAGCTCGATCCGGCCGCGCTCGAAGCTGACCAGATGCACGTCGTTGTAGAGTTCGGCGAACAGGCCGACATCGCGCATGTCCTTGACCAGCTGCACCAGCGCCGGAAAGGTCATCGGCGCCGGCATCAGCGCGACGGTTTCGCCCGGCTGCGCCAGGACCTGCGCCTGAACCTGCGCCTGAACCTGGGCCTGCGCCTGCGGAACCGCCGCCATCTGCGGTTGCGCGGCCATGGCGGCCGACGCGCCGGACGACATACCGGCCCCGTTGCCGCCGCCAGGGGCGGCGCGCGGCGCCGGCGTCAGCGCCGGACCGCCGCTGGCGCCGCCGCCCTTCTCGCGCCATTCCTTCACCAGGTCGGCGGGACTGGGCAGATCGGCCGCATAGGCCAGCCGCACCAGCACCATCTCGGCCGCCGCCAGCGGCACCGGGGCGGCGCGCACCTCCTGCAGGCCCTTGAGCAGCATCTGCCAGCTGCGCGCCAGCACCGGCATGCCGAGCTTGGCGGCGAGGTCCTTGCCGCGCAGGCGCTGGCTTTCCGGCAGGGTCACGTCGTCGGCGGTGGCGCCGATCACCTTGACGCGCGTCAGCCAATGGGTGAGTTCGAGCAGGTCCTGCAGCACCACGGCCGGATCGGCGCCGAGATTGTACTGCGCCTGCAGATTCTCCAGCGCCTCGGCGATCCTGCCGTGCAGCAGCAGGTCGAGCAGCGCGAAGACCTGGCCGCGGTCGGCCAGGCCCAGCATGTCGCGCACCAGTTCGGCATTCACCTGCCCGGCGCCGTGGGCGATCGCCTGATCGAGCAGCGACAGGCCGTCGCGCACCGAGCCCTCGGCGGCGCGCGCCACCAGCGTCAGCGCGTCCTCGTCGATCTCTGCCTGCTCGGCCGCGGCGATGCGCTTGAAATGCTGCACCAGCACGCCGATCTCGACGCGCTTGAGATCGAAGCGCTGGCAGCGCGACAACACGGTGACCGGCACCTTGCGGATTTCGGTGGTGGCGAAGATGAACTTCACATGCGGCGGCGGCTCTTCCAGCGTCTTGAGCAGGCCGTTGAAGGCCGCCGTCGAGAGCATGTGCACTTCGTCGATGATGTAGACCTTGTAGCGCGCCATCGAGGGCGCGTAGCGCACGGCTTCGATGATCTCGCGGATGTCGTTGATGCCGGTGCGCGAGGCGGCGTCCATCTCGAAGACATCGGGATGGCGGTCCTCGGCGATCGCCTTGCAGTTGTCGCAGACCCCGCAGGGGGTGACCGTCGGCCCGCCCTGCCCGTCCGGCCCGGTGCAGTTGAGCGCGCGGGCGATGATGCGGGCGGTGGTGGTCTTGCCGACGCCGCGCACGCCGGTGAGGATGAAGGCCTGGGCGATGCGGCCGGTGGCGATCGCATTGGTCAGCGTGCGCACCAGCGCATCCTGGCCGATCATCTCGGCGAAGTTGGCCGGGCGGTATTTGCGGGCCAGGACGCGATAGGGCGCGGAGGCGGAGGCCGCAGGATTGGAAGCGGGGGAACTCGAAACCGGGCTGTTCATCCTGGAAAGACTAAGCGCCCCCGGAGAAAAGATCGACCGGCAAATGGCCGGCCGCTGGCGCCCAGCGAAGCCGGGCCATCGCGAAATTCCAAGGTGGGAGGCTGGACAACGACCCGGGCGGAAACTCGTTACGGCTGCTTCCTTCCGGACCTGACCGGGTTGGCGAGGCGCCCGTCCGCCGCCAACCTCCCGCGCCTTATATCAGCCATTAGGCCCGGCAATTCAATGGGTAGGAATCCCCATAATTTGACGGCGAAAAAAGCCGCGGCGATGGACGCCGCGCCGACGATATGCCAGCTTTCGCCTATGCTTAACCCAGATCCCGCCCGCCAGCAGCGTTCGTCCCGGCAACGGCCGTCCAGACCGATCGGCTTTGCCGGCTCCAATCTCGACCGCGCCGGCAATCCGCGCCGCAATCCGGCCTGGCTCAGCGAGCAGCGACGTTCGGCGCAGGCGCGCTTTCTGCCGATGCGCGAGCTGAAGGCGCTGATCGCGCTCGACGGCAGGCCCGGCAACGACGCGCCGGCCCGCATCGCCTGGCAGGATGCCGCCTGGGATCGCGCCCATGCCGCGCTGCCCTGCATCTTCCTCGGCCTGGACGAGGCCGGCATCCCCCATTTCGCCACCGATTGCGACGGCGACGACAGCACCGCGGCCCTGCATGGCGACAGCGTCAAGTTCATCGATGTGCGCTCGATCGCGCCGCAGCTGGCGCCCGAGGAGGCGGCGATCCTGGCCCAGGCGCGCAGCCTGATCGACTGGCATCAGCGGCATCGTTTCTGCGCCCAATGCGGCAGCCCGACGCGGGCGGCGGAGGGCGGCTACAGCCGGCATTGCACCAGCGACGCCTGCAAGGCGCAGCATTTCCCGCGCACCGATCCGGTGGTGATCATGCTGGCCGTGCGCCGCGACGAGGCGAGCGGCCAGGACATGGTGCTGCTGGGCCGGCAGGCGCGTTTTCTGCCCGGCATGTATTCGGCCCTGGCCGGCTTCATGGAGCCGGGCGAGACCATCGAGGAGGCGGTGCGCCGCGAAATCTTCGAGGAAGCCGGCATCACGACCGGCGCGGTGCGCTATGTCGCCTCGCAGCCCTGGCCGTTCCCCTCCTCGCTGATGATCGGCTGCATCGCCGAAGCCGAGAGCGCCGAGATCACCGTAGACAAGGACGAACTCGAAGAGGCGCGCTGGTTCAGCCGCGACGAGGTGGAAATCATGCGGCAGAAATCCACCGACATGGAGGCCGCGCCGCGCCTGTCGCCGCCGCTGGCGCTGGCGCATCAGCTCGCGCGGCTCTGGCTCGCCGGCGCCTAGAGGCGCCGATGGGCGGTCTGGCTGGCGCCTGAAGCCTTTCAAGACAAGCGCTTAACTGACCGGGACAGGCCGAAAGACAAGCCCAAAATCAGCTTGTTGCGAGCCAATTGCAGCCCATTCGATGCCAATTGGATGCCAGTTGGCTGCCAATTGACGGCCCATGCAACGCCGGTTCAGGCCGATTCCATACCGATCCGAAGCCGTTTGGCGCCCGCTGAATCCCGCGATTTTGGCAGATTGCCGGGACATCGCTTCTCCAGGGCCGTCTGCGCGGCAGCCCCCGCAGCGCACGGAGACATCCGATCCGATTCGCGATGGGCAACAGCGGAAAATCACCGGCTCAAGGCCGTTTTTGCAGAATACAATCTTACTCACCCCTGCGCGCCATATGTCCGCGCAGCCATGCCGCCAGATCACCCTCGCCGATCTCGCCGGCGGCGAGGCGGAGCATGACGGGCAGTGCTTCGGCAGGACCACGCCGACCGAATTGCCGATCTGGGTGAGTTTGAGCTGGATCATGGGGGCCTTCGTATTTACACGTGTAATAACATCATCGCCGGGCTGGGCAAGCCGGCAAATGCGTGACCATCATCGCTGCGCCGGCCGCCGCGATTTGCCAATATCCGGCCATGATCCCGCCCCGCCCGATCGCCGCCATCGCCTCCTATCACGCGCATGTCTATTTCGACGGGCCGGGGCAGCGCGAGCGCGCCGCGCAAATCCGCGAGCAGGTCGCCGAACGCTTCCCGGTGCAGCTCGGCCGCTGGCACGAGCGGCCGGTCGGGCCGCATACGCAGCCGATGTATCAGATCGCCTTCGGCGCCGAGACCTTCGCCGTGCTGGTGCCCTGGCTGATGCTGAACCGGCAGAGCCTGTCGGTCCTGGTGCATCCCAATACCGGCAACCAGCATGACGATCATCTGGTGCATGCCTTGTGGCTGGGCGGCACGCTGGCCCTGAAAGGCGAGGTTCTGCCGCGCGGCGCCGGCGAGGGTGCAAGCGCGATCGACCCCGTGGTGCCGAATACAAAGCCGAACCAGCCGGCGTAAAGCGGCTTGCATCTGCGGCCGGCCATGTCTCCGGCCGGCTATGTCTCCAGCCAGCGCCGCACCTGCGCCTTGAGGAAGGCGGCATCTTCCGGATTCTGCGCCGGGTTGCCGGCGCGATGGCCCCAGATGCTGGGGATCGGCACCAGTGCGGCATTGCGCAGACAGGGCAGTTCGGCCTCGTTGTCGGCGACGCGGAAATAAAGGTCCGTCGCGCCCGGCATCAGCAGCACCTTCGCCGCGATCGCCCGCAAGGCCCTGGCCAGATCGCCGCCATAGAGCGGATTGGCGCTGATATCGCCCGCCTCCCAGCAGCGCAGCTGCGCATGATGGTCGGCGGCCGGGCGGCGCGCGAAACGCTCCTCCCAGTCGGTGCGCAGGAAGGTTTCCAGATCGGGCGCCTTGAGCGCGCTCAGATGCAGTCCGGCGCGGTAGAAATCCTGGCTCAGCGCCCAGCCGGCATAGATGCGCCCGAAGGCGCGCATCGCCGCCTCGGGCTGGCGGGAAAAGCGGCCGTTGCCGAGATGCTCGGGCGCGGCTTCCAGGGTGGCGATCAGGCTTTTGAGGAACACCTTGTTATGCACGGCGCTGCGCGCCGAGCCGCAATTGATCACCACGCGGGCGACGCTGTCGGGGAACAGCGCCGCCCAGTGATAGGCCTGCTGCGCGCCCATCGACCAGCCATAGACGCAGGCCAGGCGCTCGATGCCGAATTGCGCGCGCAGCAGGCGCCGCTGCGCCTGCACGTTGTCATAGGCCGTCACCAGCGAGGGATAGCCTTCGGTATTGGACGGGCTGGACGACAGGCCGTTGGCGAACATGTCGGTCTGCACGATGAACCAGCGCGTCGGATCGAGCACGCCGTCCGGGCCGATCAGCCATTCGAGATCGGGATGCTGCGCGCCGTAGCTGGTCGGATAGAGAATGACGTTGTCGCGCGCGGCATTCAGCCGGCCATGCGCCTTCCAGCTCAATGTCGCATCGGGCAGAACCTCGCCCGACAGCGTCTCGATATCGCCGAGGCGGAATCGCCCGGTCCGGGTTTCCCAGGCCATGCGCGCCTATGCCCTGTCGGCCGACATGATCTGCCGGAAATAGCCCCGATGCCAGCGCGTATAGCCGGGCTGTACGACCGCGAGCCGCTCGCGCAGCAGCCGATGCGCGGCAGGCAGGCGATGGAACGGGATCGAGGGATACAGATGATGCTCGGCGTGGAAGCTCATATTCCACATCAAGAGCCGCAGCAGCGGATTGGTCAGCGTGGTGCGCGTATTGGTGAGCCCGTTGGCGTCATGCGTGCAGCCGGTATGCTCGGTCAGCAGATAGAGCCGCAGGAATGGCTGGCCCAACAGCTGCGGCCCGATCCAGAAAATCAGCGGCGCCCGCCAGCCGGCCAGCAGGGCCGAACCCAGCGCCGCGGCGGCGGCGAAGACGCACATCCAGCGCACGCTTGTGACGATGCGAAGGCGCGCCGGCGCGGCGATATAGGGATAGGCCGAAAGATCGCCGCGCCAGGCATCGGCAATCACCTTGCAGCGGGCGCGCCAGTAATTGACCGCCAGCACGCGCAGGACGTAGCCGCGCGCATCCCGCGGCGCCGGCGGCGTCAGCTCGGGATCGCGCGCCGGATCCTGCGTGTGGCTGTGATGCGCCAGATGGAAGGCCGCGTAGAAATGCCAGTTCATCAGCGAGGGACAGCCGGCCAGCCAGCCGACGATCGCATTGGCGCGGCGGCTGGCGAAGGCGGTGGCGTGCATCGTTTCGTGCAGGGGCGCGAACAGCGCCGCCTGCACCAGGCCGAGCAGCAGCATGGCGGGCCAAAGCTGCCAGGGCGTCGCGGCAACCGCGACCAGGGCGCCGGCGAAGATGAGCAGGGCCAGATGGATGCCGATCCGCAGGGCGCCGCGCCAGTCGGAACGCTGCGAGAGCTGGCGCAGATCGGTGCCGGACAGAATGCGGGGCGAGGCGAGCGCCATGATCAGGACCTCCCGATCGCCTACTATCGGACGGATCGCCCGGCCATGCACGCCAAAATTCGGGCCGGTCGGGAAACGCGGTTACGCCACCCTGCCGATCTGGCTGCCGCGCAAGGCGGCAACGGCGCCGCTGCCCTCGCCCGGTCCGCCGGTGCCGTCGGCATCGCCGGCCGGCAGCGTCACCGTCACCGTGGTGCCGCGCCCCCGTTCGCTTTCGATGGCGACCGTGCCGCCATGCAGCTCGACGAGCTGGCGCACCAGGCTCAGGCCCAGCCCGACGCCGTCCTGGCGCCGCACCAGCGCGCCTTCGGCCTGCCAGAAGGGATCGAAGACGCTGGCAAGCTGCTCGCGGTCCATGCCGATGCCGGTATCCGACACCCGCAGCCGCAAGCCGCCATCGGCCAGCCGCTCGGCCTGCAGCGACACCGTGCCGCCCTCGACGCTGAACTTGATCGCATTGGACAGCAGGTTGACCACCACCTGCTTGAGCGTCTTGGCATCGACCAGCACGTCGTCGAGCTCGTCCGCCAGCGACAGATCGAGCCTGACCGGCTTGGCTTCGAGGCGGCTGCGCGCCTGGCGCACGGCGGAATCGATCACCACGCCGGCATCGATCGATTCGATGCGCAGCGCATAGCGGCCCGACTGCATGCGGGCCATGTCGAGAATGTCGTTGATCAGGTTGAGCAGGTGCCGGCCGCTGACCTGGATGTCGTTGGCGTATTCGACATAGCGCGACGCCAGCGGGCCATGCATCTGGGCGGTCAGGATATCGGCGAAGCCGATGATCGCATTGAGCGGCGTGCGCAGTTCGTGGCTCATGCTGGCGAGAAAGCCGGATTTCGCCCGGTTCGCCGCATTGGCGCGTTCGCTGGCGCGCTTGTATTCCTCGGTCAGCAGTTCGAGCTGCTTGGCATATTGCGCGATATCCTCCTGCGCCCGGCGGATTTCCATTTCCTTCTGCTTCAGCTCGGTGATGTCGAAGGTGACCACCAGCAGATGGTCCGGCTTGGCCCCGCCTTCCAGCCGGAGCGGCGTTTTCGACACCCACCATTGATGCGGCACGCCATCGGCCAGCGCCCGCGTGATCTCGGTGAACGGCATGACGCGGTCTTCCGCCAGCAGCAGCCGCTCCTTCGCTTCGCTCTCGTCGATGCCGCGGCCCGGCACCAGATCGGACAGCAGCCGCCCGCGCACATCCTGGTCGGGATAGCCGAATGCGTTGCGGGCGAAGCGGTTGACCATGACCAGGCGCAGGTCGCGGTCCTTGACATGGATGATGCAGGGTACCGCGTCGATCACCGTCTGCAGCAGATGGGTGAGCTTGGCGGCGGCGAGCTCGGCGCGCTTGCGGTCCTCGATCTCCTGCAGGATGCCGAGCACGCGGATGACCTTGCCGTCGACATCGCGCTGCGGCACGCCGGCCAGGGCATACCAGCGCCATACCCCGGCGGCGTCGCGGGTGCGCACCTCGATGCTGAAATGGCGCTTTTCGGCCAGCGCCGCGCGGAAAGCCTCGGCATAGACCGGATGATCGTCGGGATGCAGCCAGGGCAGCGCGTCGTCATAGGTCAGCGGCGTGGGATAGCCGACGCCGAGCGCCTCCTCGGCATTGCCCCACCAGGTGATCCGGCGGCTGACCGGATCGGAGAACCAGAAGGCGATGCGGCCGATGCGCTGGCATTCCAGCATGAACAGCCGCTGCGCCTCGACTTCGGCCTCGAGCTGGGTGCGGCGTTCGACATCGGCGTTCAGCGCCGCCACCGAGCCGACCCATTGCACGATGCCGATGCCGGCCAGGGCGAGGCCGCCGAGATCGAGCAGGCGCTGCAGCAGCGTCCATTGCGACGCATGGCCGGCCATGAGGCCGTGGCCGACCAGCCCCTCGATGACGCCGGCGGCGACCACCATCACCAGGCCGGACAGCAAGCGGCGGAAGCCCTGCCGGCTGGCGGGAATCCCGCGCCGCTGCCGCGCCAACAGCACCACGATCGCGCCCAGCACCAGGGCACGCAGCATGAAGAACCAGATTTCCCCCACGGGCAGCCAGACCTCCCGAAACCGGGCAGCACTATGGTGGGCGGATAGCGGTCCTGTCTACTCGCGACGCGGTTGCGGCTTAGCGGCAAACCCGAAGGTGAGCGAAAAATAACCGCCGCGATCGGCCCGACAACGCTCAGCGGTAGTGCGCCGGCGCGGCTGCAAACACTATGTGGGTAGCTGGCGCCTCGCTGCGAAGGGATCGCAGGTTGCGATGCCGAGCGCCATCACGCCGGGGGCGAGCGCCGCAGCAGGCCGAGCAGCTTGCCGGCGGCGGCGGTGGGGGTGATCCGGCCGGCGCCGACCGCCTGCTGCAGCCGTGGCAATGCCTCGGCAATTTCCGGGTCCTGGCGCAGCCAGTTCAGCAGGCCGTCCTGCAATTCGTGCATCAGCCAGCCTTCGGCCTGGGCGCGGCGCTGCGCCTGGAAGGCGCCGCTTTTCTCCAGGGCCGCGCGATAGCTTTCGATCGCCTGCCAGACGGCGTCGATGCCCTCGTTCAGCATCGCCGAGGCAAGCAGCACCCGCGGCTTCCATTCGGCATGCCGGGGCCGCATCAGCTGCAGGGCGGCGCGGTAATCGGCCTGGGCCAGCCTGGCCGGCTTGAGCAGGTCGCCATCGGCCTTGTTGATGACGACGAGATCGGCAAGCTCCATGATGCCGCGCTTGATGCCCTGCAGATCGTCGCCGCCGCCCGGCGCCAGCAGCAGCAGGAAGATGTCGACCATGCCGGCCACGGTGGTTTCGGACTGGCCGACGCCGACGGTTTCCACCAGCACCACATCGAAGCCGGCCGCCTCGACCAGCAGCATGGCCTCGCGCGTGCGCCGCGCCACGCCGCCCAGCGAGCCGCCCGAGGGCGTCGGCCGGATGAAGGCGTTCGGATCGCGCGCCAGCTTTTCCATGCGCGTCTTGTCGCCGAGGATCGAACCGCCCGACAGCGACGAGGACGGATCGACCGCCAGCACGGCGACCTTATGGCCCCGGGCGGTCAGCAGGCCGCCGAACCGCTCGATGAAGCTCGACTTGCCGACGCCCGGCGTGCCCGAGATGCCGATGCGGATCGACCTGCCGCTGGCCGGCAGGATCTGCTGCAGCAGGGCTTCCGCGGCGGCCTGATCCTGCGGATGCTGCGATTCCACCAGCGTGATGGCGCGCGCCAGCGCCCGGCGGTCGCCGGCCAGCAGGCGGTCGGCCAGGGCTTTGGCATGGGCGGCGGAATCGGCGGGGCGGCGGGCGGACATGGCCGGACCTTAGCGAAGCCCCCCCGCGCATCCAACCGTCATCGCCGGCAATCGTGCCGGCAGCCGCGACTGTGCGATTGACGCGGGGAGGCAGGATTCGTATTTCGTTGAGCCATGGCGAATCGGGCCGGCCGCCTTATCGGAGGGGAAGCGCCCCGCGCTCTGCTGAAGGCGCGGGCCGATCTGTCGCGCGCCGCCGCTTCCGCCCCCGCCGCTTCCGCCGCCGACGACGAGGCGGCCGCCGGCCAGTCAACCGAGGAGGCGGCCGCCCAGGCCGCGCCGGCCTCGGTCGATCCTGCCGGCTTCCCGGCGCGGCTGGACCTGATGCGGGCGCGGCTCGCCGAGGCGCGCGTGAATGCGGTTTCCGCCCTGTTATTCCTCGGCGATGCCCAGCAGGATTGCGACGCCTTGGCGGAAATCTGCCAAAGTCTCGACTGGCCGCTCACCAAGCGCGGAGTCGAGCTGCTCAGCGATGCCCTGCGGCGGGCGATCCCCTCGGATCTGCACCATCTCGATCTGATCCGGCTGCTGATCGATGCCCTCTACGCGCTCCGCCGGGCCGAGGCGCAGGCCGATAACGGCCAGGCGGACATGGCGCAGGCGGGGACCGAGCTGCTGCAGGGCCTGGCGGCCGCCATCCGGCGCGAATTGGGGGATGGCGCCGCCTGAGGCAGGAGCCCGCGGGTATGATCCGACGCCGGGTTCGCGCAGTTTTTCGGTTCTGCTTGGGCGATTTGGGCGTACAGTAGCGCCATGCGCGATTCGGCCCTGCTCTTTGCAGTGCGTCGCAAAGCCGCTTCCAATCTGGCTACCCGGACGACGCTGCGCCGGGCCTTTGCCGGGGCGGCAATCCTGGCGCTTGTCCCTGCCGCCGCGGCGCGGGCCGCCGACATCTCACATGCCGATATCTCCCACGCCGATGCCGCACAGGATGCAGAGCCCGCCGGGCGGCCGGTTATGCCGGTCACCAGCCTGGAGGTCACCTTCGGCGTCTATGCCCTGGGATCGAAGGGCTTCGAACTGGTGCTGTCGGCGCGGCGCGATGCGGATTCCCTGCGGATCGACACCAAGATGCATACCGCCGGCATGCTGGACTGGGTAATGCGCTTCGCCATGACCGGCCAGGCGGTGGCGCGGCTGGACGGCGATGCGGTGCGGCCCTTGCGCTACGCTGCCAACAGCGACGGCGGCTGGACCAAATACGCCACCCGCATGAGCTGGGATGCCGACGGGCAGCCGATCATCAACATGCTGCAGCCGCCGGTCGAAGACGACGACCGCGAGCCGGTGCCGGAGGCGCTGACCATCGGCACCAGCGATCCGACCAGCGCCACCATCGCCCGCGCGCTGCGCGGCGGCGCCACGCCGGCCTGCAGCGGCACGGATGCGATCTTCGACGGCCGCCGGCGCTACGACATGCATTACACGCCGCTCGGGCCGGATTGGGTGAAGCCGAACAACCGCAGCGCCTATAGCGGCCCGGCATTCAAATGCGAAGTCGCGATCGAGCCGATCGCCGGCTATACGCGCGAATACCTGGCCGAGCGCCGGCCGGAAGAAGAAACGCCGACCACCGTCTGGCTGGCGCAGCCGCCGGGCACCGATATCTGGATTCCGGTGCAGCTCGAAGGCGGCTTCCGGCTCGGCTCGGCGAGCGGCTGGATTTCAGCGGCGAAGATCAACGGCACGGACTGGCTCAAGCCGCTCGGCCTCATCAGACCCGAAATGCCCGACCGCGACCGCATGCTGCCCTAGGGCGCCCCGGCCGATTCCCTCATAAACCGCTTTGCAAACCGCTACCGGGCGGCGACGGCGCCCAGCCGGATCAGATCGCCGACCAGGGTCCTGAGCAGATAGATCAGGCCGTCCGCCTGCTCGGCCTGCAGCGCGGCGATCGCCTGCGCCAGGGCCGCCCGCAGCGCGGCGGCGTCCGGCTGACCGGCAGCGCCGCGCAAGGCGCGGCCTGTGCCCTCCGCCACGGCGTCGAACTGTATGGCGAAGGCGGCCAGCGTTTCGGCCAGGGCGGGCGAGAGATTGCGCTGGTCGAGCTCGCGGCGCAGGAAGCCGATATCGGCGTTCAGGTTGGCGATCAGCCTGGCCAGGGCGGCCTCGCCCTGCGGCGCCCGGCCGGCCGTCTCCATCAGGCTGCGCAGGTCGCGCCGGATGGCGTAGTCGAGCGCCTTGCGCTGCTTTTCCGGCAAGGCGCGCCGGCGCAGCATGTCGCAGGCGAGCCGGCCGATCTTGCCCAGCGCCGCGGCCGCATCGCGGCGCAGCACCGCGCCGGTGCGGCTGGGCAGCACGGCGATGGAGACCAGCGTGCCGATGACGACGCCGAGGCCGACCTCGCTGGTGCGCAGCAGGGCGGCCGCGATGGCGGTGCCTTGCCGGCTCGGCACCGAGAGCACGATGATCGCGGCGATCATGCCGGCGCGGAAGCTGGGATGATGGGTCGCCAGCAGCGCCAGCGGGATCAGCGTCGCCAGCAGAAGCACGCCCTCGGGCACCGCATAGAGGCGCGCCATCGCCGCCAGGCAGGCCAGCCCGGCGCCGAGCAGGGTTGCCGCCATGCGCTGCAGGCTGGCGCGCAAGGTGCCGCCGGTATCGAGCCGGGCGACGATGATCGTGGTCAGCGCCGCCGTGTAAGGCCCCGGCAGATGGATGAGATGGCCGAGCGCGAAGGCGGCGCAGGCGGCAACGATCATGCGCAGCGCCCCGCGGCCCTCATGCCACTGGCTCAGCCTGTCCAGGATCGCCGTCATTCCGGCCCGCCCTTGCTGGCGGCGAGCCGCAGCATCGGCCCGGCGGCCTGCTGCAGGATGGCGCGCTCCTCGGGCGACAGATGCCGCGCCATCGCATCCTCCAGCCAGGCCCGGCGCGCGCCGATGTCCCGCGCCAGCGCCTGGCGGCCCGCCCCGGTCAGTTCGATCAGCAGGGCGCGGCGGTCGGCCGGATCGCGCTCACGCCTGATGAAGCCGGCCTTGTCGAGCGCGGCGATCAGGCGGCTGAGCGATTGCGGCTCCAGTCCCTCCGCCTGGGCCAGCCGGGCCGCCGGCAGCGGGCCGTCCCGGTGCAGGGTCGCCAGCAGGCCCAGCCCGGAGAGGCTGAGATCCGTCCCGTCCGGCCTCGCGGCACGCAGCCGGCGCGCCAGCAGCAGGACGGCGCGGACGATCTGGGCCGGATCGGAAGCTGTCATAATGATACGCATAGCGTATTATTATGACAGGGGCAACCGGCCCGGCCGGGGATCCGCCGCACCGGTGGCTGCACCGGCAGCTGCACCGGCCTTGACTTGCCGGGCCGAAAACGGTTTATTCCGCCCGCTTTCCGGTTTTGGGAGCTGAAATCCGGTCCGAGGATCGCCGTCCGTCCGCGAGTGTCGCGCACGGGCGCCGCATCGTTTTGCGATCATATCGGCGCTGGGTCAGGCCCCGGGATCAGGAAAACGGAGCAAGGAAGCATGTTCGAGTCCCTAAGCGGCAAACTGGGCGAGGTTTTCGATCGGCTGCGCAAGCGCGGCGCGCTGACCGAGTCCGACGTCTCCGAGGCGCTGCGCGAAGTGCGCGTCGCGCTGCTGGAAGCCGATGTCGCGCTGCCGGTGGTGAAATCCTTCATCGACGGCGTGAAATCCAAGGCCGTCGGCCAGGACGTGCTGCGCTCGGTCACGCCGGGCCAGATGGTGATCAAGATCGTCCATGATTACCTGGTCGAGATGCTGGGCGGCGGCGCCGGCGAAAACGAAGCCGGCCTCGACCTCGCCGCCGTGCCGCCGGTGCCGGTGCTGATGGTCGGCCTGCAGGGCTCGGGCAAGACGACCTCGACGGCGAAGATCGCGCTGCGCCTGCAAAACAGGGAACGCAAGAAGGTGCTGATGGCGTCGCTCGACGTCTATCGCCCGGCCGCGCAGGAGCAGCTGCGCATCCTCGGCGAGCAGACCGGCGTGGCGACCTTGCCCGTGGTCGCCGGCCAGATGCCGGTCGACATCGCCAAGCGCGCCATGCAGGCCGCCAGGCTGGGCGGCTACGACGTGCTGATGCTGGATACCGCCGGCCGGCTGCATATCGACGAGCCGCTGATGCTGGAAGTCGCCGCCGTGCGCGACGCCGTGCAGCCGCATGAGACCATCCTGGTCGCCGATGCGCTGACCGGCCAGGACGCCGTCAACGTCGCCAAGAGCTTCAACGAACGCGTCGGCATCACCGGCATCATGCTGACCCGCGTCGACGGCGACGGCCGCGGCGGCGCGGCGCTGTCGATGCGCGCCGTCACCGGCAAGCCGATCAAGCTGATCGGCGTCGGCGAGAAGATGGACGCGCTGGAAGCCTTCCATCCCGAGCGCATCGCGCAGCGCATCCTCGGCATGGGCGACATCGTCTCGCTGGTCGAGAAGGCGGCCGAGACGATCGAGAAGGAGGAAGCCGAGCGGCTGGCCGCCCGCGTGCAGAAAGGCCAGTTCGATCTCGACGACATGGCCTCGCAGCTCAAGCAGCTGCGCAAGATGGGCGGCATGTCGGGCGTGATGAACCTGCTGCCGGGCGTAGGCAAGATCAAGCAGCAACTGGCCCAGGCCAATGTGGATGAGAGCATCCTCAAGCGCCAGGAGGCCATCATCGGCTCGATGACCAAGCACGAGCGCAAGAATCCCAAGCTGATCCATGCCTCGCGCAAGAAGCGCATCGCGGCAGGCTCGGGCACCTCGGTGCAGGACGTCAACAAGCTGCTCAAGCAGCATATGCAGATGGCCGACATGATGAAGCGCATGTCCAAGCTGGGGCAGAAGGGCTTCGCCCGCAGCCTCGGCGGCATGCTCGGTGGCGGCGGAATGCCGAAGTTTCAGTAATTCGCAAGGTTCAACTGGTTTTAGGAAAGGAAGATCGATGTCCCTGAAGATCCGCATGTCGCGCGGCGGCGCCAAGAAGCGCCCGTATTACCGTATCGTCGTGGCCGATTCGCGCAGCCCGCGCGACGGCCGCTTCATCGAGAAGGTCGGCTCCTACGATCCGATGCTGCCGAAGGGCTCGCAGCGCGTGCAGCTCGACGTCGACCGCATCAAGTACTGGCTGGACAGCGGCGCCACCCCGTCGGACCGCTGCGCCCGCTTCTTCGCCGATGCCGGCCTGATGAAGTGGCAGCACGGCAACAACCCGGTCAAGGGCAAGCCGAAGGCCAAGGCGCAGGAGCGCATGAAGGCCGCCGAGGAAGCCGCCAAGGCGGCCGCCGAAGCGCCGGCCGGCGGCGAGGCTGCCTGATAGGGCATGACGCGCAGGGTCATGCTGGGCGTCGTGATCGGCGCGCAGGGCATCCGCGGCGAGGTGAAGGTGAAGGCCTTCACCGCAGAGCCGGAAGCGATCGGCGATTACGGCCCGCTTCAGGATGCGCGCGGCGAACGACGCTTCGATCTGACCGTGCGGCGTTGGGTGAAAGGTGACGTGGTGACCGCTGCCATCGCAGGCGTGAGTGACCGCAACGCAGCCGAGGCGCTGAAAGGCACCGAGCTGTATGTGTCGCGCGACGCATTGCCGGAAGCGGAGGACGGCGAGTTCTACTACGCCGACCTGGTCGGCCTGACGGCAGTCACGCCGGCCGGCGCGGTACTGGGCAGCGTGGTGGCGGTGCATAATTTCGGCGCCGGCGACATGCTGGAAGTGAAGCCCGAAAGCGGCAAGTCGGTCATGGTGCCGTTTATTGACGATGCCGTGCCCGAGGTTGACCTTGCGGGCGGCAGGCTGCTGGTGGATCCCGCCTTCTGGCTCGGCGACGAGGGCCGGGGCGGCGGGCGCGGCGAGGACCGCGAGGTCGAAGAGTGAGTAAGGCTCCGGCCAGGCCGTGGACGGCGCGGGTATTGACCTTATACCCGGCGATGTTCCCCGGCCCGCTGGGGCAGAGTCTGGCCGGCCGGGCGCTGGCCGATGGCGTGTGGTCCCTGACGGCGGTGGACATCCGCGACTTTGCGCGCGATAAACACCGCACCGTGGACGACACGCCCTTCGGCGGCGGGCCCGGCATGGTGATGCGGCCCGATGTGCTGGCGGCGGCGATCGACTCCGTGATGGGAGGCGATGTGACGGGAGGCGATGCGGGACATGCCGACCCGGCCGCGAGGACGCAGCCGCTGGTGTATTTCTCGCCGCGCGGCCGGCGCCTGGATCAGGCGCTGGTGCACGAGGTGAAGGCGGCAGGCGGCGCGACGCTGATCTGCGGCCGGTTCGAAGGGGTGGACGAGCGCCTGCTTGAAGCGCGCCCCGTCGTCGAGGTCAGCCTCGGCGATTTCGTCCTCTCGGGCGGCGAGATCGCGGCCTTGGCGTTGCTCGACGCCGTGGTGCGGCTGCTGCCCGGGGTGATGGGTGCCGAAGAGTCCGGCACCGAAGAGAGTTTCGCGGAGGGTCTGCTGGAATATCCCCAGTATACCCGGCCGCAGATATGGGAAGGCCGTGGCGTGCCGGATGTGCTGCTGTCGGGCCACCATGAGAAGATCGCAGCCTGGCGGCGCGCAATGGCGGAGAAGGTCACCGCCGAACGCCGGCCGGATCTGTGGGAACAATACCGGCGGCGCAAGGGCGGCGGCGGAACGTGAAACGAGTTTGGACCTATTGAAGGACAGAAAGGCGGTTGGCCATGAATCTTTTGCAGCAGATCGAGAAGGAGCAGTCCGACGCTCTCGCCGCGGCGCGCGCCGTGCCGGATTTCGGCCCGGGCGACACGCTCAAGGTGAATGTGAAGGTCGTCGAAGGCGGCCGCGAGCGCGTGCAGGCCTATGAGGGCGTGTGCATCGCCCGCTCCAACCGCGGCCTGAACTCCTCCTTCACCGTGCGCAAGATCAGCTACGGCGAGGGCGTCGAGCGCATCTTCCCGCTCTATTCGCCGCGCATCGATTCCATCGTCGTGGTGCGCCGCGGCGATGTCCGCCGCGCCAAGCTGTATTACCTGCGCGGCCGGACCGGCAAGGCGGCCCGCATCACCGAGAAGCGCGAAGTCCAAAGCGCCGCCGACAAGGCGTAAGCCCGCGCCCGTTTTCTGAAATGCGGAACCGCCCGCCGGTCTTGCGATCGGCGGGCGGCTTTCTGTATCCGCTGCGGCGGCCGTTCAGGCCTTGCCCGTCATCTGGGCAAGCAGCTCGATCTTGCGCTGCATCAGCTTTTCGCCGAGCTCGCGCAGGTCCAGTTCGCTGTCCTGCAATTGCGGGAAAAGCTCGTTCTCTTCTTCCTTGACGTGGTGCTTGACGTATTCGCCCAGCACCTTGACCTTGGCGTCGTACAGCTCCTCGCCCGGCTTCATCGCCTCGATCTCGGCGATCAGCTGCTTGGCCGAGGCATGCTCGACGATGGCCTCGTCGACCAGATCGGATTCCACCGCCTCGGATTCCTCATGCGCGGCGGGATACAGCAGCTCTTCCTCGATCATGGCATGCACCGTGAGCATCAGGCAGATTTTGGCCGCGAGCTTGCCTTTCTCCGCCTTGCTGTCGAGCTGCTCGTATTGCTCGAAGAAGCTTTCGACCTCGCGGTGATCCTGCTTGAGCAGGGCCGTGGCGTCCGCCGGCACGGTCTGCTCGGCCACCATCTGGCTCATCTGCCGCGCGATTTTCTTCATCGCCGGCGTCACCGTCAGCCGGCCGCGCCGGCGCGCCGGCTTGCGCGGGGCGGCGGATTTGCGCCGCGTCGCGCTGCGCGAGGCGGCGGCCGGTTTGCGCCGCGTCGTGGCCGCGCGTTTCGTGCCGGCGCGGGCGGCGGTGCGGGATTTGCTTTTCGTCTGCGTCCGTCTGGCCATGGGATCCCTCCTAGGCGGCAAGTCGTTCGGCATATTGCGTCTTGGCGCCGTTGCGCTCGTCGTCGCGCCGCAGCCCCTCGGCCGGATTCGGCCCTTCCGATTCGAAACGGTAGTCGCGGCCGAGCCTGCTCTTGGCCGCGTCGATGACCTGCTCGCTCGGCACGCCGCCCTCGTTCACCTTCGCCTGATAGGCGAAATAGCGGTGATCGCGCGGCAGCTCCCCGATCGGCAGGAACCTGTCCTCGCTTGCCGTCAGATCGACCTGCGCGCCCAGCACCTGGCGCAGATAGGCCTTGTTGTCCTGGAACATCAGCGGCTCTGTCATGGCCTTGGGCAGCATCTCGGCGGGATCGCGGTTTTCCACCTGGCGCATCATCTCGCAGGCAAGGCGCAGATGCTCGATCTCCATGTTCAGATGCAGCTCGTAGAGCGCCTTCACCCGGGCATCCGGCTCCTGCTGCATGAACGACCAGTAGAGCCAGCATTCGTTGTATTCGTGCAGCACCAGGTTGGTCAGCCAGGAGGCGGTCGGATCGAGGATCGATTCGTAATGGCTGACATGCTGTTCCTCGATCTCGGCGATCTCGGCATACAGGCCGCGCGCCAGCGGCTCCTGCGGCCGGTTGCCGATGGTCATGTAGAAATTCATCGTCTGCTGCTCGGCCGCCATCACGGTCAGCGCGTTCAGGACCGATTGCGTCTCGGCCGCCAGCGCCGTCATCGGCCGGCGAATCTCGTCGCGCGGATCGCGGTGCTCGAATATGGTCGGCCGGCCCGGCGTGATCTCGGTCAGGCCGCCGACGATCTGCTCCGCCTTCTTGTCGCCTTCGGTCAGCGCCATCAGGTTGGCGTAGCGGTAGAGGTGGTCGAAATCCTCCAGCAGGCCGAATTCGTAGACCTGGCGCAGATAGGCGTCCGGCTCGTGCCGGGCGATCCAGGCGGTCAGGTCGACGGCGACCTGCTCGTAGCCGATGGTCACCTCCAGCGTGGTTTCGTCGCCCGGGATCAGCCAGTTGATCGCCTTCTGCTGCTGCGCTTCGGCGCGGCGCACCAGGGCGAGCTGCTGCTTGATCTGCGGATCGGCGGTATGGCGCGCCATGTTGTGCGAGAACCAGATCGCCTCCATCTCGGCGCCGTTCATCACGATGCCGCGGCACCGGCTGAACGGGTGCACGCTTTCCTTGTCGTAGGGCGCAACGTTCAGCTCGGACCAATTGCGGAACTGCCGTTCGATGGGAATGCCGCGCTCCTGTAGCGGATTGAATGTCATGGGGGCTCCTCCCGCGGTCGCCAAGATCGACAACGCATCCCGGCCTTCGGCAGTGATCGCTCGCCGACGGACGCGGCCTGATGAGCCCACAACGGCAGCGCCATTCGGTTGTTCCGCGCCGCGCTTGTTATTTTTGAAAGGTTCAAAGCAAGGCGCCGCGCGGACGGCGGCTGGAACGGCGATGGCGATGGCGAACCGAAAGATCAGTCGGCGGCGTCGGCCTGCAGCGCCGGGGCAGGCTGCAGCGGCGCGGGCGGCTGCGGCGCGGGCGGCTGCGGCGCAGGCTGCGCCAGGCCCGCCTTGGCCTGATGCGCGGCCACGTCCGGTCCCTTCTGCGCCGACCAGCGCGCCAGCGCATCCAGCACCGGGCGCAGCGACACGCCAAGCTCGGTCAGCCAGTATTCGACTTTCGGCGGCACCGCGGCATGCACGCGGCGGCCGACCAGACCGGCCGCTTCGAGCGCGCGCAACTGCTTGGTCAATTCCTTCTGGGTGATCAGCGGGATCGCGCGGGCCAGATCGCTGAAACGCAGCATCGGCCGGTTCCGGCTCTGCGCCAGCGAGAGCGTCAGGATGATCGGCACCGCCCATTTATTGGCGATCAGATCCAAGGTCGCGCCGATCATGCGGGCGCAAATCTCATGGCCGTCGGCGGTGAGATAGCGGCGGTAATCCAGATCGTTTCCGGTAGGCATGCGGTAAGTATAGAGGCTTTCGGTGCCTACTTGCAAAAGGATACTACGGCGTCATATGCCAGACGCGCGAAACATTGCGGCGGGCGAATCGGGACCGGGCAACCGGAATGCAGCCCGCCGCCGCAAGGTTTGGCCGTTTCGCATCATCAGGAGAGGGTCACCGAATCATGTCCAAGCTGGAATTCTATTTCACGCCCGGCGCCTGCTCGCTGGCGACTCACATCGCGCTGGAGGAAGCCGGGGCGAAGTTCGACGCGCAGCCGATTTCGCTGAAGAAGGGCCAGCAATACACGCCGGAATATCTCGCGCTCAATCCGAAGGGCAAGGTGCCGCTGCTCGTCATCGACGGCAGGCCGCTGACCGAGAATGTGGCGATCCTGAGCTGGCTGAACCGCACCTATCCGCAGGCCAAGCTGCTGCCGGCGGGCGATCCGATGCGCGAGGCCGAGGCCCTGTCCTTCATCGTGTGGTGCACCTCGGGAATCCATCCCGTGATGTCGCGCTTCTTCGGACCGCAGAAATTCTGCGACCTGCCGGACAGCGCCGACAACGTGAAGCATCTCGCCGCCGAGGCGACGGCGAAGAATTTCACCCTGGTCGAGAAGATGCTGGCCGGCAAGGATTGGCTGTTCGGCGACTGGTCGGTGGCCGACGGCTATATCTTCGTCTTCTGGCGCTGGGCCCAGGCGCTCAAGCTCGACACCGCGGCCTTCCCCAATTACGCCGCGCATGCCGAACGCATGCAGCAGCGCCCGGCGGTACAGCGGGCGCTGGAGCGCGAGAAGGAAAGCCAGGCGGCGCTGGACAAGGCCGCCTAAAAAGGCAAAGGCTTGTAGCTGCGGCCGGCGCGCGGCCGGCCGCGGCAATCGTACCTTCAATCAAAGCCATAACCATACGGGGGTAGCCATGGCATTCATCGAGAAGTTCGGACCGCTGATCGGTCGCATCCTCATCGCGCTGCTGTACATCAAGTCGGGCTGGGGCAAGCTGACCGGCTTCGAAGGCATCGTGAAGTACATCGCCAGCGCGGGCCTGCCGATGCCGTCGGTCGGCGCCGTCATCGCCATCCTGGTCGAATTGCCGGTGGCGATTGCGCTGGTGGTCGGCTTCAAGGCGCGCTATGCCGCACTGATCATGGCCGTGTTCACCCTGGCCGCCGCGATCCTGTTCCACAATTACTGGACGATGACGGATGCGGCGAAGGCCTATGCCAATATGCTGAACTTCTACAAGAACCTGTCGATCACCGGCGGTCTGCTGTTCATCGCCGCCTTCGGCCCCGGCGCCTACAGCGTCGACGGGCGCAAGGCCTGAACGCGTAAGCAAGCCACAATCGAAGGTGGCGCCGGAGGATGCCGGCGCCACCGGATTTCGTGCAAACGGCCACCGATTGATCACAGCCATTCGCTGGCGATTGCGCTCAGAATCCGGCACGCTCTGCGGCAGTCATTGCACGGAGCGCAGCGCATGCGGACGTTGTTCAAGGGCCCCTCGCGGGCGCTGATGGAGGCCTTTGGATCGCTGTTCAGCCGGATGCTGATCGCCGCCTTCTTCCTGCCTTTCGGAATCAAGCATATCAAGGATTATTCCGTTTCCGCGGGCTATGCCGCCGCGCGCCACCTGCCGATGCCGCATGTGCTGGTCGCCACCGCAATCTTCGCCGAAGCGGGTCTGGGATTTCTGCTGCTGATCGGCCTGCGCACCCGGCTGACCACCGCCGGGCTGTTTCTGTTCTGCGCCGTCTGGTCGGTGCTGTATCACAATTTCTGGGATGCGCCCTACGAACTCTATGCCGCCGAGCGGATCATGTTCTTCAAGAACATGGCGATCATGGGCGGCCTGCTGGTGATCGCCCTGCATGGACCGGGGCGCTTTTCCGCCGATGCGCTTCTCGCCCGCCGCCGCACATCGCCGGCGCGCGCCGCCGGCAGCGGCCAGGACAATGTCGCGACCATCCCCAACCGCGCTGCATAAGGGCCGCACTGCATAAGGGCCGCGCCGCATAAGGGCCGCGCCGCATAAGGGCCGCGCCCCGACAGACGCGTGGCGGGCAGCGGCATTCGGGCCCGCTTTGATCACAGCTTTCCTGCACGCCGATCCGCTATCAGCGGAACGTCCAGCGGTTTTCCGCTGTTGATCCGGCAGGGCCCGCACCTGCCGGGCCGCGCCAGGCCGCGTCTAGCCGGGAATGGGAGAACCGTGATCGAACGATTGACACCCTTGCTGGGCCGCATCCTGATCGCCTCGCTGTTCCTGTCGGACGGCATCATCAGGATCGGCCATTTCGAACTGACGGCGTCCGTGGTGGCCGATGAAGGCGTGCCCTGGCCGCAGCTTGCCGCGGCGATCGCCATCGTGATCGATCTGGCCGGCGCCGCCATGCTGGCCGCCGGCCTGTTCACCCGCTGGGCCGCCCTCGCCCTCGCGGCGGAGACCCTGATCGCGGCCTTTATCGTTCACGATTACTGGGCCGCGCCGCTGGCGCAGCGCCCGGTCGAGCAGATTCTGTTCTTCAAGGATATCGCCATCATCGGCGGCCTGGTGGCGGTGATCTGCTACGGCGCCGGGCCGCTGTCGCTGGACCGCGATCTGGCCGGGCGGCATCGCAAGCGGCAGGCGTCGCGGCTGCCGCAGCCGCCGCGCCGTTTCGCCGCCTCGGCCTAGGCCGTCTCGGCCTCGTGCCGGGAGACATCCTCGATCAGCCAGTCGCGCATCGCCTTGATCCGCGGCGCATCGGCCATGTGGGCGAGGCAGACGAACCAGTAGCCGTTGGTCAGCGGCAGCGGCGTGGTGTCGAACAGTTTCACCAGACGGCCGGCGGCGATTTCCTCGGCGACCAGTTGCGGGTCCATCACGGCAACCCCCATGCCCTGCACGGCGGCCTGGATGGCATAGGAGCGGGTTTCGAACATCGGGCCGATCGTCGGATCGATGCCGCCGACGCCGGCGGATTTCAGCCAGACGCGCCAGTCCTCGCGGCGGTTCTGCGAATGCAGCAGCTTCTGCCCCTTCAAATCGGCGGGCTTCCTGATCTCCGCGGCCAGCTTCGGCGACGCCACCGGCACCAGCGCCTCGGAAAACAGCCGGGTGGCGTTCAGGCCCGGCCAGTCGCCGTCGCCGTAGCGGATCGCGCAGTCGATGCCTTCGCGCTCCAGATCGGCCGGCTTGAGCGAGGTGGTGATGCGCACCTCGATATCAGGATACTGCTCCTGAAAGCGCGGCAGGCGCGGAATGAACCAGCGCATCGCGAAGGTCGACAGCATGGAGACGGTCAGGGTGCCTTCGCCGCGCCGCGCCTCCAGCTTGGACAGCGCCGAAGCCAGGTGATCGAAGCCTTCCTGCACGTCGGGCAGGATGAGCTGGCCTTCCGTCGACAGCACCAGGCCCTTCTTGGTGCGGTGGAACAAAGGCACGCCGAGCAGTTCCTCCAGCTGGCGGATCTGGTGGGAAATCGCCGAGAGGGTGACCGATAATTCCTCGGCGGCGGCGGTGAAATTGAGATGCCGGCCGGCGGCTTCGAAGGCTTTCAGGGCATTGAGCGGCAGCAGGCGGCGGCTGGGCAGGTGCGGCATGGAGATTCTTTTAAGCCGGCCGCGAATTTAAATCCACTGGAGCGGGCAAAATCGGCTCTGGACGCAGGCCCGGCAAAGCTGTTGAATCCGCCCCCTCCGGGGAAAACGCCCTTTTGGTTAGAACATAGAGACCAGCCATGACCGCGCCGCGCACGCTTTACGACAAAATCTGGGACAGCCACCTCGTCGACCTGGACGATCAGGGCAACGGCCTGCTCTATATCGACCTGCATCTGGTCCATGAAGTGACCTCGCCGCAGGCCTTCGCCGGACTGAAGGCCGCCGGCCGCAAGGTCCGCCGCCCCGACCGCACCGTGGCCGTGCCCGACCATAACGTGCCGACCACCCCGGACCGCGCCCAGTTCGTCTTCGAGGACGAGGAAGCGAAGATCCAGGTCGAGACGCTGGACCGCAACGCCAGGGAATTCGGCGTCCGCTATTACCCGATGAACGACATCAACCAGGGTATCGTGCATATCGTCGGGCCGGAACAGGGCTATACCCAGCCGGGCATGACCATCGTCTGCGGCGACAGCCATACCTCGACGCATGGCGCCTTCGGCAGCCTGGCCTTCGGCATCGGCACTTCGGAGGTCGAGCATGTGCTGGCGACCCAGACGCTGCCGCAGCGCAAAGCCAAGAACATGAAGATCGAGATCGACGGCCAGCTCGGCCCGGGCGTGACCGCCAAGGACATCATCCTCGCCGTCATCGGCAAGATCGGCACCGCCGGCGGCACCGGCTATGTGATGGAATATACCGGCAGCGCCATCCGCAACCTGTCGATGGAAGGCCGCATGACGGTCTGCAACATGTCGATCGAAGCCGGCGCCCGCGCCGGCCTGATCGCGCCGGACGAGAAGACCTTCGAATATCTGAAGGGCCGGCCGCATGCGCCCAAGGGCGCCGCCTGGGAGCAGGCCCTGGCCTGGTGGAAGACCCTGCCCTCCGATCCGGGCGCCAAATACGACATGGAAGTCTTCCTCAAGGCGGAAGACATCGCGCCGCATGTCACATGGGGCACCAGCCCGCAGGACGTGGCGCCGATCACCGGCGCAGTGCCCAATCCGGCCGAGATCAAGGACGAGCAGAAGCGCGCGGCGCTGGAACGCGCGCTCAACTACATGGGCCTGAAGCCGGGCGAGAAGCTGGACAGCGTGCCGATCCAGCGCGTCTTCATCGGCTCCTGCACCAATGGCCGCATCGAGGACCTGCGCGCCGCCGCCGCCATCGCCAAGGGCCGCAAGGTGGCCGCCGGCGTGCAGGCGATGGTGGTGCCGGGCTCCGGGCTGGTGAAGCATCAGGCCGAGGAAGAGGGCCTCGACAAGGTCTTCCTCGAGGCCGGCTTCGAATGGCGCGAGCCGGGCTGCTCGATGTGCCTGGCGATGAATGCCGACCGGCTGAAGCCGGAAGAGCGCTGCGCCTCGACCTCGAACCGCAATTTCGAGGGCCGCCAGGGGGCGCGCGGCCGCACCCACCTGATGAGCCCGGCGATGGCCGCCGCCGCCGCCGTCACCGGCAAGCTGGCCGACGTTCGCAAGTTCATCTGAGCGCGGGAGGAAGAGACAATGGAAAAGTTCACCACGCTGACCGCCGTCGCCGCGCCGCTGCCGATGATCAATGTCGATACCGACATGATCATCCCCAAGCAGTTCCTCAAGACCGTCGAGCGCACCGGCCTGGCCAAAGGCCTGTTCTTCGAATTGCGCCAGACGCCGGACGGCAAGCCGGTGCCGGACTTCTTCATGAACCAGCCGCAATACAAGGGCGCGCAGATCCTGGTCGCCGGCGACAATTTCGGCTGCGGCTCGTCGCGCGAGCATGCGCCCTGGGCGCTGCTGGATTACGGCATCCGCTGCGTGATCGCGCCGAGCTTCGCCGACATCTTCTACAACAACTGCTTCCAGAACGGCATTTTGCCGATCAAGCTGCCGCAGGAGGATGTCGACAAGCTGATGGACGACGCCAAGCGCGGCGCCAATGCGCGCATCACCGTCGATCTGGAACGCCAAGAGATCAAGGGCCCGGATGGCGGCACGATCAAGTTCGAGATCGACGCCTTCAAGAAGCATTGCCTGCTCAACGGGCTCGACAATATCGGGCTGACCCTGGAGAAGAAGCCGAAGATCGACAGCTTCGAAACCAGGCAGCGCGCCTCGCAGCCCTGGCTGTATGCCGAGGCGGGGCGGACGGCCTGATACTCAACCCCGCACCCGGTTCGTCACCCTCGGCGCAAGCCGAGGGTCCATTCCCACTACCCGCCAACGGGACCGTCGACTGGATGCCCGGGCTTCGCCCAAGCATGACGACGGAGGAAACCTAGAAGGACACGAGACAATGCCATCCAACCGTACCATGCTGATGCTGCCCGGCGACGGGATCGGCCCCGAGGTGATGGGCGAAGTGCGCCGCGTCATCGAATGGATGGACAAGCGCCGGCACGTCTCCTTCGACGTGAAGGAAGACCTCGTCGGCGGCGCCGCCTACGACAAGCACGGCACGCCGCTGCATGACAAGACGATGCAGACGGCGCTCGATTGCGGCGTGGTGCTGCTCGGCGCCGTGGGCGGCCCGAAATGGGACAGCCTGCCCTTCGAGAAGAAGCCCGAGCGCGGCCTGCTGCGCCTGCGCAAGGAGATGGACCTGTTCGCCAACCTGCGACCGGCGAAATGCTTCGATGCGCTGGTCGAGGCCAGCAGCCTGAAGCCGGAGCTGGTCAAGGGCCTGGACATCATGATCGTGCGCGAGCTGACCGGCGGCATCTATTTCGGCCAGCCGCGCGGCATCGAGACTTTGCCGAACGGCGAGCGCCGCGGCATCAACACGCAATCCTATACCACCGGCGAAATCCGCCGCGTCGCTGCCGTCGCCTTCGAGCTGGCGCAGAAGCGCCACAACAAGGTGACCTCGCTGGAAAAGGCCAATGTGATGGAATCCGGCGTGCTCTGGCGCGAGGAGGTCACCAAGCTGCATCAGGAGAAGTACAAGGACGTGCAGCTCGAGCATATGTATGCCGATAACGGCGCCATGCAGCTGGTGCGCAACCCGAAGCAGTTCGACGTGATGGTGACCGACAACCTGTTCGGCGACATCCTCTCGGACGAAGCGGCGATGCTGACCGGCTCGCTCGGCATGCTGCCCTCGGCTTCGATCGGCGCCGTCGACCCGGCCACCGGCCGCCGCATGGCGCTGTTCGAGCCGGTGCATGGCTCGGCTCCCGACATCGCCGGCAAGGGCATCGCCAATCCGCTGGCGACGATCCAGAGCTTCTCGATGGCCTTGCGCTATGCCTACGATCTCGGCGCCGATGCCGACCTGATCGATCAGGCGGCCGAAAACGTGCTCAAAAGCGGCGTGCGCACCGCCGATCTGGGCGGCGGCACCACCAAGGTCGGCACGTCCGGCATGGGCGATGCGCTGCTCAGGGAACTCGACAAGCTGGCGGCGTAAGAAGCCAGCCCGCGGCAACAGGAGCGCCGGCCTCGCAACAGGCCGGCGCTTTTTTTGTTTCCCGGCCGGCGGCGGCAGCCGGCAAACCGGTAAACTTTTGCGGCGCCACAGCAAAGGGCTTGTGCGGCGCAGCAAAATGGCGAAACTGCTGCGGCGTTACTGTCTGGGGAGACCGTCACATGATGAGGCTGATCGGCCGTAATCTGTCGCCGTATGCGCGGCGCGTCGCCATCGCCATGACCCTGCTCGATGTGCCGCATGAGCGCGAATACCTCTCGGTGACGGCCGATCCGCAGCGCGGCCTGGAGGTCAATCCGGTCGGCCGCGTGCCGGCGCTGCAGCTCGACGACGGCGATACGCTGATCGAGTCCGGCGCGATCCTGGATTACCTGATGGATCTGGTCGGACCCGCGAAAAGCCTGATCCCGCCGCATGGCAAGCCGCGGCGCGACTGCCTGCAGGTGATGGCGATCGCCTGCGGCGTCCTCGATAAGGCCGTCAATGCGATCTACGAGGTGCGGCGCCGCCCGGCCGAGAAAGTGCACGAACCCTGGCGGCAGCATCTGCTGACCCAGGTCGCCGGCGGCCTCGCCGCGCTGGAAGCGCGCGCCGCGGCCATCGCCGCGCCCGGCCAATGGCTGCTCGGCCAGCATATCAGCATGGCCGACGTCTCGCTCGGCGTGATGATGAGCTTTCTCGGCGTCATGCTGCCCGAAGCGGTGCCGGCGGGCCGCTATGCGGCGCTGGAAAATTTCCGGCAGCGCTGCGAAGCCCTGCCGGCTTTCCAGGCGCATCCGCTGGAGACACCCTGATCAGGCGGCCAGTTCGAATTTCGCCGCCGGCCTGATCGCGCCATGCTCGAGCCGCAGCAGTTCGAGCGCCGTCACCCGGCCCGAGAGCGGCGGACCGAAACTGGCGCCGATCTGCCGCTGCAGCGCCTTGGCGCAATAGACGGCGCCGAAGCGGGCGACGGTAAGATGCGGGCGGTAATCGGCAAGCGCATGACCGAGCCGCCGGTGCAGCGCGGCGAATTGCGGCGCGCTCGCCGCATCGGCCAGCAGCACGTTCAGATGGGCATATTTCGGCTGGAACGGGTCCGCCATCCGCTCCAGCCGGTCGAAAGCCGCCGCGAAAGCCGGCGTTGCGGCCGCCGCCGCCGCCAGCTCGGCCGCGAAGGCGGCCTGGTCGGCGATGGCGCGCGGAAACGCCAGGGTCACATGCGGCCCGACGCGATCCTGCAGCGGATCATGCGCCGCGCGGATCGCCGCCAGCCAGGCGGCAGCGGCCGCATCGAAATCAGGGATCGCAATCACCGCCAGCATCGCTTTAAGCTTAGCGGAGCGATGCCCTCACTGCGAGCCGCCCGATGACCGCCTCCCTCCTGATCGCCGCCGCGCTGGCCGGCGCGGCCTATGTCATCACGCCGGGCCCGGCCTTCCTGGCCCTGCTCGGCATCGGCGCCGGCCAGGGCCGCAGGGCGGGATTGCTGTTCCTGAGCGGCCATCTGCTCGGCGATACCGCCTGGGCGAGCCTGTCGCTCGTCGCCATCATCGGCTCGGCCAGCCTGGGCACGCTGGTCTTCGACATCCTCGGCCTGGTCTGCGGCGCCTATCTGCTGCTGCTCGGCTGGCGCGCCCTGCGGGCCATGCGCCGGAGCGATGGCGGCCTGAGCAGCGCCGCAGAAAAGCCGCTGCGGCGCGGCCTCGCCTTCGGCCTCACCAACCCGAAGGCCTATCCCGTCTCGGTCGCCATGTTCACCGCCCTGCTCGCCTCGCATGCGGCGGAGCTGGACTGGAGCAGCCTGCCGCCGCTCCTGGCCGCCGCCTTCCTCGGCTTTCTCGGCGCCGACGCCGTGCTGCTCTGGGTGATCGGCGCCGCCCCGGTGCGCCGGCTTTACCGCCGCCACGAACTCTGGATCACGCGGCTCAGCGGAGCGATCTTCATCGGCTTCGGCCTGCAGGCTTTGTGGCATGCCGCGCCGGGCCTGCTGGCGCGCCGCGCCTAGCTCCGCCTGAGCGCTTCTCGCACCAGCGGCAGGCGGTCGTTGCCGAAATACATGTCGGTATCGTTGACGAAGATGGTGGGCGAGCCGAAGCCGCCGCGGGCGATCACCTCGTCGGTATTGGCCTTGAGCCGGGCCTTGATGGCCGGATCGTTGACGGCTTGCGCCATGCGCGCGGCATCGAGGCCGGCGCGCGCGGCGGCCTCGGCCAGCACGTCCTCCCGGCTGATATCCTTGTCCTCGCCCCAGTAAAGCTCGAACAGCGCCTTGGCCAAAGCGAGCTGCCTGCCCTGCTCCTCCGCCCATAGCAGGGCGCGCAGGCCTTTCACCGAATTGACCGGGAAGACGCTGGGCGGGAACTTGATCCCGATGCCGGCGAGCCGCGCCCAGTCCTGCATGTCTTTCAGCGCATAGGCCGCCTTGGCCGGCACCGGGTTGTCGCGCTGCTGGTAGACGCTCGGATTGACGCTGTTGAACACGCCGCCGACCAGAAAGGGCCGGTAGGCGATCTCGGCGCCCTCTTCGCGCGCCAGCGGCTGGATGTTGGTGAAGGCGAGATAGGTCCAGGGCGAAGAGACGTCGTAGAAGAATTCGAGCTTTTTCATCGCCTGCCCCGTCATGCCTTGGCCGGCACCAGGATGAAGCCGGCGCGCGGGAAATGCACATGCACCTCGCCGACCTCGGGCGCGCTGCGCCTGATGGTCACGCTCTGCGCATCCAGCGCCACCAGCTCGCCCACCGTCGGATCGCGGCCGGTATCGTCCGGCGTGACGCTGACCATCGCCCCGGCGGTAAGGCCGAGCGCATTGGGCATGACGGTGCCGCGCACGGGCGCCGGCTGCGCCGCCCTGGCCGCGGCGACGGCGGCCTTGGCGTCGAGATCGCTCCGCTCGCCATGGCCGAACGCCTTCATGCGGTCGGCCCAGGCATTCAGCCCGGCGTAATCGGCCAGCGCATCGGACCTGGCGCGCTCGCGCACGAACCAGACGCAGTGATAGACGGCGAGATCGGCCAAGCTCGGCGCATCGCCGAACAGGAACGCGCGATTATCCGCCAGCGCATCCTCGATCCAGCCCAGATGCGCCCGCAGCGGCCCCTGCATGACGGCGGCCTGCTGCTTGAGCCTGGCGCGGTCGATATTGCGGCCGGAGAATTTCGAGCGGTCCTCGAGGAAGGCGTCCGGCAGCTTGTCGCCGAAAGCGCCGAAGGCGATCGCCACCGCAGCGCCGAAAAGCTGATGGTCGGCCCAGAAGGCGACGCCTTCCGCCAGGCCCCGCGCCAGGCCGGGATAGAATGTCGGCGTCGGATGGCGGCGCTCCAGTTCGCGCAGGATCAGCTGCGTGTCGCAAAATATGTCGGCGCCGATCTGCAGCACCGGCGTCTTGCGGTAGCCGCCGGTCAGCGGCATCAGGTCGGGCTTGGGCATCACCGGCGGAATGTCGACCGACTGCCAGGCCAGCTTCTTGATGCCGAAGGCGATGCGCACCTTCTCGGAAAAGGGCGAGGTGGCGTAATGGTGCAGGATGATGCCGCTCATCGTGTGTCCTCCCAGACGGTCCCGCCGCAGAGTAAGGGCGCTGTCGCAACGTCAGGCAAGAGCCCGGGTTGGCGCCCGGGCGAGGCCCCGGCGAGGACCCGGCGAGGACCCGGGCGGGCCATTGCGGGCCGGTCTGAACCGGAGCGGACCATGGCGGACCGCCATGCATCGTTATGAACCGTTATGAACCATTCCTTCCCGTTTTGAACCGTCTTGCACCATTCCGCCCCGTTTCGTCTTATCCGGTCTTGTTCCGGCCTATCCGCGCTTCATCCCCGCCGCGGCCTTGGACACCCCAAACCGCACGGCGCGCAAGGAACATATTGGGTATATAGGAATATAAGTCAATACCCGCGCGCGGCCCAGCCGGGCAGGTCTTGGTCGCCCCGGGAGGTCATGGCGGCGGAGCGCAGGGCGGCAGGCCAGCCCCGGCCGCGACAATTCCGCGCTTGATTAGCGGGAAAAGCGGGCCTAATTTCCGCCCGTCCGCCGGGTGCCGACCTGCCGGACAGCAACATAACCCTGTGTTTTTCCGAGATCCGCCGGGTGCCGACCTGCCGGATGAGAGAAAGAAGGTAAGACATGGCCTATAAGGTCGCCGTCGTCGGCGCCACCGGTGTGGTGGGCCGCGAAATGCTCAACATCCTCCACGAGCGCAATTTCCCCGTTTCCGAGGTCGTTCCGCTGGCTTCCCGCCGCAGCATCGGCAAGGACGCCCATTTCGGCGACAGGAAGATCAAGGTGAAGGCGCTCGACGATTACGACTTCAAGGGCGTCGATATCGCGCTGTTCTCGGCCGGCGGCGCCACCTCGAAGGAATGGGCGCCGAAGGTCGCCGCCGCCGGCGCGGTGGTGATCGACAATTCCAGCCAGTGGCGCATGGACCCGGACGTGCCGCTGATCGTGCCGGAGGTCAATGTCGAGGCCCTGGCCGGCTATACCAAAAAGGGCATCATCGCCAATCCGAACTGCTCGACCGCGCAGCTCGTCGTCGCGCTCAAGCCGCTGCACGAGCGCGCCACGATCAAGCGCGTCGTGGTCTCGACCTACCAGTCGGTCTCCGGCGCCGGCAATGACGGCGTCGTCGAGCTGGAGCGCCAGACCAAGGCGATCCTGGTCGCCGATCCGGTCGAGAAGCAGAAATTCCCCAAGCAGATCGCCTTCAACGTCATTCCTCACATCGACGTCTTCATGGAAGACGGCTACACGAAGGAGGAATGGAAGATGACGGCCGAGACCAAGAAGATACTCGACCCGAAGATCAAGCTGACCGCGACCTGCGTGCGCGTGCCGGTCTTCATCGGCCATTCGGAAGCGGTCAACATCGAGTTCGAGCAGCCGCTTTCGGCCGAAGAGGCGCGCGACATCCTGTCGACGGCGCCCGGCGTGCAGGTGCTGGACCGCCGCGAGCCGGGCGGCTACATCACGCCGCTGGAATGCGCCGGCGATTACGCCACCTTCGTGTCGCGAATCAGGGAAGACATCACGGTCGAGAACGGCCTCGCGCTCTGGGTCGTGTCGGACAATCTGCGTAAAGGTGCGGCGCTCAATGCCGTTCAGATTGCCGAAGCCCTGGCGGCCCGCCACTTGAAGAAGCAGGCCGCCTAGGAACGTCTACTTTCGATGCCCGATTGACGGGCGCCGCCTGGCGGCGCCCGTTTTTTGTCTGCCGTTGCCGTTGCAGTCGCCGCGGCGTTTCGGCGAAATGCGTTACGATGACGCCCTTTACGCTTCCCGCGAATGTGCATGCCCTGATCCGGGAAGCCTACGATTATTGGCAGCGTATACATCCCGCCGCCGGCCCGCCCGAACGCCTGCCTGGCCGCCAGCATATCGATCCGCTCGACATCGCGCCGCCACTGCTGCCGCATGTCTGGCTGGTCGACGTCCTGCGCGATGCCGCGGCCGAGCCGGCCCTGCGCTTCCGCTATCGCCTGGTCGGCTCGGCGGTCGACCGCGGCAGCGGCCGCACGCTGACCGGCCGCTGGCTGGACGAGGTCAATGCCGGATTTTTCCGCGACCCGCTGCTTTGCGGCCCGTATCTTTCGGTCGCATCGACCCGCCAGCCGGATTACCGCGTCGGCACGCCGCTCTTTGCGCATGCCCAGCAATGGAGCTGGCTCGAACGGCTCATGATGCCCCTGGCGCAGAATGGCCAGGACGTGGATATGCTATTCTGCTGTACCGTCTTCTATGACGTCGAGGGGAAGGTCATGGGATCGAGGCTGTGATCGAAGCTGCGGCAGGCTTTGCCATAACCGCCGATGCGCATCCGGTCATGCATGCCGGGCTCGGCTACTGGCGTTCGCTATGGCCGGGGCCGCAATCGCTGCCCGGACGCCAGCATGTCGATCCGCTCAACATGCCGCGGCTGCTGCCCTATGCCTGGCTGCTGGAGGTCCATGCGCCGCCGCCCGGCGGGACGCTGCCGCGCTTCCGCTTCCGCCTGCTCGGCAGCCATGTCGATCTCGGCTTCGGCGCCCCGAAGACCGGCCGCTGGCTGCATGAGATCGAGCCGTCCTTCAACAGCAATCCCGAAATGCACCGGGCCTTCCTCGACTGCGCGTATGAGGCAAAGCCGGCGCATCGCCGGGGCAAGCCGCGCTTTCGTTTCAACAAGGACGCCGCCGAGCTGGAGCGCATGATGCTGCCGCTGGCCAGCGACGGCCGGCGGATCGACATGCTGCTGGGCTTCACCGTCTTCTACGACAGCCGCGGCAGCGAATTGCAGACGGCGCTGTAGCGCTCATCCGTCAGGCCCGGCGCCTTCGTCCTGAACCTCCGCTTCCGCAAGGGCGGCGACGGCTCAAGTCACCGCACGCGTTCGATATCCGGCAGGCAGGTCGGATTGTGCAATTCCTCCTGCGCCGCCGCCATGCGCATCTCCACCGAGCGGTGCTCCTGCGCATCGCGCAGCAGGCCATAGGTGCCCGCCATGGCGAACAGCAGCGCCTTCTTCGGCGTGCGGCCCTTCAGCAGCCGCGCCAGGAACAGCGCGGCGAACACGTCGCCGGCGCCCTTGGGCAGCAGATCGCCCAGGTCCGGTACGCCGCAGAGCCAGGCGCCCTGATCGTTGACCAGCAGGGCTTCCAGCATGCCGCTGCCGCCGTCGCGCCGGCGCAGCGTCGTGGCGATCACCGTCTTCGGGCCCTGCGCGCGCAACGCATCGCAGGCGGCCAGGGCGGAGGGCAGATCCTCCACCTTGCGGCCGAGCAGGAATTCCAGTTCGAAGCCGTTCGGCGTGGCGATGTCGGCCTTCGGCACGAGCTGGTCGCGGATGAAGGGCGGCAGCGCCGCATCGACATACAGCCCGCAATCGCTGTCGCCCATCACCGGATCGCAAAGCAGCAGCGCATCGGGATTGGCCGCCTTGGCCGCCAGGGCCGCCCGTGCCGCCGCCTCGGCGGTTTTCGGATTGCCCAGCCAGCCGAGCAGGATGGCGTCGATCTGCCGCCATTCCGGCCGGGTCTGCAGCGCCATCATCCAGGCATCCATCTCAGCCGGCTCGGTCGCGCGCATCGCCGGCGGGCCGTAGGAGGGATTGAAGGCTAGGATGGCGGTCGGCACCGCCCAGGTCTCGACGCCCTGGCGCTGCAAGGCAAAGGCGCCGGCATTGTTGCCGACATGGCCGAAGATCACCTGGCTCTGGATGGCAAGTACGCGCATGGCGATGGATTCCGTTCCTTGACCGTGGGCGAATGAATCGCGGAGCGCAATTCGCCCCGGGGAAACTTGCCACGCTCCCGACCCCGTTTATAGTGGCGCGACCTCATCTTTTCGCAATTGCAGCATCACAGTTCGAGGTGATCCGATGACCGCCGAAACCGCCGCCAAGACCGCCCGGCCGCGCCGCAGCGTGCTGTACATGCCCGGCTCGAATGCCCGCGCCCTGGAAAAGGCCAAAAGCCTGGCGGCGGATGCGCTGATTCTCGATCTGGAGGACGCCGTCGCGCCCGACATGAAGGCGGCGGCGCGCGAGCAGGTCTGCCGGGCCGTCAAGGCCGGCGGCTATGGCCGCCGCGAGCTGATCGTCCGCGTCAACGGCCTGGAGACGCCCTGGGGCGTCGAGGATGTCGCCGCCGCGGCGCAGGCCGGCCCCGACGCCGTGCTGCTGCCGAAGGTGGAAAGCGCCGCCCAGGTGCAGCAGGCGGAAAAGCTGCTCGGGCAGCATGGCGCGCCGGAGCGAACGCGCATCTGGTGCATGATGGAAACGCCGAAAGGCATCCTGCATGCCGAGGAGATCGCCGCCGCGTCCGCCCGCCTCGGCGTGCTGGTGATGGGCACCTCGGATCTGGTGAAGGACCTCAACGCGCAGCATACGCCGCTGCGCCTGCCGGTGATCACGGCGCTCGGCCTCTGCCTGCTGGCGGCGCGCGCCTACGGGCTCGGCATTCTCGACGGCGTCTATCTCGACCTCGACGACGAGGCCGGCTTCGAGGCGGCCTGCCGCCAGGGTCTGGAACTCGGCTTCGACGGCAAGACGCTGATCCATCCCAAGCAGCTCGATGCCGCCAACCGCGTCTTCGCGCCGACGCCCGAACAGGTGGCGCAGGCGCATAAGATCATCGCCGCCTTCGACGAGGCCGCGCGGCAGGGCAAGGCCGTGGTGCTGGTGGACGGCAAGCTGGTCGAGAACCTGCATGTCGAGCAGGCGAAAAAGCTGGCGGCCCTGGCCGCGGCGATCGAGGCGATGCAGGCGACGTAGAGCTTGGCGAAGAATCGCCCCCCCCTTGGGCGAGCCCCGAGGGGTCCATAGGACGGTTCCGTCGCGCGGATAATCGGAACGGATGCCCGGGCTTGGCCCAGGCATGACGGGGAAAACGGGCCAGAGAGCATGACCACCAAGACCAATCCGGGCAATTTCTTCGAGGATTTCCGGCTGGAGCAGGAAATCCGCCATGCCACGCCGCGCACGGTGAGCGCGGGCGATGCCGCGCTGTATACGGCGCTGTACGGTTCGCGCTTCGCGGTGCAGTCGGCGGACAGCTTCGCCCGCCAGCTCGGCTTGCCGGCGGCGCCGCTCGACGACCTGCTGGCCTTCCATATCGTCTTCGGCAAGACCGTGCCGGATGTCTCGCTGAACGCCGTCGCCAATCTCGGCTATGCCGAATGCCGCTGGCTCAGGCCGGTCTATCCCGGCGACAGCCTGCACAGCGTCTCGCGCGTCATCGGCCTGAAGGAGAATTCGAACCGCAAAACCGGCGTCGTCTATGTGCGAAGCACCGGCTATCGCGGCAGCGAAGCGGTGCTGGATTACGTGCGCTGGGTGATGGTGAAGAAGCGCGACGAAAGCGCCGCCATCCGGCAGGAGCATGTGCCGCAGCTTGCCGGCCGCGTCGCGCCCGAACAGCTGCAGGTGCCGGCGGGCCTCGATTTCGCGCATTACGACTGGGGCCTGGCGGGCAGCCCGCATGCCTGGGAGGATTACGCCGCCGGCGAGAAGATCGATCATGTCGACGGCATGACCATCGAGGAGGCCGAGCATATGCTCGCCACCCGCCTGTATCAGAACACCGCCAAGGTGCATTTCGACCAGTTCCGCCAGGGCCGCGAGAAGCTCGGCCGCCGGCTGATCTATGGCGGCCATATCATCAGCCTGGCGCGCGCGCTGTCGTTCAACGGCCTCGCCAACGCGGCTTTCATTGCCGCGATCAATGGCGGCCGCCATGTCAATCCGACCTTGGCCGGCCATACCGTCTATGCCTGGTCGGAGGTGCTGGAGAAGGCCGAACTGCCGGGCCGCAAGGATGTCGGCGCGCTGCGCCTGCGCACGCTCGCCCTGAAGGATCAGCCGGCGGCCGGCTTCCCCGACAAGGACGCCGCCGGCAAATACCCCGATTGCGTGGTGCTGGACCTGGATTACTGGGTGCTGATGCCGCGCCAAAGCTAGGCGTAAGCCGGCGATCTCCCGCCCACAATTTAGGCAAAAGGCGATTCTTTCGGCATAGAATTGCCGCTTTGGACGGCAAAGTTCCGGCGCCGGCCAGTCACCCCCTGGTTTATCAAGCGGTTCCGCGCCGCGCCGCTGGCATGGCGCGTGCTTGGGCAGCCTGCCTGTTTCGCCGGCGTTTCGCCCGCCGTCCGAAACAGCGCCCGACATAACGATCTTGCACAGGGTGGGTGTCCCGATGATCGCTTCCTTTGCGCGCCGCGCCGCGGCGCCGCTTGCCGCTGTTTTGCTGTTCGCCGGTTCGGCCATCGCCAGCCCGGCCTTCGCCGCCGAGGCCGGACCGCTGGACGGCCCCGGCACCGCCTGGCTGCTGACCGCCACCGCCCTGGTGCTGTTCATGACGCTGCCCGGGCTGGCGCTGTTCTATGCCGGACTGGTGCGGGCGCGGAATGCGCTCAGCGTGCTGATGCATTGCGTGCTGATCGCCGCGCTCGCCTCGGTGCTCTGGCTCGCCGCCGGCTACAGCCTCGCCTTCACCGATGGCGGCGATGTCCAGGCCGTGATCGGCGGCCTGGGCCGCGCCTTCCTCGCCGGCGTCACCGCCGAGACGCTGCGCGACGGCCTGCCCGAAGCGGTCTTTTTCATGTTCCAGCTCACCTTCGCGGTGATCACGCCGGCGCTGATCGTCGGCGCCTATCCCGAGCGGGTGAAATTCTCCGCCGTCGTGTGGTTCTCCGGCCTGTGGCTGTTCCTGGTCTACGTTCCGATCTGCCACTGGATCTGGGGCAATGGCTGGCTGGCGCAGCAGGGCGTGATCGATTTCGCCGGCGGCCTGGTGGTGCATGTCACGGCGGGCATGGCCGCCGTCATCGCCGCGCTGATGGTCGGCAAAAGGCGCGACTTCCCGCACGAGCCGATGCTGCCGCACAGTCCCGGCATGACCGCGACCGGCGCCGGCATGCTCTGGGTCGGCTGGTACGGCTTCAACGCCGGCTCGGCGCTCGCCGCCAACGGCAGCGCCGGCATGGCCATGATCGCCACCCATATGTCGGCGGCGGGCGGCGCGCTGACCTGGATGGCGATCGAATGGCTGCGCCATGGCCGCCCGTCGCTGGTCGGCATCGTCACCGGGCTGATCGCCGGGCTGGCCACCATCACGCCGGCCGCCGGCGTGGCCGGACCGGCCGGGGGCCTTCTGGCCGGCATCTGCGGCAGCCTCATCTGCTTCAGCATCACCACGCTGATGAAACAGCGCCTCAGGCTGGACGATTCGCTCGACGTCTTCGCCGTGCATGGCATCGGCGGCGCGCTCGGCATCGTCCTCGTCGCCGTGATCGGCCAGCCCGGCCTGGGCGGCACCGGCTTCGGCGCCGGCGTCTCCGCCGCAGCCCAGCTCGGCAGCCAGCTGCTCGGCCTCGGCGCCACCGCCGCCTGGGCCGGCCTGATGAGCTGGATCATCCTGGCCGGCCTGAAGGCCACGCTCGGCCTGCGCGTCAGCCAGGAGCAGGAATTCGAAGGGCTCGACATCACCGTGCACGGCGAAC
Organism: Ferrovibrio sp.; assembly: GCF_036381655.1. Lineage (GTDB taxonomy): Bacteria > Pseudomonadota > Alphaproteobacteria > Ferrovibrionales > Ferrovibrionaceae > Ferrovibrio. Next base: position 86,828 of record NZ_DASVCJ010000054.1, read on the forward strand.
GCGCCTACGACCTGCGCTGAGCGGCGGCGCAATCGCCGCCAGAACCGCCACACCTGCCGCAGCAGCGCCGCGGCAGGTGTTTCGCTTTCTTGACGTAATTTCAAATCTGCCCTTTCGGGGCGGGATTCGCCTTGCGTGGGCGCGGCTTAGGCCGGTAAAAACAGAGTTGCCCAATTGTTGACTAAGCGGCCTGTCGGACTAGTATCGGCCCGCTTTCGGGAGCCGCCCTCCTGCGGTGCCCGCCCCCACTCGAAGGCACATCATGGCGCACGTCGAACGACCGCTCTCTCCGCATCTGCAAATCTACCGCTGGCCGATCACCATGGTCCTGTCGATCCTGCACCGGATCACCGGTATCGGCCTGGGCCTGGGCACGCTGCTGCTCACCTGGTGGCTGGCCGCCGCCGCCGCCGGACCGGACTATTACGCCTTCGTGCATGGCGTGATCGCCTCCTGGCTCGGCCGGCTGATCCTGTTCGGCTTCACCTGGGCGCTGTTCCTGCATCTGTGCAACGGCATCCGCCATCTCTTCTGGGATATGGGCTACGGCTACCGGATCCCGGTCGCCAACCGTACCGCCCGCTGGGCGCTGATCGCCTCCGTTCTGCTCACCCTGCTGGCCTGGATTCTGGCCTACGCGCTGCGCTGAGGAGCCCGTCATGTCCAAGCCGCTCAACACCATGAAAACCCCGCTCAAGCGCGTCCGCGGCCTCGGTTCGGCCAAGGACGGCACGCAGCATTTCTGGATCCAGCGCATCACCGCCGTGGCGCTGATTCCGCTCGCCCTGCTGATGACCGGCACCGTCATCCGGCTGGCCGGCGCCGATCACGCCACCGTCGCCGCCGCCTTCCACAATCCGCTGATCGCCATCATCGCCCTGCTCGCCATCCTGGCGGCGTTCTGGCATCTCAAGCTCGGCGCGCAGGTCATCATCGAGGATTACATCCATGCCGAGGGCGCCAAGCTCGCAACCCTGCTGGCGGTGACCTTCGCCATCTTCGTGGTCGGCGGCATCGCCGCGATCTCGGTGCTCAAGCTGTTTTTCGGAGCCTGATCCAATGCCTGCTAGCTATCCGATCAACGACCATTTCTACGATGTCGTCGTCGTCGGCGCCGGCGGCGCCGGCCTGCGCGCCACCATGGGCATGGCGGCGGCCGGCCTGAAAACCGCCTGCATCTCCAAGGTGTTCCCGACCCGCAGCCACACCGTCGCCGCGCAGGGCGGCATCTCGGCCTCGCTCGGCAACATGGGCGAGGACGACTGGCGCTGGCATATGTACGACACCGTCAAGGGCTCCGACTGGCTCGGCGATCAGGACGCGATCGAATACATGTGCCGCGAGGCGGTGCCGGCGGTGATCGAGCTGGAGCATTTCGGCGTGCCGTTCTCGCGCACCGAGGAAGGCAAGATCTACCAGCGCGCCTTCGGCGGCATGACCAAGCATTTCGGCAAGGAGCCGGCCCAGCGCACCTGCGCCGCCGCCGACCGCACCGGCCATGCCATCCTGCACACGCTGTACCAGCAGTCGCTGAAATACGACACCGAGTTCTTCATCGAGTATTTCGCCCTCGACCTGATCATGGACGAGGAAGGCGCCTGCCGCGGCGTGATGGCCTGGAACCTGTCGGACGGCACCATCCACCGCTTCCGCGCCCAGATGGTGGTGCTGGCGACCGGCGGCTATGGCCGCGCCTATTTCTCCTGCACCTCGGCGCATACCTGCACGGGCGATGGCGGCGGCATGGTGCTGCGCGCCGGCCTGCCGCTGCAGGACATGGAATTCGTGCAGTTCCATCCGACCGGCATCTACGGCGCCGGCTGCCTGATCACCGAGGGCGCCCGCGGCGAGGGCGGCTATCTGGTCAATTCCGAAGGCGAGCGCTTCATGGAACGCTATGCGCCGTCGGCCAAGGACCTCGCCTCGCGCGACGTGGTCAGCCGCGCCATGACCATGGAAATCCGCGAAGGCCGCGGCGTGGGCAAGAACAAGGACCACATCTACCTGCACCTGGATCATCTCGATCCGAAGATCCTGCACGAGCGCCTGCCCGGCATCTCGGAAAGCGCCAAGATCTTCGCCGGCGTCGACGTCACCAAGCAGCCGATCCCGGTGCTGCCGACCGTGCACTACAACATGGGCGGCATCCCGACCAACTATCACGGCGAAGTCGTCACCCTGAAGGACGGCAACCCGGACCATGTCGTGCCCGGCCTGATGGCGGTCGGCGAAGCGGCCTGCGTGTCGGTGCACGGCGCCAACCGCCTGGGCTCGAACTCGCTGATCGACCTCGTCGTCTTCGGCCGCGCCGCCGCCATCCGCGCGGCGCAGATCGTCGAGAAGAACGGCAAGCACAAGGACATGCCCAAGGCCGGCGAGGAAGCGCTGGCCCGGCTGGACCAGTTCCGCCATGCCAAGGGCGGCAGCCCGACGGCGCGGATCCGCGACAGGATGCAGCGCACCATGCAGACCAACTGCGCGGTGTACCGCACCGGCGAGGTGCTGAAGGAAGGCGTCAAGCTGATCGACGAGGTCTACCAGATGATGCCGGACGTCGCCGTCAGCGACCGTTCGCTGATCTGGAACTCGGATCTGGTCGAGACGCTGGAACTCGACAATCTGATCCGCCAGGCGGTGGTGACCATGCATGGCGCCGAGAACCGCAAGGAAAGCCGCGGCGCCCATGCGCGCGAGGATTTCGCCGAGCGCGACGATGCCAACTGGATGAAGCACACGCTGTCCTGGATGGACAGCAAGGGCAAGGTCACGCTGGATTACCGCCCGGTGCATACCCACACGCTTACTAACGATATCGCGTATATCGAGCCCAAGAAGCGCGTCTACTAAGGTCGAGCCGACGAGGATCGCAACACCATGGTCGCTTTTTCGCTGCCGAAGAATTCCAAGATCACCGAAGGCAAGACCTTCGCCCTGCCGCCGGCCCAGGCCGGCGAGCAGCGCCGCACCAAGACCTTCCGCATCTACCGCTGGAGCCAGGACGACGGCCAGAATCCGCGGGTCGATTCCTACGAGATCGACCTCAACGATTGCGGCCCGATGGTTCTGGACGCGCTGATCAAGATCAAGAACGAAATCGACCCGACGCTGACCTTCCGCCGCTCCTGCCGCGAGGGCATCTGCGGCTCCTGCGCCATGAATATCGACGGCGGCAATACGCTGGCCTGCACCAAGGCGATCGAGGACATCAAGGAGGATGTGAAGATCTACCCGCTGCCGCATATGCCGGTGGTCAAGGACCTGGTGCCGGACCTGACCAACTTCTATGCCCAATACGCCTCGATCCAGCCCTGGATGAAGACCCAGAGCCCGGCCCCGGCGCGCGAGCGCAAGCAGTCGCCGGAGGAGCGCGCCAAGCTGGACGGCCTCTACGAGTGCATCCTGTGCGCCTGCTGCTCGACGGCCTGCCCGAGCTACTGGTGGAATTCCGAGCGCTATCTCGGCCCGGCCATCCTGCTGCAGGCCTATCGCTGGATCGCCGACAGCCGCGACGAGATGACCGGCGAGCGGCTCGACAACCTGGAAGATCCCTTCCGGCTGTATCGCTGCCATACCATCATGAACTGCGCCCAGACCTGCCCGAAGGGACTGAACCCGGCCCAGGCCATCGGCGAGATCAAGAAGCTGATGGTCGAGCGGCGCGGCTGATATTTGCGGGAGTGACAAAAGTCACAGAATCTGACAGTGGCACGGCGGGGCTGACCCAAGTACACTGCGCTGTCGATTCTGGTTCTTTCCACTCCACAGCCGCAGGGCGGTATGGGCGATTTTTCCCGCGGGGCACCCGCGCACCTGACGAAAGTAAGCGCGGAAAAGCTGCGCGACGTCCTGCGCGAGCATGAAGCCCATCTGGCCGGCAAGGCCGATGCCCAGCCGGCCGCCTTGGCTTTCACCGACCTGTCCGACGCCGACCTGACCGGCGTCAATCTCACCCTGGCCGACCTGACCGGGGCGCGGCTGCACCGCGCCCGCCTCGACGGCGCCAGGCTGTCGATGTCGAAATGCGGCGGTTCGGATTTCCGCAATGCCAGCCTTGGCGGCGCCGACCTGCGCTGGGCCGATCTGCGCGGCGCCTGCCTGCGCGCCGCCGGCCTGAACGACGCCAACATGGCCGAATCGAACGGCGCCGAAGCGCTCGCTCCCGTCTACGACGCCGATGGCCGGCTGTCGGATAGCGGCCCGACCAAGCGCGCCATCGACCTGTCGGGCGCCTCGGCGCAGCGCGCCGACCTGTCCGGCGCGCAACTGCCCAAGGCTTTCGCCCTGCATGCCGATTTCGCCGATGCCAATCTCGGCGACAGCAACCTGTCCGGCGCCGATCTGCGCAAGGCGCAGATGACCTCGGCCCGGCTGGAAGGCGCCGATCTGAAAGGCTCCGACTTCTCCGGCGCCACCCTGACCGGCGCCAGCCTGTCGGGCGCGCTGGTCGAAGGCGCCAATTTCGCCGGCGCCGATCTGCGCGGCGCCATCCTGGAAGCCGAAATGCGCGCCCGGCCGGAACTGGCGGCGGCGATCTTCGCCGCGGCCTCGCGCCATGCGCCGGAAGACCTTTCCGAGGTGCTGCGCCTGCATGATCTCTGGGTCCATTCCGAAGGCCGCCAGGGCCAGCGCGCGGATCTGAGCGATTTCGACTTCTCCGGCCGCGACCTGCACGGCATCAACCTGATGGGCGCCCTGCTCGAACGCGCCTGCTTCGCGCGGACGCGGCTGGCCAATGCCAATCTCGCCCTGGCGCGGCTCAATTTCGCCGACCTGCGCGGCGCCGAACTCACCAAGGCGAATCTGCGCGGCGCCAGCCTGTCGCGCGCGACGCTCGATGCCGCCGATCTCAGCCATGCCAATCTGGCGGCGATCAAGGACGATGCACCGAATACGCGCGCCGCCCGCACCAATCTGGGCGCCGCCAAGCTGAAGAAGGCGAACCTCGCCAATGCCAATCTGACCGGCGCCAGCCTGGTCGCCGCCGATCTGCGCGATGCCGACCTGCGGCAGGCCAATCTGACCGGCGCCGACCTGACCGATGGCCGCTTCGAGGGCGCCAATCTGCTCGGCGCGCAGCTCGAAGGCGCCCGGCTCGACCGCGCGCGGGATCTGCTGCTGCCGAATTGACGCACAGCGTCGTCTCCGGACGTGATCCGCTGGATGCCCGGGCCAAGCCCGGGCATGACATCCGGGCATGACGATTGCGAGTGCCTAAGGGCTGTGCTCCAGCGCGCGGTAATCCTCGCTCTGCATCTCATTGAGCCTTGAGACGCAGCGCTGGAATTCGAAGGCGCCGTCGCCTTCCGGATAAAGCCGCTCCGGCGCGGCTTCGGCGGCGGCGATCAGCTTCACCTTCGCCTCGTAAAGCGCATCGATCAGGGTGACGAACCGCTTGGCCTCGTTGCGCTTGTCGGGGCCGAGCCGCGGGATGCCGCTCAGCACCAGCGTATGATAGGTCCTGGCGATCGCCAGATAATCGGCCGGGCCGAGCGGCTGTTCGCACAGATCGGCGAAGGCGAACCGCGCCACGCCGCGCGCCTGGGCCGGCACGGCGACCTTGCGGCCCAGCACGTCGAGCGCGGCCGGCGCGCCGGGCGCATCGTCGGTCAGCAAGGCGAAGACGCGGTCCAGCGCGGCATCGGCGGCCAGGCCCAGCGGCGCGAACCAGACCTGCTCGCGGCTTAAGCGCTGCAGGCGGTAATCGCGCGAGGCGGCGAGATGCAGCACATCCAGCTTGTCCTTGAACAGCGCGATGAAGGGCAGGAACAACTGCCGGTTCAGGCCGCCCTGATAGAGGTCGTCCGGCGCGCGATTCGAGGTCGCCACCACGACGACGCCGCGGTTGAACAGCTTCTCGAACAGGCGGCCGAGGATCATCGCGTCGGCGACGTCGGTCACCTGAATCTCGTCGAAGCACAGGAGCCAGGCCTCGCGCGCGATCGCCTTGGCCACCGGGCGGATCGGATCGTCGCCGCCCTTCTTCCGCTCCGGATCGTCCTCGGGCAGCTGGCGATAGCGGAAGATTGCGGCATGCACCTCCTGCATGAAGGCATGGAAATGCACGCGGCGCTTCTTCTCGACGGGCGTCGCGGCGAAGAACAGGTCCATCAGCATGGATTTGCCGCGGCCGACTTCGCCGTAGATGTACAGGCCCTGCGGCGCCGGCTCGCGCTTGCGGCCGAAGCTGAGGCGCTGCAGCCAGCCATCCTCGCTGCCCGGCTGATAATGCGCCAGCCGCCGGCTGAGCAATTCGAGCTTTTCGACGGCGAGTTCCTGCGCCGGATCGCCGGTCAGTTCGCCGGCGGCGACTTTGCTGCGGTAAAGGTCCTGGACATTCATGCGGAGGCTTCAAAAAAACGCGACGGGCGGCAGGCTAGCCCGCCGCCCGTTCCAAGGCAAAGCGCCGACGCCTATTTCAGCGTCGGGATGTTGAACTCGGCGCCGGCACGGATGCCGGTCGGCCAGCGCGCCGTCACCGTCTTGATCTTGGTGTAGAAGCGCACGCCTTCCGGACCATGCTGGTTGGTGTCGCCGAAGGCCGACTTCTTCCAGCCGCCGAAGGTATGGAACGCGACCGGCACCGGGATCGGCACATTGATGCCGACCATGCCGACCTGCACCCGGGCCGCGAAGTCGCGCGCCGCATCGCCGTCGCGGGTGAAGATCGCCACGCCGTTGCCGAATTCATGCTCGGTCGGCAGCCTGGCCGCTTCGTCGAAGCTTTCGGTGCGCACGACGCTGAGCACGGGCCCGAAAATCTCCTCCTTGTAGATGCGCATGTTCGGCTTGACGTTGTCGAACAGGCAGCCGCCCATGAAATAGCCGTTCTCGTAGCCCTGCAGCTTCAGGCTGCGGCCGTCCACCACCAGCTTGGCGCCTTCCTCGACACCGAGATCGACATAGCTCTTGACCTTGGCAAGATGCTCCTTGGTCACCAGCGGACCCATCTCGCTGTCCTTGTCGGTGCTGGGGCCGACCTTCAGCGCCCGCACGCGCGGCGCCAGGGCTTCGACCAGCTTGTCGGCCGTGCCCTTGCCGACGGGAACCGCCACCGAAACCGCCATGCAGCGCTCGCCGGCCGAGCCGTAGCCGGCGCCGATCAGCGCATCCACCGCCTGATCCATGTCGGCGTCCGGCATGACGATCATGTGGTTCTTGGCGCCGCCCATCGCCTGCACGCGCTTGCCGTGCGCCGCCGCCGTTGCATAGACATACTGTGCGATCGGCGTCGAGCCGACGAAGCTGACCGCCTGGATGCGCGGATCAGCCAGCAGCGTATCGACCGCTTCCTTGTCGCCGATCACGCAGTTCAGCACGCCCGGAGGCGCGCCGGCCTCCAGCATCAGTTCGGCGAGCCGCAGCGGACAGCTCGGATCCTTCTCGCTCGGCTTCAGCACGAAGGTGTTGCCGCAGGCGATCGCCACGGCGAACATCCACATCGGCACCATGGCCGGGAAGTTGAACGGCGTGATGCCGGCGACCACGCCGAGCGGCTGGCGCATCGAATAGACGTCGATGCCGCGCGAGACGCCGTCGGAATACTCGCCCTTCTGCAGATGCGGGATGCCGCAGGCGAATTCGACCACCTCCAGGCCGCGCTGCAGCGAGCCCTTGGCATCGGAGAACACCTTGCCGTGCTCGTTCGAGATCAGCAGCGCGATCTCGTCGGCATGCTTCTCGCACAGCTCCTTGAACTTGAACATCACGCGGGCGCGCGCCAGCGGCGAGGTGGCGCTCCAGGCCTCGAAAGCCTTCTGGCTGTCGGCGATCGCGGCCTCGACCTCGGCCTTGCTGGCCAGCGGCGCCCTGGCGCCGACCTCGCCGGTGCTCGGATTATGAACGTCGAGGAAACGGCCCGATTTTCCGGGCAGCTTCTTGCCGCCGATGAAATGATGCAGTTCTTTCGCCATGTTTCACTCCCTGGAACGCCGGAAAAATACCGAGGCCGGCCCTGTTTCATACCGGATGGCTGACTTTACCGGGGGGGCCGCCGATGACAAGGGGCGGCCGCCGCAATTCCCGCCAGCCTTGCCGCACGAATACAGCAGAACGCCGATCATAGCTGCGGCAGCGCCGCCTTCGCCTGCGCCATCATGCGGCTGACGATCGCCGCCGCCAGGGCCGGCTTCGCGGCCTCGCCCGCCATCGGCGCCAGCAGCACGGGATGCGCAATGCCGAGGCGCCGGCAGAAATCGTTGCTCACGATGCGATCCTCTTCAATGCGGCTTCCGCCTGCTGCGCCATCGTCTCGACGATCGCGGCGGCCGGCTCGATGCTGCGGATGATGCCCGCGGCTTCGCCGAACCACACGCCGGTATTGTCCGGATCGCCGGCCGTGAAGGCCTGGCGATAGCGCGGTCCCTCGACGGCCGCGGCCCGCTCCAGCTCGTCCTCGCGGCCGTGCCAGCGCTGCGTGAAGGCGTTGCGGCAAACTCGCGCGGTGAAGCCGCGCGGCCAGGGAATCTGGCGGGCGATGTCGACCACCGTCGTCCTGATCGTCTCGTCGCCGCTTGCCGCGATGGCCGCTTCGTGATGGCGACGATGCACCAGGGCCTCGGCGGAGGCCCAGAAGCGCGTGCCGACCAGGGCGCCCTCGGCGCCCAGCGCCAGCGCGGCGGCAAGTCCCCGGCCATCGGCGATGCCGCCGGCGGCGACCAGGATGGCGTCTGGCGCATGGGCGGCGATCAGGTCGGCCGCTTCCGGCACGAAGGACAGCGTGCCGCGCAGCGCGCCGTGGCCGCCCGCCTCCGCGCCCTGGGCGACGATGATGTCGGCTTTGACATCGATCGCATCCCAGACATGGTCGATATTCTGGCACTGGCAGATCAGCAGCGCGCCGGCGGCGCGGATTTCGTCGACGAAAGGCCGCGGATCGCCGAAGGACAGCATCACCGCCACGGGCCTGCGCTTGAGGGCATCGGTCAGCAGCGGCGGGGATTTGCGCAGCGACCAGGTGATGAAACCGACGCCGATGCGCTGGCCGGCGGCGATATCGAACTGCTGGTCGAGCCAGCTCGCATCGCCATAGCCGCCGCCGATCAGTCCCAATCCGCCCGCCGCGCTGACGGCCGATGCCAGAGCGCCGCCGGCGACCAGATGCATGGGTGCCGAGATGACGGGATGGCGGATGCCGAGACGGCGGGTCAGGGCGGTCGTCAGTGCCATGGGAGCCTCCTTGCGAATTCCGCCTGATAGGCTAGCCCCTTCCATGATATCGTCGGAAGCGAAATCCAACGATATAAACCATCTCAAACAGAGATATCTGCCATGGAACTCTCCGATCTGTCCTATTTCGCCGCCGTCGCCCGCTGCGGCAGCATCAGCCGGGCGGCGCAGCAGCTCAACACGGTGCAGTCCAACGTCACCACCCGGATCAAGCTGCTGGAAGAGCGGCTGGGGACGGCCTTGTTCAACCGCCATAGCCGCGGCATGCGGCTGACCGCGGCGGGCCAGCGGCTGCTGCCCTATGCCGGCCAGATGATCGCCCTGGCCGCCGAAGCCCGGCAGGCGGTGAAGCAGGACGGCGCGGTGGGCGGCGCGCTGGCGATCGGCACGATGGAGACGACGGCGGCCGTGCGCCTGCCCGCTTTGCTGGCGCGCTTTCATGCCGGCTGTCCCGATGTGCAGCTCGATATCGGCACCGGCACGACCGCGGCGCTGCTGGACAGGGTGCTGGAGCGCAGCATCGACGGCGCCTTCGTCGCCGCCCCGGTCGAGCATCCGGACCTGATCGCCGTGCCGCTGGTGGAAGAGGAACTGGTGCTGGTGATGGCGCAATCCTGGCCCGATCTGGCCGCCTACCGCGCTGCCCATCCGGCCCCGACCGCGGTGGTGTTCCGCGCCGGCTGTTCGTATCGCCAGCGGCTGGAGCAGTATTTCTCCAGCCTCGGCTGGATGCCGTTCCGGCGCCTGGAATTCGGCACGCTGGAAGGCATTCTCGGCTGCGTCAGCGCCAATGTCGGCATCACGCTGCTGCCGCGCGCCGCCGTTGAAAAGAGCACGCTCCGGCCGGCGGTGCGGATCCAGCCGATCCCGCCCGAGCAGGGCCGGGTGCAGACCCTGTTCGTGCGCCGCCGCGATGGACATGACAGCGCCGCGCTGCGCGCCTTCATCGGCTGCTTCGGCGACGCGGTCGCATGATCGTGACGCCAGCCGCAGCGATCAGCATGCCGCGCATCGATCGGGTCATGCTCGGCCTGGCCGGCCAGAGCGTTTGGCAGAGCCAGGCCCGGCCGCCGGCTAGGGCTGTCGCTGCTGCTGGCTGACGAACAGGCCGAGCGGCGAGCCGATATCGGCTTTCGGCGCCAGGCCGGCGCCGGGGCCTTGAACCAGCGACGGGCCGCCGCCGCTTCCCGGCTTGTCCCGCGCGGCATTCTGCGCCACCGACAGCTCCCCGCCCGACACCAGCGCGCGGCCGGGCACGGTCATGCCGCGGCCGCCATCGAGTTCGACGACGGTGACGCCAACCAGCGGCGCCGTTCCCAGTCTGCCGGCCGATGTGGCGCTGGACTGGGCGGCCGGCGCCGTCGCCAGGCCCAGGCCGCGAACGCTGATCCCGCCCGGCTTCGGCCTGCCCATGGCTGCCGCGGCTGGAACCGCGGTGGCCGGAACGGCAGGCGCGAGCGGCGCATTCGCGACGACGCCGACGGCTCCGACATCCGGGCCGCCGCCCAGACCGGCGGCCGCGTCGGCCGTCCCCGTTCCTGCCGCGCCGGACGATGCCGCACCATTCGATGCCGCGCCACTCGATGCCGCAGCCGACCCGCCGCCACCTGAGCCGCTGGCCGAGGTTCCACTGGCTGCGCCACCCACGCCGCCGGCGGCAGCAGCAGCCGCACCGGCGGCAGCAGCGGCCGCACCGGCGGCAGCCCCAGCGGCAGCGCCGGCAGCTCCTGCAGCAGCTCCGGCCGCGGCACCGGCAGCACTGGCCGCAGCACCGGCTGCAGCACCGGCAGCACTGGCGGCAGCGCCGGCAGCACTGGCGGCAGCGCCGGCAGCGGCGCCAGCCGCACCGCCTGCGCCACCCGCACCACCGCTTCCTGCCCCGCCACCGCCCGATCCACCTCCGCCTGCGCCTGCGCCACCACCTGCACCGGCTCCGCCAGAACCGCCTCCGCCAGAACCGGCACCACCACCTCCTGCTCCGCCAGCACCGCCACCGGCCCCAGCGCCACCAGCACCGCCTCCTGCGCCACCGCTTCCTGCCCCGGCTCCGCCGCCCGATCCACCTCCGCCTGCACCGCCAGAACCACCGCCACCGGAGCCAGCACCGCCACCGCCTCCAGCCCCACCACCGCCTGCACCGCCGCCGGAACCGGCACCGCCACCCCCGCCGGCGCCTCCGCCGCCGCCTCTGGCAAAGGCGATGTCATGCAGCGGCGTCGCCAGGGTGAACGCGCAGATTGCGAACAGGCTGGGCACAAGCAGGCGCAGATTGGCAGGCACGATGACTCCCTCCGCCGTAAGTTGCTGACGGCAGGTGCATCGCGCTGAAAGCTGGGGGGCAGCAGGCTATCGGAAGGCGGCGCGCCGATGCGATCTGCCATGGGGAAAGCAACCGGCGGCCAGGATGCTTGTTCCACGATTTCGCCAGATTCTGCGCCGCCATCCGCGCCCGGTGTTCCGCCGCCCCTGTTTGGCAGAATCCGTTGGCTGTTTGTCATTCCTGCCAGATACGCGCCATGCCAGAATGACGACATGAGCAAGAGCGAACCGCGCCATATCGTGATCCTGACCTTTCCCGACGGCCTGCTGCTCGATGCGGCCGGGCCGCTGGAGGCTTTCGACGCCGCCGACCGGCTGAGCGCCGAGCCGGCGAACGGCCGGCCGGGGAACGCCTATCGCGTGCACCTTGCCTCCGTCGCGGGCGGAATGCTGCGCATGTCGAACGGCGTGCCGGTGATGACCGAGAAGCTGGACGCGCGCCTGATCGCCCGGACCGACACCCTGCTGGTGGCCGGCGGACCCGGCGCGCGCGCCGCGATCGGCGATCCGCAGGTGCATCGCCTGCTGCGGCAGGCGGCGGCGAAGGTGCGCCGGTTCGGCTCGGTCTGCACCGGCAACTTTCCGCTCGCCGGCGCCGGCCTGCTGGACGGCAAGCGCGCCACCGGCCATTGGCGCAGCTGCGGCTGGCTGGCCAAGCGTTTCCCGAAAATCCGTTTCACGCCCGACGCGATCTATGTGCGCGACGGCCATCTGTGGACTTCCGCCGGCGTGACCGCCGGCATCGACCTGGCTCTGGCGCTGATCGAAGCCGATCACGGCGGCCAACTGGCGCTGGATGTCGCCAAGTCGCTGGTGGTCTATGCCCGGCGCGCCGGCGGCCAGTCGCAATTCTCGACGCTGCTGGCCGGCCAGAGCGTGGCGGATGCGAAGCTGGCGCAGCTCGGCAATCTGATCCGGCAGCGATTGAAGGAGAACTGGACGGTCGAACGCCTGGCCGATGCGGTCGGCATGTCGCCGCGCAGCTTCGCCCGCCGCTTTGCCGAAAGCTTCGGCACCACGCCGGCGCAGTATGTCGCCCGTTTGCGCCTGGAGGCGGCGCGCGCCGCGCTCGAGCAGACGCGCCAGCCGCTCAAGCAGATTGCCCGGCAATGCGGTTTCGGCTCGGACGAAACCCTGCGCCGGCGCTTCCATCAATCCTTCCGCGTCGCGCCGGCCGACTACCGGCGCCGCTTCGGCCGCCAGAAAACCGCCTGATCGAAACCATTCGAGGAGCCTCGCCATGCAGATCGGCCTGTTGCTGTTTCCCGCCCTGACCCAGCTCGACCTGACCGGTCCCTACGAGGTCTTCGCCCGCCTGCCCGGCGCCGATGTGCATCTGGTGTGGAAGACGCTGGAGCCGGTGCATTGCGATCGCGGCATGGCGATCCTGCCCTCGACCACTTTCGCCGAAGCGCCGCAATTCGACGTGATCTGCGTTCCCGGCGGGCCGGGCCAGATCGCACTGATGGAAGATCGCGAGACGCTGGATTTCCTGCGCCGCCAGGCCGGGCGGGCCAAGTGGATCACCTCGGTCTGCACCGGGGCGCTGGTGCTCGGCGCCGCCGGGCTGCTGGAAGGCTATCGCGCCACCACGCACTGGGCCTCGCATGAGCAGCTTGCCGCATTCGGCGCCATCCCGGTGCGGGAACGCTGGGTGATCGACCGCAACCGCGCCAGCGGCGGCGGCGTGACCGCCGGCATCGATTTCGCCCTCGCCCTGGTGGCGCGGATGGCCGGCGAAACGGCGGCGAAGGCGATCCAGCTCGGCATCGAATACGATCCGGCGCCGCCGTTTCAGGCCGGATCGCCCGAGGGCGCCGGCGCGGAAATCGTCGCACAATTGCGGTCGGCGATGGCGGCAATGCTGGAAAAGCGCCGCCAAGCGACCGAAGCGGCGGCGCGGAACCTGGCGGAAATGCGGCGGGCGGAACGGCGATAAACCAGCGGAACCTCTTGGCCGCCACGGCGTTGGACCTCATCCCGTCTCGCAGCGGGCCCCCTCTCGCAGCGGGCCCGTTTCGCAACCGACGCAATGTGCAACCGACTGTGCAATCCGACCGTGCAATGGAGGGTCAAGAAATGAAGACGACGATAACGACCGCCGCCATCGCCACCATCCTGTTCGCGGCCGCCGGCGCCGCGCCGGCGCTGGCGCAGAATGTGTCCACGCCGCCGGCCTATCACGGAAAACTGTGGGCGCCGGTGATGCCGACGACGGCGCAGGGCTATCTCGCACAGGCCGGGCAGACCGACCTGTTCGAGATCGAAGCCGGCCGCATCGCCGCGCGGCGCGCGCAAAAGCCGGAAATCAAGGCGTTCGGCCAGGAGATGGTCGACAACCATATGCGGGCGACGCATCGCATGGCCAGCTATGCCGAGAAGGCGAATGTCGCCGTCCAGCCGGCCGTTCTGGATGCCCGGCATCAGCAGATGCTGAACGAATTGGAGACGGTGTCGACCTCGGCCTTCGATCAGACTTACGTCAACATGCAGACCTACGGCCATGAAGAGGCGCTGCGCCTGCATCAGAATTATGCGCAGAACGGCGACAACCAGACCCTGCGCCTCGCCGCGGCGGACATGGTGCCGATGATCGAGGAACACCGCGACCAGCTGCATGGGTTGTCGCCGCAGGTTCTCCGCTATCAGCCGTAAGCCTGCCGGCCGACGGCACGGGCGCGGCGGCGCGATCATGTGCGCCGCCGCTTAAGTCTGACCTATTGAGCCTGACCTACTCCGCTGCTACTCGGCGGCGCGCGCCGCTTCTTTCCCTGCAGGATCCGGCGGCATGAAGGCCTGCTCCATCCGCCGTCGGAAGGCGATGGCGTCATCGGTTGCGTCATAGGCGACGTCGCTCCAGCGCACCGGCCGGCCGGCCTTGACCGGCTGCCTGAGCGTGACGTTATGCGCCAGCCCGATCGGCAGGCCGCCCAGGCGCAGCGAGTCCGCCGCCGGCATCAGCTTGCCCCAGACCGTATAGCCGCCCTCGCCGTCCAGCTTCTCGCCGGCGGCAAGATCGCGCTTGGCCGTCGCGACGACATCGCCGCGGAAGCCGCGCGGGCAGCCGGTCGGCTCGCCGCGCAAGGCGGCGGACAGCACCGAGATCGACAATTCCAGGCCGATCAGGTGATAGGGCTTGTACATCGCGCTGTAACGGCCGCTGTCGTCGGTCCTGAGGCCGTATTCGGCAAAGCAGCGTTTCACATAATCGTTCGGCGCCTCGAAGGCGACATAGACGCCCCAGCGCAGATCGCGGAAGACCGGCCGCCCGTCGCGCTCCAGCGAGGAGATCACTTCCACCTGGCCCTTGTGATGCAGATGGCCGCCCGCCACCGCCGGCCGCATCACCATCGGCAGATCGTCGACGCCGCAGGGCGGGAAGGCGAGCCCATCCGGCGCCGGGGTCAGATCGCAGGCATTGGCCACCGCCGCCATCTCGATGCCGGATTTGGTGCCGTCGAGGAAGGAGTTGAACATCTGCGCGTTGAAGTCGCCGTTCGCCACCTGCTCGTCGGTGAAGCCGTAATGCTGCCAGACTGTCTGCGGCGTCGCCGCGTGATAGACCGGCAGATACTTGGTGCCCTTGCCGGCGGCGATCACGTCGAAGCCGGTGGCGCGCGCCCAATCGACCATCTCGGCGATCAGGGCCGGCTGATCGCCATAGGCCAGCGAATAGACGATGCCGGCCTGTTCGGCCTGCTGCGCGAGCAGCGGCCCGGCCAGGGCATCGGCCTCGACATTGACCATGACGATATGGCGACCATGCGCGCAGGCCATGAGCGCATGGCGGATGCCGGCGGCCGGGCTGCCGGTGGCGTCGATCACCACTTCCATGCCATCGGCCTTGATCAGGGCCTCGGCGCTGTCGGTGACATGGGTGGCGCCGCTTTTCAGCGCTTCGGCGAAACTTCCGGCGCCGATCTGCTCGGGCAGCCAGCCGGCGCGGCCGAGCGAGGCTTTGGCCCGCTCCGGCGCCAGATCGGCGACGCCGTAGAGATGCAGGCCGTTCAGGCGCCGTGCCTGGGCGAGAAACATTGTGCCGAACTTGCCGGCGCCGATCAGGCCGACGCGGACAGGCTTGCCGGCGGCGGCGCGTTTCTGCAGCAGCGCGAAGAGGTTCATTGCGCCGCCTCGCGGCTTTCGCGCGCCAGTTCCAGCAGGCAGTCGTCGTCAAGCGGCTCGATCGGCGTGAAATCGCGATGCGCGATCCATTCCGGCCGGGTCGGCTTGCGGATATGGTTCGAGACCGCGCACAACGTCAGATAGACGATCTTGCGCGGAAAAGGCGTGATGTTGCCGGCCGAGCCATGCACCAGGTTGCCGTGGAACATCAGCACCGTGCCGGGCTTGCCGGTCGGCGCGACGATGCCGCCCTGATCGACCAGCTTGGCGACGGTGTCCTTGTCGAGCGTCCAGAGCGGATAGGAGGTCGTCTCCAGGTCGTGGCCGGCATCGAGGACGCCGTGGCGATGGCTTTTCGGGATGAACATGAGCGGCCCGTTGATCGGCATCACCTCGTCGAGGAAGACCGAAATGTTCATCGCCCGCGGCTCGGGCATGCCGTCGTCGCGCGCCCAGGTGCCGTAATCCTGGTGCCATTGCCATACCTCGCCGTCGAAGGCGGCTTTGGCGTTGACCTTGTACTGATGCATGTAGAGCTGTTCGCCGAAGACCTGCTCGACCGGCCCGATCAGGCGCGGATGCCGGCCGAGCCGGCGGAAGGCTTCGTTATAGGTATGGGCGGCAAAGGCCGTGCGCGGCGCGCCGGACTTCTCGCGCCAGATCTCCTGGCGCTGCAAACGATAGATCTCTTCCGCCTCGCGGCGCAGCAATTCGACTTCCTCGGCGGAGAAGCAGTCCGGGATGATCAGGTATCCCAGGTCATGAAACTCGGCGATCTGCTGCTGACTCAACTTCATGGCGGTTTCCTCCGGTTGGCGTCCTGTCGTCGGCTTCTTCTGTCTGTGTCTGGGCCGCCGCCTGCAGCTGCGCGGCCAGTTCCGTCGCCGCCTGCCCGGCATGCCTGCGCGACAGACGCTCGGCTTCGTCGCAAGCGCCGGCGGCAACGGCGGCCAGAATCGCGGCATGCTCGTCCCAGACGCGCGCCGGCCGGTCGCCGCGCCGCAGCACGCCGCCCATGGCGCGGCGGATATGCTGCCAATGCAGGCTGGCCGATTCCTCGATCAGCGGATTGCCGGACAATTCATAGAGAAAGCGATGGAAGGCGATATCGGCGGCGATCATCGCCTGCATGGCACCGTCCGAGACGGCCTTGCGTCCGGCCGCGATCAGCTCCGGGCCTTCGGCGGCGGCGCGCTGCGCATTCGTCTCGGCGGCGCAGCGGGCGGCCAGGCCGTCGAGCACGCCGCGCACGGCATAGACGCGACGGACCTCTTCGGCATCGAGCGGCGCGACGATCAGGCTGCGGCGGCCGGTCTCGCGCAGGAAGCCCTGCTTGCGCAGCAGCAGCAGCGCCTGGGTCACCGGCTGGCGCGAGACGGCAAGGCGGGCGGCGAGGTCTTCCTGGATGATGCGGCTGCCCGGCGCGAGCTGGCCGCTGCAGATCGCATCGAGGATCGCATCGTAGGCCTGCTGGGCCAGACCGGGATGGAGCGACAGATGCCGCATGGTTTCGACTCCCTATCTTGTATACAGAATACAAGGGGAGAGCCGAGGGTCAAATCACAATCGCCGCAACCCCGGCGGGATCGGATGACGTCTTACCGCGCGGCCTCGATATAGAGGCCTGACATCGGTTCGATCCAGATGAGGTGATCCTGCACGGCCTTGACGCCCGGCGTGTTCTCGGCGAGGACGCGCAGGGCCTGCCGCTCGCGTTCGTCGAAGATCGT
Organism: Ferrovibrio sp.; assembly: GCF_036381655.1. GTDB lineage: Bacteria > Pseudomonadota > Alphaproteobacteria > Ferrovibrionales > Ferrovibrionaceae > Ferrovibrio. Next base: position 104,164 of record NZ_DASVCJ010000054.1, read on the forward strand.
GCCCCAGAGATGGACGGTGCCGTCGCGTACCACGACATTGACCGAGCCCTTCGGCGCCCAGGGCTGCGCCTTCATGTCCGCCATGATGCGATCGCGGATCGCCGCGTCGCCCGCCTGCGTCGGCCGCGCCTCGCCGAGGATGCCGGCGAAGGCATGCAGCAGATTGGCGCGGCTGACGATGCCGACCACCTGCCCGCCACGCAGAATCGGCACCCGCTTGATGCGGTTCTTCTCCATCAGCTCGACCAGATCCTCGACCGGCGTGTCTTCCGTGGCGCTGACGACATCCGTCGTCATGACATCGGCCACGGTGCGCGCGTGGCTTTGCACATATTCGTCCGCCAGGCGGCCGGGGCTGAGCAGCAATTCCAGCCAATGCGGATGCCGCCGCTCGGTGCCGATCTCGCTGCGGCGCAGCAGGTCGCCCTCGGTGACGATGCCGACCAGGGCGCCGGTCTTGTCGATCACCGGCAGGCCGCTGATCCGTTTCTGCAGCATGGTGCGGATCGCCTGGCCGAGCGTGGCCTCGGCAGCAATCGTCTCGACGCGCGTCGTCATGATATCGGCCGCCTGCATGGCATCCTCCTGGGGGCATGTCGAATGCAGGCAGTGTCGATCAGCAGGCGGAGAATGACATTGATCTTTATCAAACCGCGGCGGCGGGTTCCACCGACCGGCGCAGCAGGGCTTCGCTGGCCGCATCGGCCGGCAGGAAGCTTTCGATGCGCAGATTCTGCAAGGTGACATCCTGCGGCGTGCCGAAGCTGGCGATCATGGTGATCAGGTTCAGCGCGATGCCATCCTTGACGATCTTCAGGCCGACCACCGGCCGCGGCTCGCTGTCCCAGTCGAGGCTGCGCCACAGCGCATCGACATCGGGATAGGTTCGCACTTCCGCCAGCAGCGAAGCCGCGGCCGGGCTGGCCAGGGCCTCGCGCTGCAGCTGATGCAGCATGGCGCCGGCCACCTCGCGCCAGTTCGCGATGAAGGGCCGCGCGCCCTGCGGATGCAGCGGCAGCTTGATCAGATTGACCGGCTGGCGCAGCGCCGCCGCCGCGGAACCGAGCAGGAAGGCGATCATCGCCTCGGCCGCCTTGTTGGCGATCTGCATGGTCCAGGTTCCGTCCACCACGACGGCCGGAAAGGGCTCATGCTGCTTCAGCAGCAGTTGCAGGGCATGGCGCGCCTCGGCCAGCCGCGGCTCGTCGAGCCGGCTTTCGCGGTAGGCGGCGGCGAAGCCGGCGGCATGCAGCAGCCGGTTGCGTTCGCGCAGGGGAAGATCGAGCAATTCACCCAGATGCAGCACCATCTGCCGGCTCGGCCGGGCCCGGCCGGATTCGAGAAAGCTGACATGGCGCTGCGAAACGCCGCCATGCTCCGCCAGTTCGAGCTGGCTCAAGCCCCGCCGGCGGCGCCATTGCCGCATCAGCGTGCCGAAGCTGGCGACGGCCTGGTCCGGTGCTGCCGCGATGTCCATCATGCCGAGGCCTCCTTCCTTCCCGGGAATTTTCCCGGCTTAGCAGAGGCTTGCCAACTACCTGCCGGGTAATGAAAAGCCGCTAATTTAACTACTTTCATATGTGTATTATTATTAAATATCATGATTGTGAGTATAAATCTGTTGACTCTAATAATTGACTGTTAAATATGAACTCCCACACAACGTGCGGGGCGTTCGCCATGCATAGCTTCCCAGGCTTCCTCCTTCTGCAGAACCGGCCGGTCCTCGTCGTCGGCGGCGGGGCGTTTGCGGCCCGCAAGATCCGCCTGCTGCTGAAGGCCGGCGCGGCCGTCACCGTCGCCGCCCCGCAGGTCAACGCTGAAATCGCCGGCCGCGCGGCCGCGGGCCAGGTCCAGCACCGGGCCGTTTCCTTCTCCCCCGCCCTGCTGAACGGTATGCGGCTGGTGGTCAGCGCGGCCGGCGATGCCATAGACGAGGCCGTCGCCGCGGCGGCGCGCGAGCGCGGCATCTGGGTGAATGTCGTCGACCGCGCCGACCTGTCGGATTTCATCGTCCCCGCCATCGTCGAGCGCGGCGACATCACCATCGGCATCGGCTCGAACGGCAAGGCGCCGCTGCTGCTCGGCCGCATCCGCGCCCAGATCGAAACGCTGCTGCCATCCCGCCTGGGCGATCTTGCCGCCCTCGCCGGCGAATGCCGCGCGACGGTGAGCCGCATCCTGCCCGATGCAGCCCAGCGCCGGCATTTCTGGGAGCGCATCTTCGACGGCGCGGCCGCAAGCAGAATCCTCGCCGGCGACAAGCCGGCGGCGCGGGCGGCCCTGCTGGCCGAATTGAATGCGCCGCAGCCGCAGCGGCAGGGCGTCGTGCATATCGTCGGCGCCGGCCCGGGCGATCCCGATCTGCTGACCATCGCCGCGCTGCGCATCCTGCAGGACGCCGATATCGTTCTGCATGACGATCTCGTCGCGCCGGCGATCCTGGATCGCCTGCGCCGCGATGCCGAGCGGGTCTGCGTCGGCAAGCGCAAGGGCCGGCACAGCTTCAGCCAGGCCGCCATCAACGCCCTGATGGCCGAACAGGCGGCCTCGGGCCGCCGCGTGGTGCGGCTGAAAGCCGGCGATCCCTTCATCTTCGGCCGCGGCGGCGAAGAGGCGGCGTATCTGCAGGCCCGCGGCATCGCGGTGCATGTCGTACCCGGCATCACGGCGGCATTGGGCTGCGCGGCCGCCGCCGGCATCCCGCTGACCCATCGCGACCTGTCGCATGGCGTCACGCTGGTCAGCGGCCATCTGCAAGACGATGAGGACGACGCCCTGTTCTGGGCCGAGCGCGCCAGGCAGGGCGAAACGGTCGTCGTCTATATGGGCGCCAGCCAGGCCGCCGCGATCCGCGCGCGGCTTCTGCAGGCCGGCGCGGCCGCCACGCTGCCGGTGGCGCTGATCGAAAACGGCACGCGGCCCGATCAGGTCGTTTCCGCCGGCACGCTGGACGATCTGCCCGCGCTGGCGGCGCGGCACGGCCAGAGCGAAACCGAACCGGGCCCGGTGCTGCTGGTGATCGGCAAGGTCGCGGCCATGGCGAGGGCGAAGGCGACGAGGGCGATGCCGCAGCTTACGCGCCGCCGGGCATAGCGGATACAGGGAGAGAGAGCATCATGGCCAAGGCACCGAAGCTCAACAGCCAGCCGCAGATCGTCACCGCCAATCATCTGGCGAGCGGCGATGTCGTCTACCTCAGCGCTGCGCGCAGCTGGACGCGCGAGATCGGCGAAGCGGCGATCGCGCCGAATGCGGAAGCCGCCGCGCCTTTGCTCGCCTTCGCCGAGGCCGAGGCGAAGCGGAATGTCGTCGTCGCGCCGTATCTGATCCCGGTCGATGCCAGCGTCTCGCCGCCGCAGCCGGTCCAGTTCCGCGAGCGCATCCGCGCGCGGGGCCCGACGACAGTGGGTCCGACGATGGTGGGCTCGACGATGGTGGGCTCGACGATGGTGGATTCCATACCGGCGGGCGCGACCGCGGCCGGCTGGACCATCAGAGCCGCCTGAAGCCGAGGAGGCAGCCATGTATCAGTATGACGAGTTCGACCAGCAGATCGTCGAGGAGCGCGTCGCCCAGTTCCGCGACCAGGTGGCGCGGCGCATCGCCGGCGAGCTGAGCGAGGACGAGTTCAAGCCGCTGCGCCTGCAGAACGGCCTGTATCTGCAGCTGCATGCCTATATGCTGCGCATCGCCATTCCCTACGGTACGCTGTCATCGAAGAAGCTGCGTCAGCTGGCGCATATCGCCTGCACCTATGACCGCGGCGTCGGCCATTTCACCACGCGGCAGAATATCCAGTTCAACTGGATCAAGCTGGAACAGGCGCCGGATGCCCTGGCCGATCTGGCCAAGGTGCAGATGCATTCGATCCAGACCAGCGGCAACTGCATCCGCAACACCACCACCGATCAGTTCGCCGGCGCCGCCGCCGACGAGATCGAGGATCCGCGCATCTGGTGCGAGATCATCCGCCAATGGTCGAGCTTCCATCCGGAATTCTCCTTCCTGCCGCGCAAGTTCAAGATCGCCGTCACCGGCTCGCCGAACGACCGCGCCGCCGTGCGCATCCACGATATCGGCCTGCGCATGCTGAAGAACGCCGCCGGCGAGGTCGGCTTCGAGGTGATCGTGGGCGGCGGGCTGGGCCGCTCGCCCTTCATCGGCAAGACGATCCGCGACTTCCTGCCCAGGCAGCACCTGCTGAGCTATCTGGAAGCGATCCTGCGCGTCTACAACCAGTTCGGCCGGCGCGACAATCTGTTCAAGTCGCGCATCAAGATCCTGGTGCATGAGATCGGCATCGCGGCGATGCGCGAGAAGGTCGAGGCCGAGTTCGCCGCCATCAAGGACGGCGCGCTGTCGCTGCCGCAGGAGGTGGTCGATGCGATCGCCGCGCGCTTCGTGCCGCCGGCATTCGAGCCGCTTGCCGGCGGCATCGCGCCGGAATACGCCCAGGCCTTCCGCAACGATTTCGAGTTCGGCCTCTGGGCGCGGCGCAACACCAACAAGCACAAGCAGCCGGGCTATAGCATCGTCACCATCTCGCTGAAGAAGGAAGGCGAGCCGCCGGGCGACGTCTCGGCCGAGCAGATGCGGGCGATCGCCGACATCGCCGAGCGCTATTCCTTCGGCGAGGTGCGCGTCACCCATGAGCAGAATCTCGTGCTGCCGCATGTCAAGCAGGCCGATCTGCCGGCGGTGTACAGGGCGTTGAAGGCCTACGACCTCGCGACGCCGAATATCGGACTGGCATCCGACATCATCGCCTGCCCGGGCCTGGATTACTGCTCGCTGGCCAATGCCCGTTCGATCCCCGTGGCGCAGCAGATCGCGTTGCGCTTCAAGAACTGGGAACGCGCGCATGACATCGGAGAGCTGAAGATCAAGATTTCCGGCTGCATCAATGCCTGCGGCCACCATCATGCCGGCCATATCGGCATTCTGGGCGTCGACAAGAAAGGCGTCGAATTCTACCAGATCATCCTGGGCGGCTCGGGCGCGGAAGATGCCAGCGTCGGCCAGATCATGGGCCCGGGCTTTGGCGAACATGAAATCGCCGGCGCGGTGGAGCGGGTGGTCGATGTCTATCTGCGCGAACGCAAGAAGGATGAGCGCTTTCTGGACACCTATCGCCGCATCGGCATGACCAAGTTCAAGGAAG
>NZ_DASVCJ010000055.1:0-18124 GCF_036381655.1 Ferrovibrio sp.
GGAGTTCTATGTCAGGAAGCTGGCCAAAAACGGCGTGAAGCTTGTTTCCATCACCCAGGAGATGGGTGACGATCCTATGCATGTCATGATGCGCCAAATCATGGCGCTATTCGACGAGTACCAGTCCAAGGAGAACGCCAAGCACGTCCTGCGCGCGATGAACGAGAACGCCCGGCAAGGCTTCTGGAACGGCGCACGGCCGCCGATCGGCTATCGGATCGTCGCCGCCGAGCAGCGGGGAGCGAAGACCAAGAAGAAGCTGGAAATCGACCCACTGCACGCTGACACCGTGCGGCTGATCTACCGGCTATTCCTCGAGGGCGATGGCACCACCGGCCCGATGGGCGTCAAGGCCATCACCTGCCACCTCAACGAACGCCGTATCTTCACCCGCGACGGTGGCCGATGGGGGCTCGCACAGATCCACACCATCCTGACCCGCACGACCTATATCGGCGAGCACAGGTTCAACACGCGCTCGCACAAGGACCGGGAGAAGAAGCCCGAGAGTGAGGTGGCGATCATGGCCTGTCCGCCGCTCATCGACCGTAAGACCTTTGAAGCGGTGCAGGCCCGCCTCAAGGCCCGCGATCCCAGGATAACGCCGGCGCGTATCTCCAGTGGCCCCACCCTCCTTACCGGCATCTGCTTCTGCGCCAAATGCGGAGGCGCGATGACGCTCAGGACCGGCAAGGGCAGCGCGGGCGGCATATATCGCTACTATACCTGCTCGACGAAGGCCCGGCAGGGCAGGACGGGTTGCGAGGGCCGCTCGATCCCGATGGATCGGCTCGACCAACTGGTCGCGAGCCATCTGGAAACGCGCCTGCTTCAGCCCGAGCGATTGGAAACCGTCCTCGCCAGCGTCCTCGATCGCCGCCAGGAGCGCGCCGAGCGTCGCCGCGAGCATCTTGCCGAACTCAACAAGCGGATCACCGAAACCGACCAACGGCTCAACCGGCTCTATGAGGCCATCGAGTCCGGCATTGCCGATCTGAGCGACGGTTCCCTGAAAGAGCGAATCGCTGGCCTCAAGGCTATCCGCGATCAGGCGAAGGCGGACGCCGAACGCGTGCAGGCCGCGCTCGACCATGCCGGCAGCCAGGCGATCAGCCCCGATATGGTCGAAATCTTCGCACGCACAGCTCGCCAGCGCATGCGGCTAGAAGGCGGCGGCTACCGACGCGACCACCTGCGCGCGCTGGCTCAGCGTGTCGAGGTCGCTGACAATGAAGTCCGTATCATGGGATCGAAGTCGGAATTGCTGCGAACGCTCGTCGCCGCTTCAAGCGGAAAATCGGCGACGTTCGGCGTTCAGAGTTCTGTTCTGAAATGGCGCACCCGACAAGATTCGAACTTGTGACCTCTGCCTTCGGAGGGCAGCGCTCTATCCAGCTGAGCTACGGGTGCGCAGGCCGGACGCCGACCCCGGGACGAAGCGCCCGGGCGAACGGGGCGGACCTTAACCGAGCCGTCCCACCGAAGCAAGGTGGGAGGGAGCGGCAAGGCGGGAAGCACGCGCCCGGCGGCAGACTTCCGAAGGCCGCCAGGCCGTTGCAGCCAGCCATTTCGTTGAAGCCCGCCGGGAACGGCTGCGCGCCGCCCGAAGCCGCCGGCGACCGCGCGGGACTGTTTTCGACCGCTTGGACCCGCTGGAGCCCGGTTCGGACCGCTGGTGACCGCCGCGGCTTTATCGGCAAGTGCCGCATTTCCGTGTCGCTCGCCACCGTCGAGTTCAAGCCGGCGGGGAGCGGCACCGAAATGGTCTTCACCGAGCAGGCGGCGTTCCTGGATGGCTACGACGATGCCGGCAGCCGCGAGCGCGGCACCAACTGGCTGCTGGACAAGCTCGGCGAGTCGCTGAAGCGGGCGTGACAATCTGCGGACTTGATGCGCATGCACAAAGACCGTCACCCTCGGGCCTGTCCCGAGGGTCGGTGAATTACTCCTTTGGACGCAAAGACGTGGATGGCCGGGACAAGCCCGGCCATGACGAATAAAGAAACGTCACGAAAAATGCCCGGCCGGAAATCCTTCCCGCGTTTGGGCATGACGGCGCGTCGGCGCCGTTACGTCCGCTTCCGGGTCAGTTCGAGGAACAGATCCTCGAGGTCGGCTTCCTGGGTCGAGAGGTCGAGGATTTCCAGCCCCGCGCCCTGGATGCAGTTCAGCACATCGGCAAAGGGCGTCCGGCTCGGGCGGTATTGCAGCTTCAATTGCCGCGGACCGAGCAGTTCCGCCTGCAGCGCCGCGAAGGCCGCCGGCACGGCGGCAAGATCGGCGCCCAAGGTGAGGATCACATCCTTGCGGTCGAGCCGTTTGAGCAGCACCGGCGTGGTGTCCGCCGCCACCACCTCGCCATGGTTGATGATGGCGATGCGGTCGCACAGGGCTTCCGCCTCTTCCAGGTAATGCGTGGTCAGCACCACCGTGGTGCCGGCCTCGTTGAGCTGGCGCACATAGGACCAGAGCTGCTGGCGCAGCTCGATATCGACGCCGGCGGTCGGCTCGTCCAGCACCAGCACCGGCGGCGCATGCACCAGGGCCTTGGCCACCAGCAGCCGGCGCCGCATGCCGCCCGAGAGCGTGCGGGCATAGGCATCGGCTTTGTCCAACAGGCCGACGGCGGCGAGGATCTCTTCCGTGCGGCGCTCGCGCCTGGGCACCCCGTACAGCCCGGCCTGGAATTCCAGCGCCTCGCGCGGCGTGAAGAAGGGATCGAGGTTGAGTTCCTGCGGCACCACGCCGATGGCGGCGCGCGCCAGCCGCGTATCGCTGTCGATGTCGTAGCCCCAGATCGCGGCCTGGCCCGACGTCTTGCGCGCCAGGCCGGCCAGGATGTTGATCAGCGTCGACTTGCCCGCGCCATTGGGGCCGAGCAGACCGAAGAAGCTGCCGCGCGGCACCTCCAGGCTGATGCCTTTCAGCGCCTTTTTCGCCGTTTCGCCGCTGCCATAGACCTTGACCAGGTCGCGCACCGCCAGGGCGGCATCGTGCCGCGCTGGGCCGGATGCGACCGCATTCATGGGCTCCGGGGGCGCAAAACCGGGCTTTTCCGGCGTCTCCGGAGACGACTGAAACACTGGCGAAGCGGACATGGCTGCGGTAGGTATCACCTCATGGTCGGGGGGTCAAACCCGCCCCGGCCATGGCTGGTTGACCGCCATCACCGAATTGACCATCTCTGAACCGATCTTCTCGCGGAGACCCAGATGAGCTTGCAGGCCCCGACATCCACCCCGCGTGCGATGCCCGTCGAAACCATCCCTGTCGAACGGCCCGTCGTGGCCTGCGACGGCGGCGGCGGCGCCCTGGGCCATCCGCGCGTCTATCTGAACATGGGCGACAAGCACGAGATCGACTGCCCCTATTGCGGCCGCCATTACGTGCTGAGCGGCAACGCCCATGGCCACGGCCACTGACGGCCGGCGCTGATTTGCGATGGCCGCCAAATCCAGGCATCACCTCTATCTCGTCGACGGCTCCGGCTACATCTTCCGCGCCTATCACGCGCTGCCGCCCCTGACGCGCAAATCCGACGGCATGCCGGTCGGCGCCGTCTCGGGCTTTTGCAACATGCTGCATTCGCTGCGCGACAAGGCCGAGCATGACGAGGCCGTCAGCCATATGGCGGTGATCTTCGATGCGGCGCGCGCCAATTTCCGCAACGACATCTATCCCGAATACAAGGCCAACCGCGCCGAGACGCCGGAAGACCTCATTCCCCAGTTCAAGCCGATCCGCGAGGCGACCGCCGCCTTCGGCCTCGCCGCCATCGAGAAGGACGGCTTCGAGGCCGACGATCTGATCGCCACCTATGCCAGGCTGGCGCGCGAGGCCGGCATGGAGGTTTGCATCGTCTCCTCCGACAAGGACCTGATGCAGCTCGTCCGCGATGGCGTCGGGATGCTCGATCCGATCAAGGACCGCCTGCTGGGCAGCGCGGAGGTGATCGAGAAATTCGGCGTGCCGCCCGAGAAGGTGGTCGATGTGCAGGCCCTGGCCGGCGACAGCACGGATAACGTTCCCGGCGTGCCGGGCATCGGCATCAAGACCGCGGCGGAGCTGATCAACACCTATGGCGATCTCGATACGCTGCTGGCCCGCGCCGCCGAGATCAAGCAGCCGAAACGGCGCCAGACCCTGCTCGAGAATGCCGACAAGGCGCGCATCTCGCGCGAACTGGTGCGGCTGAGGGACGACGTGCCGGTCGATCTGGCGCTGGACCGGCTCACGCTGGGCCCGGTGGAATGGCCGAAGCTGGCCAAGTTCCTCGACGAGATGGAATTCCGCAGCCTGAAGACGCGCATCGAGAACCGGCTGAAGCTGCGCGGCAACGGCTCGGTCTCGACCGATACGATCGCGGCGCAGCCCATGCAGGCCAAGCCGGTCGCCTATGAAGGCGAAGGCGGACCGGAGACGCCGCCCGAACTGCCCAAGCCGGAAAGCTACCGGCTGATCCAGGACATCGACGACCTGAAGGCCTGCATCGCCCGCGCCTATGCCGAAGGCATCGTCGCCATCGACACCGAGACGACCGACCTTTCGCCCACGCGGGCGGACCTGGTCGGCATCTGCCTCGCGGTGACGCCGAACGAGGCCTGCTATGTGCCGGTCGGCCATGTGAAGCCGGGCAGCCTCAAAAACGGCGGCCTCGACCTGGCCGGCAGCGGCGACAATCTGAAGCAGATTCCCTTGCCGGACGCGCTTGCCGTGCTGAAGCCGCTGCTGGCCGATCCGGGCGTGCTGAAGATCGGCCAGAACATCAAATACGACATGGCGGTGCTGGCCAAATACGGCGTCGAGATCGCGGCCTACGACGATACGATGCTGATCTCCTACGTGCTGGATGCCGGCAAGCACGGCCATGGCATGGACGAGCTGTCGCAGATCCATATCGGCCATACGCCGGTGAGCTACGATTCCGTCACCGGCACCGGGAAAAACCGCATCTCCTTCGCCGAAGTGCCGCTCGACAAGGCCCTGCTCTATGCCGCCGAGGATGCCGATGTCACCTTGCGGCTGCACCGCGTGCTGAAACCGCGGCTGCTGGCCGAGAAGCAGGTCGCGCTTTACGAGACGATCGAACGGCCGCTGCCGAAGATCGTCGCCGAAATGGAATGCGCCGGCATCAAGGTCGATCCGGCCGAGCTCAACCGCCTGTCGGCCGATTTCGCCGCCCGCATGGCCGAATTCGAAAAGAAGGCGCACGAACTTGCCGGCGAGCCGTTCAATATCGGCTCGCCCAAGCAGCTCGGCGAAATCCTGTTCGACAAGATGAGCCTGCCCGGCGGCAAGAAGGGCAAGACCGGCGCCTATGCCACCGGCGCCGAGGTGCTGGAGGAACTGGCGGCGCTCGGCCATGAACTGCCGCGCGTGGTGCTCGACTGGCGCCAGTTGCAGAAGCTGAAATCGACCTATACCGACGCGCTGCTGGCGCAGATCAACCCCAAGACCGGCCGCGTCCATACCTCCTATTCGATCTCCTCGACCAATACCGGGCGCTTCGCCTCGAACGACCCCAACCTGCAGAATATTCCGATCCGCACCGAGGAAGGCCGCAAGATCCGCCGCGCCTTCGTCGCCGAAGCCGGCCACAAGCTGATCTCCGCCGACTATTCGCAGATCGAACTGCGCATCCTGGCCCATATCGCCGACATCGCCGCGCTGAAGCAGGCCTTCCGCGACGGCGTCGACATCCATGCGCTGACCGCCAGCCAGGTGTTCAACACGCCGGTCGAGGGCATGGACCCGAGCGTGCGGCGCGCGGCGAAGGCGATCAATTTCGGCATCATCTACGGCATGAGCGCCTTCGGCCTGGCGGCGCAGCTCGGCATTCCGCAAGCAGAGGCGCGCGCCTATATCGACGCCTATTTCAAGCGCTATCCCGGCATCAAGGATTATATGGAACGCACCAAGAAGCAGGTGAAGGAACAGGGCTATGTCGCAACCCTGTTCGGCCGGCGGGTGCATTTCCCCAACATCAACACCAAGAATCCGGCCGAGCGCGCGTTTTTGGAGCGCGCCGCGATCAATGCGCCGATCCAGGGCAGCGCGGCCGACATCATCAAGCATGCCATGACCAGGCTGCCGCAGGCGCTGAAAGCCGAGGGCCTGAGCGCGCGCATGCTGCTGCAGGTGCATGACGAGCTGGTCTTCGAGGCGAAGGATGCCGAAGTGGAGGCCACCATCGCCGTGGCCAAGCGCATCATGCAGAATGCGGCGAGCCTCGACGTGCCGCTGACGGTGGAAGCCGGCTCGGGCCCGAACTGGGACGCGGCGCACTGACGGCAAAAATCGGCAATGGAGCCGTCATGCCGCGGTTTCGCCACGGCACCGGACTTCACCGCTGAACGCAGCGCTGCACGATGGCGCCGCAGGGCTCCAGCGTGGCGCGGCCCGCCGAGGTGCGGCCCTTGAATTCCAGCGCCTGCACGCGGCCGCCGCGCAGATAGAAGGTGGCGTCGCAATAACGGAAATAGTCGTACGAGGTCTCGCCGCGACCGGTCGGCGTATAGCCGATATCGGATTGCGCCGTCGCCGAGCGATGAGTTTCGCGGAAATAGTTCCAGATCTCGATGCCGTTGTCGCGATGGATCGCCGTCGGCTGTCCGGCGCAGGCCTGCAACCGTCCCTCGCTCATGCCGATCATCGCGGTCTGCGCCTTCTCGGCGCTGCGTTCCAGCCCCGAGGCGCAGGCGGCGAGAGCAAGCGCCAGCGGCAGAAAGGCGAGCCAGGATTTGAACGTCATCGCGCAAGTCTGCCGGAAGCCGCCGCGGCGGTCAAATCCCGCCCGCCCTGCGCCGCCCGCTTCTGCCGTTCTCCCGCCCCGTTGTCGTCCTCCCCGCTTTCCGATACACCAAAGCCAAGCAAGAAAGGAAACCGGACATGGGCGGAACCGTCTCGATCAAGGCCGAAAACCTCACCGCCGCCGTGCGCCATATCGTGCTGGCCGGCGGCAGCAACGAGCGCGAAGCCGCCCTGGTGGCCGAAAATCTCGTGCTGGCCAATCTGATGGGCCATGACAGCCACGGCGTCGGCATGCTGCCGCAATACATCCTCGCCGTGGTCGAGAAGCGGCTGAAGGTGAATGCGGCGCCCAGCGTCGTGGGCGATCACGGCGCCATCCTCAATCTCGACGGCAATATGGGCTATGGCCAGGTGATCGGCCACGACGCCATGGAGATGGGCATCCGCCGCGCCCGCGAGCATGGCGTCTGCATCGTCAGCCTGCGCAACAGCCATCATATCGGCCGCATCGGCCATTGGGGCGAACAATGCGCCGCCGCCGGCATGGTGGCGACGCATTATGTCAATGTCGTCGGCCGGCCGCCGCTGGTGGCGCCGTTCGGCGGCTCGGATGCGCGCTTCGCCACCAATCCTTACTGCTGCGCCCTGCCGGCCGTCGAAGACGGCGGCGAGCCGATCGTACTCGACATGGCGACCTCGAAGATCGCCATGGGCAAGGTGCGGGTCGCCATGAACAAGGGCGAGAAGGTCGCGCCGGAGACGCTGATCGACTCGCACGGCCATCCGACCGACGATCCGCGCATCATGTTCGGCAACAAAGGCCCGCTCGGCGCGATCCTGGCCTTCGGCGGCCATAAGGGCTCCGGGCTGGCCGTGATCGTCGAATTGCTGGCCGGCGCGCTGACCGGCGGCGGCACGCTGCATGACGGCAACTGGCAGCGCAACACCATCACCAACAACATGTTCTCGGTGATCGTCGATCCGGCCAGGCTCGGCGGCGCCGATACCTGGCGCGCGGAACTGGCCGATTTCGTCAAATGGGTGAAGGCCTCGCCCGCCGCGCCGGGCGAGAACACGGAGAAATGGGGCGGCGTGCTGGTCGCCGGCGAGCCGGAACGCCGCAGCAGGGCCAGGCGCCTCGCCGAGGGCATTCCGGTCGATGCGACCACCTGGGGCGAGATCGTCGAAGCCGGCAAGTCGGTCGGCGTCGGCGCGAACCAGACCAATGCCGCCGCCGGCCTGGCTTGAAACGCAAGGAAGAGATGATGAAAGCGAATATCGAAGAGGCCGCCAAGCGCCTGCGCGAAGCGACGGAAAGCGGCCAGCTCTGCGCGCCGGTGCGCGATCTGTTGCCCGAGGGCGACCTCGCCGCGGCCTATGCCGTGCAGGCGCGCAACCACGAACACTGGATCCATGCCGGACGGCGCCATATCGGCTACAAGGTGGCGCTGAGCGCCAGGGGCGCGCAGCAGGCGATGGGCATCAAGGAGCCGGCCTATGGCATGCTCTATCACGACATGCTGCTGGGCGACGGCGACGAAGTGGCGCCGGGCCGCGTGCCGCAGCCGCGCCTGGAGGGCGAGATCGCCATCGTGCTGGAGCGCGACCTGACCATGGAAAAGCCGACCCTGGTCGATGCCATGCGGGCCGTGGCTTTCGTCGTGCCGGCGATCGAGGTGGTCGGCTGCCGCATTGCCAAGCTGGATACCAAGGCGGTCGACCTGATCGCCGACAATGCCGGCGGCGGCGCCTTCGTGCTGGGTTCGGTGGCGCGCAGGCTCGACGGCATCGATCTGCGCCGCATGAACATGAGCATGACGAAGAACGGCGAGCAGGTGGCGAGCGGCAGCGGCGTCAATGTCGCCGGCTCGCCGCTGAACGCGCTGGCCTGGCTGGCCGCGAAACTCGTCGCCGACGACCTGCCGCTGAAAGCCGGCGATGTGGTGATGACCGGAACCTTCTTCGCCATGCTGCCCGCGGCGCCGGGCGATCAGGTCGAGGTGGCGGCCGAAGGCCTGGGAAAATGCACGGTGGGATTCGCCCGGTAAAAACGCCGGTAAAACCGGCCATGGCCGCAAACCAGCCCGGCCATGCCGCTCCTCGCGATCATTTCGCCATCAATTCGGCCGCGCGATGGATCGCGGCGCGGATGCGCTGATAGGTGCCGCAGCGGCAGATATTGGTCATCGCCGCGTCGATCTCGGCGTCGCTCGGCTGCGGGCTTTCCTGCAGCAGGGCGACGGCGGCGAGGATCTGGCCCGACTGGCAATAGCCGCATTGCGGCACGTCGTGTTCGAGCCAGGCCCGCTGCACCGGATGGCTGGCGTCGAGCGACAGGCCCTCGATGGTGACGATCTTGCCCTCGCCGACGGCGCCGACCGGATAGGAGCAGGAACGGACCGGCTGGCCGTCGATCAGCACGGTGCAGGCGCCGCAGGCGCCGATGCCGCAGCCATATTTGGTGCCGGTCAGATTCAGCGCATCGCGCAACGCCCAGAGCAGCGGCATGTCGTCCTCAACATCCAGCTCGACGCTCTCGTCATTGATGCTGAGCCGCTGCATCGCCGCGCCCTCCGTTCCGACCGGATGCCAGTCTAGCACGACTGGACGCGGAAATCCCCCTGCCCCACAATCGCGTCCGGAAAGACCAGGAGGAGGTCATGGCGATGCGGGCCATCGAATTGCACGGATTTGCGCTGGATCAGTTGAAGATGGCCGAGCGGCCGCAGCCGAAACCGGCGCATGGCGAGGCGCTGGTGCGCGTGAAGGCCTGCTCGCTCAATTTCCGCGACTGGCTGCTGGTGCAGGGCAGCTACAATCCGAAGCAGGCCTTCCCGATCGTCCCGCTTTCGGATGCCGCCGGCGAGGTCGTCGCCGTGGGCGACGGCGTGCGGGGGCTGAAAATCGGCGAGCGCGTGCTCGGCCATTTCATGCCGACCTGGCTGGCCGGCGAGCCGAGCGTGGAGAAATTCTCGTCCGGCATCGGCAGCCCGAACGATGGCTGGCTGTGCGAATACCGCTGCTTCCCGGCCGATGCCCTGGCCCGCATCCCCGCGCATCTGTCCTTCGAGGAAGCCGCCGCCCTGCCCTGCGCGGCGCTGACCGCCTGGAGCGCGATCGTCACCCTTGGCCGCGTGCAGCCGGGCGAACGCGTGCTGGTGCAGGGCACCGGCGGCGTCGCGCTGTTCGCGCTGCAATTCGCCAAGCTCTGCGGCGCGGAGGTGATCGTCACGTCATCCAGCGACGAGAAGCTGGCGCGGGCCAGGCAGCTCGGCGCCGATCACGGCATCAATTACCGCAGCAATCCCGAATGGGGCCGCGCCGCCCGCGCGCTCAGCGGCGGCGGCCTGGATCACATCGTCGAACTGGGCGGCGGCGAGACGCTGAACCAGTCGATCCGCGCGATCCGGCCCGGCGGCACGATCAGCATGATCGGCGTGCTGTCGGGCGCCAGGAACGAGTTGCATATCCCGCTGGTGGTGATGCAGCAGGTGCGGCTGCAGGGCGTCACGGTGGGCAGCAAGGAAGGGCTGGAGACCATGCTGCGCGCGATGGCGCAGACGGAGCTGCGCCCGGTGATCGACAGCTCCTTCGACTTCACCGAAGCGGGCGTGCGCGCCGCCTACGAGCGCATGGGCAAGGGCGCGGCCTTCGGCAAGATCGTGGTGCGGCTGTAATAAGGAGCGCGGCTGCAAGGGGCGCGGCTGTAAGGGGCATCGCGAGCCGTTTGCGGCGTTCCTTAATGCGGGGGACGCTTCAGCGGCAGGTCGGGGTTCGACGAGGTGAGCATCCCGAAGCTCAGTGTCGCCGAGAAGAGCAGAAAGGCGATCAGCAGGCCGCCGAGATAGATTTCCTGGCCCAGGGGCATGGCATCCTCCATCTGACGGAGCTGCTACACGGCGGCCCGCGGATCGGTTCCCCGGATGGTTCCCCGGATGGTTCCCCGGATGGTTCCCTGGATGGTTCCCTGGGCCGTCCAGCCGCCGGCGGCAGCCCCGGAATCCGCCGAAAAGCCACCGCCCATCTTGCGAATCATGGCATCAAGGTGTTGGCTTTTGGCGGCTTGGCCATTATCTCTCACCCTAGGTGTCACGCTTCGGGCCATCGCCCGAGATCAGCCAGAAAGAAATTCCACGTCATGGATCTTGGAGCAAAAACCGCCTCTTCCGCCGCGACGATGGCGCCTGGCCAGAATGCCGGCGACCTGGTGAAGGATGCCGACATCACCACCTTCATGCAGGACGTGGTCCAGGCCTCGATGCAGGTGCCGGTGCTGGTCGATTTCTGGGCGCCCTGGTGCGGTCCCTGCAAGCAGCTCGGCCCGGCGCTGGAAAAAGTCGTCAAGGCCGCCAACGGCAAGGTCAGGCTGGTCAAGGTCAATATCGACGAGCCGCAGAACCAGCCGCTGGCGCAGCAGCTTCGCATCCAGTCGATCCCGGCGGTCTATGCCTTCTCGCAGGGCCAGCCGGTCGATGGCTTCGTCGGCGCGCTGCCGGAAAGCCAGTTGAAGAAATTCGTCGAGACCCTGGCCGGCGGCGCGCTGGAAGGCGACACCGCCGCGCGGCTGCTCGACGAGGGCAAGGCCGCCCTGGCGGCGCAGGACTGGACCGGCGCGGCGCAGGCCTTCTCGGGCGTGCTCGGCGAGGAGCCGGAGAATCCCGCCGCCCTCGGCGGCCTGGCCCGGGCGCTAATCGGCATGGGCGAGATCGAGGAAGCCAAGGAAGCGCTAAAGCAGGTGCCCGAGGCCCAGCACGAGCATGCCGACGTGCAGGCTGCCCGCTCGGCGCTGCAGCTTCTCGAGGAAGGCGCCCATGCGGCGCATCAGCTCAAGCCGCTGGAAGCGGCGGTCGCCGCCAACCCGAACGATCACCAGGCGCGCTACGATTACGCCGTCGCCCTGATGGGCGCGAACCGCCAGCAGGAGGCGATCGACCATCTGCTGGATATCGTCAGGCGCGACCGCAAATGGAATGACGAAGCCGCCCGCAAGCAACTGGTCAAGATCTTCGAGGCGCTCGGCCCGATGGATCCGCTGACCGTGGATGCGCGCCGCCGGCTGTCGTCGATCCTGTTCGCATGACGCGCGGCGCCCAAGCCCCGAACGACATCCGCGCGCTCAGCCGTACCATCCCGGTTTTCCCCCTGAGCGGCGCGCTGCTGCTGCCGCGCAGCGTCCTGCCGCTCAACATCTTCGAGCCGCGCTATCTGGCGATGACGCGCGACGCCCTGGAGGGGCCGAAGCTGATCGGCATGATCCAGCCGACCGAGTCCGAACGGCGCAATCCGCGCCCGGACCTTTACCGCGTCGGCTGCCTGGGCGCGATCGCCGATGCCGCCGAGACGGAGGATGGCCGCATCCTGCTCGCCCTGCGCGGCCTGTGCCGCTTCCAGGTCTGCCGCGAACTGCCGGTGGATACGCTCTACCGCCAGGTCGAGGCCGATTACGACGCCTTCGCCGAGGATCTGCAGCCGCCCGGCGAAGGGCTGGCCGACCGCCACCGCCTGCTGACCGCCCTGGGCGGCTATTGCGACCGCTACAACCTGCCGGTCGACTGGGAATCGATCGAATCGGCGCCCGACGACCTGCTGGTGCATTCCCTGGCCATGCTCTGCCCCTTCACCGCCGGCGAGAAGCAGGCTTTGCTGGAGGCGCCGGATTTCGCCGAGCGCGCCGCGATGCTGACCACCTTGCTGGAAATGGCGCTGCTGGAGCCCAGCGGCCGCGGCCGCGCCGGCCTGCGCCGCCCGCCGAAGATGCATTGAATCGAGGAGTCCATGATGAGCGACGCAGCTCCCCATCCCAACGCGCCGGCGCCGGTCGATCCCAAGCTGCTCGAACTGCTGGTTTGCCCGGTGACCAAAGGGCCGCTCGTTTACGACCGCGAGAAGAACGAGCTGGTCAGCGAGAAGGCCGGCCTCGCCTTTCCGATCCGCGACGGCATTCCGATCATGCTGGTCGACGAGGCGCGCGAGATCGACGACCGGCCGGAGCATGCCAAACCCTGACCGCGTCAAGCCCTGAACGCCTGAAACCCGCCATTCTCCTCAAGGCCGTCGCCGTGTCGTCGCACTCGTCCTATCCGCCTTCGCCCTATCAGCAGGCCGGCCGCCCGGCCTGCACCGAGCTGCGCTATGTCTCGGCCGAGAAGCGGCTCGAAGTCGCCTTCGCCGACGGCAAGAGCTTCAGCTTCACGGCGGAATTTTTGCGCGTCGAAAGCCCTTCGGCGGAAGTGCAGGGCCACGGCCCCGGGCAGAAGACCCTGGTGCCGGGCCGCCGCCATGTCGGCATCATCGGCATCGAGCCGGTCGGCACCTATGCCGTGCGGCTGAAATTCGACGATCTGCACGATACCGGCCTTTATAGCTGGGAATGGTTCTACGACCGCGGCCACGACCAGCAGGAGTTGTGGGCCGATTACCTCAAGCGCCTCGAAGCCCGCGGCCTGAGCCGCGATCCGCGCCATTGATTTAGCTTTATCAGCAGCTTAGCCAGGCTGGTCCAGGCCTTGGCGGCGCCAAGTCGCGCCCATTCCCGGCCCATTGGCGACCGATTCGATGCCGAATTCAGACCAACTGTATGCCAATTGCGTCCCATTGGACGCCAATTCGATCCCATTCGCGCCGGCCGCTCGGCCGCTTCCTATACATCTTCACGTTGTCCAACAGCCCAGACATGAACATATGCACGGCTCTAAGGATAAAAGTCAAAAGAAAGGGGCAGGCCGTAGCCTGCCCCGCATTTTGTGCCCTTGGTTCCGTAGAACCAAAGCTTGTTAACGGAGGGACCGCTAATCCCTATCGGCTAAGAAGGTGCTTCCCTCGCGTGTATTTTTGCGCAGAATAGCCCGTGATTGTCAAGGGGGGAGGAAGTAAATGCCCGTTCCATACCGCCTCGGGATAGATATCGGCACCAATTCGCTCGGCTGGTGTGTCTTCGACCTAGATCGTAACGGCAAGCCAAAGTCGATCCGCAGGATCGGTGTGCGGATATTCAGCAATGGCCGCGACCCGCAAAGCGGCACATCCTTGGCCGTGGACCGCCGCATGGCGCGCGGCGCACGCAAGCGCCGGGACCGCTTTGTCAGTCGCCGGACCGATCTGATGAAGGCCCTCGTCCGACACGGCCTCATGCCGACCGACGTTGCCGAACGGAAAATACTGGAAACCCTCGATCCTTATGAGTTGCGAGCCAAAGGGATATCGGAACGGTTGCCGCCCTATCATCTCGGCCGCGCGATCTTTCACCTTAACCAGCGGCGCGGATTCAAGAGCAACCGCAAGACTGACAAGAAGCAAAAAGACGCCGACCTGAAGGGAATGAAGGGCGGCATCTCCAAATTGCGCGAGGCAATGGGAGAGCGCACCCTCGGGCAGTATCTCTACGAGGAGTTCCGTCAAGGACGGACTGTGCGCGGCAGCCGCGACGGTACCGTCAAGCCCCATGCCACCGTCCGGGCCCGGCCGCATGTGGTGAAAGGTAAGAACGAATACGACCTCTATGCCGACCGTGCCATGTACGAGGCCGAATTCGACCGCCTATGGCAACGGCAAACCGAACTCGGCGCCAATCTGCCGGATGCCGCGCGCGTCGAAATCCGCGACATCATTTTCTACCAGCGCCCGCTGAAGCCGGTTGATCCGGGCAAATGCGCTCTGGACCCGACGGATCAGCGCGCCCCGCTGGCGCTGCCGCTCGTGCAGCGCTTCCGCATGCTGAGTGAATTGAACAATCTGGAGATTGTAGCCGCCGATCAATCTCACCGCCCGTTGACCCTGGAAGAGCGCAACAAGTTGCTCGGAATGCTGGAGCGCAGGACGGAACTGTCGTTCGACAAGATGCGTGCCGCGCTCGACCTCGACAGCAGCCACAAATTCAATTTGGAAGACGAAAAGCGGAGGGGACTGAAAGGCGATCTGACGGGCGTGACCCTGTCGAAGAAGGATTGTTTTGGCCCCCGCTGGTGGAGCCTGCGCGAGCGGCATGACGAAATCGTAGCCAGATTGCTGGACGAACCGAACGAAGATCTCCTGATCCGTGAAGCCATGGATGATTGGGGATTGAGCGAAGAGGCAGCACGCGCAGTTGCCGATGCGTCACTGCCGGAGGGTTATGGCCGCTTGGGGTGCAAAGCCTTGGCTAAAATCGTCCCCATCATGGCCGCTCGCGTGGCGCGCTATCACGAGGCGGCCAAGGAAGCCGGTTACGACCATGCACGCATGCCCGGCGAGGTATTCGAATCCCTCTCCTTCGAATCCCTCCCCTATTATGGCGAAGCGCTTCCACACGCTGTCGCTTTCGGGACAAATGAGCCGAATGACCCCGACGAGAAGCGCCATGGCAAGATAGCCAACCCAACCGTTCATATCGCGCTGAATGAAATCCGCAAGATCGTCAACGCCATCAATGAGAAATACGGCCCTCCGGCCGAGATCGTCGTCGAGCTGGCGCGTGATCTGCCGCTCGGCAAAGAAGCGAAAGAGGAGAAAAACAGGGAACAGGCGAAAAACCAGCGTGAAAACGAACGGCGGCGCGGTGAACTGGCGAAGCTGGGCTTGCCGGACAATGGCGAGAACATGCTGCGCCTGCGCCTGTGGGAAGAACTCGGCCCCGTGCATGATCGGCGCTGTGTCTATACCGGCGAGCAGATATCCATTCACCGGCTATTCAGCCCGGAGGTCGAGATCGAACATATCCTGCCGTTCAAGCGGACGCTGGATAACAGTCCGGCAAATAAAACAGTCAGTCTGCGCCGCGCCAATCGCGACAAGGGCAATAACTCGCCACACGAGGCCTTCCATAGCCGGCCGAACTATGACTGGGAAGGCATTCTGAATCGCGCCTCCAGTCTGCCGAAGAATAAACGCTGGCGCTTCGGCGCCGATGCAATGGAACGCTTCGAAGGCGAACGCGATTTTCTCGACCGGCAACTCACCGACACCCAGTATATCGCACGCCTGACGCGCGAATACCTTACCAAGCTGAGCGGCCCTTACAACGTTTGGGTCGTCACCGGACGGCTGACGCAATTGCTGCGCGGCAAATGGGGGCTCAATTCTCTCTTGTCCGATCACAACCAGAAAAACCGCACCGATCACCGGCATCATGCCATCGATGCCTTCGTCGTCGGCTTGACCGACCGCTCGATGCTCAAGCGCATCGTCGATGCCGCCGATCAGAACCGGGACCGGCTCATCGACGACATGCCCGATCCATGGGACGGCTTTCGTGAGGAATTAAAGGCGCGACTCGACAAGCTTGTGGTATCGCACAAGCCTGATCATGGGATTGGCGGCAAGCTGCATGAGGAAACCGCGTATGGACTGATCCGCGACCCCGCCAAGGAAGATGGGGCAACTCTCGTCTACCGAAAACCCCTTGCGGGATTGAACGAGAATGAAATCAATCGCATCCGGGATAGGAAGCTTCGCGCCGAGGTTAAGGCGGCGGTTGCGTCCGCGAGCGGGAATAAAACCGATTTCGCCAAGGCGCTCGCCGCTTTTGCAGAGAAGACGGGTGTCCGGCATGTTCGGCTGACAAAAGTTGAAAGCGGGACCGTCAGCCTAAAAGATCGTTCCGGCAAACCATATAAAGCCGTATCGCCCGGCGACATCCATCGCGTTGAGATATTCCAACTTCCCGATGGACGATGGGCCGGCGAAGGCGTGACGGTGTTTGACGCCAACAATCCTCTATACCAAGCCCACTGGCGTAGTCGAGAAGCTGGTGCGCACCATGTCATGTCTGTTCACAAAGGAGATTTACTAAAGCTTGATGGCCCGGACCCCGGCGTCTTTCAAGTCCACCGTCTTGATGCAAGCGCAAACCGATTCAAGCTTGCACCACATAAGGATGGTGGAAAGCTCGATGAACGTCACAAGGATTCTGATGATTCTTTCCGTTGGTTGATGATTAGTTACAATCAGTTGAAGCGACGTAAGGCCCGCAAAGTCACCGTCGATTACCTCGGCCGGGTTCACGACCCCGGCCCGCCAAAATGATCGGCCGGATTATCGAGATCACGCAGGACGGCCGGCACCTGTCGGTGCTACGCGGCTTCATGGTCGTTTCCGCCGACAAGGAGGAGGTCGGCCGCGTCCCGCTGGACGATATCGGCTCGGTGATCGTCAATGCCCATGGCGTTACCTACTCCAACAACCTGATGATCGAACTGGCCCAGCGTGGCACCGGCATGGTGCTGTGCGGACCCAATCATGCGCCGGCGGCCTGGCTATGGCCGCTGGTCGGCCACCACGCCCAGGCGGCTCGGATGCTGTCCCAACTGGGCGCAACCAGACCCATGGGCAAGCGTCTCTGGCAAATTCTCGTGCGCGCCAAGATCGAGCAGCAGGGCGCCGTGTTGCGCGCCCTCGGCCGGCCGGGCGACGGGTTCCGCCTGCTGGCGCGCAAGGTCGGCTCCGGCGATCCGGAAAACCTCGAAGCCCAGGCGGCGCGACGCTACTGGCCGCTGCTGTTCGGCGACGATTTCCGGCGCGATCGCAGGGAACCAGGCCTTAATGGCCTGCTCAACTACGGTTATACGATCCTGCGCTCGGCCACTGCTCGGGCCGTGGTGGCAGCCGGGCTGCATCCGTCGCTTGGCATCCATCATCGCCATCGCGCCAACGACATGTGCCTGGTGGACGACTTGATGGAACCATTCCGCCCTCTGGTCGACTTGCAGGTCGTCCGGCTATTCGAGGCTGGAATAACAGAGGTTGACCGTCAAGCGAAAGAAGCCCTGGCCGGTTTGACCGCCGCCGATATGCAGACGACAAAAGGCGTGACGCCGCTGGGCACCTGCCTCGAACGCCTAGCCAGTTCCCTCGGCCAGGCCTTCGAGAACAACGAAGCCAAACTCGACCTCCCGCTGGCGCCGCTACCGCTGGATCTGGCGGCCAGAGGCTCCGACGACGACAACGCTGTGGATTGAGCCGTGGCGCTCAGCGGCTTCCGTCTGATGTGGATGATCGTCCTCTTCGATCTGCCGGTGCTGACCAAAAAGGAGCGCAAGGCAGCGACCAGATTCCGCAACGATCTACTCGACGAAGGCTTCGAAATGTCGCAATTTTCCGTCTATATGCGGTTCTGTTCCGGCAAGGAGCAGGCCGAGACATTGACCAGACGGATAGAGCATTGCGTGCCGAAAACCGGGAAGGTCCACATTGTCTATCTGACCGACAAGCAGTACGAAAACATCGTCTGCTTCGATGGACGGAAACGCGAACTTGGCCGGAAGAATCCAGGCCAGTTGATGCTGTTCTAAGCACCGTTATGCCGATTCGGATAAGCTCTCCTCAAAGAAAAACGCCCTGTTTCCAGGGCGTTAAGTCAGATTGGATGTTAGCCGATAGGGATTAGCGGTCCAACCGCAAC
>NZ_DASVCJ010000056.1:0-1386 GCF_036381655.1 Ferrovibrio sp.
ACTGCACTTTCTGGAAAAATTCGTGTGATTTGTTTTCCGCATGATACGAGAGCGCAAAAAGGCGGCTCTTCCGGCACACTGGTGATGGAGAGGTCAACCGGTGCACACGGGAGAGCCACGGATGGCATGTTATCATGCGCCTGCCGATTGGAACCAGTGGGCCGACTGGCTGGCGGCCGGATTGCACGGCCGCTCGCGCTGGCGGTTGCCGGTGTTGATGCTGGGCCTGTTGTTCGGCAGCGGTCGGCGGACGGTGACGGCCTGGTTGCGGGCCGCCGGAGTCACGCCCGATTTTCAGGATTACTATTTCTTTCTGCAAAGCGTGGGACGCCGCTGGCAGGAACTCGGCGAGCGGGTGCTGCTCCTGGTGCTGCTGCGGGCGCTCGAGGGCCAGCCGCGGGTGCTGGCCAGTCTCGACGACTCGCCGACCAAACGTTACGGCCCCAAGGTCCAGGGGGCCGGCATTCATCACGACCCGACCCCCGGCCCGACCGGCTCGGCGTTCTGTTACGGCCATGTGTGGGTCACGCTGGCGCTGGTCGTGCGGCATCGCTGGTGGGGGGCCATCGGCCTGCCGATCTGGTCCTGGCTGTATGTCCGCGCCCAGGATGTGCCCCAGCTCCCCCAGCACTACGGCTGGACGTTTCAAACCAAGCTGGTGCTGGCGGCCGATCTGGTGCAGCGGGCGGCGGCACTGCTGCAAACGGCGGGAAAAGCCGTGTGGGCGGTCGCCGACGGGGCCTACACCAAACGGGCCTTCGTCCGCCCGGTGATGAAGGCGGGCGTGACGCTGGTGGGGCGACTGCGCAAAGACGCCGCGCTGCGCGACCTGCCGCCGCGCGAGACGAAGCCGCGTCGCGGACGCAAACGCAAGTACGGTTTGCACCGCATCAGCCTGGCCAAGCGGGCCGCGCACCCCAAGGGCTGGCAGGACGTGTCCTGCGTCTTGTACGGCGACGAGGTCGTCAAGCGCGTGAAGACCTTCCAAGCCGCGCATCCGACCTTCGGCGGGACGATCCGCGTGGTGATCGTCAAGGAGCCGGGCGGTCTCCAGTTCTTCTACTGCACCGATCCCGCGGCCGGCGCGGCCGAGATCGTCGAAGCCTTCGCCGACCGGGCGGCGATCGAGCAGGTCTTTCACGACGTGAAAGAAGTCTGGGGCGGCGGCCAACAACAGGTGCGCAACCTCTGGGCCAACATCGGCGTGTGGCATCTGAATCTGTGGCTTTACACGCTGGTGGAACTCTGGGCCTGGAACCGCACCGCCACCGATCTGGTGCGCCGCGACGACTCGCCGTGGGACGACGCCACGCGGCGGCCGTCGCACGCCGATCGACGCAAAGCCTTGCAGGCAGCCTGTCTGGTGGAAGAATTTTCGCGCACTAC
>NZ_DASVCJ010000057.1:0-118238 GCF_036381655.1 Ferrovibrio sp.
GCTCCGAAAGGCAGCTGAACGCAGTGTCGAGGCAACATGGCAACGTATCGGAAGCCTGCTGGACCGCTTCCCGCCACAGGAATGCGCAAACTATCTCAGGAACGCTGGCTATGCTTCGATCTAACGGGATTCCGGTCTAAAGCGGCGACGACCTTGCTCTGCAGCGAGCCGATCCGCTCGCCGAGCTTGAGGAACGCCTCTTCGAACATGCTGCTCCGTCAGCGTTCGGTCAGCTTCAGCTCGATGCGGCGGTTCCGGCGCAGGGCCTCGTCGCCGCCGCCGTTATCCAGCGGCTGGTATTCGCCGAAGCCGGTGGCGGCCAGCCGCTCGGGCGGGATGCCCTGGCTGATCAGGAATTTCACCACCGAGATGGCGCGCGCCGTCGACAATTCCCAGTTGGAGGCGAATTGCGGCGTGTTGATCGGAATCTTGTCGGTATGGCCGTCGACGCGCAGCACCCAGGGCAGATCGGACGGAATCTTCTGCGAGATATCGATCAGCGTCTTTGCCAGCTTGGCCATCTGCTCGCGGCCCTCGGGACGAAGCTCAGCCGAGCCGGAATCGAACAGCACTTCCGACTGGAAGACGAAACGGTCGCCGACGATCTGAATGTCCTTGCGGTTGCCGAGCACCTGGCGCAGCCGGCCGAAGAATTCGGAACGGTAATTCACCAGTTCGTCGACCTTGCGCGCCAGGGCCGCGTTCAGGCGCTTGCCAAGGTCGGTGATCTGCGCCTGGCTCGCCTTCTCCTTGTCTTCGCTTTCCTTCAGGATGCGCTCGATCTGGCCCATCTGCTCGCGCAGGGCCAGCAATTGCCGATTCAGAAGATCGACCTGGCTGCGCGCCTCCTGTGTCATCTGCTTTTCCTGCTCGAGTTGGCCCTCGCGGGAAACCAGCTTGCCCTGCAGGTCGATGACGATCTGCTGCTGGTCCTGCAGCTTCTTCTCCGCCTCATCGGCACGCGCCTGGGCGTCGGCCAGCACCGCCGCAAGCTGGTCGCGTTCCGCCTGGTTGGATTTCAGCGTCGCTTCGAGCTGACCGATCTGGGTCTGCAGCTGGGCATTGCTGGTCTTTTCCATCGAAAGCTGTTCGACCAGCCCGGCGATCTGGGTGCGCAACTGCGCCAGCGCCTTGTCGCGGCCCGAAATCGCGTTCGAAAGGAAGAACTGCACCAGGATGAAGACGGCCAGGACGAAAACGACGACCATCAGCAGCGTCGACAGCACGTCCACATATCCGGGCCAGGGACCAGCTCCCTGGGAATCGCCGCGCCGTCGCACTAAGGCCATGTTACCTCGTCACCTCGATACCAGGTTCAACGCCGCTGCTGCGTGTCGGATACCGCCGCAATGGTCCGCGACAGCAGCTTGATCTCCGCCCGCATCTCATCGACCAGCTTGGCGCGCCCCTGCGCTGCGTCGTCGAGCAGCCGCGTCAGAAGGATATCGATATTGCGGATGTGACCCCGGCTGGCGGCATCGAAGCCGCCGCTTTCGGCGCCCTGCGCCAGCTTGGCCAGGATCGGCTTCATCTCGATCTGATGCTCGGTCAATTTGAGCAGCAGGCCCTGCTCGGCGCGCATCTGCTCGGTCAACAGGCTGAGTTTTTCGTTCAGTTGCATCAGCGCCGCGCCGGTCGAATTGCGGCTGTCCTCGCCGCGCGCCATGGTACGCTGCAGGTTGTCGAGGCTGTCGGCGGTCTGCTCCAGCAATGCCTGCACATAGGCCGGCACCGACTGATCGCCTTCGACCACCGCGCCGCCGCCGATGCGGGTGAAGCCGGCCAGCCACTCCTCGAGGTCGTTGAAGAAACGGTTCTGCGCCTGCCCGGTCTGCAGGTCAAGGAAGCCGAGGATCAGCGAGCCGGCCAGACCCATCAGCGAGGTCGAAAATGCGATGCCCATGCCGGACAGCGGCGCTTCGAGTCCGCCCTTCAGCTTCTCGAACATGCTGTTGACATCGTCGCTGCTGCCCAGCGAGAGCGCCTTGATCGTGTCGGCGACCGAGCTGATCGTCTCGAGCAAGCCCCAGAACGTACCAAGCAGGCCGAGAAAGACCATCAGGCCGATGAAGTAGCGCGAAATGTCGCGCGCCTCGTCGAGACGGGCGCCGACGGAATCCAGCACTGCGCGGGTCACGGTAGCCGGCAGGGAGCCGCGCGGGCCGCGACTTTCCAATACCTTGACCATCGGCACGAGCATGTTCGACGGCTCGCCGACGCGCACCTGGGTGGAGGTGCGCTGCGATTTCTGCCAGGCCTCGACCCAGTTGGCGTCCTGGCCGAGCATCAGCACCTGCCGGAAGGTGTAAAGAATCCCGAGCACCAGGACGGCGGCGATCAGGCTGTTCAACGCCGGATTGGCCATGAAGGCGCGCAACAGCGGTGCATGCAATACGGCAATGATCACGGCGACCGCGATCAGGAACACGCCCATGCGAAACAGAAAACGCCCCGGTTTGGTCATATGCCCCATCCTTTGCAAATCTGCCTAGGCATGGAATACGGCCTTTTTACGGCATATCCGCGTCAATGACTGCTGCGCCATGCTGTTCCATTTGGCAGCCCTGGCCAAATATCTGAACCGGTTACGGTCGAACTCAGCGCGCTACCGGCGCGATCTCGACCCGGTCCGGCGGCGAACCGTCGGTAGGAGTGCCGAGCGCACGCACGTCGATGCGCGTGCTGCGGATGCCCTTGTCGATCAGATAGGCCCGCACGGCCAGGGCGCGGCTGAGCGACAGACGGCGCGCGCCGCTGCCGTTATCCGCCCCGCTGCCGCCCGCATAGGCCCGGATCTGCAGACGATCCTCGCCGTTGGCAAGCTGCTGAGCCAGACGGTCGAGCGCCGGCTGATCGCCGGCCGGCAGTTCGGCCTGACCGGCAGCGAAAGGCATGGTGACGACGCCCGTTGCGCTCTGCGTCGCCGGCGGCGGCGTCAGCATGGCGCTTTGCTGGCCGGCCGGCTTGCCGGCGGCAGGAGCGGCCGGAGCCGGCGCGGGCACAGGCATCGGCGCAGGCGCCGGTGCCGGGCTGGCCTGGGCGGCAGGCGGAGAGGGCGGCGCCGAGGTGGCGGGAGCCGGGTTTGCCGGAGCCGTATCTGCAGCCGCAGGTGCCGCCGGTGCCGGTGCCGGTGCGGTTGCCGTCTGCTGCTGCGGCTCGGGCGATGGCGAAGCGGGTGCCGCCGGAGCTGTTTCCGACGCCTGCGGCGCCGGAGTTACCGCCATCGGCACCGAAGCCTGCGGCTCCGGTGCCGCAGCGCTGGGAGCGGCCGGAGCCGGGCTGGCCGGTGCCGGGCTGGCCGGAGCCGGGCTGGCCGGCGCGGAGGTGACTGGTGCGGAGGTGACTGGTGCGGAAGTGACTGGTGCCGGAGCAAGCGGCGCGGAAGTAACCGGCGCCGAGGCGGCCGGCGGGGGGGCCGGTTCGGCGGCTGGGGCCGCGGGCGGCGCGGCCGGAGGCGCGGCCTCCTTGGCCGGCGCAGGCATGCTGGGGGACGGCGTCTTCGCCGCCTGCACCGAGGCTTTGCGGATCGCCGAGGAACGGTGCGCCGGGCGCGGCCGCGCGGCGGTGCGCGGATTGCCGGTCTCGCCGAGCAGCGGCCGCGGCGCGGCTGCCTCGCCGGGCAGCGGCGGCCGGCCGGGGACCGAGGGGTAATGAGGGCGATTGGCGGCACCGGACGAGCCGAGCAGCGGAGCGCTGCCATAGGCGCGGTTGCCGAGCGGCGACGGCCCAAGCTGATCCAAGGCCTGCAGGTTGACCTCGACGCTGCCGCCGGCCTGCCCGCCGATCAAGGTCTGGGCTTCTGCCGGCTTCGATCCGGAAACAACCACCGCCGTAGTAGCCAGCAGTGCGACGACAAAACTCAATGTCAGTGGCTTGGCAGCCATTGGCCTCTTCCCCCTACCCCAACTGCACCGGGAACGATAGCGGACGAGGCCCGGACCGACAACCCGGCTATTCGGCGAATCAAGCGGTTAGCCTGGCACGGCTCCAGGCGCAGTTCTCAGCCGCTTTTCCCGAGCAGCTTGTACAGCGGACCGTACAGAACGTCGTTGGCGGCGACGATGCCGCCGGTTTCGATCATCTTTTCGCCGCCGTCCCGGTCGGTGACCATGCCGCCGGCCTCCCGCACCAGCACGATGCCGGCAGCGATATCCCAGGGCGACAGGCCGGTTTCCCAGAAGCCGTCATAGCGGCCGGACGCGACATAGGCCAGATCGAGCGCCGCCGCCCCCATGCGGCGGATGCCCGCCACCTCGCCCATGACCCCGGTCATCTCCTTGACGAACTGCATATGGCCGGGCCGGCCATGGAACGGAATGCCGGTAGCGAACAGGGCTTCCGGCAGCTTGCGGCGCGCCGAGACGCGGATGCGGCGCTCGTTCATATAGGCGCCGGCGCCCTTCTCGGCCCAGAACAGCTCGTCGCGCACCACATCGAGGACGATGCCGGCGATCAGTTCGCCCTCGCGCTGGACCGCGATCGAAATGGCGAAATGCGGAATGCCGTGCAGAAAATTGGTGGTGCCGTCCAGCGGGTCAATCAGCCAGTAATGCTTGCCATCCTTGGCCTCGATGCGGCCGCCCTCTTCCATGACGAAGCCGAAATCCGGCCGCAGCTTGGAAAGTTCGCCATGCAGGATCTTCTCGGCCCGGCGGTCGGCCGCCGAGACGAAGTCGGCCGGACCCTTCTTGGAGACCTGGAGCTGTTCGACTTCGTTGAAATCGCGAATCAGGCTGCGCTGCGCTTTGCGCGCCGCGTTCACCATCGCATTGATCAGGGCGGATCGCAGGGCCATGTTAATGATGCTCGTCTGGAAAGGGGGCGGACCCTATCAGCGGCGGCCATGCTTGGCAATCGCCCGGCAGAAAGCTTTCACCGCCGCGGCAGGGCCCTCCGGATGGCGCCAGACACCGGCGGAAACGGCAAGAAAATCGGCGCCCGCCTCGATCAGCGGCGGGCAGTTCTGCACGGTGATGCCGCCGATCGCCACGCAGGGCACCTCCATCAATTCCGACCACCAGCGGACAATCTCCGGCTCGGCCCGGGTCTTCGGCTGCTTGGTGTCGGTGGCGAAGAAGGCGCCGAAGGCCACGTAATCGGCGCCGGCCTCGGCCGCCTCCATGGCGAGATGGCGCGAATTGTGACAGGTCACGCCGACGATGCGGTCCTTGCCGACGATGCGGCGCGCCTCGGCA
This sequence comes from Ferrovibrio sp., assembly GCF_036381655.1. GTDB lineage: Bacteria > Pseudomonadota > Alphaproteobacteria > Ferrovibrionales > Ferrovibrionaceae > Ferrovibrio. The sequence goes on from NZ_DASVCJ010000057.1 coordinate 5,196, forward strand.
TAGGGCGTATCCTCCTGCCCGACATGGACGCCGTCCGCTCCCAGTTCAACCGCCAGCTCCGGACGGTCGTTGATCAGGGCGGCGACGTCGTGCCGGTGGCAGATCGGCAGCAGGATGTCCGCCGCCCGGCGGAACAGATCCTCGGCGGCCGGCCGCTCGCCATCCTTGAGGCGGAGCTGCAGGCAGGCGACATCGCCGGCCTGCAGGGCGGCCTTGAGCTCCTCGGCGAAGGCTTTCGGATCGAAGACCGCCGGCGTGATGAGGTAGAGACGCGGCGCCGGGTTTTCTGTGGATGCCTGAGCCATTGGTCTATCCGGCGACGAAACCCTTCAGGGCATCGAGCGTCTCGTCCGGCCGCTCGCCCATCATCAGATGGCCGCAGCCGGGTAGAATCTCCAGCCGGGCATCGCGGAAATCCTTCAGCAGGCCGCGCACCGCGCGCGGCGAGGTCATGATGTCGCGCTCGCCGGAGACAATCAGCACGGGGCATTGCACCGCCTTTACCGCGTCCGCTCCGTTGCCATAGGCATTGCAGATGCGGAACCCCAGCGCCAGCGATGAGCGCGGCGCCTGATCGACCAGCCGGATGCTGCCGCCGAGCAAATACGAGCCCGGGACCTTGTTGCCGCCGATCTGGCTTTTCTTCGGCAGCATCCAGTCGTTCATCAATTCGACGACCGTATAGGTGCCGCTATCGGCCAGCGCCTGCAGTTCGGGATTGACCTTCATCGGGAAGGTGAAGCCCAGCAAGGCCAGCTTGGCCACCCGGGCGGGGCTGCGCGCCGCCGTTTCCAGTGCGATCAGCGAGCCCATGGAATGGCCGACCAGAACGGCTTTCTCGACCTGGGCGGCATCGAGCAGTTTCGGCATCCAGTCGGCGAAGGCCTCGATGCTGTCCAGCATCGGGCCTTCCGAGCGGCCATTGCCCGGCAAATCGAGCGCCAGCACCGAATAGCCGTGATAGGCGAACCAGCGCGTCTGCAACGCCCAGACGGTATGGTCGCAGGCATTGCCGTGAATGAACACCACCGCCGGCCTGGAGGCGTCGAAATCCTTGCCGCCGGTAGCGGCGAAAATGCGTTTGCCGGTGACGTTGAGCCACATGCTGCTTCCCCCTGCCCTTTATTCAGCCGCGGCCTTGGTGGCTTTCTGCGCCGCCCGCAATGCCTGATTGAGATCGTCGATCAGGTCCTGCACATCTTCCACGCCGACCGAGAGGCGCACCAGGTCTTCGCCGATCCCGGCCGCCTTCAATTCGGCGGCACTCATCTGCTGATGCGTGGTGCTGGCCGGATGGATCACCAGCGATTTGGCATCGCCCACATTGGCCAGATGCGAGAATATCTGCAGGTTCTCGATCAGCACGCGCCCGGCCTTGCGGCCGCCTCTGACGCCGAAGCTGAAGATCGCGCCGCAGCCGCGCGGCAGCAGCTTTTTCGCCAGCTCGTGATCCGGGTGCTCGGGCAGCTCCGGGTAGGACACCCAGTCGACCGCCGGATGGCTTTTCAGGAACGCCACTACCTTGCGCGTATTCTCGACATGGCGGCTCATGCGCAGGTGCAGCGTCTCCACGCCTTGCAGGATATGGAAGGCATTGGTCGGCGACATGCAGGCGCCGAAATCGCGCAGCCCCTCGGCGCGCGCTCGCATGATGAAGGCGGCCGGGCCGAATTCCTCGACGAAATCGAGACCGTGGTAACCCGCATAGGGCTCGGTCAGCGTCGGGAACTTGCCGGATGCCTCCCAGTCAAAGCGACCGGAATCGATCAGCGCGCCGCCGATGGCGACACCATGGCCGCCGAGGAACTTGGTCGCCGAATGTATCACCAGATCGGCGCCATGCTCGAAACCCTTGAACAGATATGGCGTGGTGAAGGTGCAATCGAGCATCAGCGGCAGGCCGGCATCATGGGCGATCCCGGCCACGGCCGGAACGTCCATCACTTCCAGGCCGGGATTGCCGAGAACTTCGCCGAAGACCAGCCGCGTTTGGGGCGTAATCGCCGCCTGCCAGGCTTTGAGGTCGCGCGGATCGACGAAGGTGGTGGTGATGCCGAAGCGAGGCAGCGTATGGACGAGAACGTTGTAGCTGCCGCCATAGATGTTGCGCGAGGCCACGATATGCCCGCCCTGACCCATCAGGGTGGCGATGGCAAGATGCAGCGCCGCCTGGCCGCTGGCGGTGCAGACGGCGCCCACGCCGCCTTCGAGCGCCGCCAGACGTTCCTCCAGCACCGCGACCGTGGGATTGGAAATGCGCGAATAGATGTGGCCGCCGCGCTCCAGGTTGAACAGAGCCGCCGCATGATCGGTGTCGCGGAAAACGTAAGACGTCGTCTGGTAGATCGGCACCGCGCGGGCGCCGGTGACCGGGTCCGGCTGCTGGCCTGCATGCAGGCTGAGCGTGTCGAAGCGGAGGAATTTCGGTTCCAGCATGGTGTTTGTCCCTCCCTGTGATCGAAGGCTGCCTCGGGGATGGGCGGCATAAAAAGTGGGCCGCCCCTTCCTGGCGGATGGGACGACCCCGACAAATCTGCCTCAAACCTCGAAACTGGCCGGATTAATCCATGCTGCTGAGGCTCAAGTCAAGCATATGTAACGATCTGTTTCAGATACACAAAAAGCGGCCGCCGGCATGGCGGCCGGCGGCCGAGGTCAAATCAACAGGGAGGAAACTATGACCTGTACTGAACTGCGCCGCATCATGGCCCCAGGCACTTAAGATTTCGTGAAACCGCGCGGATGCGTTAAGGTCCCGGCGTATGACAAAATCAGCACCCATGTCACACATGCCAGCCCTGTCGGAGCCAACCCCGGAGGATGCCGCGGCCGGCCCCGTATCGGACCGCCTGCTCGACGCCGCCCTGGTCTGCTTCCGCAAGCTGGGCACCGCGCGTACTCGCATCGAGGATATCGCCGCCGAGGCCGGGATCGCCCGTACCGCCGTCTATCGCCATTTCCAGAACAAGCGGGCCATCGTGGCCGCCCTGGCGGCCCGCTGGCTGGCCGAGGACGAGGCGAGGCTGGCCGCCATCGCCCGCGGCCCGGGACAGGCAATACCGCAGCGGCTTCGGGCCTTCCTGCTGGCCGATGCGCAGGCGGCCCGACATCATCTCGCCGATGCCTGCCGCATGGCGGTGCTGGACGAGGTCGCCCGCAGCATCTCCCCCGTGCTTCTGCAGCACCGGGCCAATATCCGCCGCCATCTGGCCGGGTTACTGGCCGAGGGCCGCATCGACAGGCCGGAGCAGGCGGCGCAAGCGCTGGATGACCTGATGGATCGGTTTCACGACCCTCGCTGCAGCAGCGGACTCGACGATACGACTTGGCGAGCCCGCGTCGATGCTGCCGTCGCGCTGCTGCTGCGCGGACTGCAAGCCAGCCCGTGACGTTGCTTGCTGCAGGTTCTACTTCTTGAAGAAGATGTCGGCGGCGCCGCGCGCGGCCTGCTTGCCCTTGATCACGTCGCGGATGGTGGCGATCTCGGCTTCCAAAGCCGCGATGCGCGCCTCCAGGTCCTCGATCGACATAACCTCGTATTTCGGCGGCTCGGGCTTGCGAGAGACAACATCGTCCCAGTCCATGCCGTCCTCCATCGCTGAACCATTCCGGCAATCGCCGTCAGTGTAAAGCAATCGTGCCGCCGGTCACAGTCCGGCAACCTGGAGCCGGCGCAATTTCCGCCTCGATGCGCCCGCCATGTCACGAACCGGTCATATCACGGAATGGTGTCGCCGCGCGGAATGGCTTGCCCGGCATGGCCAACGCAGCTAGACCAGCAGAATACTCGAAGGGAGGACGCGCATGCTGCCGCAGGAGATGACCGTCATCGAGATAAGCCAGCCGGGCGGACCCGAGGTGCTGAAGCCGGCCAAGCGGCCGATGCCGCAGCCGGGCGCAGGAGAAGTGCTGATCAAGGTCGCGGCGGCCGGCGTGAACCGGCCTGATGTGCTGCAGCGCGCCGGCATGTATCCGCCACCGCCCGGCGCGCCGGATTATCCCGGTCTGGAAGTGGCCGGGGAAATTGCGGCCATGGGCGTCGGCGTCGGCCGCTGGAAGCTCGGCGACAAGGTCTGCGCGCTGGTGGCCGGCGGCGGCTACGCCACCTATTGCATCGCGCCAGCCGAACAATGCCTGCCGGTGCCGAAGGGCCTGGATATGGCCGAGGCGGCGGCGCTGCCGGAGAACTGGTTCACCGTCTGGACCAACATCGCCGATCGCGGCCGGCTGCAGGCCGGCGAAAGCATCCTGATCCATGGCGGCGCCTCCGGGATCGGCGTGGCGGCAATCCAGCTGGCCAGGCTGCTGGGGGCCAAACGGATCTTTGCCACGGCCGGCACCGACGAGAAATGCCGCTATTGCGAAAGCATCGGCGCCGAGAAGGCGATCAACTACAAGACCGAGGATTTCGCCGCCCGCATCCAGGAGCTGACCGACGGCAAGGGCGTCGATGTCGTGCTCGACATGGTCGGCGGCAAATACTTCGCCCCGAACATCAAGAGCCTGGCCGAAGAGGGCCGGCTGGTCATCATCGCCGTCCAGGGCGGGCCCAAGGGCGAGGGCGATCTCAGCCTGCTCATGCGCAAGCGCCTGATCGTCACCGGCTCGACCCTGCGGCCGCGGCCGGTCGCCTTCAAAGGCCAGATCGCCCGGGCGCTGGAGGAGAAGGTCTGGCCGGCCTTTGCCGATGGCCGCCTCAAGGCAGTGATTGATTCCCGCTTCCCGCTCGCCGAGGCGGCGGCGGCCCATAGCCGGATCGATCATGCGGACCATATCGGCAAAGTCCTTCTAACCGTCTGATTATAAATAATTTCTCCTGAAATCCGCGGGCGGTTGCGCGGTCGGGCCGTTCCACTATATTGTCGCGCGATTTCATTTCGCCCCGCGGGCGGCCCCTGACGCGGGCCGGCTGCATTAGAAGGATTTTGCCTCATGGCATTGCCGTTGATGCCCAAAGCCACCGCCGTGTGGCTGATCGACAATACCAAGCTGACCTTCGACCAGATCGCGCAATTCTGCGGTCTGCATCCGCTGGAGGTGAAGGGTATCGCCGACGGCGAGGTGGCGGTCGGCATCGTCGGGCTCGACCCGGTCGCCAATGGTCAGCTCACGGCAGAGGAAATCGCCCGCTGCGAGGCCGATCCGGCCGCCGACCTGAAGCTGCTGGCGCCGGCGGTGCCGGTGCAGCGCCAGAAGACCAAGGGTGCGAAATACACGCCGCTGTCCAAGCGCCAGGATCGCCCCGACGCCATCGCCTGGCTGCTGAAATACCATCCCGAAGTGGCCGACGCGCAGATTCAGAAACTGCTCGGCACCACCAAGGCGACGATCGATTCCGTGCGCAACCGCACGCACTGGAATACGGCCAATATCAAGCCGCGCGATCCGGTGGGCCTCGGCATCTGCAGCCAGGCTGAACTGGATCGCGTGCTGATCCTGGCCGCCAAGCGGCGTGAAAACCGCGAGAAGCGCGAAGCCCGCGAAGCGCGCGCCAAGGCCCGCGCCGCCGAAGCGGCCGGCATGCCGCAGACCGAACTCGGAACGCCGGCAACCGAAGAGCCGGGCGGCGAGAGCGAGAATCTCGACTGATTCCACTTTGGCGCGGCTGCGCCGCACCAATCCCCGGCTGGTTCGCCAATGTGAGGCCGAACAGGCTGGCCGCATCGGCCGGTTTCAGCTATAGCGGTGTGCGACAGGGATCGCATAGCATCGCTTATTGGCACGCCCATGGGCGAAGGCGGCAATAGAAGCGGGAACAGCGCGGGGAATGCTGGTCTTTATCATCAGGCGTTTAATGCAGGCCGCGTTGGTGGTTGCGGTGATGTCGGTGCTCGTCTTCATCGGCATCTACATGATCGGCGATCCGATCTCCATCCTGGCAAGCCCGGAGGCCACCGATCTCGACCGCGAGGCGATCGCCCATGCGCTTGGCCTCGATAAGCCGATCTGGATGCAATATCTCGTCTTCGTCAATTCCGCCCTGCACGGTGATTTCGGCAAGTCCTTCGTCTTCGGCCAGCCGGCCATGGGCCTGATCCTGGAGCGCATGCCGGCCACCATGGAGCTTGCGATCACCGCAACCATCATGGCGCTGCTGATCGGCATACCGCTCGGCCTCTATGCCGGCCTGCGCCACGACACTGTCGGCGCGCGCGGCATCATGGCCGGTTCGGTGCTCGGCTTCTCGCTGCCGAATTTCTGGGTCGGCCTGATGCTGATCATGATTTTCGCCGTGCAGTTCGGCTGGGTGCCGGCATCCGGGCGCGGCGCGACCGTCGACATCTTCGGTCTCAAGCTCAGCGTGTTCACCGCTGATGGCTGGCGCCATATCCTGCTGCCGGCGATCACGCTCGGCCTGTCCAAATGCGCGCTCATCATCCGCCTTGCCCGCGCCTCGGTGCGCGAGGTGATGATGATGGACTACATCAAGTTCGCCCGCGCCAAGGGCCTGAACGAAAAACGCATCATCGGCGTGCATATACTGAAGAACATCATGATACCGATCGCGACCGTCACGGGCCTCGAACTCGGCACCTTGATCGCCTTCGCCGTCATCACCGAAACGATCTTCGCCTGGCCGGGCATGGGCAAGCTGCTGATCGATTCGATCGTCAACCTCGACCGGCCGGTCGTGGTCGCCTATCTGATCATCGTCGTACTGCTGCTGGTGCTGATCAATCTCGTCGTCGATATCCTCTATTCCGTGCTGGACCCGCGCGTGCGGCTGGGTGGTGCGCAATGAGCGAGGCAACCCTGCCCTCCGCGCCGCCATCGGCCCCCCTGGCAACGGAATCGCCGGTCAAGCGCATCATCGCCGAGTTCGCCGAAAGCAAGCTTGCCCTGCTCGGCCTCGCCCTGCTGGTCATCGCTTTGGCCGCCGCGTTGCTGGCGCCCTGGCTGGCGCCGCAGAACCCGTACGATCTGACCAATCTCGACATTCTCGACGCGCGGCTGCCGCCCGGCGAGATTTCCGGCACCGGCATGACCTTCCTGCTCGGCAGCGACGGCCAGGGCCGCGACATGCTGAGCGCGATGCTCTATGGCCTGCGCATCAGCCTATCCGTCGGTGTCACCGCCGTCGCCCTCGCCTTGGCGATCGGCTCGCTCGCCGGCCTGATGGCGGCCTATGCCGGCGGCAAGTTCGAAACCCTGATCATGCGCATCGTCGATCTCCAGCTGTCGTTCCCGGCGATCCTCGTCGCGCTGATCCTGCTCGCCGTGCTGGGCAACGGCGTGGACAAGGTCATCATTGCCCTGGTCGTCGTGCAATGGGCCTATTTCGCCCGTGCCGCCCGCGGCGCCGCGATCGTCGAACGCAACAGGGAATATGTCGAGGCGGCACGCTGCCTGGGGCTCAGCCGGACGCGCCTGCTGCTGCGGCATCTCCTGCCGAATTGCCTGCCGCCTCTGATCGTCATCGCGACCGTCGACATCGCCCGCGCGATCACGCTGGAAGCGACGCTCAGCTTTCTCGGCCTCGGCGTGCCGGTTACCGAACCCTCGCTTGGCATGCTGATCGCGAACGGCTTCGATTACCTGATCAGCGGCGTCTACTGGATTTCCCTTTTCCCGGGCCTGCTGCTCACCCTGGTCATCGTTGCCATCAATCTGGTGGGCGACCAGCTCCGCGATGTGCTCAATCCCCGTCTCAAGCGTTGATACGATGACCGGTCCGACGCTCAAGGTCGAAAATCTCGAAACCCAGTTCCCCACGCGGGACGGCATCGTGCGCGCGGTCGACGGCGTTAGCTTCGAGGTCGGACAGGGCGAGATCGTCGGCCTGGTCGGCGAGTCCGGCTCGGGCAAGTCGATCACCGGCTTCTCGATCCTCGGCCTGATCGATCCGCCGGGCCGCATCGCTGCCGGCAAGGTTCTGTTCAAGGGCGAGGATCTGGTCGGCGCCAGCCCGGAGCGCATGCGCCATTTGCGCGGCGCCCGTCTGGCCATGATCTTCCAGGACCCGATGATGACGCTCAATCCGGTCCTGCGCGTCGACACCCAGATGATCGAAACCGTGCAGGCCCACGAAAAGGTCAGCGAAGAGGCAGCGCGGGCGCGGGCAATCGAAACACTCAAGGCGGTCGGCATCGCCGCGCCGGAAGAGCGGCTGCTCGCCTACCCGCATCAGCTTTCCGGCGGCATGCGCCAGCGCATCGCCATCGCCATCGCGCTCCTTCACAAGCCCGACCTGATCATCGCCGACGAGCCGACCACGGCTCTGGACGTGACCATCCAGGGCCAGATCCTCTACGAGATGCGCAAACTGTGCCGCGATACCGGCACGGCGCTGATCTGGATCACGCACGACCTCTCCGTCGTTGCCGGCCTCGCCGACCGCATCATGGTGATGTATGCCGGCAAGATCGTCGAGACCGGCCCGATCACGACCGTGGTCGAGCGGCCGCGGCATCCATACACGCGCGGCCTGATCGGCTCGGTGCCGGGCGCCATGCCGCGCGGCAAGCGCCTGTTCCAGATTCCCGGCATGACGCCGGCCCTGGTCAACCTGCCGCCGGGCTGCCGCTTCAAGACGCGGTGTTCGCGGGCCGACAGCGTCTGCGATGCCATGCCCGATCTGTTTGCCGTGGCGCCCGATCACGGCGTGCGCTGCTTCCACCCGTACGACGCCGATTCCCTGATCACGGAATCCGTCCGATGACGCCGCCGATGACCCAGATGCTGGAATTGCAGAATGTCTCGAAGCGCTTCGTCTGGCGCCTCGATTTCGCCTCCAAGCTTGCCAACCTGCTTGGCGCCGGCATCAAGGAGCGCGCGGTCCATGCCGTCAGTCACGTCGATCTCGGCATCCGCGAGGGCGAGGTCGTCGGCCTGGTTGGCGAGTCCGGCTGCGGCAAGTCGACCTTGGGCCGCATCGTTGCCGGCATCATGGATGCCAGCGAGGGCGAGCTGAAATTCCGCGGCAAGGCGCTGGCGGAGATGAACGAGCGCGAATGGCGCGACTACAAGCTCGCCGTGCAGATGATCTTCCAGGACCCCTATGCCTCGCTGAATCCGCGCATGCGGGTGGAGGACATCATCGGCGAAGCGCCGGTCGCCCATGGCATCGTCTCGCGCAGCGAAATGGGCGGCTATGTCGAGCATCTGATGAATCAGGTGGGCCTGGACCCGCGCTACCGCCGCCGCTATCCGCATCAATTCTCCGGTGGCCAGCGCCAGCGCATCGGCATCGCCCGCGCCCTGGCGGTGAAGCCGCGCTTCATCGTCTGCGACGAGGCGGTGGCGGCGCTGGATGTTTCGATCCAGGCGCAGGTGCTGAACCTGTTCATGGACCTGCGCGAGCAGCTCGGGCTGACCTATCTGTTCATCAGCCACAACCTCGCCGTGGTCGAGCATATCTCGGATCGCGTGGTGATCATGTATCTCGGCCGCGTGGTGGAAACCGCGCCGACCGAGGCGCTATTCGCGAAGCCGAACCATCCCTACACGCAGGCGCTGCTGGCCGAGGCGCCGAAACTGGTCGCCAGACGCCGCGACTATACGCCGATCGCGGGCGAGATTCCCTCGCCGCTCGATCCGCCGAGCGGCTGCCACTTCCATCCGCGCTGCCCCTTCGCCATGGCGCGCTGCAAGACCGAGGCGCCGGTGCTGAAGCAGATCGCGCCGGACCGGATGTCGGCCTGCCACCTCAACGATGCGGCTGGAGCTGCGGCGGCGGCATCTTGACGCGGAACCAGGCGGCGTACAGCGCCGGCAGGAACAGCACCGTCAGCAATGTCGCCACCAGCAGCCCACCGATGATGGTATAGGCCATCGGCCCCCAGAAATTGCTGGTCGACAGCGGGATCATGCCGAGGATGGCGGCCAGGGCCGTCAGCATGATCGGCCGGAACCGCCGCAACGTGGCATTGACGATGGCATCCCAGCGTGTCTCGCCTTGGCGGATATCCTGCTCGATCTGATCGACCAGAATCACCGAATTGCGCATGATCATCCCGGCCAGGGCAATGGCGCCGAGCATGGCGACGAAGCCGAACGGCACATTGAAGGCGAGCAGCCCCAGGGTGACGCCGATCAGACCGAGCGGCGCCGTCAGCAGCACCAGCAGCATGCGTTGCACCGACTGAAGCTGCACCATCAGCAACGTCACCATGATGGCGATCATCACCGGCACGACGGCGGCGATCGAGGCATTGGCCTTGCCGCTTTCCTCGATGGCGCCCCCCATGACGATGCGATAGCCGGGCGGCAACTGCTTGCGCAGGGCGTCCAGCTTGGGATCGATCTGCTGCGAGACGACCGGGGCCTGGATGCCATCGACGATGTCGGCGCGCACGGTGATCACCGGCTGGCGGTCGCGCCGCCAGATGATACCCTCCTCCAGGCCATAATGCACATCGGCGACCTGGCTGAGCGGCACCGGCCGGGCGCTTTGCGGCCCGGCGACATTGATGTCCTTGATGCCGCTCAGGCTCAGGCGCTCCTCGTCGACGGCGCGGGCGACGACATCGATCAGTTCGCGGCCCTCGCGGTACTGCGTCACTGTGATGCCGGAGACGATCGAGTTCAGGGTAGTGGCGAGATCCTGCGAGGAAATGCCCAGCAGACGCGCCTTGGCCTGATCGACATCGATGCGTACGGCCTTGCTCAGCTCGTTCCAGTCAAGATTGACGTCCCGCGTATTGGGATTCGCCCGCATCACATCGGCGACCTGGAAGGCGATGCGCCGCACCTCCATGGGATCGTCGCCGCTGACGCGGAACTGCACCGGAAACCCTACCGGCGGGCCGTTCTCCAGACGATTGACGCGGCCGCGCAACAGCGTGAAATCCTCCTGGAAGGCCTTGATCAGCCGGTCGCGCACGCGCTCGCGTTCCGCATCGCCTTTGGTCAGAACGACGACCTGGGCGAAATTGTCGTTCGGCAGCTGCACGTCGAGCGGCAGATAGAAGCGCGGCGCGCCGCTGCCGATATAGCTGGTGTAATTGACGATATCGGGATGGCCCTTGAGCAGGGCTTCGAGCTTCAGCGTCGCCTCCTCGGTGGCGGCGATGGACGATCCCTGCGGCAGGCGCAGATCGACCATCAGTTCCGGACGGTTGGAAGACGGGAAGAATTGCTGCTGGACGAAGCGGAAGCCGAAGCCGCTCAGCAGGAAGATGCCGACCGTCGTTCCGATCACGATATAACGATGTCTGACGCACCAGACGACCACCGGACGGACATAACGGTAGACGCCGCGGCGGTAGACGTCGTCGCCATGATGGCCCGGCTTCGGCGCCGGCAGCAGCCGATAGCCGATGAACGGCGTGAAGATCACCGCCACCACCCAGGAAACCAGCAGCGCAATCGTCACCACCGCGAAGATCGAAAAGGTGTATTCGCCCGCAGAGGACTTCGCGAAGCCGACCGGCACGAAACCGGCCGCGGTGATGAGAGTGCCGGTCAGCATGGGAAAAGCGGTCGAAGTATAGGCGAAGCTCGCGGCGCGGAAGCGGTCGAAACCCTGCTCCATCTTCACCTGCATCATCTCGACCGCGATGATCGCATCGTCGACCAGAAGCCCGAGCGCGATGATCAGCGCGCCGAGCGAAATGCGGTGAAAGTCGATGCCGAATATCTTCATGCAGACGAAGGTGATCGCCAGCACCAGCGGAATGCACAGCATCACCACCATGCCGCTGCGCAGCCCCAGGCTGAGGAAGCTGACGCCAAGCACGATAACGACCGCTTCGAGCAGCACCTCCATGAATTCGGAGATCGACCGCTGCACCACGGCCGGCTGATCGGCGACCTGATGCACCTCGATCCCGACCGGCATGTCGGCTTTCAGCCGCGCCATCGTGGCCGCCAGGGCCTTGCCCAGCTCGATCATGTTGCCGCCCTTGGCCATGGACACCGCCAGGCCGATGGCATTCTCGCCGTTGAAGCGGAAACGGGGGCTCGGCGGGTCGGCATAATCGCGCTTGATCTCGGCGATGTCGCCCAGCCGCACCAGCCGGCCATTGGCCTGGATCGACAATTCCGACAGAGCGCGCGCCGTTTCGATATCGCCGCTGACCCGCGTCGCAATGCGATCGGTCGTGGTCTGAACCACGCCGGATGCGGTCTGCGCGTTCTGCTGCTGGATGACATCGATGATCTGCCGTGGATTGATGCCGAGATTGGCCAGCTTGCGGTGTGAAAACTCGATGAAGATGCGTTCCGGCTGCACGCCGATCAGGTCGGCCTTGCCGACATCCTTGATGCGCAGAAGCTCCTCGCGCACGTCCTCGACATAATCCTTCAATTCGCGATGGGTGAAGCCGTCGGCCGTGAAGGCATAGATGGTGCCGAACGTGTCGCCGAACTCGTCGTTGAAGAACGGCCCCTGCACGCCCTGCGGCAGGGTGGTGCGGATATCGCCGACCTTCTTGCGTACCTGATACCAGATGTCGGACACCAGCTTCGGCGGCGTGCTGTCGCGCAACGTGACATAGACGGTGGACTCAGCCGGCTTCGAATAGCTGCGGACGCTGTCCAGATAGGGCGTCTCCTGCAGCTTCTTCTCGATCTTGTCGGTCACCTGCTGCTCGACCTCGCGCGCCGTCGCACCGGGCCAGGTGGTGCGCACGATCATCACCTTGAAGGTGAAATCCGGATCTTCGGCACGGCCGAGCTGCATATAGGCGAGGGCGCCGGCCGCCAGCAGCAAAACCATCAAAAAGCCGATCAACGATTGATGGCGCAGCGCCCAGGCGGAGAGATTGAAGCGGTCGCGGCCGTCCCCGGCCGGTTGGCTGCCTGGCCGGTCGGTCACGACTTGTCCTCCGCGGACATGAACGACTGCGTGCCGCCCTTCGCCTCCGGCAGCAGCCGAACGGTCTGGCCGGGAATCAGCTTGTGCACGCCCGCGGTGACGACCTTCTCGCCGGCCTTCAAGCCGCCGGCGATCAGCAGGGCATGCTCGGTATAGGCCGCCACCTGCACCGGCCGCAATTCGACCACACCCTGCCCATTCTCACGGGGAGAGAAAACCCAGACCGCCGGTTTGTCGCCTTGCTGATACAGGGACGGCAGCGGCAGCGGAATGACGCTGGCGTCGCTGCGGCGGATGATGGCCACGCTGGCCGTCATGCCCAGCCGCATCGCCTCCGGCGGGTTCTGCACCGTCACCTTCACGGCATAGGTCCGGGTCACCGGATCGGCGCCAGGCGCGATCTCGCGGACCACGCCGGTATAGTTCCTGTCCGGTTGCGCCCAGAGGCTGATCGCGATGGCGGTGGCGTTGCGCAACTCGTCGAGGCGGTTCTCGGCGACGTCGAAGACGACTTCCTTCTCTTCCGATCGCGCCAGTTTCATCACCGTCTGGCCGGCGGCGATCACCTGCCCGGCTTCGGCGCTGATGCTGGTGATCACGCCGTCGGCGTCCGCCTGCAATTCGGTATAGGCGCCCTGGTTCTGCGCGACACGGAGCTGAGAGCGGGCGCTGTCGAACTGGGCCTCGGCGGTGTTGTAGGTATTCTGGCGGCGATCCAGTTCGGCCTGGCTGACCACCTTGCTTTCGAACAGGCGCTTGTAGCGGTCGAGTTCGATCTTCGCCTGATTGAAGTTGGCCTGCGCGGCATTGAGCTGGCTGCGGGCATTCTCGATGGCGAGCCTGGTATCGGCCGGATCCAGCCGCGCCAGCAGGGTGCCCTTTTTCACTTCCGAGCCGACCTCGACATAGCGGGCGACAATCTTGCCGCCGATCCGGAAGGCCAGGTTGGTCTCGTAGCGGGCGCGCACCTCGCCGGTATAGCTGGAACGGCTTTCGAAAACCTGCGGCGTCGCGCTAATGACGCGAACCGGCCGGATTGGCTCCGGCGGCGCCGGCGCCCGCTCGCAACCGGCCAGCAGCGTCAGAAGGCCCAGCCCTGCCATGCCCAATCGGGGCGTTACGCCCCTGGATGCCATCATACGCATATGCCGCCTCTCCTCATCGGATGGCCGCTCGGGTGCGTAATGCAACTGAACTGCGGAAAATCCCCCGAACGCCGTCTCGCTACTCGCCCTGTCCCGCCGCCGGCGTCACCGCTCTGTCGGCGGTTTCCTCAGCGGCAGCAGCCCCTCCCTCGCGCAGTCCAGGACCCAGACCCGGATTGCACTCGACAGGTTTCCCTGGCGTGCGGCATCGATATCGCTGACCACCTGATTGATGGTCTTGCCTTGCCGGGCGGCCAGCGCATGCAGGGCGTCCCAGAAAGCATTTTCCAGGGAAACGCTGGTACGATGCCCGCCGACGACGACGGAGCGTTTGACTACCGTCGTCGACATTGTTCAACCGCACGGCCAAGCGGCCGCCGGGTTGCGGGATTAGCACCCGCCCTTAGACGCGCCAAGGCTGCCCAGGGCGCGGCGTGACGGCCGTCACGAGTTACCCGGCAGAAATCAGGTGAGCCCGGCACAGAATTCCTGAATCCGGGTGCAAGCGTCCTTCAGTGCCTCGGTCGAGGTGGCGTAGGAGATGCGGAAATGCGGGCTCAGGCCGAAGGCTTCGCCGAAGACCACGGCGACGCCCTTCTCTTCCAGCAACGCATTGCAGAAATCCTGGTCGTTATTGATCTTAACGCCGCCCTTGGAGGTCTTGCCGATGGTGCCGGCGCAGCTTGGGTATACATAGAAGGCGCCTTCGGGCTTCGGGCAATGGATGCCCTTGGCCTGATTCAGCATGCTGACCACCAAGTCGCGCCGCTGCTTGAACACGGCGTTGTTCTTCGGGATGAAATCCTGCGGGCCGTTCAGCGCCTCGACGGCGGCAGCCTGGCTGATCGAGGACGGATTCGAGGTCGACTGCGACTGCAGGTTGGCCATGGCCTTGATCAGCGGCTGCGGGCCGCCGGCATAGCCGATGCGCCAGCCGGTCATGCAATAGGCCTTCGAGACGCCATTCATGGTCAGCGTGCGCTCGTAGAGCTTCGGCTCGATCTGGGCCGGCGTGGTGAAGACGAAATTGTCGTAGGTCAGGTGCTCGTACATGTCGTCCGTCAGCACCCAGACCTGCGGATGCTTGAGCAGCACGTCGGTCAGCGCCTTCAGCTCGTCGCGCGTATACGCAGCGCCCGACGGATTGGACGGCGAATTCAGGATCAGCCACTTGGTCTTCGGCGTGATCGCGCGATCCAGCGTCTCCGGGCGCAGCTTGAAGCCGTCCTCGGCCTTGCCTGTGACGAAAACCGGCGTGCCGCCGGCGAAATTGACGATATCCGGATAGCTGACCCAATAGGGCGCCGGGATGATCACCTCGTCGCCCGGATTGACGGTGGCCAGCAGGGCGTTGAACAGCACCTGCTTGCCGCCGGTGCCGACGCTGATCTGCTCGGGCTTGTACTCCAGGCCGTTCTCGCGCTTGAACTTGGCAATGATCGCCTGCTTCAGCGCCGGGGTGCCGTCGACATCGGTATAGCGGGTCTCGCCACGGTCGATCGCCGCCTTGGCCGCCTCGCGGATATTGGCGGGCGTCTCGAAATCCGGCTCGCCGGCGCCGAGGCCGATGACGTCCCGGCCGGCGGCCTTCAATGCGCGGGCCTTCTGCGTGGCGGCAATGGTGGCGGAGGGCTTGATGCGGCCGAGGGCATCGGACAGAAACGGCATGGGCTGCGACTCCTGAGCGCGGACGGAAAATGCGGGGCGAACCATACGTCCGGCGTCCAGCCAAAGCAACCGGGGTTGCTGCCATTCAAACAGGCAATCCGCCCCGTTAACGGGCAAAGCCCATGAGCCGTATCCAGAGGCGGCCGGACATGGGCCGTTCCCGGCTGGCAGGCCCGGGCCGGGAATTGCGCTGGCCCAGAATACTGGACTGGGACTTGCATGGGATTGGGTCGGAGACAGCGTTCGATTCTCCTCTGGCGGGTGCAGAGAGCCCGACATAGACTGCCGGACCGGAAGATGCGCCGGGAGAAACACCGGAAGAAACACTGGGCCGAGGAAAGCGAACGCGATCGGCCGGTAAATGGATAATATCGTTCAGCCAGTTCGTTCAGGGGGAGATCACATGACTTTCAGCTTTCCGTATGCAGGCCGTGCCGGGATGCATGCCGCCGCCGCGCTTGCAGTGACGCTGGGCATTGCCGCCGCCGGCAATGCCGCGGCCCAGACCAAATTGAAATTCACGCTCGACTGGGCTTTCCAGGGCCCGACCTCCGCCTTCCTGCTGGCCGAGCAGAAGGGCTACTACAAGGCCGAAGGGATCGACATCACCGTCGATGCCGGCCAGGGCTCGGCCAGCGCGCTGCAGCGTGTCGCCACCGGCGCCTACGAGATGGGCTATGCCGATATCAACGCGCTGATCGAATACAACGTGAAGAATCCGGACAGCCAGGTGAAGGCGGTGATGATGGGCTACGACGCCGGCCCGTTCGGGGTCTATGCCCTGAAGAAGTCCGGCATCAAAACGCCCAAGGACCTCGAGGGGAAGAAGCTCGGCGCGCCGGTCTTCGATGCCTCGTTCAAGCTGTTCCCGGCCTTCGCCGCCAAGGTCGGCATCGACCGCAGCAAGATCACCAACATCAACCTCACGCCGCAACTGCGCGAACCCAGCCTGAAGAACGGCAGCGTCGATTTCATCAGCGGCCATTACTTTTCGTCGATGCTGGATCTGGAGAAGATCGGCGTGCCGCAAAGCGATGTCGTTTATTTCCTCTATGCCGATTACGGCATGGATTTCTACGGCAACGCCGTGATCGCCGCGCCGAAATTTCTCAAGGAACATCCCGATGCAGTCAAAGGCGTGGTCAAGGCCACGATCAAGGCCTGGAAGGAGATCGCTGCCAATCCCGAAGTCGGCGTGAAGGCGGCGAAGACCCGCGACGGCCTGATCGACGAGGCGCTGGAACTGAAGCGGCTGAAAATGTCGCTGGAGCGCAATGTGCTGACCAAATGGGTCAAGGCCAATGGCTTCGGCGGCGTCGACATGGCCCGCCTGCAGCGCGCCTCCAACGACGTCGCCTCTGCCGTCGGCCTGCCGCGCGCCCCCAAGGCCGATGAACTGTTCGACGACAGTTTTCTGCCGCCCAAAAGCGAACGCATGATGCCGTGATCCGCGGCTGAAAACCTGCTACAGAGAAGGCGGCGGGCCGATCCCGCCGCCTTTTTCTCGCCCAAAAAGCAGAACGACAATGCCCGCCTCTCCCGATTCGGCCGCAGCTTCGCAGTCCTCGGACTCACGTTCCGCAGCAGAGCCGGCGCGCACCGATTGGATCGCCGTTGCGGCGGTGATCGCCGCCGGCGTGATCGTCTCGATGCAGCTGGGCAAACTGCCGCCGCTGATCGATGCCCTGCGTGCCGAATTCGGCCTCGGCCTCGTGCTCGCCGGCATCGTCGCCTCGTCCTTCAATCTGGTCGGCGCCGTCATCGGCGTCGCAGCGGGCTTCGCCAGCGACCGCATCGGCGGCCGCCACGCGCTCGGCCTTGGCCTGCTCGTCGCCGCCCTCGGCGGCCTGCTCGGCGCAGCGGCGGACAGCACGCTTGTCCTGCTGACAGCCCGCCTGATCGAAGGCTTGGGCTTCGTGCTGGTCGTCGTTGCCGCGCCGGGCCTGGTGACGGCCGCGGCGCAGCCGCGGCAACGCAATCTCGCGCTCGGATTCTGGAGCGCCTATATGCCGCTCGGCGTCGCCTTCGGGATGTTCGGCGCGCTGCTGGTCGGCCACCTATTCGACTGGCGTGGACTATGGCTGCTGCTGGCCGGCCTGCTCGCCGTCGGCGCCTTCGCGGCGCACCGGCTGGCGCGCGGCGTCGACCTGCCGCCGGCGCGCCGCTTTGATGCCGCCGTCCTCAAGCATCCGGGGCCCTGGCTGCTGGCGGGCTGCTTCGCCTGCTATACGACCCAGTGGTTTGCCATCGTGACCTGGATTCCCACCTATCTGCGCGATAGCGGCGTCACCAGCGAGACGCTGATCGCGACCGGGACGGCGCTGGTGGTGCTGATCAATGTCATTGGCAATCTGTCCTGCGCCGCCTTGATGCATCGCGGCCTGCCGCGCTGGCTGATCATGGCCGTGACCAGCCTAGCGATGAGCATCTTCGGCGTGATGAGCTTCGCCGGCAGCGTGCCGGTGCTGGGCAAGATCGGCCTCGCCATGGTGACGACGGGCATCGGCGGCATGCTGCCGGCGGCGGTGCTCGCCAGCGTCCCCGAGCATGTGCGCGAGCGCAGCCAGATCGCCACCGTCAACGGCGTTGTCGTGCAACTGCTGAATATCGGCTCATTCGTCGGCCCGCCCGGCCTCGCCGCCCTGGTGGCGCGGTTCGGCGGCTGGAGTGAGGGCCGCTGGCTGCTGCTGGGCGCCGGCGCCATCGGCTGCGGCCTGGCGTTGGCGTTGCGCTTCCTCGCTTCGCCGAAGAGCCCTCAGCCATGAAGTTCCGCTTTCCCGTCCCCGACCGGGGCGATGTCTTCCTGCTGCTGACCGTCATCATCTGGGGCAACACCTTTCCCACCGCGAAATACGTGCTCGACGTGCTGCCGCCTACGGTCTATGCCTCGACGCGCTATCTGCTGGCGGCAATCACGCTGATGCTGGCGCTGGCCTGGCGACAGGGCCTCAAGCCGCCGCGGCGCCAGGACATCCTGCCCCTGTTCGCCCTGGGCCTGCTCGGCATCACCCTGATGCAGTTGCTGTGGGCCAATGCCTTGTCGCTGACCACAGCGTCCAAAGGCGCGATCCTGGTCGCGGTCTCGCCGATCTGGGCCATGCTGATCGGCAGCCTGCGCGGGCAGAGGCTCAAATGGCAGGCCTGGATCGGCGTGATGCTGTCCTTCGCCGGCGTCTTTCTCGTCATCAACAACAGCATCACCGCAATCACCTTCGGCGGCGGCAGCCTGACCGGCGACCTGCTGTTCCTGGTGGTGGCCTTCTGCTGGGCCTGTTACTCGGTCTTCTCGCCGCCCTATCTGGCGCGGCTCGGCGCACTCTATGTCTCGGCCTGGTCGATGCTGTTCGGGGCGCTGACCTTGGCGCCGGTCATGATCTTCCAGCTCGACGACGTGCATTGGGAGGCGATGCGGCCCAGTCACTGGGCGGCCTTCCTGTTCACGGCGATCATGGCCGGCGCGCTCGGCTATCTGTCGTGGTATGGCGGCATCGCCAGGCTGGGCGTTGCCCGTTCGGTGGTCTATTCCTACCTCATCCCGGTCTTCGCCCTGCTGAGCGCCGTCGCCTTCCTGGGCGAGCATGTCTCTGCCGTGCAATCCCTGGGCGCGGCCATCGTGATCGGCGGCCTGATCCTGACCCGCCTGAACGTGGCCAAATCCGCATGAGTGGCATCTACTTCGACGATCTTCACATCGGGCAGCGCTTCGTCACGCCGGGCATGACGATCAGTGCCGCGCAAATCCTCGATTTCGCCCGCCAGTACGATCCGCAGCCGTTCCACATCGATGCCGAGGCGGCGGGCAGAACCGAATTCGGCGGCCTGATCGCTTCCGGTTTCCATACGCTGTCGCTGTCTTTCTCGCTGTTCTTCCGCCTGAATGTATTTGCCGCCGCCAATCTCGGCTCGCCCGGCATGGAGGAAATCCGCTGGCTCAAGCCGCTCCGGCCGGGCGACACCATCCATGCCGCGGCCGAGGTGGTTGCGCTGAAGCCGTCGCAGTCGAAGCCGGATCGCGGCATCGTCACCATGCGGCATGACACCTTCAATCAGGATGGCGCCCTGATCCTCACCGTCACCTGCCTGCACCGCCTGAAAAGGCGCGACACCTAGCTCTCGGCCACCAGGCAGAGACCGGCGCTCCCGTCGCTGAACGTCACCGGCTCGACGGCCAGCACGACCAGCCCCTCCGCCCGCGCGATATCGCGCAGGACGTCATCGCCGAAACCTGCCGCCGGAAAGAAGGCGATGAAGGCGCCGGCCAAGGCCAGCGCGATCTTGACTGCCGAACACAATCTGGCCGGATCGGCCTGGGCGAATTGCGGATCGGCGGCGACGATCAGGTCGTAGTGATCCGGCCTAGTCTCCAGGAACGGGATGACCTCGGCGGTATCGCATTCGTCGTACAGTCCGAGTTCGAAAGCCATCCGGCTGCGCGCCGGATCGGGCGAGACCATGTCCAGATGCTGCGTTCGGCTGCGCAAGGTGGCGGCATGCCGCGCCAGCCCGCCGCCCAGATCGATCGCCCAGCCGACCGGATGCTCGCTGCTGACCACCTGCTGGACCGCGATGGCGGCCAGCGCTGCGGCCGGCGTCTCCAGCCTGGCAAAAATGTCCCCGACGGAAAGATCGGCGGCAGGTGCCGCCGGCCTGGCTGCGGCTTCGGCGGCCAGCTGGCGCAAGGCGAAGACGAAACCCGGCACCGGCTTGTTCTCCTCCCGGCGCAGGATCACCTCCTCGAGGCTGAGCAGCACGAAGCCGGCATCGGCGGCGCAGCGGCGCAGATAGGCCTCGCCATGCTGATAGCGGCCGGTCCGGGTCGCGTCATAGCGGCCGTCGATTCCCTTTTCGACCGTGGCGACAAACACCCCGCCTTCATGCAGGCTGGCACAGACGGCGGCGAAAACCTGCTTCAGGTCGCCGAAATAGGACAGCACGTCTGCCGCCAATGCCAGATCGTAGCTTTGCCGGCGATCCTGCAGGATGTCGACGATGTCGCCGACGGCCAGATCGTCGTAGCAATGGCGCAGGCGGGCCTTTGCGATCATCCGCGGCGAGAGATCGATGCCGTCAAGCCGTTCGGTGAGTTGCCGTATTTCCGGACCAAGCAGGCCGGTGCCGCAGCCAAGATCGATGGCGCGGCGGACGGCCTGCCCCTCGCCCAAAGCGACGCGCGTTGCCGCCGCCACATGCTGCGGCCCCTGGTATTCTAGCCAGTTGGACAGCTTCTCGTCGAAGCTGTCGGCGAACTGATCGAACAGATCGGCGATATAGGCGGTATCGGGCTTATCCGGCGCGGTGCCTGACAGCACGCCCACCATATGCGCGGCCTCGGCATGATCGGGGCGCAGCGCCAGCAGGCGGCGATAGGTCAGCAGCGCATCGGCCCGCCGTTCCAGCCGGGCTTGCAGCCGCGCCACGCTGAGCAGCAGGGCTTCCGAGTCAGGCTTGCTGCGGAGCGCCTGCTCCTGTTTGCCCAGTTCGACCGCCAATCCCTGGTTCAGCCGCAACTGGGCCAGGGCGGACTGGACCGGATCGACCGCGGGCTTCGCCGGCGCCGCGGGCGGATCAAGCGGACGAACGCCGCCCAATCCCAGCAGCATCTCGCTGACCGAGGCGGGCCGCGCGGCCCGGCCTGGTCTGCCTGGCGCCGCGGCAGCAGCGCCGGACTTCTTCTGCCGCCGTCGCTCCCGCCGATTCATGGCGCCCTTGTTGCGCTCCCGTTACTTCCGTTCCAGGGGCTTATAGCGGATGCGATGCGGCTGATCGGCATCGGCGCCCAGCCGCTTCTTCTTGTCCGCTTCGTAATCCTGGAAGTTGCCTTCGAACCATTCGACATGGCTGTCGCCCTCGAAAGCCATGATATGGGTGGCGACGCGATCGAGGAACCAGCGATCATGGCTGATCACGATGGCGCAGCCGGCAAAGTTCAGCAGCGCCTCTTCCAGCGCCCGCATGGTATCCACGTCGAGGTCGTTGGTCGGCTCGTCGAGCAGCAGGACATTGGCGCCGGATTTGAGCATCTTGGCCAGATGCAGCCGGTTGCGCTCGCCGCCCGAAAGCATGCCGACCTTCTTCTGCTGGTCGGCGCCCTTGAAGTTGAACCACGAACAATAGGCGCGGCTCGGCACTTCGCGCTTACCCAGCAGGATCATGTCGTCGCCGTTGGACAGCTCCTCCCAGACGGTCTTCTTGTCGTCCAGGCTTTCGCGGCTCTGATCGACATAGCCCAGCTTGACGGTCTCGCCGATGCGCAACTCGCCGCCATCGGGCGTCTCCTGGCTGGTGATCATGCGGAACAGCGTCGTCTTGCCGGCGCCGTTCGGGCCGATGATGCCGACGATGCCGCCCGGCGGCAGCTTGAAGGATAGATCGTCGATCAACAGCCGGTCGCCAAAGCCCTTGCTCAGATGCTCGGCCTCGATCACCACATTGCCCAGCCGCGGCCCCGGCGGAATGGTGATCTGCACCTGCTCCTGCGCCTTTTCGTTGCCCTGTGCCAGCAATTCCTCGTAGGCCTTCAGGCGGGCCTTGGACTTGGCCTGACGGGCGCGCGGGCTCTGGCGCACCCAGTCCAATTCGCGCTGCAAGGTGCGGCGGCGGGCATCCTCTTCCTTGCCTTCCTGCTCGAGCCGCTTGTCCTTCTGCTCCAGCCAGGAGGAATAGTTGCCTTCCCAGGGAATGCCCGAGCCGCGATCGAGTTCGAGAATCCAGCCGGCGACATTGTCGAGGAAGTAGCGATCGTGGGTAATCGCCACGACGGTGCCGGTATAGTCGTGCAGATAGCGCTCCAGCCAGGCCACCGATTCGGCATCGAGGTGATTGGTCGGTTCGTCGAGCAGCAGCATGTCGGGCTTGGACAGCAGTAGGCGGCAGAGCGCCACCCGACGCTTCTCGCCGCCCGAGAGCTTGCTCACATCGGCATCGCCCGGCGGGCAGCGCAGCGCGTCCATGGCGATCTCGACATTGCGCTGCAGATCCCAGGCGTTGGCGGCGTCGATCTTTTCCTGCAGCTCGGCCTGCTCGGCGATCAGCGCATTCATTTCCTCGTCGTCGGTGACTTCGGCGAACTTGGCCGAAACCTCCTCGAAACGGTCGAGCAGCGCCTTGGTCTCGGCCACGCCCTCCATGACATTGCCGAGCACATCCTTGTCGGGATTGAGCTGCGGCTCCTGCGGCAGATAGCCGACCTTGACGCCTTCGGCGGCCCAGGCTTCGCCGCTGAATTCGGTGTCCAGGCCGGCCATGATTTTCAGCAGGGTCGACTTGCCGGCGCCATTCAAACCCAGCACGCCGATCTTGGCGCCCGGCAGGAAGCTGAGCCAGATGTCCTTAAGGACCTGCTTGCCGCCCGGATAGGTCTTGCTCAGGCCCTTCATTACGTAAATGTACTGATACGACGCCATTATTCGCTCCGGCGCTGAAATGCGCAAAATTTCGCTGAGTTGTATCGAAACGAGACCCTACGCGCAATGCGGCGGGTCTGTTCCAAGGACGGGCGTTAAGCCTCAGGCCACCATCAACGCGCGCACATGGGCGGCGGCGGCATCGGCCAACGCCTGCAGATCATAGCCGCCTTCCAGGGTCGATACCACCCGGCCTTGGGCGGTTTTGCGTGCAACCTCGAGCAGTTGCTGCGTCACCCAGTAATAATCGTCATCGGTGAGCTGCAGCTGCGCGAGCGGATCGGCACGATGGGCATCGAAACCCGCCGAGATCAGCAGCAATTCCGGGGCGAAACCTTCCAGCCGCACGAGCGCCCGCTCCATCCCCTCGCGAAACTCCGCCGATCCGGCGAAGGGCCGCAGCGGCATGTTGACGACATTACCGGCGACGCCTTTTTCATGCGCGGCGCCGGTGCCCGGATAGAGCGGATACTGATGGGTCGAGCAGTAGAACAGGTCGGCATCCGCCTCGAAAGCGGCCTGCGTGCCATTGCCGTGATGCACGTCGAAGTCAACCACGGCGACGCGCCGCAGCCCCCAGCGGGCCCGCGCATGCATCGCGCCGATGGCGACGTTATTGAACAGACAGAAACCCATGGCCTGGCTCGGCTCGGCATGATGACCAGGCGGCCGCACGGCGCAGAAGGCATTGCGCAGTTCGCCGGCCATGACGGCGTCGACGGCGGCGCAGACCGCCCCGGCCGCCCGCAGCGCCGCCTCGCCGGAGCCGGGCGACACCACCGTGTCGCCGTCCACCAGCCGCAAGCCGGCCTGGGGCACGGTGCGCAGGATACGATCGACGAAGTCGCTCGGATGCACCCGGCTGATCTGCTCGGAACTGGCGCGCGGGGCTTCGCGGCGGTCGAGATAGCTGAATTCTTCGGCCTCCAGGCGCATCAGCACCGCCCGCAGCCGCTCAGGGCATTCGGGATGCCCCTGGCCCGTATCATGGGCAAGGCAGGCGGCATGGGAAAACAGGCCGGTTACCATCGGGATCCAATCGGCTTCGGCATTCCGGGCCATCCAGCGATGGCCGCGCGTAATCGGCCACAATAGATCATGGTGCGATAGAATCGGGCAATGCCTGAGGGAGCCCGCGGGTACCCGAAATCTTGCGCCGGCGGCATCGTGCGGAGGAAGATCGATTTCCGGGAAGGGCGGCGGCATGCCCGGGCTGGCGCCATCGCAGTGGAACTCGCGGCCGCGGAAAGCAACGCCAAAGATCAACGGGCTGCGTCCCCGCCAGCCGTGACGCCGACGCGTGGCGGTACGCTGGCCGCCCGGCCTACCTCCAGTGGTCAGGTTATCATTTGATAACCTGTCTGCCTCCGTTCCGGCGTGATCAGATGCCCCGGCAAGCCGTGACCCGACCAGCCAGACACCAGATAGGATTTAAGAATGACGGGCCAGGATAACGACGGCGATCAGACGGATCAGCGTTCGTTCGATGCCGTGGTTGCCAGCGCGGAGGCGGCCGTGGCGAGCCTAGCCGACCAGTATGTCGGCTGGGTCAACGACGACCTCCATCGCCTCGATACCGCGGTGGCGGCCGTGACGGATGGCCGCGTCGAGGGCGAGAGCGGCAAGCAGGTGCTCACCGCCGTCTACGACGTCGCCCATGACATCAAAGGTCAGGGCAGCACCTTTGGTTACGATCTGGTGACCGAAATCGCCCATTTGCTCTGCAGCTATGTCACCAAAGCCATTCAGAAACAGCGGGTCGACCGCGCCGTGATCGATGCGCATATCACCGCCCTGCGAACCGTGGTGGACAATCGCATCCGCGGCAGCGCCGGCGAACTCGGGCGCGAAATCGTCGATACGCTGAGAAATGCCGCGGCAAAAAGCCTCGGCTGAACGCTCATCTCTTATCGTCCTGGCGCCGGTAGGGTCCGGGGTAGTCGGCTCGGGCGGTACGGCGGCGGTCCGGTCCGAAATAGGTGCCGCCGCGGATGAATTTGCGCGGCCGCTCGATGATCTCGCGCAAACGGGCTTCGACCGACTTGGCCGATAGCGGCAGCACCAGAATCTCGTTCACGCCGGCATCCAGCGCCTCGCGCACCCGTTCCCGGGTGATCGTCGCGGTGACCAGAATGGCCGGCATGAAGGGCGCCGGCGATGCTGCGCCGCGGCGAAGCTCGCGGATCAGGTCCAGCCCGGTTCCGCCCTCGGCGGCGACGTCTGCCGCGCCTTTGCTCTCCTCGCTGTGCGGCAATTCCCAGCGGCAGATCAGGATGTCCACCGCCTTCGCGCTGCCGGCCTGCGCCTCGGCCAAAGCCGCCCAGGCGCGGCGGGCATCCGGGACAAAGCGGGGCTGGCGGATGCCCAGCCCGCCGAGCAGGCCGCGCCAGGCCGTTTCGTCGCGGTCGACGATCAGAAGATCGATTTGACTTAAATCATAGGCCATTGCGGCTAGTTATGTTGTCCTGCAACCCATGGATGGTGGCGGGCCTGCGACCCCTCGCCGCGCCTCCGGCCCCTCGGACCCTCTAGTCAGCGCCGCAACGAGGACGTTAATATGCAGAACCAGCTAATGAAATTCCATGCCGGCGAGGGTTGGATCGGTCGCCGGCGCGAGCAGGCGAATTGCCCCATGGATTATGAAGCCCTTTTTGGCCAAGCCGTTGACAAGTTGCGCGCTGAGAAGCGCTATCGCGTCTTCACCGAGCTAGCCCGCAATTGCGGCAACTTCCCGGTGGCCGACAATTTCAGCGGCATCGGCCCGGCCAAGGTCACCATCTGGTGCTCGAACGACTATCTCGGCATGGGGCAGAGCCCCGTCGTCATCGAGGCTCTGAAGCAGGCCGCCGAGCAGTACGGCGCCGGCGCCGGAGGAACCCGCAACATTTCCGGCAATACGCATGCCATCGTCGAGTTGGAGCGGGAGCTGGCCGATCTGCACGGCAAGGAGGCCGCTCTGGTCTTCATGTCGGGCTACATTGCCAACCAGACATCGCTGTCCACCCTGGCCAAGCTGCTGCCCGACTGCGTCATTCTCTCGGACGCCGACAACCACAACTCGATGATCGAGGGCATCCGCCAGTCCGGGGCCGAACGGAAGATTTTCCGCCATAACGACCTCGCCCATATCGAGGAACTGTTGAAGGCCCAGCCGGCGGACCGGCCGAAACTGCTGGCTTTCGAAAGCGTCTATTCGATGGACGGCGATATCGCGCCGATCCATAAGATCTGCGATCTGGCCGACAAATACGGCGCCATGACCTATCTGGACGAGGTGCATGCCGTCGGCCTGTACGGCAACCGCGGCGGCGGCATCGCCGACCGCGACAATGCCATGCACCGCCTGCATGTCATCCAGGGCACGCTGGGCAAGGCCTTCGGCGTGGTGGGCGGCTATATCGCCGCATCCAGGACCATCATCGACGCCGTGCGCTCCTATGCGCCGGGCTTCATCTTCTCCACTGCCATGCCGCCGGCCGTGGCGGCGGCGGCGGCGGCCAGCGTGCGCTACCTCAAACGCAGCCAGGTCGAGCGCGCGCGCCACCAGGAGCGCGCCGCGACCCTGCGCCGGATGCTGCTCAATGCCGGCCTGCCGGTGCTGGTCAACGAAAGCCATATCGTGCCGGTGATGGTCGGCGATCCGGCCCTTTGCAAGGCGGCATCCGACATGCTGCTCAAGGACCATGGCATCTATATCCAGCCGATCAATTACCCGACGGTGCCGCGCGGGACCGAGCGGCTGCGCATCACCCCGATGCCGGTGCATACCGATGCCATGATGCAGGCGCTGGTCGGCGCCTTGCTGGATGTCTGGCAGCGCCTTGGCTTGCGCCGCCAGGCCGCCTGACGCCTTTCGATTTCACCTTCCGTCCGGAAGATGCTGCCGGATGCTCCCGAAAAGGGAGGCATCCGGCATTTTTGTTATTTCACAGTGCCTGAAACTGTTTTTTCGCTTTTAAATCTATTTTAAGTTCTACCTATATTAGTATTGCGTGTTCGTCGGTGTCCGGGCCCATGTCGCAGAGCTTTTATCAGACGATGCCCAGTTTCGGTTTTTCGGCGCCGCAGATTGAGACTTTGCGGCAACGTCTGAGCGTGCCGCAATTCGTCTATGTCTGCGGACCGGCCGGCGGGGGCAAGACCCGGGCGGCCTTGTTGGTCGCCTGGACCTTCTTTCATTCGCTTGGCCGCCCGTTCCGCAACGACGGGCAGGACATGACGACGGAGCAAATCCGCCAAGCGGCACGGGATCACAATGCCGGCATCCTGTTCAACGACATGGCGGCCGTGCAGGATTACATGAAGGCCGGCTTTTGCCTGGACTGCCGCATGGTGGCCCTGGGCCTTGCCTTCGACGGACCGGCCAAGGCGAACCATGCTCACGCCTATCTGCTGGCTTACCTCCCCAGCCTTGCGACACGCAGCGACGTCACCGTCATTGGCGTCGAGCGCGACAACGAGGCCGAGGAGGAGCGCTACACGGTGGATTTGCTGACGACCTGAGCGGCAGCCTTATTTGACGATCAGATTGTTATGCACGTCGCGCACGCCTTCGACGCTGCGGGCGATCTGTTCGGCGCGCTGCTTCTCGGCTGCGGAATCGACGAAGCCGCTAAGCTGGACGACATCCTTATAGGTATCGACTTCGATCTGCCGGGCCTTGGTGACCGGATCGCGAACCAGCGCGGTCTTGACTTTGCCGGTGATGGTCGCCGAGTCGACATATTGCCCGGTGGATTCGCTGGTCGAGGTCGAGGCACAAGCGGTCGCCATTCCGCCAACCAGCATGATCACTGCGAAGCTACGCAATACTTTCAGCATGGCAAACTCCTTTCTGTTCAAGTTTTTGTTGAGAAAGCGGGAGTGCGGAAATGTCGAATGCCAGAACAAAGCGGCCGGCGCTTTACTGCGCCGACCGCCCTGAAATCAGCCGGGTCTGCGATCAACGCCACCATGGCTTGCCCAGATTGATCTGATTTTTATTGGTCAGCGCGCCGGTTCCGGCACCGGCGGCGCCGCCAAGGACGGCGCCTTCCACCGGATGGCCGACCAAAGCGCCGCCGACCGCACCGGCGCCGGCGCCGATGGCGCCGCCGGAAAGAGCGCGATCCGATGTCGAACTGCCGCAGGCGCCAAGCACCAGCATTGCGGCCAATCCGGCCGCGCCGGCCAGCCCTTTACCGGCAGCTCGCGTGCCGACGGCCCGTTTCTCGGTCATGTTGGGTTTCATATTCGCCTCCATGTGTTCATTTTGGCGGCCTCTGCTCTCGGCCGGTCCGCTCGCTGCCGCCGCTTGAATGGCGGAAACGGAGATATGCCCGGCCCTTTCATCGGTACCAAACACACCCGACCGGCGTGATGTTCCCCCGGCGGCCTTTTCCGCGCTGCGTGCGCAGCCGTCCTGCCGCGGAGGCGGCGACGCCGGTTCCATGCACATGAGAAGCCGTCTGCGCGACGAAAGATACGTACTATCGGGTCCGCACCATCCAAGCGTCTGGAACGAATGCGCTTTTCTCGCGCCTCGTTGATCTCGATCAAGGTTTCGTTCGTGTACCGCGGCATGATCCGCGCCGGTCGGCCTCCCCGGTTCCGACCGCGTCAGCGCCTGGAATGCGGGCGCGTCAACGGATCATGGAGCTAGAACAAGAATGTCCATCGGGAAGACACTCGCCCCCTGCGCGGCGGCCGCAGCATTGCTGCTCAATTTCACTCTAGCCGCGCCGGATGCCGCAGCGGGCGAAGGCAAAAGCGCCGGCGATATCATGGTGCGCGGCCGCGTCATCGGCGTCCTGCCGGACGAGGAGTCGAGCCTGACACTGAATGGCGCGGGCATCGGCGACAAGGCCGAGGTCGGCAATCGCTGGACGGGGGAAATCGACGGCTCGTATTTCATCACCGACAACATCGCACTCGAACTGATCGCCGCCACGACGAAGCATACCGTCAAATCCAACGGCACGACGCTGGGCAATTTCGATCTCGGCAGCGTCGGCCTGCTGCCGCCGACCCTGACGGCGCAATATCACTTCATGCCGAAATCGGCCTTCAGCCCCTATCTGGGCGCCGGCGTGACCTATGCCATATTCTACAATGAAAAGCCCGGCGCGGCCGACAGCATCCACTACGACAACGCCTGGGGCTTCGCGCTGCAGGCCGGCATCGACTACAACATCTCCGGCAACTGGTATCTCAACGCCGATGTGAAGAAGATTTTCATCAGCACCGACGTCACCGCCGGCGCCGGCGCCAACACGGCGAAAGCCGATGTCGATCTGGATCCCTGGGTGGTCGGTTTCGGCGTCGGTTACAAGTTCTGATGCTCCATTCCAGACCGTAACCCCCACCCCGCGGCCTGGAAGACCAGCGCCCCCGCCAAAATGGCGGGGGCGTTTTTTTGCTTTTTTTTCGGATTATCGCGGCTTGATCACCAGGTCGTTGCGCACGCCACGCACGCCTTCCACGCCGCGTACAACCTGCTCCGCCCGGGCTTTGTCGGCCGCCGAATCGACGAAGCCGCTGAGCTGCACGACGCCGCGGAACGTTTCCACGCTGATCTGCATGACCTTGAGCTGCTTGTCTTCCAGGATGGCCGCCTTCACCTTGGCCGTGATGGCGGCGGAATCGAGATATTCGCCGGCCGATTCCCGCGTCGAGGTCGCCGTGCAGCCGGCGACGGCGCTCCCCAGGATCAGGATGACCGCCAGGCTACGCAGAAGGATCCGCATATCGTTTCTCCATCTTTTCTTGATGCGAATGACGTCGTCCGCCCCCAGTCTAGGCCGAACCGGACGCGGAAACATCACATTTTCCGAGGCCAGGCCGCGGGCGGCACGACGGCCTAGACGAAGAAATCCGGCATCAGCTCCCGTTCGGCCACGCCTTCATGGCGGTATTTGGCAAGATCGGTGATGCCGGCGCTTTGCAGCACCTCGTCGTCGATGAAGAAGTTGCCCGTGCAGTCGCGGCTCGGCCTGGTCAGGATGATATGCGCCGCATCGGCCAGGATTTCCGGCTTGCGGCAGCGCCGGCGGATATCCGGCCCGGCGATCAGGTTGATCGCATCGGTGTCGATCGCCGTGCGCGGCCAGAGCGCATTCACCGCGACGCCTCGCGAGCGAAACTCGCCGGCCATGCCGAGCACGCACATGCTCATGCCGAATTTCGCCATCGTGTAGGCGACATGCGGCGCAAACCAGCGCTCTTCCATGTTGAGCGGCGGCGACAGGTTCAGGATATGCGGATTCTCCGCCTTCAGCAGATACGGCAGGCATTTCTGGCTGCACAGATAGGTGCCGCGCGTGTTGATCTGATGCATCAGGTCGTAGCGCTTCATCGGCGTTTCCAAGGTGCCGGTGAGGCCGATCGCGGAGGCATTGTTGACCAGGATGTCAATCCTCCCAAAGGTGTCCACCGTCTTTTGCACGGCTGCTTCCACCATCGCCTCGTCGCGTACGTCGACTACCAGCGGCAGCGCCTTGCCGCCCGCCTTCTCGATCTCGGCCGCCGCCGTATAGATGGTGCCGGCAAGCTTCGGATGCGGCTCGGTCGTTTTCGCCGCGATGGCGATATTGGCGCCGTCGGCGGCGGCGCGCCTGGCGATCGCAAGGCCGATCCCCCGGCTGCCGCCGGTGATGAACAGGGTCTTTCCCTTCAGCGTCATCCTGCATCCTCCCCTGGCAAATTCTCCCGGCAACCTTTCCGGGCAACCTTTCCGGGCATCCGCCCGGGTGCGGCCATTCTGCTACTCGGCCGCCAGCCTCGCGTCGGAGCGGCTGTATTCGTAAATGCCTGCGGCATTCAGCCGGCGTGTGATCTGGCCCCCGCGCATCAGATGGTGCAGATGGGCGACGGCCTCGCCGGCGGCGAGCGTTATGTGATCGGCGATGTCGCGCTTGAACAGAAGCGGCAGGGTCGCCGTCGCGGTATGAGGCCGGTGCAATGCGCCGAGCAGCGCATCGAGGCGGACCTGGTGATGGCGCTTGAGCATGGCGATGCGGGTATGCAGCCCGATGAAGGGATCGCCATGGGCCGGCAGCACCAGCACATCCGTCGGCAGATGCGCGAATTTTTCGAGCGACTGCAGATACAATGTCAATGGCGTCGCGTCGGGCTCGCCCGGATAGACGCCGATATGCGGCGAGATGCGCGGCAATACCTGATCGCCCGAAATCAGCAGGTTGAGGTCGGGCGAATAGAGGCAGGCATGTTCCGGCGAATGGCCGCGGCCGACGATCACCTCCCAGCCATGCGCGCCGATCAGGATCCGATCCCCATCGGCGATGCGGTGGAAGCTGCGCGGAATCGGCGTCACGGCTTTCGAGAAATTGCCGAAGCCGCGTTTGCGGATCGCCTCGAGCTGCGCATCGCTGAAGCCGAGCCGGTGATAGAAATCGATCACGTCCCTGGGCACTTCGGGAGCCGCTTCCAGCTCCAGCATACGACCGAAGCACCATTCGCCGTGGCTCATCCACAGCGGCGCCTGCCAGCGTTCCTGCAGCCAGCCGGCAAGGCCCAGATGATCCGGGTGGAAATGCGTGCAGAGGATGCGGGTGATCGGCCGGCCGTTCAGATGGCGCTCGAAAACCTGCTCCCAGATTGCCTGCAGCTTCGAGGAACGGAAGCCGGTATCGACCAGCGTCCAGCCATCGCCGTCCTCCAGCAGCCAGAGATTGATGTAATCCAGGCCGGGGATCGGCACCGGCATGCGCAGCCACAGCACGCCCGGCCGCATCTCCATCGCCTCGCCGTCGCCCGGCCGCCCGCCATTGCCGCGATCGGCGAAGGGATACTGCAGGCTGCCGTTGTCGGCGGTCGGCGTACCGTCGATGCCGGGCTCGGTCATATCGTTTTCAGACGCTTCGGACACGATCTTCTCTTGCTTCCGATTGGCTGGGGAGACGGCAAATGTAATTTGACGCTTACGTAAGCGTCAAACAGGCGAAGTCCAGTCCTGACGTAGCGTCAAGAGGCCTGTGGTCAGGCGCGCAGCAAATCCGGCGTCACCTCGGCCAAGGCGGCGGTGCCTTCGGTTGCCGCGCGGCACAGGCCGTCGACCCCGGTCAGCACCTGCTCGGCGAAGATGCGCGCCGAGAGAATCTTGGCCTTGTAATATGGGTCGCTTGAGCCTTTGGCGATCTCCGCCTTCGCCGCCAGTGCCTGGCGCGCCAGCAGCCAGCCGCCGACGACCGAGGCGAAAGCGCGCAAATACGGCGTCGCGCCGGCCAGGGCGGCCGAGGCATCGCCCGACAGCATCCTGCCCATGTCCATCGACGCCTTGGCGAGCGATTTCAGGCCGGCATCCAGATTGGCATGGATGCTGCCGAAGCCCGCGCCGGCCTTGGCCAGGTCCGCCACCGTGCCGGCGATCTGACCGAACAAGGCCTTCACCGTCTCGCCGCCGTTCAATGGCAGTTTGCGCGTCACCAGATCGATCGCCTGGATGCCGTTGGTGCCTTCGTAGATCGGCAGAATGCGGGCATCGCGATAATGCTGGGCGGCACCGGTTTCCTCGATGAAGCCCATGCCGCCATGGATCTGCACGCCCATGGAGGCGACTTCGCAGCCGATATCGGTCGACCAGGCTTTCGACAGCGGCGTCAGCAGTTCGACCAGCGCCTTGGCTTCCTTGCGCCTGGCCTCGTCGGCTTCGCGATGCGCGCGGTCGATCATGGCGGCATTCAGATAGGTCAGGCCGCGCGCTGCTTCGGTCAGGCTGCGCATCAGCATCAGCGTGCGGCGCACATCCGGATGCTCGACGATCGAGACATGCTGCTC
This sequence comes from Ferrovibrio sp., assembly GCF_036381655.1. Taxonomy (GTDB): domain Bacteria; phylum Pseudomonadota; class Alphaproteobacteria; order Ferrovibrionales; family Ferrovibrionaceae; genus Ferrovibrio. The sequence continues at coordinate 37,943 of NZ_DASVCJ010000057.1, forward strand.
GGCGTTCATGCCGGGATGGCGGCCCTGCTTGCGCTGCTCGGCATAGGCCAGCGCCTGCTGATAGGCGCGTTCGGCGATTGCCAGGCCCTGGCAGCCGACCGAGAGCCTGGCGTTGTTCATCATGGTGAACATGCAGCGCATGCCCTGGTTTTCGGCTCCCAGCAGCCAGCCGATGCATTCGCCATTGTCGCCGTAGGACATGACCGCCGTCGGGCTGGCATGGATGCCGAGCTTGTGCTCCAGCGAAACGCAGCGCAGATCGTTGCGCTTGCCCGGCTTGCCATTCGCATCGGGGATGAATTTCGGCACGATGAACAGGGAAATGCCCTTGGTGCCGGCCGGCGCCCCGGGCAGGCGGGCCAGCACGAGATGGACGATATTCTCCGTCATGTCGTGCTCGCCGTAAGTGATGAAGATCTTGCTGCCGGTGATCTTGTAGGTGCCGTCGCCGACCGGCACGGCTTTCGACTTCAGCGCCCCGACATCCGAGCCCGCCTGCGGCTCGGTCAGGTTCATCGTGCCGGTCCATTCGCCGGAGACCATCTTGGGCAGATAAAGCTGCTTCTGCTCCTCCGTGCCATGCGCCTCGATGGCGTCGATGGCGCCCTGCGTCAGCAGCGGGCAGAGCGAGAAGGCGAGATTGGCCGATTGCACCATCTCCTGCGCCGCCATGGTGACCGCCCAGGGCAGATTGCCGCCTCCATATGCTTCCGCGAACGGCATGCCGTTCCAGCCCGCATCGCAGAATTGCTTATAGGCATCCTTGAAGCCGGGCGCGGTCCGCACTACGCCATTGTCCAGCTTGGCGCCCTGCTGATCACCGCCGCGATTGAGCGGCGCCAGCACACCGCCGGCGAATTTTGACGCCTCTTCCATGACGGCCGCCACGGTTTCCGCATCGGCATGTTCCAGGCCCGGCAACTGGCCAAGCTCGGCCAGCCCGGCAACCTGCTCGAGCGTGAAACGCATATCCTTGACGGGGGCGGTGTAATCCATCTCGATCTCCCTGGACGCGGTACTGCGCGATACTGGCGCTGGAATAATATGACCCGGCATGCCTAGCAAGGCCAAGCCGCGCGGGGTATGACTTTCGCCATGGTTGACGTAACGATTTCAGAGGCTGCCGAGCGGTTGCGCGCTGGCGATATCGTCGCCTTCCCGACCGAAACGGTCTACGGGCTGGGCGCCGATGCGACCAATGCGGCAGCCGTGGCGAAGATCTTCGCCGCCAAGGGCCGGCCGAGCTTCAATCCGCTGATCAGCCACATCGCCGAATTGCGCCAATTGGACGCGCTGGTCGATATGAATGCGCGCGCCGAAAAGCTGGCGGCGGCCTTCTGGCCCGGCGCGCTGACCCTGGTGCTGCCGCGCAGGCCCGGCTGTCCGATCGCCGAGGCGGTTTCCGCCGGCCTGCCCTCGCTGGCCATCCGCATGCCGGCGCATCCGCTGGCGCATGACCTGCTGCGGCGGGTCGACCGGCCGGTGGCGGCGCCTTCGGCCAACACTTCGGGCCAGGTCTCGCCCACCACGGCGCAGCATGTGCGCGACAGCCTGGGCCCGGAGATCGCGATCCTCGATGGCGGCCCCTGTCCGGTCGGTCTGGAATCCACCGTGGTCGGCCTGACCGGCGAGCGGCCATTGCTGCTGCGGCCCGGCGGGCTTGCCGCCGAGGACATCGAGCAGGTGCTAGGCGAACGCCTCGAACGGCCGACGGATGCCAGGATTCAATCGCCCGGCATGCTGCTGAAGCATTATGCGCCGCGCCGCCCGGTGCGGCTCAATGCGACGGCCCCCCATGGCAAGGAGGGGCTGCTCAGCTTCGGCGCGGCGCCGGACGGCTTTGCCGTAATTTATCCCTTGAGCGAAGGCGGCGATCTGGCCGAAGCCGCAGCCAAGCTCTATGCCGGGCTGCATCGCCTCGATCACGTCGACGGCATCGACGGCATCGCCGTTATGCCGATCCCGTCCCATGGTCTGGGCGCCGCAATCAACGACCGGCTGACACGGGCCGCCAGAGGACGTTAGACTGAACACCATGAACGCGCTTGCTCCCGATCTGCTCGATCGCTTCCGCTCCATCGTCGGCCCCAAGGGCTGGAGTTCCGAACCGGAGGTGCTGGCCCTGCATAGCCGCGAAATGCGCGACCTTTATGCCGGCACGTCCCCGCTGCTGCTCAAGCCGGCGAGCACCGAAGAGGTCGCCGCCATCGTCAAGCTGGCGCGGGAGACCAGGACCAAGCTGGTGCCGCAAGGCGGCAATACCGGGCTGGTCGGCGGCGGCATCCCATTCGATGCAGGCGACGAGATCATCGTCTCGCTGCAACGCATGAACCGCATCCGCGCCGTCGATGCCCTGAACGACACCATCACGGTGGAAGCCGGCTGCATCCTGCAGCAGGTGCAGGAGGCGGCCCGCGAGGCCGGGCGGCTGTTTCCCCTATCGATCGGCTCGGAAGGCAGTTGCACCATCGGCGGCAATCTCTCCACCAATGCCGGCGGCAATGCCGTGCTGCGGTACGGCAACACCCGCGAACTGACGCTGGGCCTGGAGGTGGTGCTGGCCGACGGTCAGATCTGGAACGGCCTGCGCGGCCTGCGCAAGGACAATACCGGCTATGACCTGAAGCATCTTTTCATCGGCGGCGAAGGCACGCTGGGCATCATCACCGCTGCCGTGCTGAAGCTTTATCCGCTGCCGGCGGCGATGGCGACGGCGTTCACCGCCGTGCCCTGCCCACGCGCCGCCATCGCCCTGCTGGAGAAATCGAAAAAGGCCACCGGCGGCCAGGTCACCGGCTTCGAGCTGCTGCCCCGCATCGGGCTCGATTACGTGCTGCGCCATACGCCGGCCACGTCCGATCCGCTTGCCGAACGCCATCCCTGGTATGTGCTGATGGAATTCTCGTCCGGCCGCGACGACGGCAGCATCGGCGCCACCATGGAAGCCGTGCTGGCCGAAGGCCTCGAAGAGGGCCTGGTGCTCGATGCCGCGATCGCGCAGTCGGATGCGCAGCGTACCGCCTTCTGGAAGATCCGCGAGGCGATGTCGGGGGCGCAGAAGCCCGAAGGGGGCTCGATCAAGAGCGACATTTCCGTGCCGGTCTCGCGCATGGCGGATTTCATCGAGCAGGCCAGCGCCGAGATCGAAGCCTTGATCCCCGGCGTGCGCATCGTTGCCTTCGGCCATATCGGCGACGGCAACGTGCATTTCAACCCGTCCCAGCCCGTCGGCTGGGAGCCGGCGCGCTTCCTCGCCATGTGGGACGAGGTCACCGGGATCATCAACCGCATCGCAACCGAAATGAACGGCTCGATCTCGGCCGAGCATGGCATCGGCCGCATGAAGATCGATTCACTGCCGCATTACAAGCCGGCGGTGGAGATCGAGCTGATGCGCAAGATCAAACAGGCGCTCGACCCGGACAACATCCTCAATCCCGGGAAGGTCGTCCGGGTCGGCTGAAACGGCCCCGCCGTTATTACGACGTGGTTTCCGCGACCGCGCGCGGCGATACCTTTTGGGCGATCCCGACGATGACGATCAGGGCCAGACCGCCCAGATCGGTCGTCCAGCCCGGGAAGATCAGCAGCAGGGCGCCGAGGACGAGGGCCGCCCGCTCCCACCACACCGCGCGGCGCAGAAAATAGCCATGCAGGCCGGCGGCAAGGGCGAGGCAGCCGATCGTGGCGGTGGCCGCCGATTGCAGGATCGTCTGCCAATCGCCGATCGCCAGCAGCGCCGGCTCGTAGACGAACATGAAGGGGACCACGAAGCCGGCGGCGCCGATCCGCACCGAGGCCCAGCCCGCCTTCCAGATATCCGCTTTCGCCAGGCTGGCTGCCGCATAGACGGCCAAGGCAACCGGCGGAGTGATCGCCGACAGAATGGCGAAGTAGAAGGCGAACATATGCGCCGCCGGCTCGATGACGCCGAGCTTCATGATGGCCGGCACCATCAGCGACACCATGACGATATAGGCCGGCGTGGTCGGCATGCCCATGCCGAGGATGATGCCGGCGACGGCGGTCAGCGCCAGGGCGAGCAGCAGGCTGCTCTGCGCCAAGGTGATGACCACGTTGGTGAAGGTGATGCCGAGACCGGTGAGCGTGATCGAGCCGATCACCAGGCCGGCACAGGCGCAGGCCATCGCCACCGCCAGGGCATTCTTGGCGCCATCTTCCATGGCCTCCCAGATCAGATGCCAGCGCAGCCCTTCCCGCGTATTGGCGCGCAGAAACGCAACGGGGAAGCAGGCCAGCGTGCCTGCCAGCGCGCAGTAGGGCGCCGAATAGCCGAGCAGCATGCCGCCGAGAATGACCGCGACCGGGATGAAGAGATGGCCGCGTTCGCCCAGCACCCGCCATAGACGCGGCACCTCCTCGCGCGGCAGGCCGACCAGGCCGTGGCGCTTGGCCTCGAAATGCACCGCGCCGAAGCAGGCGGCGTAGTAGAGCAGCGACGGGATCAGCGCCCAAAGCGCGACTTTCGCATAAGGCACGCCGAGGAACTCCGCCATCACGAAGGCGGCGGCGCCCATGATCGGCGGCATCATCTGCCCGCCGGTCGAGGCCACCGCCTCGACGCCGGCGGCGAAATGCTTGGGGAAGCCGGTGCGGCGCATCAGCGGAATGGTGATCGGCCCGTCGACCATCACATTGGCGACCGCGCTGCCGGAGATGGTGCCGAACAGCGAGGACGAGATCACCGAGACCTTGCCCGGACCACCGGCCTGCCGTCCGGTCAGCGACAGTGCGAAATCCATGAACAGCTGCCCGGTGCCGGTACGCTCCATGAAACTGCCGAAGACGACGAAGATCGTCACGTAAGACGCCGAGACGCCGAGCGTGGAGCCGAAAATGCCTTCGGTGGTCATGTAGAGCTGATCGAGCAGCGTCATCGGGTTCATCTTGTCGATGAACAGCGCATAGCCCATGAAGGCGAGCGCGGTCAGCGGCAGGGCCCAGCCGATCACGCGCCGCGTCGCATCCAGCACCACGACGACCATGGCGATGCCGGCGACGATGTCGAGCGGCGTCATGTCGTCGATGTAAATGATGCGGTCGATGAAGTAGTTGTAGTTCAGGAACAGATGCCCGAGGCCGAGCACCGCGCCCGCGGAGAGCAGAATATCGATCCAGACGAAGCGGCGCTTACCGTCCGCTTTGGTGGAGATCGGATAGAGCAGGAAAATCAGCGCCAGCGCGAAGGCCAGGTGGGTCCCGCGAAAGATATAGGCCTGCGGCGGACCGAAGGCGATGACCCACATATGATACAGTGCCATCGCGACCGCGACGACCGACGCTATGCGCGCGATGAGCTTTCCGCCGTTCATCGTCCGCCCTTTCCGAATTCACTTATGGAGAAGCCGCAAAAGAAAAAAAGGACCGACGCCGCCCGTCCTTAGCGGCGTCGGCCGAGGCGCCTCAAAATCAGAGAGCACCGACTTCCTTGTAATACTTCGCGGCACCCGGATGCAGCGGCACGCCGATATCCTCAGCCATTTCCTTCGGCGTCAGCTTGGCCATCGCCTTGTTGACCGCCGCCATCTCGGCGATATGCGTCGCCATCGCCTTGGTGATGGCATAGACCTGATCTTCCGGCAGCTTGCACGAGGCGATGAAGTGCGTCGAATAGCCGATCACAGGCACGTCCTTGTCCTGCTTCGGATAGGTACCGGCCGGCACGATCACCTTGTTGTAGCCGGCATTGATCTTCTTCATGGCCGCGAGTTCGGCATCGCTGACCGGCAGCAGCTTGATGTCGTGCTGGCTGGCCAGATCCATCACCGAGGAGGCCGGAATGGTGGTGCCGAGCGTGAAGACCTGCGCATGGCCGTCCTGCAGCAGCGCGGCGGCGTCGTTATAGGAGGCCATGTAGTTGACCTTGCCTATGTCGCTGTAGGACATGCCGTTCGCCTGCAGGATGTGGGCCGAGATCGCCTCGGCGGTATTGCCGCGGGTCTGCACGGCGATCGCCTTGCCCTTCATGTCCTTGACGGAATTGATGCCGGCATCGGCCAGCACCACCACCTGGAAATACTGCGGATACAGGTTGGCGATCTGGCAGACGTTGTTGGCCTTCTCGGTGAACGGCGCACGGCCGTTGACGGCATCCACCGTCGAAATCGAGTTGCCCAGGCCGAAATCCGCCTTGCCCGCCTGCACGCCCTTGACGTTGGCAATGCCCGCGCCGGGCAGCGTCTGCACGGTGGAACCGGGGATCGCCTTCTCGAACATCACCTTCAAGGTGCCGCCGAGCGGGACCCAGACGCCGCCCTGCGGCCCGGTCATCATGCGGAAATTTTGCGCCGCGGCATCGCTGCCGTAGCTGATTGCGAGCAGGCCGGCGGCCACCGCCGCAATCATACCGGCGCGACGTGTTGTGCGCTGAATCATCGTTCCCTCCCAATGTATACTTTCAGGCCGCAGAGTGTGCAAAGGCCGCTGCGCCGCGTCAAGTCAGAATGCGGCGCCGAATAAATCGAGTTGCGGCATGGCGTTACGCTGCAGTGCGGCATGCGGCAGCAGCGTCCCATCGGCCAGGATATGCCGCACCTCGACGCCACGCGAGATGAGTGCCGGCGTTACCAGATGCGTGCGGTGGCAGCGTTGCGGATCGCGTTCGGCGCACATGATCGCCGTCGGCGCGGCCATGGCATGATCGATCAATTCGTTTATGCCGTGGCGGAATTCCGGGCTTGTCGCCAGCTTCGTGTGATCGACCTGCCGCTGTGCATCATGGACTGCAGCATCGCGCGACCTGCCGCCAAGGCGCTCGCCGAACCAGCGGTAGGCGATCTGCCGCTGCCCCAGGGCCGCCGCCAGCGCGGACCGGTTGAATTGCGGTGCAAAGCGGGATGCAGGCGTCGAGCGGACATCGGCAAGCTGCGCGATCCCGTGCCGCTGCAACAAAGCGATGAAGGCGGCGATCGCGTGATTGGAATGGCCGATCGTGAACAGGGTCAGCGCCATGCCGCGATCCTAAACCATGCCGCCACCCTCAACCATACCCGGCCGCCGCGCATCCACGCGGCTTTCCATGCTATGCCAGCAATCGCGCCAGCAGCCCATCCAGCACGGCGCGGCCGGCGCGGGTGGCGGCCAGCGTCTCCGGTGTACGCATCAACAGCCCGGCGGCTTCGAGCGGCGCCGTGCGTTCGCGCGGCACGACGTCATCCAAAGCCAGGCCGCAGGCCGCCTGGAAATTCCCCGCATGAATGCCTTCGCTCAGCCGCAGGCCCATCATCAGCGCCTCTTCGGCGCGCTCGCGCGGACTGATCGCGGTTTCGCTTTCGCGGCCCTCGCCGCGCTGCTCGACCTGCTCCAGCCAGGCTTCCGGCTTCTTGCGGTTCTGCGTCGCCGCCCACTGGCCGGCCCGCCTGATCCGGCCATGCGCGCCCGGTCCGAGGCCGAGATATTCGCCCGAACGCCAATAAACCAGGTTATGCCGGCTCTCGCCGCCTGCTTTCGCGTGATTGCTGATCTCGTAGGCCGGCAGGCCGGCATCCTGCATGATCTCCTGCGTCAGATCGTAGAGCGCCGCCTGCTCGTCATCCGGCATCAGCTTCAGGGCGCCGCGCGCGAGCGCGCCGGCAAAGCCGGTATTCGGCTCGATGGTGAGCGTATAGAGCGACAGATGATCGCCGGCGAGGCGCAATGCGTCGCGCAGCTCGCTGCGCCAGCTTTCCGTCGTCTGGCCCGGGCGCGCGTAGATCAGATCGAAGCTGTAGCGCGGCACCGCCTTCGCGGCGGCGGCGATGGCGCGGCGCGCCTCGCCGGCATCATGCGCGCGGCCAAGGAAGCGCAGCGCATCCTCGTCGAAGCTTTGCACGCCGATGGAAAGGCGGTTCACGCCGGCCTGGGCGAAAGCGGCGAATTTCGCGGCTTCCGCCGAATTGGGATTGGCCTCCAGCGTGATCTCGGTGTCGGCGGCAAGGCGCCAGTGCCGCCGCGCCGCGTCGAGGATCGCCGCCGCCGTTTCCGGCGGCATCAGCGAGGGCGTGCCGCCGCCGAAAAAGACCGAGGTGATCTCCTCGCCCCGTTGCGCGTCCGGCCCCAGCCCGGCCTCGGCATAATGGGACAACTCGGCCAGATAGGCGCTCTGCCAGCGCGCGGCATCGATGCGTTCGCGCACATGCGAATTGAAATCGCAATAGGGACATTTGGAGACGCAGAAGGGCCAATGCACGTAAAGCCCGAAACCGCGCCGCGGGATGCCTTGCGTGACCGTGCCCTCAGCCGAAACAGGCATTGATCAATTGCCGAAAGGCGCGGGCGCGATGGCTGATCGCGTGCTTCTCCTCGGGCGGCATCTCGCCGAAGGTGCGCAGCTGGCCGTTTTCCACCTCGCTCTCGGGCAGGAACATCGGGTCGTAGCCGAAGCCGTAGACGCCGCGCGGCCGCCAGACCAGGCGGCCCGGCACGATACCCTCGAAACTTTCGACATGGCCATCGGGCCAGGCGAGGCTGAGGGCGCAGACGAACTGCGCCGTGATCGGCGGCTCGACGCTGCCATCCTTGCTCATGGCGTCTTCCACCGCGCGCCAGACCTTCTCCATCGCCCGGTTGAAATCCTTCTGCGGCCCGGCCCAGCGCGCCGAATAGATGCCCGGCGCGCCGCCCAGGGCATCGACGCTCATTCCCGAATCGTCGGCCAGGGCCGGCAGATTGGCGCCGCGCGCCGCCGCCAGGGCCTTCAGCTCGGCATTGGCCACGAACGTTTCGCCGGTCTCTTCCGGTTCGGGCAGGCCGAGCGCCGCTGCCGAGATCGCCTCGACATTGAACGGCGCCAGCAGATCGGCGATCTCGCGCAGCTTGCCGGGATTATGGCTGGCGATGACCAGCTTTTCGTTCTCGAAGCGACGCCGCTCCGCCATCGGCTATTTCCCCACTGCCTGACGCTGCAAAGCCATGAGCTGGCCGATGCCGCTCTTGGCCAGATTCAGCATGGCGGTGAATTCCGCCTCGGTGAAGGGATGCTTCTCGGCCGTGCCCTGCACCTCGACGATGGCGCCGGCATCGGTCAGCACGAAATTGGCATCGGCCTGCGCGGTCGAATCCTCCGCATAATCGAGATCGAGCACCGGCTGGCCGTCGCACAGGCCGCAGCTTACCGCTGCGACCTGGCCGATCAGCGGGATCTGCGCGATCGCACCCTGCTTCACCAGGCCGGCGAAAGCGAGATACAGCGCCACCCAGCTTCCGGTGATCGCCGCCGTGCGGGTGCCGCCATCGGCCTGCAGCACGTCGCAGTCGAGGCGGATCTGCCGCTCGCCGAAGCCTTCGAGATTGGTCACCGCGCGCAGGGAGCGACCGACCAGACGCTGGATTTCCTGCGTGCGGCCCGATTGTTTGCCGCGCGAGGCTTCGCGCTCGGTGCGGCTGTGGGTCGAACGCGGCAGCATACCGTATTCCGCCGTCACCCAGCCGCGGCCGGTATTGCGCAGGAACGGCGGCACCTTGTCTTCCACCGTGGCGGCGCAGAGCACATGCGTCTCGCCGCATTTCACCAGGCAGGAGCCTTCGGCGTATTTGGCGAAGCCCGGTTCCAACCGGACGGGGCGCAATTGATCTGCGGAGCGGCCGCTCGGACGCATGGTGTTCTCCTCGCTACGTGTCTGTGTGAAAGCCGCGTTCTAGTCGATCGCCCGGTTGGGAACAAGTTGCTGTATTTTTTCATGTTATATTATAACATATGCCAATCGCCGGCGCGCGAATTATTGCAATTCGTTCGCATTCTCCATAGAAGCGGATGCTAATAATTCGCATAGTCAACCCGTCATCCGACCAAGGGGGATTGCCGTGATCCTACGCCCTTCGCGACCGCTCGCCATCCTGATGACCACCGCCGCGCTGGTCGCGGTCGGCGCCCCGGCCCTGGCCGACGAAGAAGAGACCGGCCTGACCTACACGGTCGGCGATCTCCGGATCGGCCTCAGCTTTGAAGCCGGTCTCGGCTTCTTCACCGTGCCGAACGCGCAGAACGGCGCCGGCAGCTTTTCCGCCAATGGCACCCGCGCCGGCGGGCGCAGCTGGTCGGAAGGCTTCGTCATGCCGGGCGCGGACCTTTCCTACGGTCTTGGCGCCGGCAACGTGTACGGCGGATTGAAGGTGATCGGCATGGCCACCCGCGGCGCCGGCGACGCGGCGCTTGAATCGGCCACCAGCGACCGGCCTGAATCGCTCGGGATAGAGGAACTGAAGCTGGGCTGGAAATCCGGCAGCAGCTTCAGTTCGCTGGGCGAAGATGCCATCGACCTCTCCGTCGGCCGGCAGGCATTCACCGTCGGCGACGGCTTCCTGATCCTGGAAGGCACCGCCAATGGCGGCCGCCGCGGCGCGCAGGTGATCGGCCCGCGCGGCGCCTTCGACCGCACCGCGATCCTGCGCCTCAATACCGAGCCGGTGCGCGCCGATATCTTCCATCTGGAAAGCGTCACCGACCAGAACTTCATGCATGGCGACGATGCGCCGAAGACCCAGCTCTACGGCGGCAATATCGAATGGTTCGGCTCGAGCGAAAAGGACGCAGGCCGCTTCGAATATGAAAAGCGCGCCTGGTATGTCGGCGCCACCGTCCTGCATCTTTACGATGCCGACCGCAATCTGGCGCCCGAGCGCGACGGCATGAACGTCTATGCCATCCGCACCGGCGGCGCGATCTTCAGCCAGTTCAGCGAGGCGCTGAAGGATTTCGCGCTGTTCTCCGAATACGCCATCGAGCGCAACGACGATTCGGGCAGCAGGCTGCGCGCCAATGCCTGGTATATCGAGCCGCAATACACCTTCTCGACTTTGCCGTGGCAACCCAGCATCGCCTACCGCTATGCGCATTTCAGCGGCGACAGCAATACCGGCGACGACACCAGCAAGAGCTGGGATCCGCTGTTCACCGGCGGCGGCCCGCGCGGCTTTGCGACCTGGGATCAGGGCGAAATCTTCGCCCAGTATGTCGGCGAGAACAGCAACCTCAACACCCACATGGTGCATCTGCGGGTGCGGCCGACGGACGATCTGGCCATCGGCGCCGTCTATTACCGGCACCGCTACGACGAGCCGGCCCAGGCCGGCGTCAGCTCCAGCAAGCTGATGAACGAGCTGGATCTCTACACCGAATGGGAAACGCCGGTGCCCGGCCTCGGCGTCGCCGTGGTGCTCGGTGCGGCCAGGGCCGGCAGCGGCCGCGAAGAGGAACTGGCGGCGACCGCCGGCACCTCCCCCGCCGACCGCACGACCTATCTCGGCGCCCTGATGCTGAGCTATTCGTTCTGAGCGTCAGCCGGCAGCTGACGGGCTGGTCCCGGACATCGCCGCCGGCAGCTTCTCGATCATGGCGCGGGCGATCTCGCGCTCGCCCATGATCACCGTATCCGCGCCATGCTTGAGCAGGTGATCGACCTCGGCATCGGCATGGGCGCGGGCGATGATCTCGATCGCCGGATTGATCCCGCGCGCCATGTCGATGATGCCGCCGGCCTCGAAGACGTTCGGGATCGCCACGATGAGCTGGCGCGCCCGGTCGAGCCGCGCCGCCTGCAGGATATCGTTGCGCGTCGCATTGCCGGCCAGAACCTCGATTTCCTGCTGGCGCAGCTCGGCCGCGCGCTTGTCGGCATCCTCGATGACCAGGAAGGGCATTCCCCGTTCCGACAGGGCGGCGCCGACCAGGCTGCCGACCCGGCCATAGCCGACCAGCACCACATGATCGCTCAGCGCCGTCGGCTGCGGCGCGTCGGCATCGGGCGCGGCCGCTTCGGCGACCGGGGTGCCGGGATCGGCCGCGACGGCCAGGTCGCCCGCGGCGGCGGCCGCCTGCGGCGGCGGGAAATGCTTCTCGAACCACGGCTTGAGATGGCCGACCGCCGCAAAGGACAGCGGATTGAGCATGATCGAGAGGATCGCACCGGCCAGGATCAGGTCGCGGCCCTCCTCCGGCAGCAAATTCAGCTCGACGCCGAGCGCCGCCAGAATGAAGGAGAATTCGCCGATCTGCGCCAGACTGGCGGAAATCAGCAGCGCCGTGCCGACCGGATGGCGAAAGACCAGCACGATCAGGAAGGCCGCCAGCGATTTGCCGAACACGATGATGAACAGCGTCGCCAGCACCGGCAGCGGATGCTCGACGACGATCATCGGATCGACCAGCATGCCGACGGCGACGAAAAACAGCACCGCGAAGGCGTCGCGCAGCGGCAGCGTCTCGTTCGCCGCCTCGTGGCTGAGCGGCGATTCGCTCATGATCATGCCGGCGAAGAAGGCCCCCAGCGCGAAAGAGACGTCGAACAGCTTGGCGGCGCCGAAGGCAACGCCCAGCGCGATCGCCAGCACGGCCAGCCGGAACAACTCTCGCGATCCGGTATGCACCACGTAATGCAGGATCCAGGGGACCAGCCGCCGGCCGACCACCACCATCAGGATCATGAAGGCGGCCACCTTGCCGAAGGTAAGCGCAAGCGCCTTGGCGATATCGCCGGCCGGCATCGCGGCAACGCCATTCTCCCCGGGCGAAAGGATGCCGCCAAGCGCCGGCAGCAGCACCAGCGCCGCCACCATGGCGATATCCTCGACAATCAGCCAGCCGATGGCGATGCGGCCGCGTTCGGTTTCCACCAGGCGCCGCTCCTGCATGGCGCGCAGCAGCACCACGGTCGATGCGGTCGATAGCGCCAGGCCGAACACGAAGCCGGTCGCAACCGGCCAGCCGAGCGCCCAGGACAGGCCCATGCCGAGAATGGTGGCCAGCGCGATCTGCGCCACCGCGCCGGGGATCGCGATGGCTTTGACCGACAGCAGGTCTTTCAGCGAGAAATGCAGGCCGACGCCGAACATCAGCAGGATGACGCCGATTTCGGCCAGTTCGTTGGCCAGGTTCTGGTCGCCGACGAAGCCCGGGGTGAACGGCCCGACCAGCACGCCGGCCAGCAGGTAGCCGACCAGGGGGGAGATCCTGAGCCGGTTGGCGATGGCGCCGAACGCAAAGGCCAGCACCAGCCCCATGACGATCATCGCGATCAGGGGCGTGTGATGCGGCATGCGGGCGGGCCTTATCCGTTGGATTTCTGCGTTATCCAGTAAATAAGCTGTCGCCGCCCCAACATCAACCTCGCGCCGTCGGTCTCATTTGAACGCCTCCGCCCGAAAGCGGCGCGCCATTGCATCCAGCGCCATTTCCTCCTGCCGGCCGTTGCGCCAGCGCAGGCTGACGCTGCCGCGCTCGGCCTCGCGCTCGCCGACCACGGCGACCAGCGGCACGCCCTGATCATGCGCCTCGGCGATCTTGCGCGCCAGCCGCTCGGCCCGGGCATCGACAGCGACCCGATATCCTTCGCGGCCCAGCGCCGCCGCGGCCTTGCGCGCATAGGCCTCCTGCGCCGCCGCGACATTGGCGATCGTGACCTGCTCGGGCGCCAGCCATAAAGGCAGCGCGCCGCGGTAATGCTCCAGCAGCATGCCGATGAAGCGCTCCAGGCTGCCGAGGACGGCGTGGTGGATCATCACCGGGTGCCGGCGGCGGTTGTCGCTGTCGACATACTCCGCGCCCAGCCGTTCCGGCAGCACGAAATCGAGCTGCACGGTGCCGCATTGCCAGGACCGGCCGTGGCTGTCGCGCAAATGGAATTCCAGCTTCGGCCCGTAGAAGGCGCCTTCGCCCTGACGGATGGCGAAGTCGAGGCCCGCCCGGCGCGCCGCCATGACGAGCGCCGCCTCGGCGCGGTCCCAGACGGCGTCGCTGCCGGCGCGCTTTGCCGGCCGGGTGGAGAAGAAGACCAGCAGCGAGCCGAAGCCGAAATCGGCATAGATGCCGCGCAGCAGCTCGCAGAAACGCTGCACCTCGCCTTCGACCTGCGCCTCGGTGCAGAAGATATGCGCATCGTCCTGGGTGAAGGCGCGGGTGCGCATCAGCCCCTGCAGGGCGCCGCTCGGCTCGTCGCGGTGGCAGGCGCCGAATTCGCAATAGCGCAAAGGCAGGTCATGCACCGAGCGGATGCGTCTGTTGAAGATCTGGACATGGCCGGGGCAGCTCATCGGCTTGAGTGCGAAGGCGCGGTTGGCGCCGCCCATATGGCCGCCGCGGATCGGCACCGCCGAACCGTCGCCGCCCAGGCGGAACATCGCATTGCCGAACTTCTCGGCATGGCCGCTCTGCTCCCACAGCGACATCGACAGAAGCTGCGGGGTGCGGATTTCGGCGAAACCCGCCTCGCGCATGCGGCGGCGGATGTAATCCTCGATCACGCGGTACAGGGCGGTGCCGCGCGGATGCCAGAACACCATGCCCGGCCCTTCCTCCTGCTGGTGGAAGAGGTCGAGCTTGGTGCCCAGCACGCGATGATCGTAGGCATCCGGCTCCTGCGGCCGCAAGCCGAGGGCCGCCGCGGAGCTTGGGCGGCTAGGGCTTTCCAGACTGACGATGTTATTCATGGCGGGTCTCCGGTTCTGCGAAGCCGGCCCTGCCGATCTGCAGGTGAGACGAGACCCTCAAAACACCGAGGCCCCGTCCGTCGCCGGCGGGGCCTCTGGTCTTTGCTATGCTGTGTTTCTCACATGCAACGACCGGGCCCCCCGCCAGCGGCGGCGACCTTAATCGTTACGACGGTGAGAATGACGTTCTGCATGGTGCGGCAACCGTAGTCAGCGCAGCGCGGCGCGTCAAGGACGAAGTTGCCGCGCCGCGCTGTTCGGGCCGGTCGGGCCGGCGGCCGTTACTTCTCGCTGTCCAGATGCGCCATCTGCGCCGGGGCATAACGCTCGCCGGCCACCGCCTCGGGCGGCACCGCTTCGGCCAGCGCCTTCATATCCTGCGGCGACAGGGACAACTTGAGCGCGCCGAGGGATTCGGCCAGCCGCTCGCGGCGGCGAGCGCCGATCAGCGGCACGATGTCGCTGCCCTGGCCCAGCACCCAGGCGATGGCGACCTGCGCCACCGAGGCGCCCAAGCGCTCGGCGACGGCCCGCAGGTTTTCCACCAGCGTCAGGTTCCGGGTCAGGTTCTCGCCCTGGAAGCGCGGGCTATGCCGGCGGAAATCCGTCTGCCCGGCTTTCGCCGCGGTCCAATGGCCGCTGATCAGGCCGCGCGAGAGCACGCCGTAGGCGGTCAGGCCGATGCCGAGCTCGCGCAGGGTGGTCAGGATCTTCGCCTCGAGCCCGCGCGAGATCAGCGAATACTCGATCTGCAGGTCGGCGATGGGATGCACGGCGGCGGCGCGGCGGATGGTCTCCGCGCCGACTTCCGACAGGCCGACATGGCGCACATAGCCGGCCTTGATCAGGTCGGCGATGGCGCCGACGGTCTCCTCGATCGGCACGTCCGGATCGAGCCGGGCCGGCCGGTAGATGTCGATATGATCGACGCCGAGCCGCTTCAGCGAGTAGGCGAGGAAGTTCTTCACCGCCTTCGGCCGCCCGTCATAGCCCGACCAGCTCCCGTCCGGGCCGCGCAGGGCGCCGAACTTGACGCTGATCACCGCCTTCTCGCGCTTGCTGCTGCCCTTCAGGCCCTCGCCGATCAGCATCTCGTTATGGCCCATGCCGTAGAAGTCGCCGGTATCGATCAAAGTGACGCCGGCCTCCAGCGCGGCATGCAGGGTGGCGATGCTCTCGCCACGGTCGGCCGGGCCGTAGAAATCCTCCGACATGCCCATGCAGCCAAGGCCGATGGCCGATACCGCCGGGCCGCTTTTTCCAAGCTTGCGTTCCAACATGATCTCTCTCTCCTCATGCGCTGCGGCGGCAATGCAGCCTGCGCCGCTCGCCAGGCATGATGGCGCCGCCGGGCTCATTTGATTAGATGGACAATTCTAAGTACTTTGTTCAAAATAGCGAACAATGCAGCAGGCGGATCTACGCGATCTGAGCTTCTTCCTGGCGGTGGCCGAGCAGCGGAATTTCCGCCGCGCCGCCCGCGCCCTCGGCATCTCGGTCTCCAGCCTGAGCCAGCGGCTGCGCGAGCTGGAAGAGCAGCTTGGCCTCCGGCTGCTGAACCGCACGACCCGCAGCGTGGCGCTGACCGAGGCCGGCGCGCAATTGCTCGCCCGCATCGCGGCGCCGATGCAGGATCTGAGCGGCGCGCTGCGCGACATGGCCAGCCTGCGCGGTGTGCCGGCCGGACGCCTGCGCATCAACGCGCCCGAGCCGGCGGTCCACCATGCCCTGGAGCCGAGCGTCGCCGCCTTCCTCAGGCAGTATCCCGAGATCGACCTCGAAGTCGCCATCGAGCCGATGCGGATCGACATCGTCTCGGCCGGTTTCGATGCCGGCATCCGCTATGGCGAGCATCTGGCGCAGGACATGGTGGCCGTGCCGATCGCGCCGCCGCAGCGCTACGTCGTGGTGGCAAGCCCGGCTTTCGCCGCCGCGGCCGGGCCGCTGCGCGAGCCGCAGGATCTGCTGCGGCATCCCTGCATCTCGGTGCTGTTTCCCAACGGCGCGCAACTGCCCTGGGAATTCGAGAAGGACGGCCGCACGGTGACGATCACGCCGCACAGCCGGCTGCTGACCACCGATATCGGGTTGCGCGTGCAGGCGGCGATCGCAGGCGTCGGCTTCATGCTCGGCTTCGAGGATACGCTGCGGCCGGCCATCGCGGCCGGACGGCTCGTCACCGTGCTGGAGGATTGGTGCCCGGAATTCGACGGACCGTTCCTCTACTATCCCTCGCGCCGGCAGAACCCGCCGGCGCTGGCCGCCTTCATCAGCTTCATGACCGCGTGGCGGAACCGGCAGATGGCGCAACGAAGCCACCGAAAGCCTGCTCCGCCAGCGCGGCGAAAGCGAGCGTCGTCCGGTCCTCCAGATACGGCCCGATGATCTGCATGCCGACCGGCAGGCCCGCGGCGTCGAGCCCGATCGGCATGGCGGTCGCCGGCTGCCCGGTCAGGGTCGCCAGGCTGGACCAGAGCGGCAGCAGATCGTAGGCAAGCGTCGCGCCGTTCACCGTCACGGTGCGCTCGTCCATCGGCCGGTGATCGTGCCTGAAGGCGGCGCATGGCATCACCGGGCAGAGCACCACGTCCCATTCCTTGAACACTTCGCGCCAGCGATGCGCAATGGCGTTGCGTACGAAATGGGCCTGCATCCAGTCGCGATGGCTGGCGGCCAGGCTGCGCTTGCCGATGGCGCCGATATCGTCGCCTGCCAGCGCAGCGGCACGCCTTTGCGCCTGGGCGTAGGCCTCTTGTGGCATGGCCGTGCCGATGAATGCCATCAGCAGCTTGATATAGGTGCGGCCCAGCAGCGCCAGATCGGGCAGCAGCGGACTGGCGCGGCCGACCTGGCAGCCGGCCTTTTCCAGCTTTTGCGCCATCGCCGCCAGCAGCGCGCGGATGCCGTCGTCGGTCGGCGTCAGCGGATGCGCGTCGATCACCAGCACGCGATAGTCGCGCAAGGCGGCATGCCGCGGCGGCGGCAGGCGCAATGCGTAGGCCGTCGCCTCCGCCGCGTCGGGACCGGCCAGCACATCGAGCGCCAGCTGCAGGTCCTGCGCGCTGCGCGCCATCGGCCCGACCACGCCCAGATCGATGGACGGCGAAACCGACAGCAGCGGCGCGCCCGGCGGCGCATGGCCGCGCGGGGGCACCAGATTATGCGTCGGCTTATGCGCGAAGACGCCGCAGAAATGCGCCGGCACGCGCAGCGAACCGGCAAGGTCCGAGCCCAGTTCCAGGGGCACGTAGCCGGCCGCCAGGGCCGCCGCCGCGCCGCCCGAGGAGCCGCCCGGCGTGCGCGCGACATCCCAGGGATTGCTGGTCACGCCGTAGACCGGATTATAGGCCTGCCAGTCGCCCAGATTGATCGACACATTCGTCTTGCCGAGAATGACGGCGCCGGCCTGCTTCAGCCTGGCGACGGCGACCGCATCCTGCGGCACGGCCTGCTTTTGCGTCCCCGGCACGCCCCAGGTGGACGGATGGCCGGCCAGGTTGAAGGATTCCTTCACCGTCATCGGCAGGCCCAGCAAGGGCCGCGCCTCGCCGCGCGCCAGCGCCGCATCGGCCGCCCGGGCCGCACCCCTTGCCCGCTCGAAATCGCGCACCACCACGGCATTCAGCCGCCGGTCCTCGCTTTCGATGCGGCGGATCGCCTGCTCGGCCAGTTCGCCGGCGGAGACTTCGCGGGCGCGCAACGCCTGCAGCAACTGAGCGGCCGTGCGGTATTCCATGCGTGCTTCCTCCCGTTCGTATGAGAATGTCTATTTCAGCGGCAGGCAGCCACTCGCCACAGAGTCGATCATAGGCCGCCTGCCGCCTGGCCGTCCGTTGCCTGCCCGTCCTGGGCCAGCCGGTCGAGATGCTGGCGGATATGCGCGGCCTCGGCCGGGCTATGCGCCAGCGCGATGGCGCGCGCGAACGCCTCGCGCGCGGCATCCGGCCGGCCGAGCTGCGACAGCAGCGCGCCGCGCAGGCCGTGGAAATGGAAATAGCCCGCCAGTGGCCCCGCCAGCGGCGCGATCATTTCCAGCGCCGCCGCCGGGCCGCGCAGCTTGGCGACGGCGACCGCGCGGTTCAGGGTCACCACCGGCGAGGGCTGCAGCCGCTCCAGCAGCGCATAATGCCGGTCAATCTCGGCCCAGTCGGTATCCGCGGCGGTTCGCGCATGGGCATGCACGCCGGCGATCGCCGCCTGCACCTGATACGGCCCGGGCCGGCGATGCCGCAGCGCCATCTCGATCAGCGCATGCGCCTCGGCAATCATCTCGCGGTCCCACAGGCGGCGGTCCTGATCCTCCAGCAGCACGATGGCGCCGTCCCGATCGAGCCGCGCCCTGGCGCGGGCATGCTGCATCAGCAGCAACGCCAGCAGCCCCATGATCTCCGGCTCGGCGGGAAACAGCCGCAGCAGCAGCCGCGCCAGGCGGATGGCCTCCTCGCACAGCGCGGTCCTGACATGCGCCGCGCCGCCGCTTGCGGCGTAGCCCTCATTGAACAGCAGATAGATCACCGCCGCGACCGTGCCCAGCCGTTCGCTGCGCTCGATGGCGCCCGGCGTGGCGAACGGCACCGCCTCGGCCGCCGCCATGACGCGGCGCTTGGCGCGGGTGATGCGCTGCTCCATCGCCGCCTCGCCGACCAGGAAGGCGCGTGCGATCTCCTTCACGCTCAGGCCCGAGACGATGCGCAGGGCGAGCGCGATCTGCTGCGTGGCGGGCAGATCGGGATGACAGCAGATGAACAGCAGCCGCAGCACGTCGTCGCGGTAATGGCCGCTGTCGATGCGTTCGGCGATCTCGCTTTCGGCATCGCCCAGATCCGACAGCGCCGCCTCGTCCTCGGGCAGGGCCTGCAGGCGGCTTCGGCGGCGCGCGTCGTCGAGGCCGACATTGCGGCCGACGAAGATCAGCCAGGCGGCGGGATCGCGCGGCGGCCCTTGCTGCGGCCAATGCCTGAGCGCGCGTAGGCAGGCTTCCTGGAACGCCTCCTCGGCGCGGTCGAGGTCGCGGAAATAGCGCAGCAGGGCACCGATCGCCTGGGGCCGCGCGCCACGCAGCGCCGCGTCGATCCAGGCCAGCTCGCTCATGGCGCCGCGCTTTCCGTCTTCAGGCTGCCCGGCATATAGACGCGCAGCGGCCGGATCTCGAAGGCGCCCGGCTCGTCGGCTTTCATCTCGCGCGCGATCGCCACCACCTCGTCGAGGCTGTCGGCTTCGACGACATAGAAGCCGAGCAGTTGCTCCTTCGTCTCGGCGAAGGGGCCGTCGAGCACGAACTGCTCCTGGCCGGATGTCCCGGCCTGCGATTTTCCCGTGCGGATCGTGGTCGCCGCCGTGGTCGGCATCAGCCGCGCGACCGGGCCGAGCCTGCCCCGGGCCGCCAGCCGGTCGGTGACCTTGCCGCGCGCGGCGATCACCGCCGCATCCTTCTCCTTGGACCAGGACTCGACCACGGTCTCGTCGTTGTAGCAAAGGATGGCATACAGCATCGGCGCGTCCTCAAGCTTCCCTCCCAGGACGTTTCGCCGCGGCGCGTCCCGACAGGATGGTGGAAAAAAATTTGCCCTGCCCGGCAGGTGCCTGCCTTTCAGTCTGGCATATCCCCTCCGCCGGTCAAACGGCGGCAAAGGCGCGGCGCTCCGTGCAGCTTAGTCTTGCCGTGCAGCCTGATCCTGCCGGGCCCGGACGGACTTGCCTCGATCGGATCGTGGTCGGCGGCGGTGCCATGTTCTTCCCGCGCGTCGCCCCGCCGCTTTCCGGGCGCTGGCGAGCGCGTCACGAGGCAATTTTCCTCAAGGACGGAGCCGCTGTCGGACATCGTGCAGGATGGTTACTCGCGTATTCAGCCGTCGTGCGGAAATGGGATTCCGCGTCTCGCGGCGGAACGGCGCCGCTCGCCCGAAATGACGAGGGAGGGAGCGGCGAAGGCGGCGCTCGCTTACATAACCTACATAAATCGTCACCCTCGGGCCTGCCCGAGGGTCCATGGATGGCGCGGCCAGGTCGCGGCGTTAAAGGCCTGCATGCAAAACGGCCGGCCGGGCTGCCCCCGACCGGCCATCCGCAGCAAATCCCCCGCCCGTTCAGGCCGCGTTGGCAAGCGCGGCAAACCGCTTCTGATGATGGTCGGCATGGCCGAACGTGGTGTCGATCATCATCAGCCGCTTCATGTAATGGCCGACATTGAGCTCGTCGGTCATGCCCATGCCGCCATGCAGCTGGACCGATTGCTGCCCGACCCAGCGGCCGGATTTGCCGATCTGCACTTTCGCCGCCGCCGCCGCCTTGGCCCGCTCCGGCGCCGGAGCGTCGGCCTTCAGATTGGCCAGCAGCGCCAGCGAACGCGCGCTTTCGACCTGCATCATCATGTCGACCATGCGGTGCTGCAGCACCTGGAAATCGCCGATCGGCCGGCCGAACTGCTTGCGGGTCTTCAGATAGGCCAGCGTGGTCTCGTAAAGCACCTGCATGGCGCCGACGGCTTCGGAGGCCATGAAGCCGATGGCGCGGTCGATCACGGCTTCCGCCGCCGGCAGGGCCCCGGCCGGATCGCCCAGGGCGGCCACGGCCGGCGCGCTCTCGAAAACGATGTCGGCCGCGCGGCGGTTGTCGACGGTGCGATAATCCTGCCGGATCACGCCCTTGCCGTTGGCATCGGCCACGAAAAGGCCGATGCCCTGCGCATCGGTTGCGGCGCCGGCGCTGCGCGCCAGCACGATCAGCTTGTCGGCGCTGGGCGCGTCGAAGACGACGATCTTCTTGCCGCTGAGCACCCAGCCGTCGCCCGCCTTCTCGGCCTTGGTATGGACCTCGTTGAGCGCGAAGCGGCTGCCATGCTCGGCATGGGCGAAGGCCCATTTCGCCTTACCCTCGCCGATCTCGGGCAGCCATGCGGCTTTCTGCTCCTGGCTGCCGGCCTCGAGAATCAGACCGGCGCCGAGAATGACGGTCGAGAAGAAGGGCTCGGCCACCAGATGCTTGCCGAAGCGCTCGGCGATCAGCATGCGCTCGACCGCGCCGCCGCCCAGACCGCCGAAATCCTCCGGCAGCGGCATGGCCAGCCAGCCGAGCTCGGCCATCTCCTTCCAGTTCTCGTCGGCATAGCCGAGATCGGTCTTCACCAGCTTGCGCCAGCGTTCGAAATCATACTTGTCCTGCAGCCAGCTCTCGACGCTGTCGGCCAGCAGCTTCTGCTCTTCGGACAACTGAAAATCCATCTTTGCGATTCCTTATGCTGACGGGATCATAGGCCCAGCACCATCTTGGCGATGATGTTGCGCTGGATTTCATTGGAGCCGCCATAGATCGTGGTGGCCCGGTTGTAGAGAAACGCCTCCATGCGACCCTGCGCATAATCCGGGCCGACCGGCGGCTGGTTGGACCCATCGGGGCGGCGCTCGTAGGGCGCGGCATAATAGCCGAGCGCCTCGCAGGCCAGTTCGGTGATGCCCTGCTGGATTTCCGAGCCGCGGATCTTCAGCATGCTCACCTCGGGGCCGAGCGCCTTGCCGGCGCTTTCGGCGGCCAGCACCCGCAGGTTGGTGTATTCCAGCGCCAGCAGGTCGATCTCGATGGCGGCGACCTTGTCGCGGAAGGCCGGCTCGTCCAGCAGCGGCGCGCCGAAGGCCCGCTCGGCGCGAGCGATCTCCTTGAGCCGCTTCAGCCGCTGCTTCGAGGTAGCGACCTCGGCGATGGTGGTGCGTTCATTGCCGAGCAGGAATTTGGCGTAGGTCCAGCCCTTGCCCTCCTGGCCGATCAGGTTCTGCTTCGGCACGCGCACATTGTCGAGGAAGACCTCGTTGACGCCATGGCCCTCGTCGATCGAGATGATCGGCCGCACGGTGATGCCGGGCGTCGTCATGTCGATCAGCAGGAAGGAGATGCCTTCCTGCGGCTTGGCATGCGGATCGGTGCGCACCAAGCAGAACATCATGTTGGCGAAATGCGCCTGGGTGGTCCAGATCTTATGGCCGTTGACGACGTAGTGATCGCCGTCGCTCTCGGCCCTGGTGCGCAGGCTGGCAAGGTCGGAACCGGAGCCGGGCTCAGAATAGCCCTGGCACCACCAGTCCTCCATATTGAGGATGCGCGGCAGGTATTTCTGCTTCTGCGCCTCCGAGCCGAAGGTGTAGATCACCGGGCCGACCATGGAGACGCCGAAGGGCGAGAGCGGCGGCGCATCGGCGGCGGCGCATTCTTCGTCGAAGATGTAGCGCTGCACCGGCGTCCAGCCCGGCCCGCCATATTGCTTCGGCCAGTTCGGCGCCGACCAGCCGCGCGCATGTAGGATGCGGTGCCAGGCGACGATGTCGGCCTTGTCGAGATGGATGTTACGGCGGGTTTTCTCCGCCAGCGACGCCGGCAGGTTGTCCTGTATGAAGCGGCGCACCTCGTCGCGAAAAGCACGCTCTTCGGGCGTGAATTCGAGGTCCATGTCTCTCTCCCTTTGACGGCGGAAGGTTAGGACCCCGGCGCGCGCGAGGCAAGCTCGTGACGCTGCGTCAATCTTGTGCTCGCTGCCGTCAGTTGCTTTAAGACGGGCATGCGAGACTCAAGCGATGGACAGACCATGACCTTCGATCCCGTCAGTGCCGGATGGAAACAGCGCCACGGCCAGGGCCCCTTCACGCAGCTGGTCGGCCCGGTCTGGGCCAAGCGCGAGGCGGAGGGCTCCGCCTACGGCTTTCTGGCCGAGGAGCGCCATACCAATTCGCGCGGCGTGGTGCATGGCGGCATGCTGATGACCTTCGTCGATCACGGGCTGGGCTGGATCGTCTGGGATCTGGTCGAGCACCGCGCCTGCGCCACCGTGTCGCTGAACACCCAGTTCGTCGCCGCCGTCAAGCCCGGCGACTGGGTCGAGCTGCGCGGCAGGTTGGTCCGCCAGACCCGCAGCCTGATCTTCATCCAGGCAACCGTCACCGTCGCGGAGCGCACCGTGCTGGTCGCCGACGGAATCTGGAAAATCCTCGGCGCCGGCTGACTAGCGCCGGCGGCGGACCAGCTTCTTGGCCGGCAGCAGATCGTCGAATTTGGCCGGCCGCTTCTGCTGGTTCGCCTGCATCTGCTCCGCCAGGTCCTGGGTCAGGAACATGCCAGCCTGCCAGACCTGCATGTAGTTGAGCGCATCCGCCACGCTGTGATCGCGGGTGTAGTTCAGCATCTCCTTGGTGCCGTGGATGGCGAGCGGCGATTTCGCGGCAATCGTCCGGGCGATCTCGAGCACTGCGGCAAGCATCGCCTCCTGGCTGTCGAAGACGGCATTGACCAGGCCGGCGCGGAAAGCCTCGTCCGCGGGTAGGCGCCGGCCGGTATAGGCCAGCTCGCGCACCAGGCCGGCGGGAATCAGATGCGGCAGGCGCTGCAGCGTGCCGACATCGGCGGTCATGCCGATATTGATCTCCTGGATGCAGAACCAGGCATCCTTCGTGCTGTAGCGCATGTCGCAGGCCGAGATCAGGTCGACGCCGCCGCCGACGCAGCCGCCCTGCACGGCCGCCAGCACCGGCACGCGGCAGCGGTCGATCACTGCGAAGGTCTCCTGCATCTCGGCGACGGTGCGGCGCATCTGCTCGCCCACCCTGCCGCGATCGCCCTGCAGCATCTCGGCGGCGATGCTGCCGAAGGCGGACAGGTCCAGCCCGCCGGTGAAATGCCTGCCCGTCGAGGAAATCACGACGGCGCGGATCTCGGGGCGGTCCTCGATTTCGGCGAAGACATCCACCATCTCCTGCCAGAAAGGCAGGATCATGGCATTGGCCTTGTCCGGGCGGTTGAACACGATGCGGGCGACGTGCTCATCGATGCTGAAGTCGAAGGTTTCGTAGGTCATGCGGTTTTCCTTCCGGTCGGCCTGACGCCACGTCAAGGCTGGTCGGCGCCGCGCAGCCTCGCTAGAGTCGCGACAGATTAAACGGAGGAACCATGGCGATTGTCTATGACGATCTGATGCGCCTCGATCTGCCGGAGCGCGAATTCAGCTATACCGAGCGCGACACCATGCTGTATGCGCTCAGCGTCGGCATGGGCCATGACCCGCTGGACCTGGACGATTTGCCTTTCGTCTACGAAAAGGGTCTCCAGGCGCTCCCCAGCCAGGCCACCGTGATCGCCTGGGACGATTCCTGGACGGCCCGTACGGGGATCAATTTCGTCATGGTCGTGCATGGCGAGCAGCGCATCACCCTGCATCAGCCGCTCGCTCCGTCCGGCCGGGTGACATCGAAGGTGCGGATCAAGGACGCCTTCGACAAGGGCGCCGGCAAGGGCGCGGTGCTGCTGGTCGAGAACAATTTGCGCGATGCCGCAAGCGGCGCGCCGATCGCCACGCTGCTGTCGACCGTCTTCGCCCGCGGCGATGGCGGCTTCGGCGGGCCCGAGCGTGGCCCCGAGGACGGCCCGCCCAAGCCGCACCAAATCCCCGACCGCGCGCCGGATATCGGCGTTACGGCGAAGACCCAGCCGAATCAGGCGCTGTTCTACCGGCTTTGCGGCGACCGCAATCCGCTGCATGCCGATCCGGCCTTCGCCAAGGCGGCGGGCTTTCCGCGCCCGATCCTGCATGGGCTGTGCACCTATGGCCATGCCGTACGCGCCGTGGTCAAGGCCGCCTGCGATCATGATCCGAGCCGCGTTACGCATATCGCGGCGCGCTTCACCGCGCCAGTCTTTCCCGGCGAGACGATCCACACCGAGATCTGGCGCGACGGCAAAACCGTTTCCTTCCGCGCCCGCCTGACCGAGCGCGACGTCGTGGCGCTCGACCACGGCAGGATCGAGTTGCGGGACTGAACGCCTCAAAGCGGCTTGCGGCGGGCCTTGGCCGGCTCGTCCAGCCGCAGCGGCTCCAGCCGCGGCTCCGGTTCGGGCCGGCCGAACAGATAGCCCTGGCCGTAATCGATGCCGAAATCCAGCAACAGCCGCGCCTGATCCTCGGTCTCGACCATCTCGGCGACGGTGCCGATGCCGAGCTCCTTGCACAGCCAGACCATGCCCTTGAGGATGGCGCGGTCGCGGTCGTGGCCGGCCGATTGCAGCGCCTTCACATAGGCGCCGTCGATCTTGACGTAATCGATATCGAGCGCCTGCAGATACGGAAACGACGCGGCGCCGGCGCCGAAATCGTCCAGGCAGACGAAATGGCCGTCCTCGCGCAGCTGGCGCACGGCATTGGCGGCATGGATCAGGTCGGTGATCTGGGTCGATTCCGTGATCTCGAAGATCAACTGCCGGCGCAATTCCGGCTGGGCGGCGAGGATTTCGCGCAACGCCGCCATGAAGACGGTACTTTCCAGGCTGTGGCCGGACAGGTTCACGGCAACGTCGATCACCTCGCCCTGCTTGCGCCGCTCGCTCAGCAGATCGACCACGCGCTGCACCACCGCCAGGTCGAATTCGCCGATCATGTGCACGCCCTCGGCCAGGCGGATGGTCTCAAAGGGCGAGCCGCCATCCTCGAAGCGGGACAGGGCCTCGTAGTGATGCAGCATGCGCGTATCGAGCCGCACGATCGGCTGGAACACCAGCTGGAATTTGCGGCCCGACACGGCGGAGCGCAAAGCGCGCACGCGGGAAACGGTCTTGTTCAGAAGCGCCTTGAGGCTGTCTTCGGTCGAATGCAGCGAAAAGCCCTCGGCGCCCTCGCTGGCAAAGCGCTGGACCGCAAAGGCCATCGCGCTGGCGGCGTCCTCGTCGCTCATGCCGCGATTGTCGAGATCGAGCGTGGCGCTGCGGATGCCGAGCGTGTCGCCGCCGCCTTCGACCGGCGTGCCCTTGCCCTCGGCCAGTTTGCGGATCTGGCTGGCGACCGCCTCCTGATCCAGCGCGTTCGCATGCAGGATGCCGTATTTCTCCGGGTCGATCCGGCTGGCCGTATCGCCGCCGATCGACTTGCCGCGCAAGAGCGCACCGACATCGCTGAGCAGGCCCTTGCCTTCGTCCGGCGGCAATGTTTCGGCCAGCTCCTTCAGGCCGATGATCTCGAGCAGGGTCAGCTTGACCTCGGCGCCGAGTTCGCGCGCCAGCTTCAGCCGCTCGCCCGCCCTCGCCTCGAAATCGTCGGCGGCAAGCAGGCCGGTCTGATAATCGCGCTTGTTCAAAACGGCGGTTTCCGCCGCCGGCAGACGGGCGCTGGACAGGGTCAGGTAATAGCGGCCCGCCTGGCGCGGCAGGCAGCAGCCGCCAAGGATGCAGACCACGCTGCCGCCGCCGCCGTGATCCTGCAGGCGCACCGTGACCGGTTCGATCCGGCCGCCGACGGGAAGGCTGGCCAGCAGATTGAGCACGAAATGGCGGTCGACCTCGTCGACCAGGGTGGCGAATTGGCGGCCCTGCAGCGATTCGGCATCCAGGCCAGTCAGCCGTTTCGCCGCTCCCGATGCAAATGTGACCTCGCCTTCGGCGGCGACTTCGAGCATGAGATCGGCAGCGGAGAAGGCAAAGGCGACAAACCGATCGCGCTCCGCCCGCATATCCTTGGCGCCGCCGCTCATTCCTGCCTCGTGGGTAAGCTTACATTGTCGCCGAGTCTGCCAGCCGCCGGGTCTGGGCGCAACCGGCCCGGTCATGCCGGGTGGGCGAATTACCGCTGCGCCACGTTGCGCGCAACCCGGCCGGTTCATACAATGTCTGGGCGGGCCGGCTTTTCCACAGCCGGAACCCAAGTCTAGGGGGAGAATAGATGACCACTCCGTTCTGGGAAAAATCCTATCCAGCCGGCGTCACCTGGGCGCAGAACTTCCAGGCCAAACCGATCTGGACCCTGTTCGACGACGCCGTGGCCCGCTTCGCCCCTCTGCCCTGCCTGGAATTCATGGGCAAGAGATATACCTACGCGGCGGTATCCGACCTGATCGACCGCGCGGCCAAGGGCTTCCAGCAGCTCGGCGTGGGCCCCGGCGTGCATGTCGGCCTGTTCCTGCCGAACACGCCGCATTACGTGATTTGCTTCTTCGCCATCCTCAAGGCCGGCGGCCGGGTGGTGAACTACAGCCCGCTCGATGCCGAACGCGAGCTGCGCTACAAGGTCGAGGACAGCCAGACCGACATCATGGTCACGCTGGATCTCAAGACCCTCTACCCGAATATCGGCAAGATGCTGGGGACGACCCGGCTGAAGAAGGTCGTCGTCTGCCGCCTGCCCGACGTGCTGCCGTTTCCGAAGAACCTGCTCTTCCCGCTGGCCAAGGGCAAGGAGATCGCCGCGGTTCCGAAAGACGACAAGCATATCCGCTTCTCGGAGCTGATCGCCAACGATGGCCGCTATACGCCGCATCCGGTGAAGGACCCGGCCGAGGAGGTCGCCGTGCTGCAATATACCGGCGGCACCACCGGCCAGCCGAAGGGCGCCATGCTGACCCACGGCAACCTGACCGCCACGGTGCAGATGTATGCCTGCTGGACCGACAGCAACGACGAACTGAAGCTGGAGGACGGCAAGGAGCGCGTCCTCATGGTCCTGCCGCTGTTCCACATCTACGGCCTGTCCGCCGTGCTGCTGCGGATGATCATGATCGGCGCCGAGTTCGTGCTGCATCCGCGCTTCGATCTGAAGGCCGTGATCGAGGATCTGCACAAGAAGAAGATCACCATCTTCCCCGGCGTGCCGACGATGTATGCCGCGATCGTCAACCTGCCGAATCTCAAGGATTACGATCTGTCCGCGCTGAAATTCTGCGCCTCCGGCGGCGCGCCACTGCCGGCGGAAGTGCAGGACAAGTTCGAATCGATCACTGGACACAAGATGATCGAAGGCTGGGGCATGACCGAGACCTCGCCGGCCGGCACGCAGACGATCTATGGCGGCAAGCGCAAGAAAGGCTCCTGCGGCCTGCCGCTGCCCGGCATCATCATCGAGATCGTCGATGTCAACGATCCGCTCAAGGTGCTGGGCGTGAACCAGACCGGCGAAATCTGCATCACCGGCCCCAACGTGATGAAAGGCTACTGGAACAAGCCGGAAGCGACGGCGGAAGCCTTCGCCGGCGGCCGCTTCCATACCGGCGATGTCGGCTATATGGACGAGGAAGGCTACATCTTCATCGTCGACCGCAAGAAGGACATGATCCTGTCGGGCGGCTTCAACGTCTATCCGCGCAATATCGAGGAAGCGATCTACGAGCATCCCTCCGTCGAGGAATGCACGGTGATCGGCATCCCCGACGCCTATCGCGGCCAGTCGGCCAAGGCCTTCATCAAGCTCAAGCCCGGCGCGGCGCCGATCACCTTCGAGGAATTGAAGGAATTCCTGAAGGACAAGCTTGGCAAGCACGAGATGCCGGTCGCGATGGAACTGCGCGACGTGTTGCCGAAGACCTTGATCGGCAAGCTGTCCAAGAAGGAACTGGTCGAGGAAGAAAAGAAGAAGGCCGCCTCGCAACCGGCGGCCGGCTGAGGCATCGCGTAGTCTCGTACAGCATCGTCCCCCGCGGCCCGGGAAGCCTTTTCCGGGGCCGCGGACTGCCTGATGGGAAGAGACTTTCCGGCTACTCCGCCGCGTTGGCCGCCATCAGGCCTGCATCCCAGGCCTTCAGCTTCTGCGCCGCCGGCTGCACCTTCGCCCGCTGATCGGCATCGAGATTGCTGAGCAGCGGCAGTTGCGGCCCCATATCGGCGATGCCGGCAAGGCTGACGGCATCATGCAGCACGCGGATCGGGCTGATCTGATCCCGCAGATCCTCGAAGGGAATATAGGCTTCGCGCAGACGCTCGGCCCCGGCCCAGTCGCCGCGCTTGATCGCCGTCAGGATCGCATTCGAGCCGCGCGGCGCGAGGCAGACGGCGCCGGAGGTGAAGCCGGCCAGCCCGAATTGCCGCAGATGGACGAGCGCCGGCCGCTCGCCGATGCCGCTGATCACCAGCTCCGGATCGACGTGATCGAGCAGCCGTTTCAGATACTCGTCCTTCGCGGGATCGGCATGAACCGCGCCGTATTTGATGGCGCAGACGCTGCCGTCCTTGATCAGCCGGCCGGCCGCTTCCGGAGCGATATAATTGTCGGATTTTATATAAAGGATGACCGGCTTGCCCATGGTAACGGCGGCGCGGCGCAGGCCGACTTCGACGCCATCGCCGGTCGAGGGAAAGCTTTGCGGCAGCGCCATGGCCGTGGGCACCTTGGAGCCGCGCAGGATCTTCGCCTGATCGATCAGCTTGCCGTAATCCGGGCCGAAGGACGGGATCAGCCAGGTATCCGCGCCGACCGCATCGCAGAGGAATTCCAGCACTTCGGCATATTCGCTGACCGGCAGGTTGTAGAAATTGGCATTGCCGCCATACATCAGACTGCGCACGCCGCCGGCTTCGAGATAGCCGATCAGCTGCCGGTTGGCGTCTTCATTCAGAGTCAAATCGGAATAGCGGGCCAGCGGCGGGACGGCAAACACCGATACTGCCAGATCGGACGGACGCACTTCTGTTGTTTTCATTCTGTTGCTCCCACTGGGCTTTCCTCCTAATCTGCACAGAGTACCCACCTTCGGCAGCCTGCTCAAAGCGAAATGTCGCTTCCCGACAAGACCACCATCGAAGCCAAGGCTCATCTGCTGCCGATCCTGCGGGCGGCGATGCGCGCCATCGAAAACAGTCAGCACAGCCAGGGCGAGGCGCTGCTGGACGGCCTGCTGCGGCAAGAGCCGGACTTCGCCGACGCCTTGCACCTGAAAGGCTACATCGCGCTCCAGCGCGGCGACCTGGCGAGCGCGCGGACCTGGGTCGAACGCGCCATCGCGGCCGACTTCCATTTCGAAACCTACCACCTGACCCTCGGCCATATTCAGCTCGCGGCCGGAGAACGCGATGCGGCGCAGCGCAGTTTCGGCGTCGCCATCGTGCTGAACAAGAAATCGCCGGACGGCTATATCGGCCTGGCCCATGTCTTCATGGCGGAAGGCGCGTTGGACGCGGCGATCGGCGCGCTGTTTACCGCCTTCAACGGGAACGAGAAGCATCCCGAAACCAACTACATGCTCGGCTATGCGCTGCTGTCGAAGGGAGACGTGAAGCAGGCCCTCGGCTATCTCGGCCGCGCCTATCAGTTCGTCCCCGACAATGTGCGATACCGGGCGGGCTTCGCCCGCGCCCTGCGCGAAGTCCGGCTGAAGCGGCCCGATCCAAAGCTGGTCGCTGCAACCCTGCCGCTGCTGGGAGCGCCGGGCGTGGAGCCGCGCGACCTGGCGCCGGTGATCGAAAGCGCCATCTGCCTGGACCCGCAATTCACCGCGCTGGCCAAACTCGACGCCATGCCGGCCGAGAGCATCGCCGCGGCGATGAAGGCGCCGCAGTTCCCCGATCCCGCCCGCAACAAGGTCTTTGCCGTCTGGCTGTCGCATGGCCTGGTTGGCATGCCAGCCCTCGAGCGGCGCCTGACGGCATTGCGGCGCGGCGCCCTGCATCTGGCGGTGCATGAGCCGCAGGCGCTGCAAGGCCGCGAACGCCTGCTCGCGCTGCTGGCGATCCGCGCGTTCCAAGCTGAGTATGTCGATTCCGTCAGCGCGACCGAGAAGGACCTGCTGACGCGGCTCGGCGCCACGCTGGCGGATGCGGAGCCTGCCGCCGCAGCGGCGTCTTTCGCGGTCTATGCGGCCTATGAACCGCTCTATCGCCGCAGCGACGCGGCACGGCTTGCGACTGCGGTCTGGCCTGCAGCCTATGCGGATTTGAAACGGATTCAACTCGACGAGCCGCTGCGCGAACGGCAATTGGCGGCGACGATTCCCACGCTTCTGCCGATCGAGGACGATACCAGCCGGACCGTGCAGGAAATGTACGAGGAGAGCCCCTTCCCGCGCTGGCATCAGCCGATCCTCGGCACGCCGCTGACCGTAGACGTGCGGCTGCGCGCAGCCCTGCCGCTGCAGACCATCCCCCCATACGCGATCAGCAAACCGCAGGTACTGGTCGCCGGCTGCGGCACCGGCCTGCATGCCATCCTGGCGGCGACCAGCTATCACGAAGCCGGCGTGCTGGCGATCGATCTCAGCCGCACCAGCCTGGCCTATGCCAGGCGCAAGGCCGACGAGCTTGGCATCCGCAATATCGAGTTCGCGCAGGCGGATATCCTGAAGCTCGGCACGATCGCCCGTCGCTTCGACGTGATCGAAAGCTTCGGCGTGCTGCATCATTTGCGCGATCCCGCTGCCGGCCTGGCGCAACTCGTGACGCTGCTCAAGCCGCATGGTTACATGATGCTCGGCCTCTACAGCGAGCTCGGCCGGCGCGACGTGGTGCTGGCCCGCGCGCTGATCGCCCGGCACGGTTATGGCGACAGCCCCGACGAGGTGCGCCGCTTCCGTACGGATTTGCCGTGCCTCGACGCCGCCCTGGCGGCGCGGCTGAGCAAGTCGAGCGCCTTCTACGCCTTGAGCGATTTCCGCGACCTGGTCTTCCATCGCCAGGAGCATCGCTACACGCCGCAGCAGCTTGGCACGCTGATCGACGATGCCGGCCTGGAATTCCTCGGCTTCGAATTCACCTCGCCGAAGGTGCTGCCGCAATATCGCGAGCGCTTTCCGAACGATCCGAAAGCCGTCGATCTCGGCAACTGGGCGCAGATGGAGCGCGACAATCCCGATCTGTTTGCCAATTGCTACCGTTTCTGGCTGCGGCGGCGCGGGTAACCCTCACCGCCCCAGATGGCTGCGGAAGCGCTTGGCGAGATCGCGGACGCTCCTGGCGAGCACAGCCTGATCGACCCCGACGGCAACGAAGGTGAAGCCGGCATCGAAATAGCGCCGCGCATCCTCCTCGTTCAACGTGAGAATGCCGCAGGGCTTGCCCTCCGCCTTGCACAATTCCAGGCCCTTGCTGATCGCCGCTTGCACTTCCGCATGGCCATTGTTGCCGAGATGGCCGAGGTCGGCGGCCAGATCGGACGGGCCGATGAAGATTCCGTCCACGCCATCGACCTTGGCGATCTCGGGAATGCGCTCGAGCGCGGCGCGGGTCTCCACCTGGACGATGACGCCGATCTCGTTATGGGCGTTGGCGTGATAATCGCTCACCAGCCCGTAATGGCTGGCCCGCTGCGCACCGGCCACGCCGCGAATGCCATGCGGCGGATAGCGCGTTCCGGTCACCGCGCGGCTTGCCTCTTCCGCGCTTTGCACGAAGGGCAGCAGCAGGTTGGGGGCGCCGATATCGAGGAACCGCTTGATCAGCACCGGATCGTTCCAGGCCGGCCGCACCACCGGCGTGACCGTCTTACCGACCGCCTGCATGGCCTGCAACTGCTGCAGCACCATCGGCAATTCGTTCGGTGAATGCTCGGTATCGATCACCACCCAGTCGAAGCCGGCCGTCGCCAGAATCTCGGCCACGATATTGCTGCACAGCATGCTCCACAAACCGATCTGCGGCCGCCCTTCTTTCAGGGCGCGCTTGAAGGCATTCACCGGCATTTGCATGGCATCTCTCCCGATCAATGGATTTCCGGCTCGGGCGTAGCCGCGCCGGCGTGGAGGAAGTCGAAATCGCAGCCCTTTTCGGCCTGCGTGATATGCTGCGAGAACATGATGCCGTAGCCGCGCTGATAGCGCGGCGCCGGCGCCACCCAGGCGGCGCGGCGTTTTGCCAGTTCGTCCTCGGAGATTTTCAAGTCGAGGCGCCGCTCAGCCACGTTCAGCTCGATCAGATCGCCCGAGCGCACCAGAGCCAGCGGACCGCCAATGTAGGATTCCGGCGAGATATGCAGAACGCAGGTGCCATAGGAGGTGCCGCTCATGCGCGCGTCCGACATGCGCACCATGTCGCGCACACCCTGCTGCAACAGCTTCTTCGGGATCGGCAACTGGCCCCATTCCGGCATGCCCGGTCCGCCCTGCGGGCCGGAATTGCGCAGGATCAGCACGCTGTCGGCGGTAACCGCCAGGTCTGGATCGTCGATCCGCGCCGCCATGTCGTTGTAATCCTCGAACACCACCGCCGGGCCGGTATGGGCCAGCAGCTTCGGATCGGCGGCGCTCGGCTTGATCACGGCCCCGTTCGGCGCGAGGTTGCCATGCAGCACGACAAGGCCGCCGAAGCCGGCGACCGGATTGTCCAGCGGCCGGATGACATCGGAATTATACGCCTTCGCATCGCCGATATTCTCGGCCAGGGTCCGTCCGTTCACCGTCATGCAGCTCAGGTGCAGCTTGGACGCCAATTCGCCGAGCAGCGCCTTGATGCCGCCGGCGTAATAGAAATCCTCCATCAGGTATTTGCCGCTCGGCCGCAGATTGGCGATCACCGGCACCTCTCGGGAAATCTCGTCGAAGCGTTTCAGCGGCAGGTCGATGCCGGCCCGGCCCGCCATGGCGACCAGGTGGATGATGCAGTTGGTCGAGCCGCCGACCGCCATCGCATAGGTCACCGCGTTGTCGAACGAGGCCGGCGAGAGGAAATCGCTCGGTTTCAGGTCCTCCCAGACCATCTCGACGATGCGCCGGCCGGTATTGCTGGCCATGCGCGCATGGCCAGAATCGGCGGCCGGAATCGAGCTGGCGCCCGGCAGCGTGAAGCCCAGCGTCTCGGCGATGCCGGTCATGGTCGATGCCGTGCCCATGGTCATGCAATGGCCGGGGCCGCGGGCGATGCCCTCCTCGATCTCGCGCCAAGCCTGCTGGTCGATATTGCCGGCGCGCAGTTCGGCCCAGTATTTCCAGGCATCCGAGCCGCTGCCCAGGGTATTGCCGCGCCAGTTGCCGCGCAGCATCGGGCCGGCGGGCAGGAAGATCGCCGGTATGTTCATGCTGATCGCGCCCATGACCAGCGCCGGCGTGGTCTTGTCGCAGCCACCCATCAGCACCGCGCCGTCGATCGGATACGAGCGCAGCAGTTCCTCCGTCTCCATCGCCAGGAGATTGCGGTACAGCATGGTGGAGGGCTTCTGGAACGGCTCGCTCAAGGAGATGGCTGGCAACTCGAGCGGGAAGCCGCCGGCCTGCCACACGCCGCGCTTCACCTCTTCGGCGCGCTGGCGGAAATGAGTGTGGCAGGGATTGATGTCGCTCCAGGTGTTGATGATGCCGATCACCGGCTTGCCGGCGAAATCCTCGCGGCTGAAGCCGATCTGGTAGCTGCGCGAGCGGTGGCCGAAGGAACGCAGATCGTCGACCCCGAACCAGCGGTGGCTGCGCAAATCCTCCGGCCGCTTGCGGCGGCGCCGACCGTCACTCATCCGATGCCTCCTCCCGAATTTCCGCCGAACCGATTGGAACGACAGAGAAAATTAATGTATGCGTGGCAGAAGGAATTTACTTACCGGCTTAGCGGCGGATTTGCTAGAACTGATTCGGTCGGGCGGCAGATTTGGAGGGGGGCGTATGGGACAACTTCCTGCAGCAAACCAATCCGCGGCAGGCGATCAGGCGCGCCTGGCCTCGGGCCGGGCGCTTGCCGCCGCCGAGACCGCCGTCAGCAACGAATATCTGACCTTCGCCATCGATGCCCAGGTCTACGGCATCGACATCCTCTCGGTGCGCGAAATCCGCGCCTGGACCGAGGTCACCAATCTGCCCAATACCCCCGACTTCGTGCGCGGCATCATCAACCTGCGCGGCACGATCGTTCCGATCTACGACCTGCGGGTGCGGCTGGGCGGCGGCCGGACGGAGCCGACCCGCATGCATGTGGTGATCGTCGTCGAGGCGGCGAACGGCACTTTCGGCCTGCTGGTCGACTCGGTCTCCGACATCCTCTCCATCGAGGAGCGCGACCTGCAGCCGGTGCCGCAGACCGACATGTCGGCGGATTACCAGTTCCTGAGTGCCATCGTCGCCCGCGAGGAGCGGATGGTTTCGATCATTAACTTGGATCGCCTGGTCAATGGCGCGGCGGCCGCCGAAATGGCGCAGATCGCGCAGCAGCAAGCCACCGCGGCCATCCCCGCTGCCTGAGCCCCGACAACAGGTGGTTTTGACCGCAAATCAGGCCGGAAAACCGTCTCGTTTCAGGTTATCGTTTCTAGAGCCGCGGCGCGGGTTGACGGAGCCCGGTTTGCCCGGCATGGTCCGCCCGCTTTTCCTCTTCTGAAGCGGGATTCCTGACCGATGTTGCAGGCCGTGCCGACCACCGCCGTCCCCTCTCACAAAGCAGCCGCCAGCCATGCCGAAATGGCCAATGTGATCCGCGCCTTGGCCATGGATGCGGTGCAGAAGGCAAATTCGGGCCATCCCGGCATGCCG
Source organism: Ferrovibrio sp. (assembly GCF_036381655.1). Lineage (GTDB taxonomy): Bacteria > Pseudomonadota > Alphaproteobacteria > Ferrovibrionales > Ferrovibrionaceae > Ferrovibrio. The sequence continues at coordinate 73,528 of NZ_DASVCJ010000057.1, forward strand.
ATGGGCATGGCGGATGTGGCAACGGTGCTGTTCAGCCGCTTCCTGAAGTTCGATCCGCAGAACCCGACCTGGCCCGACCGCGACCGTTTCGTGCTGTCGGCGGGCCATGGCTCGATGCTGCTTTACGCCCTGCTGTACCTCACCGGCTACCCCGACATGACGCTGGACGAGCTGAAGCGCTTCCGCCAGTTCGGCAGCCGCACGGCGGGCCATCCGGAATTCGGCCACGCCAGCGGCATCGAGACGACGACCGGCCCGCTCGGCCAGGGCATCGCCAATGCGGTCGGCATGGCGCTGGCGGAGCGGTTGCTCGCCGCCCAGTTCGGCGACAAGCTGGTCGACCACTACACTTACGTGATCGCCGGCGATGGCTGCCTGATGGAGGGCATCAGCCATGAAGCCGCCTCGCTCGCCGGCCATCTGAAGCTGAACAAGCTGATCGTGCTGTTCGACGACAACGGCATCTCGATCGACGGACCGACCAGCCTGACCGTTTCGGATGACCAGCTCGCCCGTTTCAAGGCCTATGGCTGGGCGGTGACCCGCGTCGACGGCCATGCGCCGGAAGAAATCGCCGCCGCCATCGCCGCCGCGCAAAAGAGCGACCGGCCGACCCTGATCGCCTGCCGCACCGTGATCGGCTTCGGCGCACCCACCAAGGCCGGCACGGCCTCCACGCATGGCTCGCCGCTCGGCAACGACGAGATCAAGGGGGCGCGCGAAAAGCTCGACTGGCCCTATCCGCCGTTTGAAATTCCTGAACCCGTTCTGCAGGCCTGGCGCAGCATCGGCGCGGCCGGCGCGGCGAAATCCAAGGCCTGGCAGGAGACACTTGCCAAGCTGCCTGCCGCCGAGCGGGCGGAATGGGAACGCCGCCAGAAAGGCGATCTGCCTGCCGGTTTCGACAAGATCATCGGCGATTACAAGGCCAAGCTGGTCGCCGAAAAGCCGAAATGGGCGACCCGCAAATCCTCCCAGATGGCGCTGGAAGTGATCAATCCGGCGGTGCCGGAGACCGTCGGCGGCTCGGCCGACCTCACCGGCTCGAACAATACCAAGACCAACGCCCTGGCGCCGGTCAATGCCGGCGATTTCGGCGGCCGCTACGTCTATTACGGCGTGCGCGAGCATGCCATGGCGGCGGCGATGAACGGTATCGCGCTGCATGGCGGCCTGATCCCCTATGGCGGCACCTTCCTGGTCTTTACCGATTATTGCCGCCCCTCGATCCGCCTTTCCGCCCTGATGGAGCAGCGCGTCGTCTATGTGATGACGCATGACTCGATCGGCCTGGGCGAGGACGGCCCGACGCATCAGCCGGTCGAGCATCTGGCCAGCCTGCGCGCCATCCCGAACCTGCTAGTCTTCCGTCCTGCCGATGCGGTCGAGACCGCCGAGGCCTGGCAGGTGGCGCTGAAACAGAAGCATCGGCCGAGCGTATTGGCCCTGACCCGTCAGGACTTGGCGGCGGTGCGCGTAACGGCTTCGGACGAGAATCTGGTCGCCAAGGGCGGCTACGAGCTGCTGCCCGCCGATGGCACGGCCAAGGTCACTCTGCTGGCCACCGGCTCGGAGATCGGCGTTGCCGTCGCCGCCCGCGACCTGTTGCAGAAGGACGGCATCCCGACCCGCGTGGTTTCGCTGCCCTGCTTCGAGCTGTTCGACGAGCAGGACGCCGCCTATCGGGAAGAGGTACTGGGTCCGGGCACGGTTCGCATCGCCACCGAGGCCGGCATCCGCCTGGGCTGGGACCAGTATCTCGACCGCAAGGATGGCTTTGTCGGCATGAAGAGCTTCGGCGCTTCGGCGCCTTTCGAGCAGCTTTACCGCCATTTCGGCATCACCGCCGAGGCGGTCGCTGCGGCGGCCAAGCAGCGCCTGTAATCCGGGGCTTCGCCTAACTATATGGATGGCAAGGCTTTCGGGCTGCCGATCCGGCGAAGAAGCCCATTGCCAGCCGCCTTTTCAGGCGGCCATTCCGGTGGCCGCCGCAAGGCCCACGTGGTATAGCAGCCGTCGTGTAACTGCTTGAACGAAACGGATTTCCTTTGACCGCTCCCGTGTCTCCCGGCGTCGCCGATCACGCCCAGGCCGGAACCGCCGTCCAGGCCGGCGCGGCCGCCCCGGCCAGCAGCATGGCCCTGGTCCGTCGCCTGCTGGCCGAGCAGGTCCGCCCGCATATCGGCTCGCTGTTCCTGGCGCTGCTCAGCATGGGTACCGTCGCGGCGATGACGGCGGCGACGGCCTGGCTGCTGCGCCCCGCCATCGATCGCGTATTTTCCGACCGCGACCCGTATTGGACGGTCATGGTGCCGGTCATGGTCGTCATCGTCGTGCTGGTAAAGGCGGTTGCCGCCTATTTCGAAGGCACGCTGATGACCCGGTTCGGCGAACGCATCATCGCCGATACCCAGATCAGGATGTATGCGCATCTGATCCGCGCCGACCTCGCCTGGCTGCACGAAAACCATTCCGGCAAGCTGATCGCCAGCTTTCTTTACGATGCCACGCTGCTGCGCGAGGCGGTGAGCAAGTCTCTGACCGGCATGGTCAAGGACAGCCTCAGCCTGATCTTCCTCACCGGCGTGATGTTCGTGATGAACTGGCAATTCGCGCTGGTCGTCTGCGTCATCTTTCCGTTTGTCGGCCTTACCACCCGCCGGCTCGGCCGCAAGACGCGCAAGAGTTCCGCCCGCACGCAGCAGGAAACCGGCAAGCTGACCACCATCCTGAGCGAGACCTTCGATGGCGCCCGCATGGTCAAGGCCTACGGCATGGAAGAGCGCGAAATCCAGCGCGCGCGCCAGTCGGTCGAGACGCGGCTGGGCCATATCATGAAGGTCGTGCGCGCCCGCGCCGCCGCCAGTCCGACCGCGGAAGCGCTCGGCGGCATCGCCGTGGCCGTGGTGATCTATATCGGCGGCAGCAGCACAGCGTTGACTTTGGGCACATTGACCGCCTTCATCTACGCTGCGCTCTCCGCCTATCAGCCGCTCAAGTCGCTCTCGACGCTGAATACCGCCCTGCAGGAGGGCCTTGCCGCGGCCGAGCGCATTTTCGCCATTCTCGATATCGAGCCGAAGATCTGCGAAAAGCCGGATGCCAGGCCGCTGCAGGTCAGCGGCGGCGAAATTCGCCTGGAGCATGTCACCTTCCGCTACAACGAAGAGAAGGTCGCGCTGCGCGACGTCACGTTGACCGTGCCGCGCGGCAAGAAGGCCGCCCTGGTCGGGGCCTCGGGCGCCGGCAAATCGACCTTGCTCAACCTCGTGCCGCGCTTCTACGACACCAGCGCCGGCCGCGTGCTGATCGACGGCCAGGACGTGCGCGATGTCACCCTCGACTCGCTTCGCCGCAATGTCGCGCTGGTCAGCCAGGAACTGACGCTGTTCGACGATACGATCCGCTCCAACATCGCCTATGGCCGCCCGGAAGCGAGCGATGCTGAAATCGAGGCGGCCGCCCGCAATGCCGCGGCGCATGACTTCATCATGGCTCTGCCGCAGGGTTACGACACTCTGGTCGGCGAGAACGGCGTGAAGCTCTCCGGCGGTCAGCGGCAGCGTATCGCCATTGCCCGCGCCATGCTCCGCGACGCCCCCATCCTGCTGCTTGACGAGGCCACCAGTGCACTGGACACCGAGTCCGAGCGCCTGATTCAGATCGCGCTTGGCGAATTGATGCGCGGCCGCACCACACTGGTGATCGCGCATCGGCTGTCGACCGTGATCGACGCCGACGTGATCTTCGTGCTGGATCAGGGGCGGCTGGTCGAACAGGGGACGCATGCCGAGCTGCTGACCCGCGGCGCGGTCTATGCCCGCCTCTACGCCACTCAATTCGCGACCGAGGCAACTGCCTGACGAGCGATGGCCGGAATCGTCAAACGGATATTGCGAAGCAGGCAGACGATTAACCTCGCCGCCAACGCCGTCGCTTTTTATATCCGCCTCGTCCATGCCACCTCGCGCTGGGAAACGCGCGGCGTGGAACATGCCGAGCGGTATTGGGCATCCGGCGCGCCGTTCATCGGCACCTTCTGGCATGGCCGCCTTTTCATGATGCCGCTGGCCTGGACCACGGCCAGGCCGATGCGGATTCTGGCGTCGCGTCATTCCGACGGAGACCTGACCACCCGCGCCATGGAGAAGTTCAGCATCGGCGCGATCCGTGGCTCTGCCGCGAAAGGCGAGCAGCAGAAAGGCGGCAGCGCCGCGTTGCGGCAAATCCTCAGGCATTTGAAACAGGGTGGCTATACCGCCATCACGCCGGACGGCCCGCGCGGCCCGCGCATGCGCGTCAGCCCCGGCCTGATCGCCGCCGCCCGGTTAGGCAGGGTGCCGATCCTTCCCGCCACTTACGGCGTCGCGCGGCGCACGGTCCTTTCCACCTGGGACCGGTTCATCATCCCTTGGCCATTCAATCGCGGCGTCTACCTCTGGGGCGAGCCGATCGACGTCTACAGCGATCCCGATGAGCCGCTGGAGGCGGCGGCATTGCGCGTCGAGGCAGCGATGCTCTCGCTTTCTGCGGAAGCCGATCGCCTTTGCGGGCAGCCAACGATCGAGCCCGCCGCACCGCCGGAGCCAGCCCGACATGATGCCTAGCACGCCGGCCTTCTGGGCGGCGGATAGCCGCTCCGCCTGGCCCGGCCTGCTTGCGCCGGTTGCGGCGCTCTACGGACTCGGCAGCCGGCTGAAGCGGATCGCGACCGCGCCGCAGAAAATCAGCATCCCGGTGGTCTCGGTCGGCAACCTGGTGGCGGGCGGCGCCGGAAAGACGCCGGCCGCGCTGGCTTTGGCCGCGCGCCTGCAGGCGCTCGGGCACAGGCCGTATTTCGTCAGCCGCGGCTATGGCGGCCGGCTGCGCGGCCCCGAGCAGGTTGATCCGCGCCGGCATATCGCCGCCGATGTCGGCGACGAGCCGCTGCTGCTGGCGCAAGCAGCGCCGACCTGGATCGGGCGCGACCGGCCGGCAGCGGCACGCGCGGCAGTGAGCGCCGGCGCTTCCTGCATCCTGGCCGACGACGCGCATCAGACCTACAGTCTTGCCCGCACGCTCTCGATGCTGGTCGTCGATGGCGGCTACGGTTTCGGCAATCGCCGCCTTCTGCCGGCCGGTCCGCTGCGCGAGCCGATTGCAGACGGCCTGGCCCGTACCGACGCGATCATACTGATCGGCACCGCGAGGACATCACTCCCCGATTTCGGCACCCGACCCGTTTTTCGCGCCGAACTGAGGCCGGATGCGGAAGATGCCGCGCGGCTCTATCGTCGCCGGGTGCTCGCCTTTGCCGGGATTGCGCGGCCGGAAAAATTCTTCGACTCCCTGCGGCAGATCGACGCCGAGATCGTCGAGACAAAATCCTTTCCCGATCATGCGGCCTACCAGCCCGATATGATCATGCGGCTGGTGGAACGGGCACATGCACTGAATGCCGTGCCGGTGACGACGACAAAGGATCTGGCGCGGTTTCCCGTCGAGGCACGGAAGATGGTCGAGTGCCTGCGCGTCGCTTTGCGCTTTGCCGATCCGGCGGCGATGGACGCCTTCTTCGCCGAAAGGCTGAGCCGTGGCTGAGCGCGCCATGTTCAGGGATCGCGTCATCGCCTGGGGCGCGCGTCTGGGCCTGGCGCTGTTCCGCGCCATGCCGCTGGCGGCAGCCTCCGATTTCGGCGGATGGCTAGGCCGCCATCTCGGCCCGCTGTTCAAGGTGCATCAGATCGCGGCGCGCAATCTCGCCCGTGCCATGCCGGAACTGAGCGAGGAACAGCGGAAAACCGTACTGCGCGGCATGTGGGACAACCTCGGCCGTGTCGTCGGCGAATACGCCCATCTTGCCGATATCAATATCGACGCGAAGGACGAGCCCGGCAGCGTCGTTGTGACCGGCCTCGAACATTTCGAACAGCTCCGCGCCAGCGGCAAGCCGGTGATCTTCATCTCCGCCCACTTCGGCAATTGGGAGGTGATGAGCCTGGTTGCGTCGCGTCACGGCTTTCCGCTGGTGCATGTCTATCGTGCCGCCAATAACCCCTTCGTCGAAGAGATATTGCAGGAGCTGCGCAAGCCGGTCGGCGGCCGACATATCCCGAAAGGCACCGAGGCCGCCCGCGAACTGATCCGGGCGCTGAAGCGCACCGAATATCTCGGCATGCTGGTCGATCAGAAACTCAATAACGGCATCGCCGTGCCCTTCTTCGGCCGCGACGCAATGACGACGCCGGCACCGGCCGAATTCGCCCTCAAGGCCGAATGCCCGGTGGTGATGGCCCATGTCGAGCGGCTCGGCGGCGCGCGGTTCCGTGTCGTGATCGACAAGCCGATCCATTTCGAGAATACCGGCGACCGCGAGCGCGATGTCTACAATGCCATGCTGCTGATCAATCGCACCATCGAGGGCTGGATCCGGCAGCGCCCGGACCATTGGTTCTGGGTACATAAGCGCTGGCCGAAAGGCAGCTAGGATCGCAGCTTCGGCAGCAGCCGCTGCGGGTCGATCCGCACGTCGAACCAGTTCACCCGCCAGTCCAGATGCGGCCCGGTCGCCCGGCCCGTGGCGCCGACAGTGCCGATCTGCTCGCCCTGCCGGACGCGCTGCCCCGCCTTTACCAGTACGGTCTGCATATGCAGATAGGCCGCGGTCACTCCCATGCCGTGATCGATGATCACCGTTCCGCCGGTGTAATAGAGATCAGGCTCGGCCAGCACGACCACGCCATCCGTCGTGGCGACAACCGGCGTTCCTTTCGGCGCGGCGATGTCGAGGCCGTAATGCGGCTGCTTCGGGTGGCCGTTGAGGATCCGCTGACTGCCATAGACGCCGCTGACCGTGCCCTTCGCCGGCCAGATCCAGCCCTGTAGGAAATCGAGGTTCGGCGTGCCACGCGCGCGGACGGCGGCGATCTTTTCGTTCTCGCGCTTGATCCGGTCCAGCACCTCAGGTGGCGGCGTGACCTGGACCTCCGGCAGGCCGTCGATGCGCTGGATATGATATTGGCGCTGTTCGACCGGCAAGGCGAGGCTGATGCTGCGGCCATCGCCGTAATCGATCTGCAGCGGCACCGAGGCCGCTTCGTCACGTCCGAAGCCGAAAACGAAATGGCCGTCGGGCGCCACGGGAACTGCATGCCCGCCAAGGCGCAGCGTGATGCCCGGCTGGGCCACGCCGATTACCAGACCGCCCTGGATGAAATCGCCCTGCCAGGCAATCCCCGGCGGCGGCTCGCTCGCGCGCGCCGCAGATGCCAGGCCGGCAATCATTATCAGCGCGAACAGAAGGCAGCGCATCACGTGCGCCGCAGCGGATCGCCAACCAGCCCCTGCAAGGCAGCAGCGGCATCCGCATAGGCCTCCTGCCGATCGACGCTCCAATAGCGCAGACGGTCGAGCGGAATGCGGCGGCCGGTCACCGCGCAGGTCACGTAGGAGCCGGGAAAGACGATATCAAAGGCGCCGTGGCGGTAACGCAGCTTGGCTTCCGTCTCGCGCGGCAGCGGTGGCGTCTGCATATCAGAACAATTCTCCCTGCTTGATGGGCTTCGGTGCGGTGCCGGTAGAGCGGCGCGCAGGCTTGCCGTCTTCGCCATCAACATGCGCATGGCGGCGGCCGTCATGCATTTCGATCGTCACCGAGGCCCCCGGCTGCATGGCCGCCGCGCTGTTCACGGCCTTGCCCCCCGCATCATGAATGACGGCATAGCCACGCGCCAGCACGCTTTTATACGACAGGCTTTCCAGCAGCTTGGCCGGCTGCAGCAGCCGTTGCCGCGCCTCGGCATGGCGCTGCCGCCAGCAGCGGATCAGCCGCGCGGCGTTGTCGTCCAGGCGGCGGCGATAATCGGCGACCTCGCGCCGCAGCAGCGCAGGCCGCAGCCGTGCGATGGAGGTTTCAAACTGGCTGCGCTGCGCCCGCAGGCCCACTTTCAGCGCTCGTGGCAGGCGTTCCGACAGGTCATCGAAACGCTGCTGCGCCATGCGCAACTGCTCGCGCGGACCGCGCAGGCCGCGGCCGAGGCCGTCGAGATGCTGGCGCTTCTCGCGTGCCAGTCGCCCCAGCGCCCGGCGCAATCTGTCTTCGTAGCCGGCCACCGTGGAGGCCAGTTCCAGCCGCACCGGCACGGCGATTTCCGCTGCCGCCGTCGGGGTCGGCGCCCGGCGATCGGAAGCGAAGTCGATCAGGGTCGTATCGGTCTCGTGCCCGACGGCCGAGATCAGCGGAATGTCCGACGCCGCGGCGGCGCGAACCACCGCTTCCTCGTTGAAGGCCATCAGGTCTTCCAGGCTGCCGCCGCCGCGGGCGACGATGAGAAGATCCGGCCTTGGAACGGGGCCACCCGCCGCCAGGGCATTGAAGCCGCGGATCGCGCGTGCCACCTGTTCAGCCGCCCCCTCGCCCTGCACCAGCACCGGCCAGAGCAGCACATGGGTCGGGAAACGGTCGCGCAGCCGGTGCAGGATATCGCGGATCACCGCGCCGGTCGGCGAGGTCACCACGCCGATGACACGCGGCAGATAGGGCAATGGCCGCTTGCGTTCGGCGGCGAAGAGGCCTTCGGCGGCGAGCTTCTGCTTGCGCTGCTCCAGCAGCGCCATCAACGCGCCGAGACCGGCCAGTTCCATGCGCTCGACCACCATCTGGTATTTCGAGCGGCCGGGATAGCTGGTCAGCTTGCCGGAACAGATCACCTCCATGCCGTCTTCCGGCTTGACCCCGAGCCGGGCGGCGCTGCCCTTCCAGCAGACCGCGTCCAGCACGGCGTCGGCGTCTTTCAGGCAGAAATACAGATGCCCCGAGGCGGCCCGCTTGAAGCCGGAAATCTCGCCCCGGACCCGGACCCAGCCGAAATTCTCCTCGATGCTGCGCTTCAGCCGCAGCGAGATTTCACTGACGGTGAATTCCGGGACATTGCCGGCCGTTCCACTGCCTGCAGTGGCACTATGTCCTTGACCTAAATCGCTCATTCCCAAGCCTTGCGTCCGCTCGGGGCATGATACAAACATTGCCGCCATTCCTCTAGGGCCTATGCCCTGATCAGCAATCTGCGGGTATGCAGCTATGAACCTTCTCGTCATCGGATCGGGTGGCCGCGAGCACGCCCTGTGCTGGGCCCTGGCGGCCTCTCCGCTGGTCAACAAGCTGGTCTGCGCGCCGGGCAATGCCGGGATCGCCCAGGTGGCCAAGCTGGCGCCGGTCGATCCGATGGATCAGCAGGCTGTGCTCCAGCTCTGCCGCGACGAGCATATCGATTTCGTCGTGGTCGGCCCGGAAGCGCCGCTGGTCGCCGGCCTGGTGGATACCCTCGAAACCGCTGGCTTCGCCTGCTTCGGCCCGCGCAAGGCGGCGGCCCAGCTCGAAGGCTCGAAGGGGTTCATGAAAGACCTCTGCGCGAAATACGGCATCCCGACGGCCGCCTACGGCCGGTTCAAGGAGGCTGCGGCGGCCGAGGCCTTCATCCGCCGGCATGGCGTGCCGATCGTGGTCAAGGCCGATGGGCTTGCCGCCGGCAAGGGCGTGACCGTGGCGATGACTCTGGACGAGGCCCTGGCCGCCAACGCGGTGCTCTTCGCCGAGCCCGGCGCCGAGGTGGTGATCGAGGAATACCTGGATGGCGAGGAAGTCAGCTTCTTCGCGCTGGTCGATGGCCAGACCGCCCTGCCGCTGGCCTCCGCGCAGGATCACAAGCGCGTCGGCGATGGCGATACCGGCCCCAATACCGGCGGCATGGGCGCCTACTCGCCGGCACCGGCCATGACGGCTGCGCTGCAGCAGCAGGTCATGGACAGCATCATCAATCCGACCGTGAAAGCCATGGCGGCCGAAGGCACGCCATTCAAGGGCGTGCTGTTTGCCGGCCTGATGCTGACCGCCCAGGGCCCGAAGCTGCTGGAATACAACGTGCGTTTCGGCGACCCGGAATGCCAGGCGCTGATGCTGCGCCTGAAATCCGATCTGCTGCCGGCGCTGATCGCCGCGCGCGATGGCGTATTGAAGGATTTCGACCTGCGTTGGCGCGAGGAGGCTGCGCTCTGCGTAGTCATGGCCGCCGCAGGCTATCCCGGCTCGCCGCGCAAGGGCACGGTGATCAACGGCCTGGACGCTGCCGCTGCGGAAAGCGACGTGGTCATCTTCCATGCCGGCACGACGCGGCGCGCGGATGGCGCCATCCTCGCCAATGGCGGCCGCGTGTTCGGGGTCTGCGGCCTGGGCAAGACCGTCGGCGCCGCTCAGGCCCGCGCCTATGCCGCCATCGACAAGATCCGCTGGCCGGAAGGCTTCTGCCGCCGCGACATCGGCTGGCGCGCTGTCGCGCGCGAGCAACCGCAATAAGGGAGCTGGCGCGCCACCGCGCGCGGGCAGCAACAGGGGGGCTGGCGTACCATCGCGCGCGGGCAGCCTTCGACTTTCGGCCAACAGAGCCAGGAACAACCCGAGGTTCCGTTGCGGGTGGTTGCGCCGCCTGCCGCCGCTTGGCTATCGTATCCCCGAGTGCCGTCCGCTGGCGCTCCAAGGAAATCGAGGTTACGATAAATGAGCGACCAGGACCGCTTCGCCGGAACCATGCCTGTGCAGGAGCGCCACCGCTTCGATGAAGCCGCGCTGGAGCGGTGGCTGAAGGACAACGTGCCCGATTACAAGGGCCCGCTGACGGTGCAGCAATTCAAGGGCGGGCAGTCGAACCCGACCTTCATGCTCATTACGCCGACGAAGAAATACGTCTTGCGGCGCAAGCCGCCGGGCAAGCTGCTGCCCTCGGCCCATGCGGTGGATCGCGAATACCGCGTCATCACCGCCCTGGCGGAAACGGATGTTCCGGTCGCCCGCACCTATGGCCTGTGCGAAGACGACTCCGTGATCGGCACGGCGTTCTACGTGATGGACTGCGTCGAGGGCCGCATCTTCTGGGACCAGACGCTGCCTGGTTTGAGCCGCGACGAACGCGCCGGCATCTTCGATGCGATGAACCGCACCATCGCGGCTTTGCATCGGGTCGACTACAAGGCCATCGGCCTGGAAAGCTTCGGCAAGCAGGGGGACTATTTCGCCCGCCAGATCGCCCGCTGGAGCAAACAATACAAGGCGTCCGAGACGGAAGAGATTCCGGCGATGGACAAGCTGATCGAATGGCTGCCGGCGCATATCCCGCCGGGCGATGAGACCAGCATCGTCCACGGCGATTTCCGCATGGACAACATGATCTTCCATCCGACCGAGCCGCGGGTCATCGCGGTGCTGGACTGGGAGCTCTCCACGCTCGGCCATCCGCTCGGCGACTTCACCTATCACCTGATGTCCTGGCGTCTGGCGCCAGCCGTTTTCCGTGGGATCGCGGGGGTGGATTTTGCCGCGCTCGGTATTCCCGCCGAGCAGGAGTACATCAAAGCCTATTGCCAACGCACCGGCCGGGACGGTATTCCGAATCTCGACTTCTACATGGCCTACAACATGTTCCGCATCGCTGGCATCCTTCAGGGCATCATGGGGCGCGTCAAGGCAGGCACCGCCGCCAGCCAGCATGCCATCGAATCGGGCAAGCGCGCGCGGCCCATCGCCGAGCAGGCCTGGGCATTGGTCGAAAAGATCATGAAGGAGGGCTGACCGGCATGGCAATGGCCGCGAACCTGACCACCGTACAACCGCATCATCGGTTCGACGAGGCCAGGCTGGCGGACTATCTTGCTGCGCGGCTGAGCAATTTCAAACCGCCGCTGACGGTGCAGCAATTCCTGGGCACTTCGGTCAATCCGGCCTTCATGCTGCACAGCCCCGGGCGCAACTTCGTGCTGCGCAAGCGCGCCGTGCCGAAAAAGGGCAGCAGCCTCGCCGAATCGATCGAGCGCGACTTTGCGCTGATCACGGCCTTGCACAAGGCCGGCCTGCCGGTCGGCACGCCGCATTTCGCCTGCACCGACGAGCAGGTGATCGGCACCCCCTTCTATCTGCTCGACTATATCCCCGGGCGGCATTTCCGCGATCCCAACCTTCCGGGCATGGACCCGAAGCAGCGCAATGCGATCTACGAGGCGATGGCGGCGGCGCTCGCCCAGGTGCATGCGCTCGATCCCGCCTTGACCGGCCTGCCGCTCAATGGCGGCGGCAAGGAGTATCTGGCCCGTCAAATCGCCACGTTAGGCGAGCAGTTCCGCGCCAACCGGACCGATGAAATCGGCGCCATGGAGCGCCTGCTCGAATGGCTGCCGGCCAATATTCCGCCGCAGCAGGCGAGCGCGCTGATGCACGGCAATTTCCGGCTCGAGAATCTGATCTTCCATCCGAGCGAGCCGCGCGTCATTGCCATCCTCGACTGGGACCTCGCGCTGATCGGCCATCCCTTCGCCGATCTGGCGATCAACTGCATGCCGTATCGCGTCACCATCCCCGGCATGGGCAGCCTCCAGGGCATCGACTTCATCGACAGCGGCATCCCGGGCGAGCCGGACTACATCGCCGCCTATTGCCGTCACAGCGCCGATCCCGCCATCCGCGAGAACGGCATCCCGCACTGGAATTTCTATCTTGCCTTCGCGCTGTTCCGCGTCGCCGTAATGGCGCAGGGCATCCTCAAGCGCGGCCAGGAGAAAGGCCCCGGCAATCCCGCCATGAAAGCCTATGCCTCCGTGGTGCGCTCCGTCGCCAACCAGGCCTGGAACATGGTCGACGGCGGCGACGACTAAGCCTGGCCGGCCAGCCCGCGAAAGGCCCGCAGCGCGAAATCCGCGGCGCGGCCATAGACCGCCGCCTTCCAGGCCGGCGTATCCACATAGAAGGCATCGCGAATCTGCCGCTTCAGCTTCCGGCCGAGTTCCGAGTCGAGATCGCCCCTGGCATGCAGCCAGTGATCGCCGCGCAAGGCCTCGGTCACCATGACCATCGGCACGGTGCCGTATTCCAGCGCAATCGCCGTCACCTCGATGGATTTCGGCAGGTCGGCATAGGCTTCCGGCACGGTGCCGGTCACCCGCGCGGAGGTCGACGAGCCTTCATTCGGGTTGGTGACTTCCGGCCCATACCAGGCCTTCGCCCGGTCGTAATAGCCGCCGCCAGTCTCGGGGCCGACATAGATCGGCTCGCCATAGCCGGTGGGTCCCAGGCCGGTATGGAAGTCGATGCTGGCGAGCTTGCGCGCGCCGGGCGGCACATGCTCCTTCAGGATGCGGCGGAAGATCTCGTTCGACCAGGTCGGCTTGGTGCCGCCGAAGAACAGGCCGTCGGGCCGCGTATACTGCCCGCCCGACATCGCCGACTGGAAAGCGAAATCGCCGTGCCGTTTGCGGTATTTTATGATCGCCAGGTCGGCCGCCGCCCGCCCCTGGCCTTCCCAATGCGCCGGGATCAGCCAGTCATGCACTTCCTCATAGGCCTTGTTCTGCGGCAGGGGCTTGCTGAAGTCCTGGAAGTTGCGATTGAGGTCGACATTGTCCTCGGTCACCCGGCGCAACCAGGAAAAGCCGTAGGGATTGATCGCATGGACCATGATCGCCTTGGTTTTCGCCGGCATGGCGTCGAACAGGCGATCCTTGAAATGGCCGATCTGCGCGCCGGAGCCGCAGAAGCCCTCGGCGCCATGCGTGCCGGAGATGGTGAGATACACCAGTTCGGCGTCGTCCGGCCCGAGGCAGGCGACATCGGTGGTCAGCACTTCACCATTCGGCCCCTTGGCGTGGGGATTCTCATAGACGGTGAGCGTGGCCTTGGCCGCCTCGACGGCGGCAACGAATTTCTGCCGCGCCTCGGCGTAGGTTGCGGAAAAGTACGATTCAACGGTCATGGGGAGGCTCGTTGCGTTTGTTATCTCTCGTACTCAGTTCCAGCGGGCCAGTTCGAGGCGACCGATCTGGTTGCGATGCACCTCATCCGGACCGTCGGCGAAACGCAGCGTACGCGCATGCGCATAAGCCGCGGCGAGGCCGAAATCGGAGGTGACGCCGCCACCGCCATGCACCTGCATGGCCCAATCGATCACCTTGCAGGCCATGTTCGGCGCCGCCACCTTGATCATGGCGATTTCCTTGCGCGCCGCCTTGTTGCCGACCGTGTCCATTTTCCAGGCGGCATGCAGCACCAGGAAGCGCGCCTGGTCGATCAGGATGCGCGCCTCGGCGATGCGCTCGAGCGTCACCGTCTGCTCGGAGATCGGCTTGCCGAAAGCGACGCGGCTTTTCGCCCGCTTGCACATCTTCTCCAGCGCGCGCTCGGCCTGGCCGATGAGCCGCATGCAGTGATGGATGCGGCCGGGGCCGAGACGTCCCTGCGCGATCTCGAAGCCGCGGCCCTCGCCCAGCAGCAGGTTGGAGGCCGGTACGCGCACATTCTCGAACAATACCTCGCCATGGCCGTGCGGCGCATCGTCATAGCCGAACACCGGCAGCATGCGCAGCACCTTGACGCCCGGCGCGTCGCGCGGCACCAGGATCATCGATTGCTGCTTGTACTTGTCCGGATTCTTCGGATCGGTCTTGCCCATGAAGATCATGATCTTGCAGCGCGGATCGCCGATGCCCGAGGTCCACCACTTGCGGCCGTTGATCACATAGGAATCGCCGTCGCGCCTGATCTCGGCCTCGATATTGGTGGCATCCGAGGAAGCGACCGCCGGCTCGGTCATGGCGAAAGCCGAGCGGATATTGCCGTCCAGCAGCGGCTCCAGCCACTGCTTCTTCTGCTCCTCCGTGCCGTAGCGTTCCAGCACCTCCATGTTGCCGGTATCCGGCGCCGAGCAGTTGAACACTTCCGGCGCCCAGGTCACGCGGCCCATGATCTCGCAGAGCGTGGCATATTCATGATTCTTCAGGCCGGCGCCGCGCTCGCTATCCGGCAGAAACAGATTCCACAGGCCCTGCGCCTTGGCCTTCTCCTTGAGTTCCTCGATGACGGCGGTCGGCTGCCAGCGATCGCCGCCGGCGGCGACTTCCTCCTCGAAACGCTGCTCGTTCGGATAGACATGATCCTCCATGAAGCGGCTGACGCGTTCCTGGAGGTCCTTCACCCGGTCGGAAAATTCGAAATCCATGATGTTTCGTCCCTAGCTGATAGTGAACCGATAACGGTAGACGGTGGCAGTTTAGGCCCGCCCGCCCGGCTCGGCTAGGGATTGCGGCAGCCTTAGCGCCGGGCGGCGAAAAACCCGCGCAGGATTTCCGCTGCGGCAACCTCGCCGATGCCGCCATAGACCTCCGGCTTGTGATGGCAGGTCGGTTGGGAAAAAAAACGGGCACCGTATACCACGCCGCCGCCCTTGGGGTCCTCGGCGCCGTAATACAGCCGGCGCAGCCGGGCGAAACTGATGGCAGCGGCGCACATGGTGCAGGGCTCGAGCGTGACATAGAGGTCGCAGCCGGTCAGCCGCTCGGCGCCGAGCACCGCCGCCGCCCGGCGGATCGCCAGGATTTCGGCATGGGCGGTGGGATCGTTCTGCGCCCGCGTCTCATTCCCCGCCCGGGCCACCACCTCGCCGCTCGAGCCATCGACGACGACGGCGCCGATCGGCACCTCGCCGCGTTCGGCGGCGGCACGGGCCTCCTGCAGGGCGATCTCCATGGGCGTTACGGCAGGCATCATGGCAGGGCAGCCTGCGGGAGGTATTGACCTACGTCAAGCCGAGTTGCCGCCGCATCCCGCCGGGCCTATAAGGGGCGCATGGCAAAGGCAAAATCCGCACCGCTGATCGGCGTCACCCTGGATTCGGAGGAGCCTGGCGGCTACTCCAAATTCCCCTGGTATGCGCTGCGGCAGAATTATTGCTCGGCGGTGACCGCCAAGGGCGGCGTGCCGCTGGTGCTGCCGCATGAGCCGGCAGCAGTCGAAAGCTATCTCGATCTGCTGGACGGCCTGATCGTCACCGGCGGCAATTTCGATGTCGACCCTGCCCTGTTCGGCGCCGCCAGCAAACATGCCATGGTGAAGACCAAGGATACCCGCACGCAATTCGAATGGGCCGTCACCAAGGGCATGCTGGACCGCAACAAACCTGTGCTCGGCATCTGCGGCGGCCAGCAGTTGCTCAATGTCGTGCTCGGCGGCACCCTGATCCAGCATATCCCCGATGCGGTGGAGAATGCGCTGGCGCATGAGCAGCCGAATCCGCGCAACGAGCCGGGACATGCCGTGCATGTCACCGCCGGCACGCTGCTGCACAGAATCGTCGAAGCCGACGAGCTGCCGGTCAATTCCGCGCATCACCAGGCGGTCGAGACCGTGGCACCGGGCGCGATCTCGGATGCCGTCGCACCCGATGGCGTGATCGAGGGCATCGAACATCCGGATTACCGCTTCTGCCTCGGCGTGCAATGGCATCCGGAATTCTTCGTCAGCAAGGGCGACGAGAAGCTGTTCGCCGCTTTCGTCGCTGTTGCCGCGCAATGAGCGATACGCAGAAGGGCGATACGGAGAAAGGCGAACGCATCGCCAAAAGGCTGGCGCGCGCCGGCGTCTGCTCGCGCCGCGATGCCGAACGCCTGATCGCCGAAGGCCGGGTCAAGGTCAACGGCAAAAAGCTCGACACGCCGGCCTTCCTGGTTGGCCCTGACGATACCATCATGGTCGACGGCAAGCCGGTCGCCGAACCGGAGAAGACGCGATTGTGGCTGTATCACAAGCCGCGCGGTCTGATGACCACGCATCGCGATCCGCAGGGCCGGCCGACCGTGTTCGAGAAGCTGCCGCCCGAATTGCCGCGCGTGATCTCGATCGGCCGGCTCGACTTCAACTCCGAAGGCCTGCTGCTGCTCACCAATGACGGCGCCCTGGCACGGCGACTGGAACTGCCCAGCACCGGCTGGCTGCGCCGCTATCGCGTGCGCGTGCATGGCCAGCCGCAGGCCGACGCCTTGGGCAAGCTGCAGAAAGGCGTCACGGTGGACGGCGCTGCCTATGGGCCGATCACGGCCAGCATCGAGCGCCAGCAGGGCGACAACACCTGGCTGATCGTCGCCTTGCGCGAGGGCAAGAACCGCGAGGTGCGCAAGGTGATGGAGCATCTCGGCCATCCGGTCTCACGGCTGATCCGCGTCGCCTATGGCCCCTTCCAGCTTGGCGGGCTGGAGCCTGGCGAGGTAAAGGAAGTCTCCGGCAAGGTGATCGCCGAACAGCTCGGAGCAAAGCCAGGTCAGCCCGGCGAGAAGCCAAAGAAGCCCGCCAAGAAATGAGAATGGCCGGATGCGCATCGTAGGGGGCACGCATCGCGGCCGGCCTCTGCAGGCGCCGCCCAGCCGGGATACGCGTCCGACCATCGACCGGGTGCGGGAATCGCTGTTCAACATGCTGCTGCATTCGCCCCGCCTGCGCCGGGATGACGGCACGACGCGGCTGGAAGGCGGCATGGTACTGGATCCCTTCGCCGGCTCGGGCGCGCTGGCCTTCGAGGCGCTGTCGCGCGGCGCGCGGCATGCCTATCTGTTCGAGACCGATCCGGCGGCGCGGCGCGTCATCCTGCAGAATGCCAGCAATCTGGGCTTGGCCGGCAGCATCACCTTGCGCGGCAGCGACGCCCGCCAACCCGGCAAACCCACCGAAGCGGCCGATCTTGTCTTTCTCGATCCGCCCTACCGCTCCACACTGGGCACGGAGGCGCTGGCCGCGCTCGACCGCGAGGGCTGGCTGAAGCCCGATGCCCTGGTGACGGTCGAAACGGCCGCCAAGGACAGCTTTGAGGTGCCGGCCGGCTTCACGCTGCTGGAGGAACGGCCTCAGGGCCCGGCCCGGCTGAGCTTCCTGGTCAAGGCCGCCTGACGTACCCGCTGGTTTGTGCATCGGCGGCAGAATGGGTGCCGCGCACAATCCGGGTGTGGAGAAAGCCCTATTTAATTTGGAACATCGTAGGTACATTCCAAAAAAGGCATGCGATAAGAAAGAGTGTTTGGGCTGCCCTATAGTCAGAGGCCTCTATATCAGCGGTAACCACCGGTCATGGACGGAGCCCGCCATGCGCAATGCCGACCATCTCGATCGCCGCGGCTTCATATTGTCGGTCTCCGCGCTCGGCGCTGCCGCCATGGCCGGTACCGCGCCAGGCTTGGCACAGGGCAACGCCATCACGACAAAAGCGATACCCTCCAGCGGCGAGACCTTCCCGGTGATCGGACTGGGCAGCTGGATCACGTTCAATGTCGGCAACGATCCGCGCGGCCGCGATGCCTGCGCCGCGGTGATGCGCGCCTTCTTCGCCCAGGGCGGCAGGCTGATCGATTCCTCGCCGATGTACGGCTCCTCGCAACCGGTGATCGGCTATGGCCTGACCAAGCTGCAGATGCGGGAGGCGGTCTTCTCGGCCGACAAAGTCTGGACCTCGTCAGGCAAGCGCGGCCCGGAGCAGATCGAGGCCTCGCGGCGATATTGGACTGTACCGCGCTTCGATCTCTTGCAGGTGCATAACCTGCTGAACTGGGAAGAGCATCTGCCGACCCTTTTCGCCATGAAGGCCGAGAAGAGGCTGCGCTATGTCGGCGTCACCACGTCGGAGGGCCGCCGTCATGGCGACCTGGAGCGGATCATGCAAAAGCAGCCGCTCGATTTCATCCAGGTCACCTACAATCCGCTCGACCGCGCGGTCGAGAAGCGCATCCTGCCGCTGGCGCAGGAACGGGGCATCGGCGTGATCGTCAACCGCCCCTTCCGCCAGGGCGAGCTGATCGATGATATCGAGAAGGCACCGCTGCCCGACTGGGCCGAAGAGATCGACTGCGCCAACTGGGCGCAGGTGGTGTTGAAATTCATCGTCTCGCACCCAGCCATCACATGCGCCATTCCGGCGACCAGCCAGGTGGCGCATATGGGGCAGAATGTCGGCGCCGCCTATGGGCGCACGCCGGATCGGGCCATGCGCGAGCGCATCGCCGCGCATATCGCTTCGCTGTAGGCAAAGACGCTGCGATGTCGGAATGGTGGACGTATCGGCTCTCCGATTTCCTGCTCTTCTCGCCGCAGACCTATTATCGGCTGTTCGAGCTCTACAATGCGGCGATCTGGCCGGCGCAAATCGTCGCGCTTGCTGGCGGAGTTGCGCTGCTGGTGCTGCTGCGCATTCCGGCGGCCTGGTCCGGCCGCACCACGGCGGCGATCCTGGCGGCGAGCTGGCTATGGACGGCATTCTCCTATCTGCGCCGCCATTACGACAGCATCAACTGGGCGGCGGAGTATTTCCTCATCGCTTTCGTCGCCGAGGCCGCACTGCTGCTCGCGCTCGCCGTCACCCGGACCCAGACCAGGCCTGCGGCGGAGCGAGGCTGGCGGTTCCGGATCGGTTTCGGCATTGCCGCATTTGCCATCCTGCTGCAGCCCTGGATCGGCCCGCTTCTGCCCGGCCATGATTGGCGGCAGGCCGAATTCTTCGGGCTGACACCGGATTCGACGGCCGCGGCGACGCTCGGGGTTCTGCTTGCCTCTCAGCAGATGCGCTGGACATTGCTGATCCTGCCGCTCGTCTGGTGCCTGCTCGGCGGCGCCACGCTCTGGGTGATGCACATGCCGCATGCTTTCATGCTGCCGCTGATCGGAGCGACCGTCCTGATCGCTGCTGCCTTCCCCGCCCTTCGCAAAGGAAAACACCCCGTTGCGTAGCAGCGGGAGGGTGATGGATCGTGGCGTCAGCGGCGGCCGAACAGCTTTTCGATATCGGCCAGTTTCAGTTCGACATAGGTCGGGCGGCCGTGGTTGCACTGGCCGGAATGCGGCGTCGCCTCCATCTGGCGCAGCAGCGCATTCATCTCGTCCAGCGTCAGGCGGCGACCGGCGCGCACGCTGCCATGGCAGGCCATGGTGCTGCAGACATCCTGCAGGCGCTCCTTCAGGGGCTGCACGCTGTCATATTCCGCGAGCGCATCGGCAAGATCGCGCACGAGCTGCTGGACTGCGACATCGCCCAGCAAGGCCGGCACCTCGCGCACCACCACGGCGCCATCGCCGAAGCCTTCCAGCACCAGACCGAGTTCGGCGAGTTCGTCCGACCGCACCGTCAGCCGCGCAGCTTCCGCTTCGCTCAGTTCGACCACCTCTGGCAGCAGCAGCACCTGGCGCGACACCTTGCCGGCATCGAGTGTCTGTTTCATCCGCTCGTAGACCAGGCGTTCATGGGCGGCATGCTGATCGACGATGACGATACCCTCCGCCGTCTGCGCGACGATATAGGTTTCGTGCAACTGCGCCCTGGCGGCGCCGAGCGGATAGCTTTGCAGCGGCACGGTATTCGCGGCGCCTTCGTTGCGCGCCGCCGGCGCCAATCCGGCTTCGGCGCCGGCCTCGTCAGCCGCGCCGCCGGAGAAGTCCCCCTGCGGCGCGTTGTAGAGCGCCGCGGCCTCGGCCAAGCCCGGCGAGGCCGGCCGCAAATTGTCGTAGCCGCGCCAACGGGCGGCGGCATTGAACGCGTTCGAACCGAAGGGCAGGTTGGGGGCGGGCGCCGATTGCAGTTTGAGCGCACCCAGCGCCGTTTGCGCCACCGTGGTGCTGGCGCGGTGGCCGGCTTCGGCCAGGGCATGCCGCAGCGCGCCGACGATCAGCCCGCGCACCAGACCGGGATCGCGGAAGCGCACTTCAGCCTTGGCCGGATGCACGTTGACATCGACCAGTTCAGACGGCAATTCGAGGAACAGTGCCATGACCGGATGGCGGTCGGAGCTGAGGAAATCGGCATAGGCGCCCCGCACCGCGCCGACGAACAACTTGTCGCGCACCGGGCGGCCGTTGACGAACAGGAACTGGTGTTGCGCGTTGCCGCGGTTATAGGTCGGCAGGCCGGCATGGCCGGTGAGCCGGATGCCCTCGCGTTCCGCTGCGATCGGCAGCGCATTGTCGGCGAAGTCGCGCCCCAGAACCTGTTCCAGCCGGCCGAGCCGGCGCCGCTCGAACAGCTCGTCCTGCTGCGCCTCGGCGCGGAAGCTGACGCGGCCATCCTGCTGCAGCGTGAAAGCGATCTGCGGGTGCGCCATGGCCAGGCGCTTGACGATCTCCTGTACCGCCATGTCTTCGGCGCGGTCGGATTTGAGGAATTTCAGCCGCGCCGGCACGGCATAGAAAAGATCCCGCACTTCGACGCGCGTACCGGCGCCGGCGGCGGCCGGCTTGACCGCCCCGACATGGCCGGCATCGACCTCGATGCTGCTGGCGGCCGCGTCCTCGGCGCGCCGGCTGACGATGGTGAGCCGGCTGACCGCGCCGATCGAGGGCAAGGCTTCGCCGCGGAAGCCCAGCCACCGGATGTCGAGCAGATCGTCATCCGGCAGCTTGGAGGTGGCATGGCGCTCGACAGCGACAGGCAGTTCCGCGGCCGCCATGCCCTTGCCGTCGTCACTGACACTGATCAGGCTGCGCCCGCCATTGGCGATGGCGATCTCGATCCGCGTGGCGCCGGCATCGATGGCATTCTCGACCAGTTCCTTGACGGCACTGGCCGGCCGTTCGACCACCTCGCCAGCGGCGATGCGGTTGACCAGGGTTTCCGGCAGGCGGCGGATCGGCACGTATCTCCCCCTCGGATATCGTCAGCCGCCCAGGCCGACCGGCTGGCCGGCGACCACGACAAGGAAATCCTCGCGGTCGAACAGGCGATGGGCAACGCGCTTGATGTCGTCGGCGCTAACCGAACGGACCAGAGCCGGATAGCGGTCGATATAATCGATCGGCAGGCCGGAGATGCGCATGGCCAACAGTGTGCCGGCAATGCCGGCATCGGAGGTCAGCCGCAGCGGAAAGGAGCCGGTGAGGTAATCCTTGGCCGCCTGCAGTTCCGCCTCGGTCACGCCGTCCTTGGCGACACGCTTGAACTCGTCGCGCACCAGCTGCAAGGCGGCGGCGACATCCTTGTTGCTGGTAGCGAAGGAGCCGGAGAACAGCGCGGCCGATTTATACGGGATCAACTGCGTGCCGACCGAATAGACCAGGCCGCGTTTCTCGCGGAGCTCCTCGAACAGGCGCGACGACATGCCGGCGCCGCCCAGAACCTGGTTCAGAACGCTGGCGGCATACCAGTCCGGATCTTCGCGGGCGATGCCCGGCGCACCGATCAGCACCACGCTCTGCGGCACCGGGAAGGAGACCACGGCCGGCGAAGCGGGCGTTTTCGGCGCCACCCGCGGCGGCAGCGTGACCTGCGCTTTCTCGGGCAGCTTGCCGAAGCTTTCATCCACCAGCCGTGCCAGTTCCTCCGGCGCGATATCGCCGACTGCCGCGATCAGCAGATCGTCGCGCGCCAGCACCTGCCGCGAGAAGGCGACGAAATCCTCGCGCCCGATCCGCTCCAGGCTTTCGGCGGTAGCCGAGGTGCGCCGGCCATATGGATGATCGCCGAAGGCCGCCTTCGAGAACCGCTCGCCCGCCAAAGCATTGGGGTTGCTGCGGCTGCGCTCGTAGGAGACGCGCGCGCCAGCCTTGATGCGGTTGATCGGTTCGTCCTCGAAGCGCGGCGCCGTCATCGCCATGCGCAGAAGCTCGAAGGCACGCTCGCGATGCTCGGACAGCGTGCGCAGGCTGAGCGTGACATAGTCGCGGTCGGCATCGAAATCCAGCGCGATCGCCTGCTTGCGCAGGGCATTCTGGAAATCGTCGGGGCCGAGATCGCCGGCGCCTTCGGTCAGCAGTGCGGTGGTCAGCGAGGCCAGCCCCTGCTTGTCGGCGGGCTCGCTGGCCGCGCCGCCGCGCCAGGCCGCGTTGAGCGCCAGCATGGGAATCGACGGCTCGCGTACGAACCAGACCTCGATGCCGCCGGGCGTCTTGATCCGCTCGATTTTCGGGCTGGCCTGAGCCGCAGCCGCGCCAAGCAGGCAGGCCAGCAGAACGGCGAAACGAATCCAATGTCGCATGTCAGCTCTGCTCCTTCGGCAGCAGATAGCCGGTGACCGACTTGCGCTCGTCGAAAACGTAATGGGCGGCGGCGGAAATCTGTTCCCTGGTCACGGCGTCGATCAGCTTGGGCCAGTTCTCGACATCCTCGACGCTCAGGCCGGTCGCCAGCGCCTGGCCGAATATCTGCGCCGCACCCGACAGGCTGTCGCGGGCATAGACCGTCTGGGCGCGCAACACCGCCTTGGCGTCGGCGAGCTCCTGATCGCTCACGCCGTCCTCCAGCACCGACTGGATCACGGCGTCGAGCGCAGCTTCGACCTCCGGGAGCTTATGGCCGGGCTTGGGCGAGGCACTGAAGGCGAAAACGCGCTGCTGCACGGCTTCCTCGTCATACCAGGCGCCGGCGGAAACTGCCGGACCATCGCCGGAAACGAGCTTGGTATGCAGCCGGCCGGTCGGCCCGTTGAGGATTTCCGCCAGCACCGTAAGCGGAATCGCATGCTGGCTGGCGCCGGCACTGCGGCTTGGAGCCAGATAGCTGCGCCTAAGGCTCGGCTCGGAGACGCGCGCATCGCCCATGCTCAAACGGCGCGCAGCAAGCTGCGGCGGCTCCTGCGAACGCAGTCGCGGCGGCACCGGCCGCATCGGCAGCGAGCCGTAATGCTTCTCGGCCAAGCGACGCAGCTCGGCCGGCTTGACGTCGCCGGCCACCACCAGGATGGCGTTGTTTGGCGCATAGTATGTGCGATAGAACAGCATCGCATCCTCGAGCTTGAGCTTTTCGACCTCCTGCGGCCAGCCGATCACCGGACGGCCATAGGGCGAAGCGAGGAACTGCGCGGCGTTGTATTGCTCGTCGAACAAGGCGGCCGGATTGTTCTCGACCCGCATCAGCCGCTCCTGCAGCACGACCTGCAACTCCGGCGCGGCCTGCTGCGGCTCGAGATGAACCATGCGGTCGGCTTCCATGGCCATGACCATGTCGAGCTGATCGCGCGCCACCGTCTGGTAATAGGCGGTGTAATCGGCCGTGGTGAAGGCATTCTCGCGCCCGCCCACCCGGGCGATGCGGTTGGAGAATTCGCCTGCCGGCAGACTCGGCGTGCCCTTGAACATCAGGTGTTCGAGATAATGCGCCACCCCAGTCACGCCGGGCTGCTCGTCGGCGGCGCCGACCTTGTACCAGACCATGTGATGCACGACCGGGGCACGATGGTCCTCGATGAGCACCACCTGCAGCCCGTTTTCGAGCACGAAGTAGGTCGGATGGAAGATCTGCGCGCGCGCGGTGGCGGCGCCCAAGCCGATGATCAGCCCCAGGATCAGCAGTGTCGCGGCGAAAAGCGGTTCACGGATCAGGCGCGGCACAATGGACCTCCGTCAGGGACTTGCATCAGCACGCTCCAGCATCCTTGCGGCGGATGTCCGGCTTCGCGACCACCGCAAACTTGGCGCAGGCCTGGCGCAGACCCCGGGGTGACAGGCCTCAGAACAGGCCTTCGAGCGGGCCACGCTCCTTGCGCTTGATCGTCGGCACCTCGCCGACATTCGGCGCCTTGCCCATCGCCGCGTTCTCGCGCAGCCGCTGGGCCTCCTTCACCGGATCGACCGCGACACCCGGCTCCTCCGGCTTCTGCCAGAAGATCAAGCGGTCGACGAAGCTGCTGTCGCGCTCCGCAAGCTGGGTGAAGTCGTTGTTCACCTTGCGGCGGATATCAGGATCGACATTGACCGCATGCGCCTGCTGCAGCAAGGCCATCTCGCCGGCCGAGGCGCCTGGAAGCGGAGAAGCTGGGGCATTGGCCGAGGAAGTCAATCGGCCGCCCGGATTGCGCAAGCCCAGCGCCTGCTGGGCGCGGTCGCGCGGCTTGACCTCCTGCGGACGCGGCGCGCCGGGCTCCGGCGGACGCAGGCCGAATTCCGGCGGCAGGACCAACGGCGCCTGGGTGGCAACGGCGAATTCGTCGGGCGATTTCTTGGTAAGGCCGAGCGCTTCCCGGGTGCTGTCGCAGCCGCCTAGAACCAGCGGCGCGATCAATAACGTGTAGGCCATCCAGTGGCGTCGGCCGATCCTGTACGGTCGACTCATGGCGAGGCAGTCCTTCCTGCTAGTGTTGGACGGCGGGAGTTTATCCTTGCCTTACCCCTCGGCACAAGGGCGGGCAGAGCGGCAAAAAAGGCCAGTGAAACAGGGGTTTTAAGAGGCCTCGACCAGCTCGGAGGGAAGGCGAATCGTCGCCGTCGTGCCGGCATTCTCCCGGCTTTCGAGCACCAGCGAGCCGCCATGCAGTTCGACGAATTTGCGGCTGATCGCCAGCCCGAGGCCGGTGCCCTCCCCGTCGCGGCGGATATTCGGATCGCCCTGCCAGAAGGGTTCGAAGATGCGCGGCAGGAACTCCGGCGGGATGCCGATGCCGGTGTCGCTGACCTGAATGACCATGCTGCCATCGGCGTCGCGCCGGCCGCCGATGCGGACCTGACCGCCGGCCGGGGTGAACTTGATCGCATTGGACAACAGGTTGAGCAGCACCTGCTTGATCGCCCGCGCATCGACCCGGATCGCCGGCAGATCGTCCGCGACATCATTCGCCAGCATCAAGCGCGCCTCCTGCGCCCTGCCCTTGACGATGGTGAGGCAATCCTGCACTAGGCCGGGCAACCGGTTCGCCTCCAGCGCCAGCTCGTATCGCCCCGCCTCGATTTTCGACATATCGAGGATGTCGTTGATGACATTCAGCAGATGCCGCGCGCTGACGCCGATATCCTGGGCATAGTCGAAATACTTCTCCGAGCGGTCGCCCCACATGCGCAGCGCGATCACCTCGGCGAAGCCGATGATGGCGTTCAGCGGCGTGCGCAATTCGTGGCTCATATTGGCGAGGAATTCCGACTTCGCCCGGTTTGCCGCGATCGCGTGCTCGCGCTCGCGCGCATAGGACGCCGCCAGCCGCTCCAGATCGGCCGATTGCCGGCGCAGCCGCGCATTGGCCTCGTCCAGCGCCTGTTCGGAAACCTTTCGTTCGGAAATGTCGAGCGAGATCGACAGGACAGCGATGATCTTGCCTTGCGCATCCTTTAGCGGCACCTTGCTTTCCAGCACCGTGCGCAACATGCCGGAGGCCAGACGATAGGAACGCTCGCGGTTGAGCAACGGCCGGCCGGTGCGGAGCGCTTCGGCCTCCAGGGTGTTGCTGAGCGCTATGACATCGGCGTGGCATTCCGGCGCCAAGCCATCCAGCGGCAATTCGGAAATGTGCTTGCCGATGATCTCCTCCGGCCGCGCGCGAAAAGTTTCGGCCAGGCCGTGATTGATCAGCACATAGCGGCCTTCGGTATCCTTGACGCTGACCGGTGCCGGGATCGCCTCCAGCACCGTGTTCAGCAATTCACGGCTGCGCTCAACTTCCGCCTCCGCCGCCACCTGGCTGGTTATGTCGCTGCCGGCGCCGCGGTAGCCCTGGAAGTCGCCGGCGGCATCGAAGACCGGCACGCCGCTGATGCTGTAGCAACAGTCGCAGCCATCCGGCGCGGCGACGCGGAAGCGGAAATCGCGGAAGGCGCGCCGGGCGGCCAAGGCTTCGCGATGCGCAACCCAGGCCGCATCGCCGTAGCCCCGCTCGTCCTGCAGCATCTGCTCATAGGCAAGCAAAGGAGAATAAGGGCCTGAGAAGGAGGAATGGGTCAGCTTCAACGCGGCGTCACGTTCCCAGAACCAGTCGGAAGCCGCATTGGCGAAATCGCGGAAGCGCCGCTCGGATATCTCGCGCTGCTCGACTTCGCGGTTGCGCGCCGCCAGATGATCGGTACCGACCGTCAGGATCGCGTTCACCTTGCTGGCCAGCAGGCCCAATTCGTCATTCCCGTGCTGTGCCGGCACGGTAATGGGAACGGGCTTCGGATCGCGCGGATCGGCCTGTGCGATCTGGCTGATCAACGCCAGCAGCGGCCGCGTCAGCGTGAAATAGAACAGAACCGCCAGGACCAGCGCGAGCAGGAAATTGCGCACCAGCCCGGTGCCAAGCACCACCCACGCACGGTTCAGGATACTGCGCGCCAACAGCGAGCCGTCGACAGAGACACGCATCTCGCCGACCAGTTCGTGATTGCGCTGCGCATAGAGCGGCCGTACCAGCAGTTCATCCGAGACCGGCAGAAGGCTCTTCAGCCATTCCGGCGCGTCGCTGTCATGCGGCTGTTCCAGAGCGGCCATCCGACGGCCGTAATTGTCGTAGATTTCCGCCCGCCAGATTGGCCGGTAGAGCAGCAGACCCTTCACCACCCGCGCGGCAAGCTGCTCGTCGAGTGCGTAAGCCGCCTCCGAGGCGGGCTCGTTCAGCATGTCCATGACCTGGGTGACGGTGACCTGCCGCTGGCCCAGTTCGGAGCGGATGTCGAGCAGAAGCTGCAGCAGGCTGAAGATCACGCCCAGGATCAGGGCGGTGACGACGGTGACCTTGACCTGCTTGATGGCGATCGACCGGCGCGGCGCGGAATGTTTTGCATCACCCCCGGCCTCCGGCTGCGCCAGTCCAGGAGAGGAATGCTGGCGATCGACAATTACCCGCAAAGAGCCCCCGTCCACCACGCCGGATCATCGCCCCCGGTCGATCACAAACGGCGTAATGCTGCCATTCTTTCAACACGGGAACAACGAAAAGACTGATAACAGCGATACTGGAAGTTGTCCATTTCGCTACGATAACGTCTTTCGCGGCATGAAACTGTCGAGCAGAAGCAGGCCGACCCCCACCACGATGGCGCTGTCGGCCAGATTGAAGGCCGGCCAATGCCAGCCGAAGACATGAAAATCGAGAAAGTCGAAAACCGCACCAAAACGGACACGGTCGATCACATTGCCGATCGCGCCGCCGATGATCAGGCCGAGTGCCGTGGCGACCAGCGCCGAGCGCGTCCGCGCCAGCCAGAGCCCCAGCCAGATCAGCACCGCCACGGCGACGCCGATCAGAATCCAGCTCCGCAAGGTGCTGTCCTGCTGGAACAGCCCAAAGCTCACTCCCGTATTCCAGACCCGCACCAGATTGAAGATCGGCAAAACGGTGATGACCGGCGGCTGCGCCGAGGCCAGCAGGTCCATGAAGAAGGCCTTGCTGGCCTGATCGGCAGCGACAATCACCACCGCCGCGATGAGCCCCGGACGGATCAACCTACCCCCCTTACGGTTCAGGCGGCCGGGCTGAGAGCATCGCTGCAGCGGCGGCAGAGGTCTTCATGCCCCGCGATGCTGCCCACCTCGGGCAGCACCTGCCAGCAGCGCTCGCATTTATGGCCCTCGGCCAATTCCGGCACCACCGCGACACCTTTCGCCTCCTCGGTGCGGAAGGCCTCCGCCGGCCCCTCGCCTTCGCGCAAGGTGATCCCGGAGGTGATGCAGATCTCGGCGAAATCGAGGTCGTACAATGCCGCCAGATCCTCGGCGCCGGCATAGACGACCGGATGCGCCTGCAGGCTGGCGCCGATCCGCTTCTCGGCGCGTTCGATCTCGAGTGCGCCGGTGACCGCGCGGCGCACGCGGCGCACGCGCTCCCATTTCGCGTCCAGCGCCGGATCGAGCCATTCTGCCGGCACGATCGGAAACAGTTCGCGATGGATGCTGCCCTCTTCGCTGGGATAGCGGGTCAGCCAGGCCTCTTCTGCCGTGAAGCAGATGATCGGCGCCAGCCATTTGACCAGGCAATCGAACAGATGATCCAGCACGGTGCGCGCCGCGCGGCGGCGGATGCTGGTCGGCGCGTCGCAGTAGAGCGCATCCTTGCGGATATCGAAATAGAAACTGGAGAGATCGACGGCGCAGAAATTGTAGAGCGCCACATACATGCGGTGGAAATCGTATTCCTGGCAGCTTTCGCGCACCACCTTGTCGAGTTCGGCAAGGCGATGCAGCACCCAGCGCTCCAGCTCCGGCATCTCATATTGCGGCAGGCGCTCGGAATCCTGGAATCCGGCCAGATTGCCCAGCAGATAGCGCAGCGTATTGCGCAGGCGGCGATAGGCATCGACCTGGGCCTGGATGATCTTCGGCCCGACGCTCAGATCCTCGTTGTAGTTGGCCGAAGCCACCCACAGCCGCAGGATATCGGCGCCCGACTGCTTGATGACGTCCTGCGGCTCGACCGAGTTGCCGAGCGATTTCGACATCTTGCGGCCCCTCTCGTCGAGAATGAAGCCGTGGGTGAGCACGGAATCGTAAGGCGCGCGACCGCGGGTGCCGCAGCTTTCCAGCAGTGAGGAATGGAACCAGCCGCGATGCTGGTCCGAGCCTTCGAGATAGAGCGAGGCCGGCCATTTCAGGTCGGGCCGCTGTTCCAGCACGAAGGCATGGGTCGAGCCGGAATCGAACCAGACATCGAGGATGTCGGTCACCATCTTCCAGTCATCGGGATTGTATTTGTCGCCGAGGAACTGCTCCGGCTTGGCGGTGAACCAGGCATCGGCACCGCCCTTGAGGCAGGCCTGCACGATACGCTCGTTGACGGTTTCATCGCGCAGGATCTCGCCGGTGCGCTTGTGCTCGAAGACGGCAATCGGCACGCCCCAGGCGCGCTGGCGGCTAATCACCCAGTCGGGCCGCTGCTCGATCATGGCATACAGCCGGTTGCGACCCTGCGGCGGATAGAAAGCGGTCGCCTCGATGGCGGCCAGAGCCTTGTCGCGCAGGCCGTTGGTCGACATCGAGATGAACCATTGCGGCGTGTTGCGGAAGATCAGCGGCGCCTTGGAACGCCAGGAATGCGGGTATTGGTGCCGCAGCCGGCCGCGGCCGAACAAAACGCCCGCCTCCGCCAGGGCGGCAATCACCGCCTTGTTGGCGTCGGCATCCTTGCCGGCATCGTCGAGCACGCGCTTGCCGGCGAACAGGGGCACATGCGGAAAATAGCTGCCGTCCTCGTCCACCGTATGCGGCACCTCGATGCCATTGGCGATGCCGAGATTGTAGTCGTCCGCGCCATGGCCCGGCGCGATATGCACGAAGCCGGTGCCGGCATCGAGGGTGACGAAATCGCCATGCAGCACCGGCACGTCGAAATCGTAACCCTGGCCGCACAGAGGATGGGCGCAGATGGTGCCGAGCAAGTCGGCGCCCTTGAAGCTCGCCACCACGGTATGCTGCGTCACGGCGCAGGCCGACATCACGCTGGCGATCAGATCCTGCGCGATGACGACTTCATCGCCCGGCTTGGCCGTCGATTTCTCGCCAACGGCGTCGACGCGCAGCCGCACATAGGTCGCCTCTTCCGACAGCGCGATGGCCCGGTTGCCGGGCAAGGTCCAAGGCGTGGTGGTCCAGATCACGATGGCGGCGCCATCGAGCGCCGGCACGCTCGGCTTCACCACCGGGAATTTGGCGAAAACGGTATGCGAGGTGTGTTCCTGGTATTCCACCTCGGCTTCCGCCAGCGCGGTGCGCTCGACGACCGACCACAGCACCGGCTTGGAGCCCTTGAACAGCCCGCCATTCATCAGGAATTTGTGCAGCTCGCGCACGATCTGCGCTTCCGCCGCATAGCTCATGGTGGTGTAGGGATTCTTCCAGTCGCCGATCACCCCGAGCCGCTTGAATTCCTCGCGCTGCACATTGATCCAGTGCTCGGCGAAGTCGCGGCATTCCTTGCGGAACTCGTCGATCGGCACATCGTCCTTGTTCTTGCCGGCGGCGCGATATTTCTCTTCGATCTTCCATTCGATCGGCAGGCCGTGGCAATCCCAGCCCGGCACATAATTGGCATCGAAGCCCATCATCTGCCGGGTACGGTTGATGGTATCCTTGAGGATCTTGTTCAGCGCATGGCCGAGATGCAGGTTGCCGTTGGCATAGGGCGGGCCGTCATGCAGGATGAACTTCTCGCGGCCTTTGGAGTCGGCGCGCAGCTTCTCGTACAGCCCGATCCTCTCCCAGCGGGCCAGGATCTCCGGCTCCTTTGCCGGCAGGCCCGCCTTCATCGGGAATTCGGTGGTCGGGAGGAAAACGGTGTTGCGGTAGTCTTTGCTCATCGGAGTACTCGGGAGAACCCGATTGGCGCCGGGGCGGCCTCGGGCTTGGATCATGGCAAATCGTGAGGAATTCCCGGCCCTTAGGAAAGGACCGGGCCGCTAATTCGTGTCGGCCGGAGGCCCGGGACTATGGCAAATTGCCCAAGCATGGCATTGATTTAGCATCCCTGTCCCTGACTGTCGAGCCAACCGGATCGCTTCCATGACCAGACCACCCATGACACCTTCCCGCCGAGCCGTCACCTTGCGCCGCTCCTGGCATTTTCTGCCCGGGGCCGACCGTTCTGCCCTTGCCGCCGGACCGACCGGCGGCGCCGATGTCCTGATCCAGGAACTGGAGGATTTCACCCCGCCGGCCGCGCGCCCGACCGCCCGGACACTCGCTGCCGCGCTCTATCCGGCCTGGCGTGCGGCCGGACGGATTGCCGCCGCGCGGATCAATCCGCTCGACGGGCCCGATGGCGAGGCCGACCTCGCCGCCGTGATGGATGGCGCACCCGATCTGGTAATGATGCCCAAGGTCGATGCCCCGGAGCAGATCGTCCGGCTGGACCGGCGGATTGCGGAACACGAGGTACGACTCGGCTTGGCGGCCGGCAGCACCGAGATCGTACCCAATATCGAAAGCGCGCTGGGGCTGACACGGACCATAGCCATCGCCCAGGCGAGCCGGCGCGTCACGGCCTGCCTGGTGGCAAGCGAAGACATGGTGGCCGATCTTGGCGCGGTGCGCAGCCGCGAGGGCATCGAGCTTGCTTATGTGCGGCAGCGTTTCCTGATCGAATGCCGCGCCGCCGGCGTGGTGGCGATCGACTGCCCCTATACCTTCGGCGACAGCGATGGTGCCGCGGCCGAAACCCGGCAGGCGCGGCAGCTTGGCTACACTGCCAAAGCGGTCGTGCGGCCGGAGCATGCGGCTGTCGTTAACGCCGTGCTCACACCCTCGGCCGAGGAGATCGCCAAGGCCCGGCGCATCGTCGAAGCATTCGAGACGGCGCGCGGCAAAGGCGAAGACCGTGCCAGCCTGGATGGCCATCTGATCGAAAAGCCGACCTATACGGGAGCGCAGCGCCTGCTGGCGCGGGCGGCGGAGTTCGGCGTGGCATAAAGGCTCAGGCCAGCAACCGCCTGGCGGCTGCGCAATCTTCGGCGATCTTCGCCTTCAACGCCTCGACATCGTCGAACTTTTCCTCGGGCCGGATGAAGGCATGGAATTCGACGCGCATGGAGCGGCCATAGAGATCGCCGGCAAAGTCGAACAGATAGACTTCCAGCTTCACATCGGTCTGATCGAAGGTCGGGCGGATGCCGAAGCTGGCCACACCGTCGCGGCGCTCGCCGTCGATCACGCAGCGCACGGCGTAAATGCCGAATTTGGGGATCTGAAAATCCGACAGGCCGACATTGGCGGTGGGATAGCCCAGCTCGCGGCCGCGCTTGTCGCCATGTTCGACAATGCCGATTATTTCCCAGGGCCGCGCCAGCAGGCGATTGGCCTCGGCTATATTGCCGGCCTCGAGCGCCTGCCGCACCCGGCTGGACGAAAAGACCTCGCCATCGCCCTGCGCCGCGACGACGGTTGTGCCGATGCCGTGGCTTTTGCCCAGTTCGCGCAGCATCGCGGTATCGCCGGCCCGGCCTTTGCCGAAGGTGAAATCGTACCCGACGACGACATGGCTCAAGCCCAGATCGCGCGCCAGGATATGGTCGACGAATTCCTGCGGCGATTGCCTGGCCAGCTCCGAATCGAACGGCAATGCCAGCACCACGCCGGCGCCGAGCTCGCCCAGAATGCGCGTCTTGGTGTCTAGCGCATCCAGGCGGAACGGCGGCGATTGCGGCACGAAGAAGCGGCGCGGATGCGGCTCGAACGTCATCACCGCCAGCGGTCTGGCCTTGGCATCGGCTTCGGCCTTGGCGGCGGCGATCAGGGCGCGGTGACCGAGATGGACGCCGTCGAAGTTACCGATGGCGGCGACGGCGCCACGCAAGGATGGCGGGAAACTTGCACTGGAGCGCAGCAGGCGCATCGCTTTGCTCCACTCTCCCGATCCGATCCGTCACTTGGCCCGGCGGCTGACCATCAGCGTGGCTTCGCCGTCGATCACCACGGTATCGCCGACCCGGCATTCGCAGGCGAATTTCACGCGGCGCTTTTCGGCGATGATTTCGACGATGCTGACCTTGGCGATCACGGTGTCGCCGATGCGCACCGGCGCCTTGAAGCGCAGGTCCTGCGAAACGTAGATACAGCCCGGCCCCGGCAGCTTGGTGCCGAAGACGGTGCTGAGCAGGCTAGCGCCGAGCATGCCATGGGCGATGCGGCCCTTGAACGGCGAGCCGGCGGCGAAATGCTCGTCGAGATGCACCGGATTGGTGTCGCCCGACAATTCGGCGAAAGCCTGGATATCCGCCTCGGTAACCGTCTTCGAATACACCTCGGACATGCCGACCGACAGGTCTTCGAGATAATAGCCATGCAGGGCCTGATAGGTCATTGTCGGTTCCTTGCTGCGAGTCGGTCGGCGACGCTGGTTGACGTCGAAACGAGGCGCGGTGACTATACGGGCCACCCTCACACCCGGCAAGCGCCACACCATCCGATCCATGGCCGAAATCCGCCCATTACCAGAATTTCCTGCCGCCATCCGCCGGGGCATCCGGTATGTGCTGACCGATATCGACGACACGCTGACCACGCATGGCCGGCTGACCGCCGCAGCATACGCAGCGCTGGAACGCCTCGAATCGGCCGGCCTGCGCGTCATTCCGATCACCGGCCGGCCGGCCGGCTGGTGCGATCTGATCGCACGCTTCTGGCCAGTCGATGCCATCGTCGGCGAGAACGGCGCGCTCTTCATGCGCTATGACCGTACGGCCAAGGTGATGCAGCGGCGCTTCTTCCTGTCGGATGCCGAACGGCGCGCGGCGCGCGAAAAGCTCGCCACTTTGGCCGAGACCATCCTGCGCGCGGTGCCCGGCACGGCGCTGGCTTCCGACCAGCAATATCGGGAATGCGATCTGGCGATCGATTTCTGCGAAGATGTGCCGCCGCTGCCACGCGAGGCGGTCGATCGGATCGTGGCGCTGTTCGAAGCGGCCGGCGCGACGGCGAAAGTCAGCTCGATTCATGTCAATGGCTGGTTCGGCGACTGGGACAAGCTGTCGATGACGCGCGTCCTCTTCAAGGAAAGCTATGGCGTGGACCTGGACCGGGCGCGTGACCAAATTGTGTTTGCCGGCGACAGTCCGAACGATGCGCCGATGTTCGGGTTCTTCCCGTACAGCGTCGGTGTCGCCAATGTGCGGCCGTTCCTCGACCGCATCGCCACCCCGCCCGCTTTCGTCGCCACTGGCGAAGGCGGCGCGGGATTCGTCGAGCTTGCCGATGCATTGCTGGCGGCGCGTTAGCCAGCACCAGCCTCTGCCGGATTAGGCGGCCTTGGCGAGCTTCGGCACCCCGAACAGCATGCCCTGGCCGAGCGGGAAATCGAGATCGGCAAGCTGCACCAGATCGGCTTCGCTCTCCACCTTGGCCAGCACCGGCGTGATGCCGTGCCGCGTGCAGGCCTCGCGCAGATCGGCGGGATCGATCGGCGACCGTGCCATCGCCGCCGGATCGAGCAGCAGTTGCGCGTCGAATTTGGCGAAGCGCACGCCGGCCTTGGCAAGGCCGGCGAAATCGAGGTCGAGGCGGTCGACGCCATCCACCGAAAGCGCATAGCCCAGCGCCGCGAGGCGGCTGAGGCGGTACATCCCGCCGCGGTCGAGCTGGCTGATGCCGTCATAGGCGAATTCCAGCACGATATTGCCGGCGCGCTCGCCTTCGCGTTCGAGAAAGTCATAAAGCGGCGTGAAGGTCTCGAGCCGCGCCAGCATGGCCGGCGTCAGATTGAGGAAGAAGCCGGCATCGCGGGCGCGATGCTCGAGCTTGCGCACGAGTTGCACCGAGCGCAGCAGCATCAGCGCATCGAATTCGGCGCGCAGGCCGGCGGCGTCCAGCGCCTCCAGGCATTCAGCGGCGGCGTATTGCTTGCCGAGCGCATCCCGCGGCCGGGCCAGCATCTCGAAATAGCGGATGCGCCGCTGCGGCAGGCTGACCATCGGCTGCACGTGCAACTCGACGCGATTGTTGTTCAGCGCATCCCGTACGGCCTCCAGCAGCGTACCGTCATCGGCCGGCTCGGGCGCGGCGGCCACGGCAAGCCGCGGCTCGGCTTTTTCGGCAGCGGCAACGGCTGCCGGCGCCTCGCCGCGCGCCATCGCCAGTTCGTCCGAAAGCTCGTCGATCTCGGCCAGCAGGCGCCGCTGCGTGGAATAGCGCACCAGCCGCTCGCGGATCGCCCAGAACAGCATGAGCAGAGTCAGCGCCACGATGGCGGGATGCTGCTCGGCCAGGCCGGGCACCAAGCGCGTCAGGCTGACGCCGCCGACCAGGGCGACCAGGGCAAGCGCGGCAAAGGTGAGCATTCCGGGCAGGGTGATCATGGCGACGGCCTCCTATCGACCCATCGAGCCGATGCGGTTCCATCTGGTCAGGCGAAAGGGCGACGCTATAGTTAAGCCGTACAGCCTTAACGGAGGGTGAATCGATGTTGCCCAGGTCGCTATGGGATCGACGCGACGTCCTGATCTTGGCAGGCCTATTCGCCGCCCTCCCGATGACCCCTTCTTTGGCCGCAAAAACGAGGACCGGCATGAGCGCGCATGACTTCGATTTCACGTCGATCGACGGACAGCCCCTGCCGATGCGGCAGTTCAAGGGCAAGGCCGTGCTGCTGGTCAACACCGCCTCGCAATGCGGCTTCACCCCGCAATATACCGACCTGGAAAAGCTGTGGACGGATTACCGCGGCAAGGGGCTGGTGGTCCTGGGCGTGCCGTCGAACGACTTCGGCAACCAGGAGCCCGGCTCGGCCGAACAGATCAAGGAATTCTGCACGGTCAATTTCGATGTCGATTTCCCGCTGACCGCGAAGCAGACGGTGATCGGCAGGAATGCCCATCCGCTCTACCGCTGGATCGCCAGCGAACTGGGCGAAGACGCCCTGCCGAAATGGAATTTTCACAAATACCTGATCGCGGGCGACGGCAGCATCGCCGAAGTCTTTCCCAGCCGCATCAAGCCGACCGATTCGAAGGTGATCAGTGCCGTCGAAGCCGAACTGAAGAAGCTGAAGAGCGCTTAAGAAGACGCTCAGGAAAAATCCCGCCAGCCGGCGATCACGCGGCCCAGCGTCGTCAACCAGCACAGCGCCCCGAAAATCCACGCGAGCAGCGGGAACCAGCCCGGCTCCGCCAGGCAAAGCAGGAAGAAGATGATCGTCTCGGTCCCCTCGGTCAGGCCGCCGAGGTGATAGAAGCTCTTGGCACCGCGCAATGCGGTGCTGCGGCCATGCTTGCCGGCCAGGATCGCATAGGCCAGGAAGCTCGATCCCGTGCCCATGAAGCTCGCCAGCAGGAAGGCTGCCGGCAGAGCGGCCATGGCCGGATCGCGGATGGCGAAGCCCAGCGCCATCAGGCCGTAAATGATGAAGTCGAGCACGATATCGATATAGCCGCCCCGGTCGGTGGCGCCGCGCTGGCGTGCCAGAGCGCCGTCCAGCCCGTCGGCGGCACGGTTGCACAGAAACAGCGCCAGGCCGAGATGGGCCTGCCCCAGCGCCAAAGTCGCCGCGGCGGCGAGGCCCGACCCGAAACCGGCCAGGCTGACCGCATCGGCTCCGAATGGCGCGCGGTCGAGCCGCCGGGCCAGGCCGTTCAGCGGCGGATCGATCAGGCGGCGCATCAGCGGGTCGAGCATTCCTCTGCTCTAGCGTATTTCCATGCCGCTTGCATGACCTGGATGACGCCCTCGGCTATAATGGCGCTCAACATCCTGTGAGTCCGTCATTGTGAATTACCGTCACGCCTTCCACGCCGGCAATTTCGGCGATGTGCTCAAGCATGTCGTGCTGCTGGATCTTGTCGCCGCCCTGCACCGCAAGGCGGCGCCGCTGCATCTGCTCGACAGCCATGCCGGAATCGGCCTTTACGACCTCGCCTCGGCCGAGGCCCAGCGCGGCGGCGAGTATCGCCTGGGCGTCGGCGCGGTGCTGAGCGATCCGGCCGCCCGCCGCATCCTGCCGGATTACCTGGCGGCCCTGCGCGCACTCAACCCCGAACTGGATGACACCGGCGCCGGGCTGCGCCGCTATCCGGGTTCGCCATGGCTGCTGCAGCGCAGCCTGCGGACCGAAGACCGCCTGACGCTTTGCGAACTGCATCCCGAGGATGTGCAGACGCTGAAACACAATCTGGGGCGCGATCCGCGCGTCAGCATCCATCACCGGGACGGCTTCGAGGCCCTGCGGGCGCTCACCCCGCCGATGCCGCGCCGCGGCCTGGCGCTGATCGATCCGGCTTTCGAGGACGAGAATGAATTCGCCACCCTGACCAGAACGGTGCAGGCCATGCACAGGCGCTGGGCCACCGGCCTGCTGGCGATCTGGTATCCCATCAAGGATCAGCGCGAAACCGATCGCTGGAAGCGCGAACTCGCCGCGCCGATCGCCGCGGCGACCATCGCCGTCGAACTCACCGTGCGGCCGGCCCGGGAAAGCCGGCAGATGAATGGCAGCGGCCTGATCATCGTCAATCCGCCCTGGCAATTCGACGACGCCCTGCGGCCCAGGCTGGATTTCCTGAAAACCCGGCTGGCGCGCGAAGCCGGCGCCGGGGCACGGATCGAAACGCTGGTGAAAGCCGCCTAGTGGATCGTGCCCGACGGCGTCAGGTCGTCGCCGCCGATATCGGGCTCGGGCTCATCTTCGCCTTCTTCCCCGGGCGGCGGGGCCGCGACCGGACCGGCCTGGTGATGCGCGAGCTTCCAGCCCTTGCCCTCGCGGACGAACAGATTGCTGGCAATCAGATATTGGTCCTCGACCCGTTCGAAACAGAGTACCAGCGCGACATCGCCCCAGAGCGTAACGCGCGGCGCCAGCATCTGGATCGACGGCTGGGCCGGATTGTTGAGAATGCGGCGCCAGCCTTCCAGCACCGCCTCGCGGCCGATCAATGGCGGCCAGCCGGGATGGATGCAGCAGATCGGCGCCGCCTTGGCCCAGAGATTGGCCATGGCATCGAAATCATGCGTGACGAAGGCATTGTAGAAGGCGGTGTTGGCCTGCAGCAGCGCGGTTTCGTCGTCGGTCGTCGTCATGGCCATTACTCTAGGCCGGCTTCCGGTGCGGGCGATAGGGGGAGACTTGCGCGGCCAGGCAGCCAGTGCTTCCCTGCACCTATGACGACTTTCCCTCCTTCCGCCCCTCTTGCCGGCCCCCCTTCCAGTCCTCTTTCCAAGCCGGCTTTTTCCGTTCTGATGGTCTGCACCGGCAATATCTGCCGTTCGCCCACCGCCGACGGCCTGCTGCGGCATGCCATCCGCCAGCAAGGACTGGAGGACCGGGTATTCGTCGATTCGGCGGGAACGCATGGCTATCATGTCGGCGAACCGCCCGACGAGCGCAGCATCGCTATCGCCAGGGCTAACGGCGTGGATCTTTCCGCCCTGCGGGCACGCCGGATTGCGCCGGGCGATTTCCCGCGTTTCGACCTGATTCTGGCGATGGATAGCGGCCATCTCGCCATCCTGCGGCGGCTTTGTCCGCCGGAGTTTCGCGACCGGCTGCGGCTCTACCTCGAATTCGCCCCGCATTTCGGCCGCGAGGTACCCGATCCGTATTACGGCGGCCGCAAGGATTTCGAGGCTGTTTTCCGCATGTGCGAAGCCGCAACCCAGGCCCTTGTCGAGGAGATTCGCCTGCGGCTGGGGGCTTCCACCCTGACCGTGACCGG
The DNA here is from genome assembly GCF_036381655.1 of Ferrovibrio sp. Classification (GTDB taxonomy): domain Bacteria; phylum Pseudomonadota; class Alphaproteobacteria; order Ferrovibrionales; family Ferrovibrionaceae; genus Ferrovibrio. The sequence continues at coordinate 112,145 of NZ_DASVCJ010000057.1, forward strand.
AAATTAACTTTCAGCAGCCGGAACAATGGCCGCATAACCACTATCCATGGTCATGGATTGTAGAATGTCCGGTTACGTGCCTCTTCTCGTCATCCTCTTCGCCGGCCTGATCGGCACCGCCTCGGCCCAGCCTGCCCCCCAACAGCAGGATCAGGACAAGGAACGGGCGGCGATCGTCGACGCCTGCGTCAAGGAAATGCGCAGCCAGCTCAAGCCTGGGCAAACCATGACCAATCAGCAGCGCATGGACGCCGAGCAAAAGTGCCGCGACAAGGCTGACGCCATCATGCAGGCCAAGCGGCAAAAGGCGCCGAAGCGGTAATACGCCGGCTTTGGTTCGTAAGGCGGCCGTTCAGGCCAGCGCAGCCGGCTTCGGCCCGCCCGTCGCCCAATCCAGCAATTCGACGGTATGCAGAACCGGCAGCGGTTTGCCGCGCGCGGCGGCCATGCCGTTGGCGATCTGCACCAGGCAGCCGATATTGCCCGCCGCGAGGACATCCGCGCCGGTGCTGGCGACATTCTTCACCTTGCGGTCGCGGAGTTGATTGGCGAGTTCAGGCTGCAGCATGTTGTATGTGCCGGCCGAGCCGCAGCAAAGATGCCCCTCCGGAATGTCGCGCACGGCAAAGCCGACCTGGGCCAGCAGCCGCTTGGGCAGCGTCGTGATCTTCTGGCCATGCTGCATCGAGCAGGCGCTGTGATATGCCACGGTGAGCTTGCCGGCGGTGCCGGCCGGTTTCAGGTCGAGCCCCTGCAGCACTTCCGTGACATCCTTGGCCAGGCCGGCGACGATCGCCGCCCGCCCGGACCAGTCCGGATCGCTGGGCAGCATGAAGCCGTAATCCTTCACGGTCGTGCCACAGCCCGAGGCGTTGATTACGATCGCATCCAGACCGGCGCCTTCATATTCGCGGTGCCAGGCGGCGATATTGGCCTTCGCCTGGCTGAGCGCGTCGTGCTCGCGGCCCATATGATGGGTGAGTGATCCGCAGCAGCCGGCGCCTTCGGCCACGACGACCTCGCAGCCATGCCGTGTCAGCAGCCGGATCGTCGCTTCATTGATCTTCGGATCGAGCACGCGCTGGGCGCAGCCGGTCAGCAGCGCGACGCGCATCGTGCGGGCGCCCTGAGCCGCAAAGACCTGCGGCCGGTCCATCGGTGAGATCGGCGGCAATGCCCTGGGTGCCAGGGCGACCATGGCCTTCAGCCGGCCCGGCAACAGGAAACGGAACGGCCGCGCCAGCTGCGCGCCGCGCAGGCTGAGGCGGAACAGCCTGGGATTGGGAATGAGCCGCGCCAGAAGCGCCCGCAGCAGCCGATCCAGCACGGGCCGGCGATAGGTCTCTTCGATATAGGCGCGCGCATAATCGACCAGATGCATGTAGTGCACGCTGCTCGGACAGGTGGTCATGCAGGACAGGCAGGAGAGGCAGCGATCGACATGCCGCACCACCTCCTCGCTCGCCGGCTGGCCGCTCTCCAGCATCTGCTTGATCAGATAGATGCGGCCGCGCGGAGAGTCGCGCTCGTCGCCCAGCAGGACATAGGTCGGACAGGTCGCGGTGCAGAAGCCGCAATGCACGCATTTGCGCAGGATATCGTTCGACGACTGGATCGCCGGATCGGCAAGCTGCGTGAGGGTGAAGTTGGTCTGCATGGGCTCAGGCCGCCACCATGGCCGGCGTCACCCGGCCGGAATTGAGAATATCCATCGGATCGAAACTCTCTTTGACGCGGCGCGACAACGCGGCAAGCGCTTCCGGCTGCGGCTGAAAGACCGGCACGGCGGCGCGGATCGCGGCGTCGGCGCGGACCAAGGTGGCATGGCCGCCATGCTGGGCGAGCGCTGCCCGCACCTTCGCCGCATCGGCGTCCGCGCTCGGCGCAAGGCTGAGCCAGACCAGCCCGCCGGCCCAATCGTAAAAGGCTTCCGCATCGGGCCGTGCGGCGATGATACCGGCCACCACGGCTGGCCCGGCCATCGGTGCGGTGGAGATGCGCCACAGCACGCGATCCTGCGGCAGCACGAAGTAGCTGACGTCGCGAATCTCCCGCCACAGCCAGGCGGAATTCATCGAATGCAATTCCTCCAGCGGCCCGAAGGATTTCAGCAACTCGCGCAGAGCCCCGCAGCGCGCCTTCACCGAAACATCCGTGCCTTCGATGCGGATGGCGGTGACGCTCCGGCCGGCGCCGGCGACATAGCCGACGCCCGAACGCGCCGCGATGGCGGGCGGCAGATGCGCCAGGCCGCTGACTTCATGCGGCGATTTGGCGGCTGCCGCCATCGCCTCGGCCGCCCTGGCCGCATCCAGGCCGAAAACCAGCACGGTGCGCGTCTTTTCCGGCGCGGGCAGCACCTTCACGGTGACTTCGGTGAGCGCCGCCAGCGTACCGAACGAGCCGCAGATCAGTTTGGGCAGGTCGTAGCCGGTGACATTCTTCACCACCTTGCCGCCGGCCTTGAAGATTTCGCCGCGGCCCGAGACGGCAACGAAGCCGAGCAGATGATCGCGCATGGCGCCGGCCTTGAACCGGCGCGGGCCGGCGAGGTTGCAGCCGATGGCGCCGCCGATGGTGCCGCGATTGGCCGGACCGCCCCACAGCGGACCAAGATCGGGCGGCTCGAAGGCGAGCATCTGATTCTGCGCGGTGAGCAGCTTTTCGACATCGCTTACCAGACTGCCGGGCCGCAGCGTCAGGATCAGTTCGGCGGGTTCGTAATCCAGCACGCCCTGCAGGCGGCTGAGATCGAGCGCATAGGCATTCTGCGTGGCGCGGCCGAACTGGCTCTTGGTGCGATGGCCATGCAGCTCGAGCGGCTTCGCTTCGGCCGCCGCCCAACGGACGACATCGACCACATCGCTCATGCCGGCGGGGATGAAGGTTTCAGCCATGTCGCATTCCTTGCATCGTCACGCCTGTGCTCGCGGGTCTGGCCGCGGGCCAGGCCGATGGTCGGAATGGACCCTCGGGCTTCGCCCGCGGGCGGCGACGTTTGTGACTGATCGCAGCGCCATCGCTCAGAACCTCGGCAGATCGGGGAAGGCGAGCTTTCCGTGCTGCACATGCATCTTGCCTATTTCGGCGCAGCGATGCAGTTGCGGGAATACCTTGCCCGGGTTGAGGCGATGGTTGGGATCGAAGGCGCATTTGACGCGCTCCTGCTGCGCCAGGTCGTCAGCGCTGAACATCGCCGGCATCAGGTCGCGCTTTTCCACGCCGACACCATGCTCGCCGGTCAGCACGCCGCCGACTTCGACGCAGAGCCTCAGGATATCGGCGCCGAAAGATTCCGCGCGTTCCAATTCGCCCGGGTTGTTGGCGTCGTAAAGGATCAGCGGATGCAGGTTGCCGTCGCCGGCATGGAAGACATTGGCGACGCGCAGGCCGTATTTCTCCGACAGGTCGCTCATGCGGGTCAGCACCTCCGGCAGCTTCTTGCGCGGAATGGTGCCGTCCATGCAGAGGTAATCCGGCGAAATGCGCCCCACCGCCGGGAATGCCGCCTTGCGGCCGGCCCAGAAGTTCAGGCGCTCGTCCTCGTCCTGCGAGATGCGGCAACTGACCGAGCCGCAGGATTCGGCAATCGCCTTCACCCGCGCCAGCAGGTGATCGACTTCCGCGGGCGGCCCGTCCAGTTCGATGATCAGAAGGGCTTCGACGTCGAGCGGATAGCCGGCATGGACGAAATCCTCCGCCGCGTGGATCGCCGGACGGTCCATCATCTCCATGCCGCCCGGGATGATGCCGGCGCCGATCACCTTCGCCACGCAATCGCCGGCCGCCTCGGATGACGGAAAGCCGGCCAGCACGGCGCGCTGCGTCGCCGGCTTGGGCAGGATGCGCACGGTCACCTCGGTGATCACGCCGAGCAGCCCCTCCGAGCCACAGATCAGCCCGAGCAGATCGTAGCCCTCGCTGTCGAGATGCTTGCCGCCCAGGCGAACGATATCGCCGTTCATCAGCACCATCTCGACGCCGAGGATGTTGTTGGTGGTCAGCCCGTATTTCAGGCAATGCACGCCCCCGGAATTCTCCGCCACGTTGCCGCCGATGGTGCAGGCGATCTGGCTGGAGGGATCCGGCGCGTAGTAGAAGCCGCGATGCTCGACCGCGCGGGTGATGCCCAGATTGGTCACGCCGGGTTGCACGATTGCGCAGCGGTTGTCCCAGTCGATCTCCAGCACGCGGTTGAACTTGCCCAGGCCGAGCAGCACGCCATCGGCCAGCGGCAGCGCGCCGCCCGACAAGGATGTGCCGGCGCCGCGCGGCACGACCTTGACGCCGCGCTCGTTGCACAGCTTGAGCACGGCCGCGACCTGTTGCGTATCGCTGGGCAGCACCGCCACCAGCGGCAACTGGCGATAGGCGGTCAGCCCGTCGCATTCGAAGGCGCGCAGGCTGGTCTCGTCGGCGATTACGCCCTCGCCCGGCACGATCTGCCGCAGGGCGGCGATCAGCTCGAGGCGCTGGGCGATGATCTCCTTTTCCGGTGCCGGCATCAGCATGAGCGTTTCCTCACTCTAGTCCTCGCGGGCGGCCGCATGGCGGGCGGCGGCCCGGGCGATATGGTTGCGGGCCGCCTGCGCGGCAGCTCCGGCATCGCCGGCGGCGATCGCGTCCAGCAATTGCCGGTGTTCCTCCTGGGCGGCCAGAGCGCTGCCGGCATCCACCGCGGACGGCATCCAGGTTACGGCGCGGCTGGCCGAGAAATGCTGCGCCAGATAGGCGGCGAACTGCGCCAGATACGGATTATGCGCCGCCGCCGCGATAGCGGCATGAAAGCGGTCATCGGCGCCGGCGCCGTCGGTCCTGGCGGCGATCGCCTGCTCCATCGCCGCAAAGGCGGCGCGGATCGCCGCAAGGTCCGCGTCGCTGCGCCGCCGTGCCGCCAATTCCGCCATGCCGGCTTCGATGACGGCGCGCAGCTCGAAAATATGCGGCAGGTCGGCCGCCGGCACCGCGCCGCCGCCACTGCCGATGCGGAAGTTGGCCAAGCCCGGCCGCGCCGCGACGAAGGCCCCCGCGCCCTGCCGCGTCTCGACGAAACCGTCCACTTTCAAGCGGGCAATCGCCTCGCGGACGATGGCGCGGCTGACATTGTAGCGTTCGACGAGCTGCTTTTCGGTCGGCAGCCGGGCGCCGGGGCGGAATTCGCCGGCCCGAATCGCCGCGGCCAGCCGGCCGGCCAGGGCATCGCCCAGTCCGGCGGGACGCGTCAGGGGATGGTTTGCGATATCAGACATCATCACTTGTCAGCTTGCCTGACAAATTCGCCCGCCGCCGACCGGAAGTCAACCCACAGAAGCGGCTCCAGAAACGACGACGGCCCGGCTGGAAGCCAGCCGGGCCGTTACGAAAACCCTGGTTTGCTAGGGATTAACCCTGGCGCGCCTTGAAGCGCGGGTTGGTCTTGTTGATCACGTAAACCCGGCCCTTGCGGCGGATCACGCGGCAATCACGATGGCGGCCCTTAGCCGACTTGAGCGAATTTACGACCTTCATGGCACCTGACCTTATAGAAACAGAATGCCGGGCGCAGATGAAACCCGCCCGGCGGAAAAGCGGGCGGACCTTACCGGCGGGCCCCATGCCTGTCAACCGTAAACCAGGCCTGCTGGCGGTGAATCCCGCCCTTGCCCGCTTAGTGCCGCCAGGGCCCGCTCAGCCCCGCCAGGCCGCCTCGTTGCGGCGCTCGTAATCGCCAAAGGCCCGGCTCAGCCCGCCCAGCACCTCGGCCGTGGTTTCGAACATGGCCTTGAACTGCGGCTCGTCGACCATGCGCAGTTCCTCGCGCAATTCGCCGACCAGCTCGTTCAGCCGGCGCTGGACATACTTGGTGTGGTAATACGGATCGCGCTGCTGTTCTGCGGTCGCCATGACAAACCCCATTCCGTTGCAAAGCATACGGAAGGAGTGAAACCGCGATGCCGTCGATGGTTCCGCGCCAGCCTAGGGTGTGTCGTCAATTGTATGAGAGGATGGCGGCGGCGAGCTTTGTGGCTGCTGCGAAATGGTCGGCTCGTTTGTCGTAGCGGGTGGCGATGGCTCGGAACTGCTTGAGGCGGCAGAAGAAGCGCTCGATGCGGTT
>NZ_DASVCJ010000058.1:0-43414 GCF_036381655.1 Ferrovibrio sp.
CCCGCCCTCAGCGGTTCTTGAAGTCCGGTGGCCGCTTCTCGATGAAGGCGGTCATGCCTTCCTTCTGGTCTTCGGTCGCGAAGGCGGCGTGGAAGAGGCGCCGTTCGAACCGGATTCCCTCGGCCAGGGTCGTCTCGAAGGCGCGGTTCACCGCCTCCTTGGTCATCATCACGACCGGCAGGGAGAGGCCGGCGATGCGCTCGGCGACCTTGAGCGCCTCCTCCATTAGGCTGTCCGCCGGGACCACCCGACTCACCAGCCCGGCTCGCTCCGCCTCCGCGGCATCCATCAGGCGGCCGGTCAGGCACATCTCCATCGCCTTGGCCTTGCCGACGGCCCGGGTCAGCCGCTGCGTGCCGCCGGCGCCCGGCAGGATGCCGAGGGTAATCTCCGGCTGGCCGAACTTCGCGTTCTCCGCAGCCAGGATGATGTCGCACATCATCGCCACCTCGCAGCCGCCGCCGAGCGCATAGCCCGCCACCGCCGCGATCACCGGCTTGCGGCACTGGCCGACGCGCTCCCAGCCGCGGGTGATGAAGTCGGAGGTGTAGACATCGACGTAATCGCGGTCCTTCATCTCCTTGATGTCGGCGCCGGCGGCGAAGGCCTTTTCGCTGCCGGTGAGCAGGATGGCGCCGACCGCCTCGTCCGCCTCGAAATCGTCGAGCGCGCGGCCGAGCTCGGCGATCAGCGCATCCGAAAGCGCGTTGAGCGCGGCCGGGCGGTTGAGGGTGATCAGGCCGACACGGCCCTTCTTCTCGACGAGGATGTTCTGATACGGCATGGCTTCCCTCCGCGGTCGGACCGTTCTTTAGAGACTCTTAGCTCGGAGACAAGCTGAAGCGGACGGTCAGCTCGCCCTCGTCGCCGTCGAGGAACTCCAGGTGCAGCTCTTCGCCCTCGCGCCGGAACCGCGCCGGCCGGTCCGCGGTCCAGCCGAGCTGCGGCAGGGTCTCGGCATAGAAGGCGAGAACCTGCTCGCGCGTGACCGGGCCGGCGGCATAGGCCTCGACGATCCGGCCGCTCGGCGCGTCGAAGACGGTGCTCGCCGTCTCGATCTGGGACAGGCCGGGCATCAGCGGAAGGTCCTCGACGCCGGCGACGAACGCGGCGGCCCCGCCGTCGCGCGCCTGTTGTGCCGCCGCCGGCGCGGCGAACGCCAGCAGGAACGCCGCCGCGACAGCAAGAGCATGGTGGCGAAGCATGGGTCGTATGTATCTCAGCGTTGCCGCCGAGCACAATAGAAAGTCGCCCGGCCGGACTGGACGATGCGGCGGATGCCCTGAACGGCCGCCCCGTTCATGCAGTCGCAGGCCGGGCAGCGCTCGCCGGCGCGGTCATAGACGGCCCATCGATGCTGGAAATAGCCGAGCTCGCCCGTCGCCTGCACATAGTCGCGCAGGGACGAGCCGCCGGCGGCGATCGCCTCGGCGAGCACACGCTTGATGGCCGACGCCAGCCGTTCGGCCCGCGCGCCCTGGACGGTGCGGGCGAGCCGGCGCGGCGACAGGCCGGCCCAGAACAAGCTCTCCGAGGCATAGATGTTGCCGAGGCCGGCGACCACCCGCTGGTCGAGGAGCGCCGCCTTGATCGGCGTCGCCTTGCCCTTCAGCGCCGCGGCCAGGACCGGGCCGTTGAAGGCGTTGCCGAGCGGTTCCGGACCGAGCCCGGCGAGCATGGGATGGGCCGCGAGCGCCGCCTCCGGAACGAGGTCCATCAGGCCGAACCGCCTGGCGTCGTTGAAGCGGATGACGGCGCCGTCCTCGGTCTCGAAGATCACGTGGTCGTGCGGCTCCGGCGGGCCGGTCATGCCCTCGCTCACGACCATCCGGCCGGACATGCCGAGATGGCAGAGCAGCACCGTGCCGTCGTCGAGATGCGCCAGGATGAACTTCGCCCGCCGGGCGATGCGATCGACGCGCCGGCCGATCAGGCGCGCGGCGAAGTTCTCCGGCAGCGGAAAGCGCAGGTCCGGGCGGCGCTGCTCGACGCGCGTCAGCCGCCGGCCCTCCAAATGCGGGGCCAGGCCGCGGCAGACGGTCTCGACTTCGGGGAGCTCGGGCATGGTCTTCAGATCGGAATTGCGGGGGTCCGCCACAAGGTAGCGCGCGCGCCTCCGCCGCGCTATGGTCCGCCGCATGACGAGCGAAGATCCGAGGAACGCGCCGGGCAAGGATCCGGGAACCTGGTTCGGCTTCCGCGAGGTGGCCGAATCGGAGAAGGCGCCGCTGGTGCGCGGCGTCTTCGACAGCGTCGCCGGGCGCTACGACCTGATGAACGATTTGATGTCGGGCGGTATCCACCGGCTGTGGAAGGCGTCGATGATCGCGTGGCTGGCGCCGCGGCCGGGCCTGCATCTCGTCGATGTCGCCGGCGGCACCGGCGATATCGCCTTCCGAATCCTCGACCGGATTGGCGGCCCGGAGGCCGCGGCGGCGAGCGGCAGCCGCATCACGGTCTGCGACATGACGCCGGCGATGCTGGCGGTCGGCCGCGACCGGGCGATCGACCGCGGCCTGCTCGCTGGCAGTGGTTCAGGTGGAGGCTGGCGCATCGGCTGGGTCGCCGGCGATGCCGAGAGCCTGCCCCTCGCCGACCGAAGCTGCGATGCCTACACGATCGCCTTCGGGCTGCGAAACGTGACGCGGATCGACCGCGCGCTGGCGGAGGCGCGCCGGGTGCTGCGGCCCGGCGGCCGGTTCCTGTGCCTGGAGTTCAGCCGCGTCGCCCTGCCGGTCCTGGCCGGCCTCTACGACCTCTACTCCTTCCGCGTGCTGCCGCTTCTCGGCCAGATGGTGGCGGGCGACCGCGAATCCTATCAGTACCTCGTCGAGAGCATCCGCCGCTTTCCGCCGCAGGAGGACCTAGCGGCGCGGATCGCCGCCGCCGGCCTCGGGCAGGTCAAATTCCGCAATCTGAGCGGCGGCATCGCGGCGCTGCACTCGGCCTGGCGGATCTAGGGCCGGCCGGCGGGCGGACACCGATGCTCCGGGCGCTACGCAACCTCTTCCGGCTGCTGACGATCGTCCGCACCCTGGCGCGGCACGGCGCCCTGGCGTCGCTGCGCGCGGCGGTCGAGGGGACCGGCGTGGCGCCGAGCGTCCTCTTCGCCGGTCGCCTGTTCACGCCGCGACGCCGCGATCCCTGGCCTGACGAAAAGCGGCCGGGCGAGCGGCTCGCCGCCGCCTTTGGCGAGCTCGGCCCCGTCTTCATCAAGCTCGGCCAGATGCTGTCCACCCGCTCCGATCTGCTCGGCGAGCAGGTCGCGGCCGATCTGTCTCTGTTGCAGGACCGGCTGCCGCCGTTCGACGCGGCAGCCGCCCGCGCGACCATCGAGGCAGAGCTCGGGGCGCCGGTCGAGGCGCTGTTCACGCGCTTCGAGGACTGCCCGGTCTCCGCCGCCTCGATCGCCCAGGTGCATTACGCCACCATCGCGCCCGGGCCCGGAGAGGGCAGCGCGGCGGGTGAATTCGCGGGAGCCGGATTCGAGGGCGGGGCCGTCGCGGTCAAGGTGCTGCGGCCGGGAATCGAGCAGGCCTTCGCGCGCGACCTCGACCTCCTGATGTGGCTCGCCGAGCTGGTCGAGCGCACCCAGCCGAAGCTGCGCCGCCTGCGGCCGGTGGCGGTGGTGCGCACCTTCGCCGACACGGTGCGGATCGAGATGGATTTGCGGCTGGAGGCGGCCGCGGCCTCGGAGCTCGCGCAGAACTTCGCGGGCGACCCGACCTATCGGGTGCCGGCCGTCGATTGGCACCGGACCGGCCGGCGGGTGATGACGCAGCAGCGCCTGACTGGCATCCCGATGAACGACGGCGCCGCCCTGACCGCCGCCGGGCTCGACATCGACGCGGTGCTGGCGCGCGCCGCCGCAATCTTCTTCAAGCAGGTGTTCCGCGACGGCTATTTCCACGGCGACCAGCATCCCGGCAACATGTTCGTCGACCCGGACGGCCATATCGGCGCGGTCGATTTCGGCATCATGGGGCGCCTCGACCGCAAGACCCGCTACTATCTCGCGGACATGCTGCTGGGCTTTCTCGAACGCGACTACCGGCGCGTGGCGCAGGTGCATCTGGAGGCGGGCTATGTTCCGCCCACGCAGTCCCTCGACCAGTTCGCCCAGGCGCTCCGGGCGATCGGCGAACCGATCTTCGGCCGGCCGTTGCAGGAGATCTCCTTCGCCCGGCTGCTCGGCCAGCTCTTCCGCATCGCCGAGCAGTTCGAGATGGAGGTGCAGCCCCAGCTTCTGCTGCTGCAGAAGAACATGCTGATGGCCGAGGGGGTGAGCCGGCAGCTCAACCCCGACCTCAACATCTGGACGCTCGCCCAGCCGCTGATCGACCGCTGGATGCGCGAGAATCGGGGCCCGGAGGCGCGGCTACAGGATGCCGCGGCGGAGGCGCTGCGCAGCCTGGGCCGCTTGCCCGGCCTGATCGCCGCGGCCGAACGCGCCGCCACCGCCCTGGCCGACACCGGCATCAAGCCCCACCCGGAGGGGCTGCGCGCCCGCGACCACGAGATCCGCCGCCTCCTCCGGCCGCTCTGGGTCGCGGTGGCCTTGCTGGCGATTCTGGTGCTGCTGGCGCTTTGAGCGCGCCCGATGCGACAGGCGGGGACTTTCGGAATCCGGGCGTGGAGAGCCTGGCCCATAGCGCATCCTTCCAGCCCATGGAGAACAATGCACCAGACTCAAACTGATGTATCGGCTTTCTACGAAAGCTGATACTAGGCGATTGCGCTACAGTGCGCCGCGGCCACCCGCCAACCGGTCGCACACTTACGCCAGACGCGCGTATACCGATATTCGCCAGCGAATGGCACCTTATCGTAGGTACCAGCAACGGCAGCTCTCACGACCACGATCACCACATCATTGGCTTGCCGGGACAGAACATCCGAGAATTCGAGCTTGGAGATCCGCAACAGACCGGATCGGTGCGCGGCCAAGTCCATTTCCTTCGTCAGGACTCGACCCGTTTGATCCGTGAGGATGAGATCGTCCGCAATGAGATCATCGAGCGCGTCCACGTCACCGGCCAGCACGGCCGTCCGGAGCCGGCCTTCGAAAACGCTGATGCCGTCAAGCGCTTTGTCAGTCTGCGGCATGCTTCAATCCTGTTCATGGTCAAGGCGCGCGAGACGCTTACTACACCCGGAAATCATCCGGCAAAACCGCAAAAGGAAAAGCGCTGGCGCGCATGACCAACTCAAGAGCGAACAGACTCTAGTTCGAAGCCACCGCCGCAGGGGCAGGGAAATGCTCGACGTGGAATTCACCGTTCCGGCCGAGATAAATCGCGCGTTTGCCGGCTATGTAGACGAAATACCCCACGCAGCCCGCCGCGATGATCTGCCCGAGAAACTCGACATAATCGATCTGCCGCTCCTGGATTGCCCGGAGCGCTGCAACGACGCTGTCCGCAGAGAAGCTTTGCGCGATGGCTTGCGAACCGAGGGGCAACGGCTCGACGTGCGATTCGCCGCCTGGCATGTAGTAGGTCTTCTCCTGCCGCCGAAGGTCGGCGTGGTACTGCTCGCAGCCGATCTCCACCAGCCGCGCCACGACCTCGGGAAAAGGCATGGTGCCATCCAGAGAGCCCCTCATGCAGGCGCGCATCACCTGTTCTGCTTCTTCATTCACCATGTTCGTTCCTTTCACTCCGTTCGTTGCACTGGCCCTTTCCGATCCGCAGCCCTCAGCCCTTTGCGCGGCCCTCGATCAACTGCTTTTTGCGTTGAGTGCAGAAGATCGGGCGCAAGCCCTTAGTCGGTGGGAATTTCTTTGAAACCGTGTGTGCGCACTATCTTCTTCATCAGCCTCATCAGCGTCTCACGCTCGACGGCGCTAAGGCCGTTGAAGAATTCCTCATCGTTCCGGTCCGCGAGGGCAGCGAGTTCCGGTACGAGTTTCCGCCCCTCTTTCGTCAGCGCGACAGACTGATACCGGCGGTCCCTCTCTCCGGCGGTCTTGGCAACCAGCGCCTTACCGACCAACCGGTCGATCAGCTTTGAGATCGCGCCCCGCGTCATGCCGAGCCGCTGCGCAAGTTCACTCGGCGCCATGCCGTCGCACTCGAACAGCTCGCGCAGCAGCACCCATTCGGCAACGGTTACGCCGCACGCCTCCACCTTGCGGCTAAAGGCGTGGGACACGTGGTTGGATACGAACCGGAGCCAGTAGCCGACATGGGCCTCCAGGGGGCTGATGCTGGACTGTTTCAAAGCGCTCAATCCATCGAGTTTCCTAGGAAACTATATGATATTAGTTTCCTTGTCAACTTATTTGGCGCAGAGAGGTACAGATCACGTGAAAAGCGGCACGGGCCGGCCGAGTAGGGCTTTGAGATCGAGTTGGTCGGCGAGGTCGTGGACAGCAAAAACCGCCCTACGGATGACGTGGCCTGCTCGGTAAAGCTGGTTGCACGGACGCGCAACCGCCTTTATTTGCTTCTGTGCACATCCGGCGTCCGGTAGCGTATGGAACGCGGTGGTGATGTGTTGCAATGGCGGAGTTTGATCGATGGTCTCGAAACTCAAAACCGTGTGGACTCGCCTCGTTGGCGGTGCTGGCGGTCAGGACGACGACGGCGGGGACGATGCGCCGGCTGCGGAGGCCTTCGAGTACAAGGGCTATCGCGTTCGGCCCGCCCCATACAAGGCGAACGGCCAGTACCAGACGGCGGGCATCATCGAGAAGGACTCTGCCGAGGGCGTCAAGGAGCACCGGTTCGTCCGCGCTGAAACCCACCCGAGCAAGGACGATGCGGCCGCGTTCGCGATCGCCAAGGGCAAGCAGATCATCGACGAACGCGGCGACCGGATCTTCGACGAGAGGTGACGCCCGGCAGGACTATCTCGTAAGCCCGCAGGTCAGCCCGCGCGCATTACGCGCAGGCGGCTCTCGACATCCTCCTTGTTCAGATAGGCGCCGGCAAGGCGACGGAAGCCCTGATAGGCCGCGCGACCGTGAAGCGCGCGCCAATTGTCGAAGATGAGCATCTCGCCCGGCTCCAACCGCTTGCGGAGCTGATAGGCGGGATCGTTGAGCCGTTCGTTGAACGCGGCCAGCCCTCGGTAGAAGGCCGCCATCCGGTCGGCATCGAGGAGGAAGGGCGCCCGGTCGTGGTTGTTGTACCGGATCTGAACGAGCCGGCCGCTCCGGTCCAGGCGCAGGATCGGCAGCCGCGCGACCAGATGGATGCCCCGGGCCTGGTCGATGTACTGGCCGGGGACGTCGATCTCGGTCAGCACCCGATAGAGGTCCGGCGCGGCCGCCCGCAGGTCCTCGGCGACCCGGAAGCCGTCGACGAGGAGGCTCTCGCCGCCGGTCCCATCGAAGGCGAGGCAGTGGAACATCTGGTAGCCGGGCGCATCGAAGCTGTAGGTTCCGTCCGTGTGCAGCCCAAGGGCGAGGCTCGTATAGGCCGTGTCCTTGTGCTCCATGTTCGCGGTGAAATCCCAGAAGCCGCCGAAGATCGTCTCGCGAATATAGGCGATGCGGCGGGCCACGGCCTCGGTCGCTTCCGGCGTGGGCTCGACCCCCTTGACGAAGATAAACCCGTAGCGGTCGAGCTGCGTCAGCGCCTCGCGCAGGCCGGCCTCCTCCGCCATGAGGGCAGAGCACGTGACCTGGGGCAGGCCGCGCGCCAGCGTCGCGGCGTCCCAAAGAACGCGGCCCATATTCGGATCCGCCAAGGGGTCCGACTCGGCTTCCGGCATCATTTGCGCCAGGAAGTCCGACGCGAAGCGGCTGATATGTCCGTCCGGCTCCCAGACGATCTCCAGGGCCGTGCCGTCATCGACGATGGTGGCGGAGCGGGGCCTTATATCGGCGGGGATCGAAAAGCTGTCCATGAGGCGCTGCCGGGTCTCGGGATGCAGGCAGTCGGCGCACTGGCAATGGTCCCGCAGCCAAAGGAACGGAAGCGGCCCGATCTCCCGGCCGTCCGGCAGGGTGCCATCCAGCAAGGTAACGGTGCAACCCGCCTCGAGAATGGCCACCGATTTCAGTTTGTCCGTCATCTCCACGCGCTCCTCACTCACGACAGGTCATAGCGAGCCGCCACCTTGTTGTACGATTGTACAACAGCGTGGCGCACTGTAGAGTAGGACCACCGTGGCGTGCAAGAGTGGGTCTGTCGGAATGGCGCGAGGCGGAATGGCGCGAGGCGCAGCGGCGCGGCCGGTATCCCGCCCGAAATACACGCGGGACCTCCCCGAGGAGCGCCGCCGAAAACTGATCGAAGCGGCCATGCGCTGCCTTGCCGAGCGTGGCCTCGCCGGCACCTCGGTTCGCGAGATCGCGGTGCGGGCCGACGTGTCGCCCGGGCTGGTCGGGCATCATTTCGCGGGTAAGGAGGATCTGGTCGCCCAGACCTACGACTATGTGGGGACAAACTTTGGCAAGATCCTGGACGATGTTCTCGAAACTGCCGGGGACGATCCGGAGGACCGCCTCCGTGCCTTCGTCGACGCAAGCTTTCGGCCGCCCATTCTCGACAGCGACCTCCTGGCGGTCTGGATCACCTTCTGGAGCCTTGTGCGGACGGATGCGCGCATTCACACCATCCACCGCGGAATCTACGCGGATTATCGCCGGCGCCTCGAAAGCCTGATCGCGGCGATCGCCGAACGCCGCCGCATCGTGATCGAGGCGCGGTTGGCGGCCCTCAGCCTGACCGCGATGCTGGACGGCCTCTGGCTCGAATGGTGCCTGGACCCGTCCGCCTTCACCGCGGAGGAGGCCTGTCGGGCGGCCCAGGGCTGGGTGGACGGGCTGATCGGGGAGGGATTTCCCGGGAGATTGCCCGGTCGCCGCAAGACGGCGTGATGTTTCGGCGGGGCCTTTCTATGCGCCCCGATACCGGAGGTTGGCCCTGCTGCCGCTCCGGCTCCAGGGTCTGGCGCGCGTTCGGCCGGTTAGAATCCCGGGGTCAAAATCCTGGCGTCGGGCCGGGCGCTCAAATAACATCCGGAACGAGGTCGCTACCGAGGCTGGTCCGGGCAAGGCGGGTCCACGCGGAAAGGCGAACAAGGATGCCCGGCCGGAGGGGCGCCGAGTCATAGGGGGAGAAGCCGGTGGGAACGATACGAGGCGCGGGTCTTCGCCTCGCGGAAGCGGATGCGCGCCGAAGAGAGTAAAGCGCACGACGGCTCCGTGCGCGATCGCATGAATCGGGCCGCCATCTGGACCATTGCCGCAATCGGCATCGTCGTGGTGCCGGCCTGTGCCGCCGCACAGACCGTGGAAGAGTTGCGGCAACTGTCGATCGAGGAGCTGGCGAACATCGAGATCACCTCCGTCTCCAAGCGGCCGCAACCGCTGAGCGAGGCGCCGGCGTCGGTCTACGTCATCACCAGCGAGGATATCCGCCGCTCGGGCGCCGCCAGCCTCCCGGAAGTCCTGCGCCTGGCGCCCAACCTTCAGGTTGCGAGGATCGACGCCGCCACCTACGCCATATCGGCGCGCGGCTTCAACTCCTTTCAGGCCGCCAACAAGCTGCTGGTGCTGATCGACGGCCGCAGCGTCTATACCCCGCTCCATGGCGGCGTCTTCTGGGACCAGCAGCAGATTCTGCTGGAGGACATCGACCGCATCGAGGTGATCAGCGGGCCCGGCGGAACGCTGTGGGGGGCGAACGCCGTCAACGGCGTGATCAATATCATCACCAAGAATTCGCGGGAGACCCAGGGCGGGTTCGCGGGCTTCCAACTCGGCAATCTCGACAAGAGCGCCAGCGCGCGCTATGGCGGCAAGCTCGGCGCCAATGGGACCTATCGCGTCTATGCTCTAGGATTCCAGCGCGGCGACACCGTCCTGCCCGACGGCGACAGCGCAAAGGATGATTGGAACGGCAAACAGGCCGGCTTCCGCATGGACTGGCTCGCCGGGGACGACGCATTCACGCTGCAGGGCGACCTGTATGACAACGACCTTGCCGGCGGCACCGACAATTCCGGCGGAAACCTGCTCGGGCGGTGGACCCGCCAGCTCGGCGACGCCTCGGCGCTGGAGGTGCAGGCCTATTACGACAAGGCCGACCGCCTCGCGCTCGGCGTAACGGATTCGCTCGAAACCTTCGACATCGAGGCCCAGCACAGATTTCCGCTGGGCGACCGGCACGCGATCATCTGGGGCGGCGGCTACCGTCTCACCGAGGACAAGTTCATCAACGAGTTGAACCCGTTCGTTCTCGACCCGGAGAGCGACACCGTGCAGATCGGCAATCTCTTCGTTCAGGACAGCATCGCGCTCAGCGACGATCTCACCCTGACGCTTGGGACGAAGCTCGAATATAGCGGCTTCACCGGGTTCGAATATTTGCCGAGCGCGCGTGTCGCATGGCAGATTTCGGATACCGCCCTGCTTTGGGCCGCTGTCTCGCGGGCCGTGCGGACCCCGTCGCGCGTCGACCGGGACCTCACGGCGCCGGGAATTTTGGAGCGCGCATCCGAGAGCTTCGATTCGGAGGAGCTGATCGCCTACGAGGTCGGCTATCGCGGGCAGCCCTCGGCGCAGACCTCGCTGTCCGTCTCGCTGTTCTACAACGATTACGACAACCTGCGCGCGCTCATGCTGTCGCCGGACAGCGGCCTTCTGGTCTTCGGCAATGTACTGGAGGGCCAGACCTACGGCGTCGAGGCCTGGGGCGACTACCGCCCGCGCGACTGGTGGACCCTGAGCGCCGGGGCCAACCTGCTGCAGAAGGACCTTCACCTCAAGCCCGGCGGCATCGACGCCGCCCTCAGCCAGCATGTGGGCAACGACCCCGAATACCAGCTCTCGCTGCGGTCCCGCATGGACCTCTCGGATGCGATCGAGCTGGATATCGGCCTGCGCGCCATCGACGACCTGCCCGACCCCGACGTGCCCGGCTATGTCGCGCTCGACGCGCGGCTCGGCTGGCACGTCACGGACACGCTCGAACTCTCCGTCGGCGGGTTCAATCTTCTCGACGATCAGCATCCCGAAGCGGGCAATGTGGCCACACGGACGGAGGTACCCCGGAGCGTCTATCTCGGCGCGCGCTGGAGGTTCTGATCGTGGGGCGGCGCCCGACGATCCCGACGGCGTTGACGCGCGCGCGCGCCAGAGTGGCGGCCTTGGCCACCTATATGATGCTGGTCGGCCTGATGCTGGTGATGCCGGACCTGCCGGCCCGAGCCGAAGACAGCGCAATCGAACGCGCCGTGAAGGCAACCTACCTCTACAAATTCGGCCCCTTCATCGAGTGGCCGCGCACCGCCTTTGATTCGCCGTTCAGTCCGGTTTATTTGTGCATCGTGGGCAATGACCCGTTCGAAGACATCCTCGACCGCGCGGTGCGCGGACAGCGCATCGGCGATCGGCCTATCGTCGTTCGCCGTCTGCGGACCGTGGATCGGGACTCCGGCTGCCACATCATGTATGCCGCGGGGTCCGACGCGCAGTCGGTGGCCGAGATCCTCGACACGGTCCGCGGCACACCCGTTCTGACGATCACCGATGCGGCGCGCGATGCGAAAGCCAGGGGAATCATCCACTTCGTCGTTCACGACAATCGGGTCCGCTTCATCATCGATGATTACGCCGCCTCGAAGAACGGGATCACGATCAGCTCGAAGGTCCTGAGTCTCGCGCTTTCCGTCAGGCCCAGAGCGTAGGAGGCGCCCCGCATGACCGCCCGACCAACATGTCGAATTTCTGGAAGCTGACCCCGACAATCGCGCTGACGATCGCGGTTGCGCTGCTGCTCGCGGGCATGGCCATGGCCCTGTACAGCGAGCACGCCTACAAGGCGCAGAAGATCGACGAGGTCGGCGTGCAAGCGCAGATCCTCGCCTCGACCGTGACGGCCGCCCTCGCTTTCGACGACCGCAACGCGGCGCAGGAGTACGTCAACGCCCTGAAGGCCAACCCGGAGATCCGCGCCGCCGCCATCTATGACGAGAACGGCGCACTGTTCGCGAGCTATACCCGCGCGGAGGACCTGTCTCTGCCCGTAACGCCGCAGCCGCGGCCCCCCTACTTCGAGGACGACCGCCTTATCGTGGCCACGCCCGTGCGCCAGGGCGATTCGCTTCTCGGCACGGTCTATCTGCGAACCCTCATCGAGCCGATCGGACGCCGGCTCGTGCGCTATGGCGTGGTCGCGCTGCTCGTCACGATGGCGTCCCTGGTCGTTGCCGTGCTCGGCGTGGCGCATCGGGCGCTGACGCGGGCGAACGCCGAACTCGGGAGCCGGGCGTCCGACCTGGCCGAGGCGAACCGAAAGTTGCGTATTCAGATCGAGCAACGGCAGGAGGCGGAGGAAGCGCTGCGGCAAAGCCAGAAAATGGAAGCGATCGGGCAGCTCTCCGGCGGCATCGCGCACGATTTCAACAACCTTCTCACCATCATCGGGGGCAACCTCGAGCTACTGCGCAAGCGGATCAAGGAGGGCCGGACCGATGTCATGCGGTATGTCGACCTCGCCGCGGAAGGGGTAAACCGGGCCTCCAACCTGACGCAGCGGATCCTTGCCTTTTCCCGGCGCCAGCCCCTCTCGCCGAAGCCCGTCGATCTCAGCCGCCTCGTCGTTGGAATGGAGCAGCTCCTGCGCCATTCGGTCGGCGAGCTCGTCACGGTCGAGACCCGGCTCGAGGCCGATTGGTGGACGCTGTGCGACGTGAACCAGATGGAGAACGTGATTCTGAACCTGGCGATCAATGCCCGGGATGCCATGCCGGCCGGGGGGCGATTGATCATCGAAACGGCGAACCTTCCCGCGGAAGCGGGGGCGGACGCCTTCGCGGAAATCGCACCGGGAGATTATGTGAGGCTCTCCGTCATCGATACCGGTACGGGAATGCCCGAAGAGGTGCGCCTGAAAGCGATCGATCCGTTCTTCACGACGAAGCCGCAGGGCCAGGGAACGGGGCTGGGCCTGAGCATGATCTTCGGCTACACGAAGCAATCGAACGGATTCATGCAGATCGAGAGCGCGCTCGGCGAGGGCACGACCGTCACGATCCTCATGCCCCGCCACCAGGGCGCCCGCCATCAGGGCAACGGTGTCGCGGACGCGGCGGCGGCGCGGCGCGAGGCGGGCCCCGCGCCGCAGGCCGACGCGCCCCCCGCAACCGACGCCAAGAGGCCGACCGTCCTCCTTGTCGAGGACGAGGCCCTCGTCAGGATGCTCGCCGTCGAGACGATCCGCGACGAGGGCTACAACGTCCTCGAGGAAGGCGATGGCAGGGCCGCCCTGACCATTCTCAAATCGGACGCGGAGATCGACCTTCTCATCACCGACGTGAAATTGCCGGGCGTCAGCGGCTATCAGCTCGCCGAGGCCGGCACGGCGCACCGCCCCCGTTTGAAAGTAGTCCTGATGACCGGATTCACGCAGGACCCGGTCCCCGAAAAATTGGCCAGGGCCGGGGTCAAGGTCCTCTACAAGCCCTATGACCTGAAGGAGCTGGCGTCCTACGCAAATCGGCTCTTGCGAGAGGACGACCCGGCATGAAGCCCGGATAAGGACCCGCCCGGATAAAGGATCAGGGCCGGCATCGATCTTGCGCGCGAGGGCCGCACCCCTTACCTTAAGGACAAATCGCAACTGTAAAATCGCGGAATCCTCCCCATGCTTGCCCCCATTCTCGACGGCAAACGCATCCTGCTCGTCATCTCGGGCGGCATCGCGGCTTATAAGAGCCTCGATCTGATCCGCCGCCTGCGCGAGCGGGGCGCGGCCGTGCGCTGCATCCTGACCGAAGGCGGAGCCGCGTTCGTGACCCCGCTGTCGGTTGCGGCCTTGAGCGAGGAGAAGGTGTTCATGGACCTGTTCTCGCTCACCGACGAGAGCGAGATGGGGCATATCCGCCTGAGCCGCGAGGCCGACCTGGTCGTCGTCGCCCCGGCCAGCGCCGACATCCTGGCGAAGATGGCGCAGGGGCTGGCCGACGATCTCGCGACCACCGCGCTCCTCGCCACGGACAAGCCGGTCCTGGTCGCGCCGGCGATGAACCACATGATGTGGGCGCATCCGGCGACCCGGGCGAACATCGCCTCTCTCGAGGCGCAGGGGGTCCGGCGCGTCGGGCCGGAGAGCGGCGATCTCGCCTGCGGCGAGGTCGGCGCCGGCCGCATGGCCGAACCGATGCAGATCCTGGCCGCGATCGAGGCGCAGTTCGCCGAGCGGACCTCCCTGGCCGGACGCCGCGCCCTGGTGACGAGCGGCCCGACGCACGAGCCCATCGACCCGGTGCGCTTCATCGCCAACCGCTCCTCCGGCCGCCAGGGCCATGCCATCGCCGCCGCGCTGGCGCAACGCGGTGCCGCCACCATCCTGGTCTCCGGGCCGTCGGCCGAGCCCGACCCGGCCGGAGTCGAGGTCCGGCATGTCGAGACGGCGGCGGAAATGCTCGCCGCCTGCCGCGCGGCCCTGCCGGTGGATGTCGCGGTCTGCGCCGCCGCCGTCAGCGACTGGAAGGTGGCGAACCCGGCTACGCAGAAGCTGAAGAAGGACGTGACGGCGGATGGGGCGCCGCCGAAGCTGACATTGGCGGCCAATCCCGACATCCTGGCGAGCCTCGGCGGCGCCGGCAACCGGCGGCCGCGCCTCGTCATCGGCTTCGCCGCCGAGACGGAGAACGTCGTCGAGAACGCGACGGCCAAGCGCCGCGCCAAGAACTGCGACTGGATCCTCGCCAACGACGTCTCGCCGGGCACCGGCACCTTCGGCGGGCGGGAGAACACGGTGCATCTGGTATCGGCCGACGGGGTCGAGGATTGGCCGACCCTGTCCAAGCAGGCGGTGGCGGAGCGCCTGGCCGAGCGAGTCGCCCGCCATCTGGCGGCGGCATCATGAGCGGTATCGCGCTGCGGGTCGCGCTGCAACGGCTGCCCCATGCCGCCGACCTTCCGCTGCCCGGCTACGCAACGGTTGCGAGCGCCGGCATGGACCTGACCGCCGCGGTGGAGGCGCCGGTCGTGCTGGTCCCGGGGGACCGGGCGCTGGTCCCGGCCGGCATCGCCATCGCCCTGCCGGCGGGATACGAGGCGCAGATCCGGCCGCGCTCCGGCCTGGCGCTGAAGGCGGGCGTGACCGTGCTCAACAGCCCCGGCACGATCGACGCGGATTATCGCGGCGAGGTCAAGGTCCTGCTGATCAACCACGGCCGCGACGCGGTGACGATCGCGCGCGGCGACCGCATCGCCCAGATGGTGGTCGCCCCGGTCGCTCATGTCGCTTGGGCAGAGCGGGACAGTCTCGACGAAACGGCCCGCGGGCCCGGCGGCTTCGGCTCGACCGGGGGCTCGACCGGGCTGGCGGCGAAGCGGTAGCGAGGCGGCCCGATGCTGCGCCTGTCGCGAAAACTGCTGTTCGCCATCGAGGCCGTGGTCGACATCGCCTATCACAGCGGCAGCGATGCCGTGCAGAGCGGCGAGATCTCCGAGCGCCAGGGCATCCCGCGCCGCTATCTCGAGCAGGTGCTGCAGCACCTGGTCAAGGCGGGCATTCTCGCCGGACAGCGCGGCCCCCGCGGCGGCTATCGCTTGGCGCGCGAGCGGCGGCGCATCACGGTAGGCGAGATCGTGCGCACCGTGCAGCAGATCGAGGCCGTGCCCGATCCGGTCGAGGCGGAGAACGGCTCGGAGATCGGCATGCGGGTGGTGCGGCCGCTGTGGCGCGAGCTGCAGGAGCGGATGATGGCCGAGCTGGACGCCGTGACGATCGAGGAATTATGCGAGCGGGCCCGCGGCGCCGGGGTCCGGACCGAGCTTCCGGCGCGGCTCGACTTCAGCATCTGACGCCTACGCTCATCAATGCAAGAGAACGGAATGAAACTCGGCGCCCAGAAACCTGAAACGTCGAAACCCGAAAGTTCAAAACCCGAAACCTCGAAACCCGAGGCCTTCCGGGCGGAACCGGAGTTCCGCGGCCGGATCTATGACAGCATCCTCGGCACGATCGGCGCGACGCCGATGATCCGCCTTTCGAAGCTGGCGGCCGAGGCCGGCATCGCCGCCGAGATCGTCGGCAAGTGCGAGTTCTTCAATCCGCTGTCCTCGGTGAAGGACCGCATCGGGCTGGCGATGGTCGATGCGCTGGAAGCCGCCGGCCGGCTGAAGCCCAGCACGGTGATCATCGAGCCGACCAGCGGGAACACCGGCATCGCGCTCGCCTTCGTCTGCGCCGCCAAGGGCTATCGGCTGATCCTGACCATGCCGGACAGCATGTCGGCCGAGCGCGGCAAGATGCTGCGGCTGCTCGGCGCCGAGATCGAATTCACCCCGGCCGAGAAAGGCATGAACGGGGCAATCGCCCGCGCCCAGGAACTCGTTCGCGAGATCGGTGACGCGGTCATTCCCCAGCAATTCGAGAACCCGGCCAATCCGGAGATCCACCGCAGCACCACGGCGGAGGAGATCTGGCGCGACAGCCAGGGCCGGGTCGACGCGGTGGTGTCCGGCGTCGGCACCGGCGGCACGCTGACCGGCGTCGGCGAGGTCCTGAAGGCGCGTAAGCCGGGCTTCCAGGTGATCGCGGTCGAGCCGGAGGACAGCGCGATCCTGTCGGGCGGCGCGCCCGGCCCGCACAAGATTCAGGGCATCGGCGCCGGCTTCGTTCCGAAGACGCTGAACCCCGACGTGATCGACGAGGTCGTCCGCATCGGCAACGAGACGGCGTTCGCGACCGCCCGCCGGGCGGCGGCGCTCGAGGGTCTACCGGTCGGGATCTCGTCGGGTGCCGCGCTCGCCGCCGCGCTGGAGGTCGGCGCCCGGCCGGAGATGGCGGGCAAGCAGATCGTCGTCATCCTGCCCTCCTTCGCCGAGCGCTATCTGTCAACGCCGCTGTTCGACGGCCTCTAAGGTTCGGAGCCCCGCCTTTGTCCCTGACGGACGACCAGTTCCATCGCTACGCCCGGCACCTGATCCTCGACGAGGTCGGCGAGGAGGGGCAGGAGAAGCTGCTGGCGAGCCGGATCCTGATCGTCGGCGCCGGCGGGCTCGGCTCGCCGCTGCTGCTCTATCTCGCGGCGGCCGGAGTCGGCACGATCGGGGTCATCGACGATGATGTGGTCGAGCTCTCCAACCTCCAGCGCCAGGTGATCCACAAGACGGCGAGCCTCGACCGCGCCAAGGTCGACAGCGCGATGGACACCGTGGCCGAGATCAACCCGGAGGTGCGGATCGTCCCGCACCGCCTGCGGCTGACCGCCGCGAACGCGATGGAGGTCTTGTCCGGTTACGATCTGGTGGCCGACGGCAGCGACAATTTCGCGACGCGCTTCCTGGTGAACGACGCCTGCTATTTCGCGAAGACGCCGCTGGTCTCGGCCGCACTGCTGCGCTTCGACGGGCAGGTTTCGACCTTCAAGGCCCATCTCGGCGGCGATCACCCCTGCTATCGCTGCCTGTTCCCGGAGCCGCCGCCGGCCGACCTCATCCCGCGCTGCGAGGAAGCCGGCATCCTCGGCGCCATCGCCGGCGCGGTCGGCTCGCTCCAGGCGGTCGAGGTGCTGAAGGAGCTGCTGGGGCTGGGCGAGAGCCTGTCGGGCCACCTCCTGGTCTATGACGGCCTGTCGACCACCTTCCGCAAGATCCGCATCAAGCGCGACCCCACCTGCCCCCTCTGCGGCCCGCAAGCGACGATCAAAGATCTGAGCGGGCACGGGTGAGCGGCTTCGTGGCGAAGTGAAGAATCCCCCTCCCCTTGCGGCAAGGGGTTTGCCTTTTGTGTGGGATTTCAGCAGACCGTGCGCTGAACAGGTACGGATTGCCTCGGTTTCAGGTGTCTGCCTTGCCGAAGATATTTTCGGGAGACGGGACGGCATTGGTGTCGACCGCCTTCCGGCCGCCCGCGACCGTTCCAGTTGAACACCGCCCGGGTGCGCCCGAGCCGCTCGACAGCATCCAGTCGAACAGGCACTCGACCACTCCCGCAGTGGGCGGCCCAGAGTCGGGCCGCCGCGCGGATGCGGAACCCTGTCTAGCCTCAACGGCGCCTTCGGATCAGGCCGAGCGCCGCAAGGCCGGCACCGAACAGGGCAAGGCTGCCGGGTTCGGGGACTTGGCTCGGCGGCTGTTCGCCGCCCGCTAATTGGACAACGACGTTGTCGATCGCGATGGCGCTCAGGGTGTTCGATGCGATTCCCGTCTCTGCCGCGGCAAGATTTGCATACGCGCCAATACGCAGCTCATCGAAGCCGAGATCGTCAGAGATTCCGACGATCGTCCCAAGCGCCACGTCGAGGAAGCCACTCCCGATGGAACTCCCATCCCGCAGCACTTCGTACGCAAAGGCGGCTATCGTGTCGCTCAAGTCAGCAACAAAACCGCTGCCCAGAGCAAACTCGACGCCCGACATCCGTTCGCCATCGGTCGTGGTGATCGCCGTGTAGCGGGGGTGCCCGCCGAAGACAAAGTGGAAGCCGCCGGAGAAACTGGTGGCCGCACCATCCGGATCGAATGAAACGTAAGCGGTGTCGGGAACCGTGATGGACAGCGAATCTTCAGTGTAGGCCGAAAGATCCGTGCCGCCGGTCACGCTATCGAACGTCGCCGTGCGATCGGCCGACGTGACGGCGCCGCCGGCGCCGAATGAGAGAACCGGGGCGGCATTCGCCGTCCCGAGCGCGACGACGCCGACGGTGGCGCCGAAGAGGAACGCACCCAGCCTCCGCATAACCCCCTCCCGTTCTTGGATTTCCGCAGGCCGGAGGCAAGCAAATTTCAGGCCAAATCCGTAACAATCTGATAATGCTTAATTAACCTTCGTAAATACCGCAGGATGTCAAATATTCCGACAAGGAATTTGTTCTATTTTCGGGAGAGCAATGCCGTTGGGCCATCGAATTCGCCCGGTTGATGCAAACTAAGCAGGTGCCGCATTTTACATGGGGCCGAAGACCGCGACGTCTTGGGATACGCCTTCCGCCTAACCAGCGGCCCACGAGCACATCTACTGGGACCAAGCCTCGGTGCTGGTCCAGCTCGGGCTGCTCGACCCGAACGAGCTTCCGGTCGCCGGCGTCGAGAGCGCGCGCAAGGCGCTCGACAGGAGCCTGCCGGCGAACGCACTGATCGAGCTGCACGGCGTAAGCCGCATCGGCCGAACCGAACGGTCCGGGCCGCCGCGACGCTTCGATCCGGTCGCCGAGCCAGATCGACCTTCGGGGAATATCTTCGGCAAGCCGCCTCGTTGGGAATCGTGGAAATCAGTGAATGGTTGTGATCTGAGCCACGAGATTCCACACGAAAGGCAAACCCCTTGCCCCTTGCGGGAGGGGGTCATATTAGGGGGAGGGGTAACTTCGGCGGTGATCGATGAGTTCGTAAGGATCCTGCGCGAACGGACGACCAATGCCGAGCGCATACTCTGGGAGAAGCT
Source organism: Ferrovibrio sp. (assembly GCF_036381655.1). Taxonomy (GTDB): domain Bacteria; phylum Pseudomonadota; class Alphaproteobacteria; order Ferrovibrionales; family Ferrovibrionaceae; genus Ferrovibrio. Next base: position 19,356 of record NZ_DASVCJ010000058.1, read on the forward strand.
TCGCCGCAAACAAATCGAAGGGTTGCGATTCCGGCGGCAGTACAAGCTTGGCCGGTGCATCGTCGACTTTGTCTGCCTGCCCGCACGGCTGATCATCGAAGTGGATGGCGGGCAGCACGCAATCGATAAGGCCCGTGACGACAAGCGAACGGCATGGCTCGAAAGCCAAGATTTCACTGTCATCCGATTCTGGAACAACGAGGTGCTCGGCAATATCGACGGCGTGATGGAGACGATCCATCGCCATCTACCCGGAACGAACCGATACCCCTCCCCCTGCCCCCTCCCGCAAGGGGAGGGGGAAGTGATCAGAACATCGTCTCCAGCACTCTGTCGGGTGGGCGGTGGCCGTCGACGAAGGTCTTGATGTTGATGATGACCTTCTCGCCCATGTCGATGCGGCCTTCCAGCGTGGCCGAGCCCATATGCGGCAGCAGCACCACATTCTGCAGCTCGAGCAGCTTCGGATTGACCGCCGGCTCATGCTCGAAGACGTCGAGGCCGGCGCCGGCGATGTCGCCCTTGCGCAGCTTGCGCACCAGGGCGTTCTCGTCGATCACCTCGCCGCGCGCGGTATTGACGATATAGGCGTGCGGCTGCAGCAGGTCGAGCCGGCGCGCCGACAGCAGGTGGAAGGTCGCCGGCGTATGCGGGCAGTTGACGGAGATGATGTCCATGCGGGCCAGCATCTGGTCGAGGCTTTCCCAATAGGTCGCCTCCAGTTCCTGCTCGACGCTTTCATGCACGCGCTTGCGGTTGTGGTAATGGATCGACAGGCCGAAGGCCTTGGCGCGGCGCGCCACCGCCTGGCCGATGCGGCCCATGCCGATGATGCCGAGCCGCTTGCCCCAGATGCGCTTGCCCAGCATCCAGGTCGGCGACCAGCCTTCGAACCTGCCCTGCTGCAGCACCATGGCGCCTTCGACCAGCCGGCGCGGCACGGCCAGGATCAGCGCCATGGTCATGTCGGCGGTATCTTCGGTCAGCACGCCCGGCGTGTTGGTGACCGTCACCCCGCGCTGCCGGGCAGCGGCGAGGTCGATATGATCGACGCCGGTGCCGAAATTGGCGATCAGGCGGAAATTCGGACCGGCATGGGCGAGCACGGCGCCGTCGATGCGGTCGGTGATGGTGGGCACCAGAACGTCGGCGGCCTTCACCGCCTCGATCAGTTCGGCCTGTTCCATCGGCTTGTCCGCCACGTTGAGCCGCGTGTCGAACAGCTCCATCATCCGGGTTTCGATCGGATCCGGCAGCTTGCGGGTCACGATCACCAGCGGGCGCTTCTTCGGCGTGGGCATGATAGGCGTTTCCGGCTCCGCGATGGGGGCGAGTCTTTATCCTCTCTAGCTAGCAGATCGACCCGACCGAGACAAACCTTGGCCGGGCCGAAATCGGCTGCCGCCACGGAAGCGCCACGGGCGGGCTTCAGCCCGCGCCCGGGGCGGTTGCGTGGCCATCAGTACGTATACGAACGGCATACGGATCGCGCTGTGCAGGCGCTACGGCCGGCCCCGGACCGCCTAATGGACATAGAGCGGCATATACTGGCGGACGTTGCGTTCCAGCTCGCGGTTGACGTCCATCATCGTCTCGCGGACCAGGTCATGGATGATCCTGTCGCGGTCGTTGAGGGTGGCATCTTCGCCGATCGAGTTCGAGCGCCGGGCCGAGGCCGAGGCCTCGGCGATGCGGAAGCCGCGGCCGTCGCGCAGTTCGACCGCCATCTCCACCTCGGTATCGATGCGGGCGACCTGATCGGTGGTGAAATTGCCGCGCAGGCCGGGTGTCTTCTTCAGATCGGCCTCGGTCACGGCGGCCTTGCGGATCACCACGCGCACGGTGTTGGGCTGGGTGTTGTCCAGCGCCACGCGGTCGCGCGCCCAGCGCTGCGCCACCACCAGCGGCGGCTGCGGGATCTCGAGTTCGATATGCGGCGGCTGCGCGGTCGGCTGGTATTCCACCACGGTTTCCACATTGCTGGCGGTGAAAGTCAGCTTGGGATATTGCTCGAAGGTGATTTCCTGCAGCACCGGCCGGGGTGGGGTCGATGAGCAGCCGACGAGAAGGATCGTCAGGCCGAGCGCGGCCAGGCCGCGGACGACGAACGAAGGCATGATCGTTTCTCCTTGTTTTCCGCCGTTAGCTAGGCCGCGAATTAGGGCAAATTCAAGACATGCCTAGGGCCATTCCGGGGTGGCGGCGGAAAAAAGCTCAGCCGCGGGCCGCCTGCACCGCCGCGAGCGGAAAATCGTAGCTCGCGCTGCAGAACTGGCAGGTGACCGTGATCGTGCCGTCCACCGCCATGCCCTCGATTTCCTCCGGCGCGAAGGTCGACAGGATGCCGCGCACCTTCTCGGCCGAGCAGGTGCAGCGGTCGATCAGCGCCGCGGGCTCGAAGACGCGCACGCCATCCTCGTGGAACAGCCGGTACAGCAGGTCGTTCTGGCTGATCTGCGCATCGGCCAGTTCGGCCGAGCGCACGGTGGAGAGCAGGGTGGTCGCCTTCTCCCAGGCGAAGCCGCGCTCTTCCTGCGTCAGCCCGCCGGGCTGCAGCGGCAATTGCTGCAGCAGGATGCCGCCGGCGCGCCAATGGCGCTTGCCATCGACGCCCTTGCGGTGGGCCGCTCCCAGGGCGACGCGGGCGTTGAGCTGTTCCGACTGGGCGAAATAGGCATGCGCCGCATCGGCCAAAGTGGCGCCCGACAGGTCGACGATGCCCTGATAGCGCTCCATGTCCTCGCCTTCGGGATCGATGGTGAAGGCCAGATACCCCTTGCCGAGCAGAAGCGGCACCAGGCCGGTGGCGCCGCCGGGGCCGAGTTCCAGCCCCTCCAGCCGCGCGGCGTCGAAGCTGGCATAGCCGCGCAGGCCGCCCGGCGTGCGGCAATCGGCCACCAGGGTCGAGACCGGGCCGTCGCCCTTGGCCTGCAGCGAGAAGACGCCGTCGAATTTCAGCGCCGTCGCCATCGTCGCGGCCAGGGTCAGCGCCTCGGCCAGCAGATGCGCCACCGGATCGGGGTAATTGTGCCGGCCGAGCATGCGTTCGAGCGCGGGCCCGAGCCGGACGATACGGCCGCGGACATCGCACTGCTCGATCTGGAACGGCAGGGACAGGTCGTCGTGCAGGATACTCACAATAATTCCAATATAGGGTGCCGGCTCAGCCGTTAAAGCACCAGGCGAGAATGGCCTTCTGCGCATGCAGGCGGTTTTCGGCCTCGTCGAAGACCACCGATTGCGGCCCGTCGATCACCTCCATGGTGACCTCTTCGCCGCGATGCGCCGGCAGGCAATGCATGAAGATCGCGTCTTTCGCCGCCTTGGCCATCAGCGCTGCGTTGACCTGATAGGGCTTGAGCAGCGCATGGCGCTCGTTCGCCTCGCCATCCTGGCCCATCGACACCCAGGTATCGGTAACGATGCAGTCGGCGCCGGCCGCCGCCGCCAGCGGATCGCTCAGCACGGTGACCTTGCCGCCTTCGCGGACGGCCCAGGCAAGCACGTCCTGGCGCGGCCGCAGGATGTCCGGGCAGGCGAGGTCGAGCGCGAAGCCGAATTTCACCGCCGCATGGATCCAGGAATTGGCCATGTTATTGCCGTCGCCGATCCAGGCGATCTTGCGGCCCCTGATCGGCCCGCGCTTCTCCTCGAAGGTCAGCACGTCGGCCATCACCTGGCAGGGATGGCTATCGTCGGTCAGGCCGTTGATCACCGGCACGCTGGCATTGGCCGCCAGTTCGGCCAGCTTGGCGGCATCGTTGGTGCGCAGCATGACGGCATCGACATTGGCCGACAGAATGCGCGCCGTATCGGCGACGCTCTCGCCGCGGCCGAGCTGCAGGTCCTCCGCGTTCAGCACGATGGTCTCGCCGCCGAGCTGGCGCATCGCGCTGTCGAACGACAGCCGCGTGCGCGTCGAAGGCTTCTCGAAGATCATCGCCAGGATGCGGTCTGCGGCGGGCCGGTCCGGCTCGACGGCGCCCTTCGGTTTGCCCTGGCGGCCGGCCTTCATGCGCGCCGCATCGTCGAGAATCCGCCGCAGCGTCTCGGCCGGAATGCGGTCGAGATCGAGAAAGTGACGCAGCTCCTGGCCGGACCGGGCAGTCATTTGGCCGCCCCGGCCTTCTTCGCCGCCTCGCGCAGGCGCAGGCAGGCCGCGTCGATGCGTTTCACGCCTTCGGCCAGATCCTCTTCCGACGTGGTCAGCGGCGGAATCAGGCGCACCGTATTCTCGCCGGCGGTCACGCCCAGCACATGCTCGTCGCGCAACGCCGCCTGGAAGTCGGTATTCGGCAGCCTGGTCTTCACCGCCAGCAGAAAACCCTGGCCGCGCACCTCCTCGATCACGTCGGGATAGCGGTCCTGCAGCATGGCGAGCTGCTGGCGGAAATACGAGCTGCGCTTCTGCACGCGGTCCAGGAAGCCCGGCTGCAGCAGGATGTCGAGCACGGCATTGCCGGCGGCCATCGCCATGACGTTGCCGCCGAAGGTGGTGCCATGCGTGCCGGGCGCGATGCCGGAGGCCGCTTCGGCGGTTGCCAGGATCGCCCCGACCGGAAAGCCGCCGCCGAGGCCCTTGGCCAGCGTCATGATGTCCGGCGTGATGCCGGCCCATTCATAGGCGAACAGCTTGCCGGTGCGGCCCATGCCGGTCTGCACCTCGTCGAGGATCAGCAGCAGTTCATGCTCGTCGCACAGCTTGCGGATCGCGCGCAGCGTCTCGGTCGGCACCGCGCGGATGCCGCCTTCGCCCTGGATCGGCTCGACCATGATCGCTGCCGTCTCCGGCGTGATCGCCGCCTTCAGCGCCGCCATGTCGTTCAGCGGCACATGGTCGAAACCCTCGACCTTCGGCCCGAAGCCGTCGAGGTATTTCTTGTTGTTGGTCGCCGCCAGCATGGCCAGGGTGCGGCCGTGGAAGGCGCCTTCGAAGGTGATGACGCGGTATTTCTCCGGCTTGCCCTTCGACGACCAGTATTTGCGCGCGATCTTGACCGCGCCCTCGTTCGCCTCGGCGCCCGAGTTGCAGAAGAAAGCCTTGTCGGCGAAGGACTGCGCCACCAGCCGCTCGGCCAGCTTCTCCTGCTCGGGGATGCGGTAGAGATTGGATGTATGCCACAGCTTGGCCGCCTGCTCCTGGATCACCTTGACCAGATGCGGGTGGCTGTGGCCAAGCGCGGAGACGGCGATGCCGGAGCCGAAGTCGAGATAACGTCGACCGTCGGCGGTGTAGAGGTAGGAACCCTCGCCCCGCTCGAACGCAAGGTCCGCCCTTGCGTAGGTCGACATCAATGCTTCACTCACGACACCTCTCCTTATTGCTCGGAGCCTGAAAAAGATGACGCCAGCCCCGGCATTTTTACGGCCGGACTGGCGGTAGGCAGCGACTCTAAGGGTGCCGGCACCCCCTGTCAATTGAAGCAATGTATGCAGACATTGGCACCCGCTTGGCTCCGGCCGGCCGCTGCGCTGAATGGGTGCGGCAAGGAAAGAAGCCGTCCCCAATCCTTTTTTCTCTCCCGCCGCCAATGCTAGCCTTGTCGGACAAGCGAATTCGCGGGAGGAAACAATGACGAGTCTGAGTTTCGAAACCACAAGGCGGGTATTTTGCGAACCCGGCGCCAGTGCCAAGCTGGGCCCGCTGATGGCGGAACTCGGCGTTTCCCGCGCCGTGCTGGTCACCGATCCCGGCGTGGTCAAGCTCGGCCTGCCGAAAGCGGCGCTTGCCAGCCTGCAGGAGGCCGGCATCGCGGTCGCCATTTTCGACAGGACCGAGGCCGATCCGCCCGAGCATCTGGTGCATGAGGCGGTGGCGCTGGCCAAGGAGCACAAGGCCGATGGCGTGATCGGCTTCGGCGGCGGCTCGTCGATGGATATCGCCAAGCTGGTGGCCTTCCTGCCGAACGCGAAGCAGGAGCTTCACGAGGTCTACGGCGTCGGCCTCGCCAGGGGCAGGCGCCTGCCCCTGGTCCAGGTGCCGACCACCGCCGGCACCGGCTCGGAGGTCACCGGCATCGCCATCATCACCACCGGCGCAAGCGAGAAGAAGGGCGTGGTCTCGCCAATCCTGCTGCCCGACATCGCGCTGTTGGACGCCGAACTGACGCTCGGGCTGCCGCGGCATGTGACGGCGGCGACCGGTATCGACGCCATGGTGCATGCGATCGAGGCCTATACCAGCAGGCACAAGAAGAACCCGATGTCGGATGCGCTGGCGCGCGAGGCGCTCAGGCTGCTCAGCCGCAACCTGCGCCTGGTCTGCAGCGAAGCCGGCGCGCGCAATGCCGAGGCGCGTTCGGAAATGCTGCTCGGTGCCATGCTGGCCGGCATGGCCTTCGCCAATGCGCCGGTGGCGGCGGTGCATGCGCTGGCCTATCCGGTCGGCGGCCATTTCCATGTGCCGCACGGTCTTTCCAACGCGCTGATGCTGCCGCATGTGCTGCGCTTCAATCTCGAGGCGGCGGCGCGCCAGTATGCCGAACTCGCGCCGATCCTGCTGCCGGGCGCGAGCTTCACCAGCGACGGCGTGGCCGCCGGCGCGCTGGTGGCCGAACTGGAAGCGATGATCGACGACGTGAAGCTGGAAAAGCAGCTACGCCAGGTCGGCATCAGCCACAATCACCTGCCGATGCTGGCGAAGGATGCGATGAACCAGCAGCGCCTGCTGGTCAACAATCCGCGCGAGGTCACCTACGACGACGCGCTGAAGATCTACGAACTGGCGCTTTGAGAGCCGTCGCCGTGACAGAGAGCGATCCCAAGCTGCAGACCCGCGCCGATTACCGGCACAGTCTGCCGATTCCGGTGCGGCTGGCCGATGTCGATATCTACCAGCATGTCAACAATGTCGTTTACTACTCGTATTTCGACACGCTGGTGAACGATTACATGATCCGCTTCGGCGGACTCGACATGGTCAACGATCCCGTGATCGGCCTGGTGGTCGAAACCGCTTGCCGTTTCCATCAATCGATCAATTTCCCGGAAACCGTCGAGGCCTGCCTGCGCATCGCCAAAATCGGCACATCCTCGGTGCGCCACGAGATCGGTCTGTTCCGCGACGGCCAGCGGCATCCTGCCGCCACCGGCCATTTCGTGCATGTCTTCGTCGAACGCGGCGTGCAGAAGCCGGTGCCGATCCCGCCGCGCATCAGGGCCGCGCTGGAGAAGCTGCTGGTGCCCTGACGCCGGCGGCGAGCTGGGCGCGCTGGCTCAGCCAGACGCTGCCGATGACGATTGCGATGCCGGCGATCTGCAGCCCGCTCAGGTTTTCACCGGCGATGCTCCAGCCGAGCAGCACCGCCGTCACCGGGCTGAGCAATGCCAGCGGCGAGACCGCCGTCGGCTCCAGCCGGGCGATGCCGCGGAACCAGAGCGCATAGGTCAGCGCCGCGCCGATCAGGCCGAGATAGAGGAAGCCGGCAATGTTGGCGATGCTCGGCGCCGGCAGCGGCGGTTCCAGCCAGAAGGCGACCGGCAGCAGCAGGATGCCGCCCGCCGTCAGTTGCCAGGCCGTGAAGGCGAGCGGCGATACCGGCGGCTGCCAGCGGCGCGCCAGCACGGTTCCGGCCGCCATCGAGATCGCGCCGGTGATGGCAGCGGCGACGCCGATGGCATCCAGGGCGGCGTTGGGGGTGAGCACCAGAAGCGCGACGCCGCCGACGCCCGCCATGCCGGCCAGGATAGCCAGCAGGCGGACCGGCGAGCCGAGCAGCAGGCGGGCCAGCAGAATGACGATCAGCGGCTGCACGGAAATCACCGTGGCGGCGACGCCGCCCGGCAGGCGATAGGCCGAAACGAACAGCATGGTCAGGAAGAGGGCGATGTTGAGGCCGCCCAGCAGGACGGAGCGGAGCCACCAGATGCCGTGCGGCAGGCGGCGCACGAACAGCAGCAGCAGCAAGCCCGCCGGCAGGGCGCGCAGCGCAGCCACGCTGAGCGGATAGCCCTGCGGCAGCAGCTCTGTCGTCACGATATAGGTACTGCCCCAGACGACCGGCGCGATCGCCGTCAGCAGCAGGTCGGAACCGCGTGTCATCGTAGGTCTCCCGCTATGCTCGAGCCAAAGGGCGTTCAGACGAACGCAAGCATGTCGGCAACCGGCCGCCGCGGCTTCTGCGGCCAGTTGCCGGCGGCGGCAAAGCCGATGGCGACGAGCACCACCGGTATTTCGTCCGCGGCGAGGCCGAAATCGTGCGCCACGCCGGCCGGATCGAAACCGCCCATGACGCAGGACGCCAGGCCGTGGGCCTCTGCCGCGAGGATCAGCATGGCCGCGCCGAAGCTGGCCGAGCGTATGGCTTCGTCCCGCTGCTTCTGCGGCTGGTTTTCGTAGGAGGCTTTCGTCGCCTCGACCCAGATCGCCGGCATCTCCGGCGGCATGAAGCCGGCCGCGACCGCCGGCTGCAGCCGCGCGGCGAGCGTCTCATGGCACGGCGGCTGGCCGCAGACGATGAACACCACGGCGGCATCCGTCACCTTCGCCTGGTCCTGCGCGACCTTGCGCAGGCGCTGCTTGGCTTCCGGCGTGCGGACGGCGATGAAGCGCCAGTTCTGCAGGTTGAAGGCGGTCGGCGCCCGGGTCGCCAGCCCGACCAGTTCGGCGATCCGCGCATCGGAAACCTGCCGCGTCGGGTCGAAGCGGTTGGCGGAAATCCGGCGCTGGATCGCCAAGACCAGCGGATTGCCGGCCAAGCCTGCGTCGATCCGATTCAATGGCATGGACATGCCAGTGCCTCCATCTCCAGTGCCCTCCATCTGAATGGCCCGCCCCGGTGGCGTCGCCTGTCCTGGCATGTATTATGTTAACCGGTGGATGATAATTCCGCTTTCTGTGGAATAACTCGTAACTGTAGGTCAATAATCTATGGATCGGCTGACCGCGCTGAAGGTTTTCCGGCTGACCGCCGAGCTTGGCAGCTTTGCCGCCGCCGCGCGCCGGCTGCGGCTGTCGCCGGCGGCGATTAGCAAGAACATCGCCGAACTGGAAGCGCATCTGGCGATACGGTTGTTCAACCGCACGACGCGGCGCATGAGCCTCACCGAGGCCGGCGGCCTGTACTACGAACGCATCGCGCGGGTGCTCGACGAGTTGGACGAGGCCGACCACGCCGTCGGTCCGCTGCAGCAGATGCCCAGCGGCATCCTGCGGGTCAGTGCGCCGATGACGCTGACCCTGCTGGGCCTGTCGGCGGCGATCCCGCAATTCCTGACGCGCTATCCCCGCCTGTCGCTGGATCTCAATCTGGAGGATCGCCGGGTCGATATCGTCCGGGAGGGCTACGATCTGGCGATCCGCGGCAGCGACGATCTGAAGGATACCAGCCTGGTGGCGCGCAAGCTGATGACGCTGGACCATGTCGTCTGCGCCGCGCCGTCCTATTTCGAGGCATCCGGATTGCCGGCAACGCCGGAGGACCTGCGCCGGCACAACTGCATCCAGTTCACCTTGTCCGGCCATGCCGATGAATGGGAATTCCGCCGCGCCGATCGTGTCGTGCGCATCGCGGTGAATGGCCGCTACAAGGTGAGTTCCAGCCTGGCGGTGCGCGATGCGCTGCGCGCCGGGTTCGGCCTCAGCCTGGTGCCGCGCTTCTATGTCAGGGACGATCTCGCCGCCGGCCGCCTGCGCGCCGTCCTCCAGGATTGGGCGCCGAACGAAACCTCGGTCTATGCCGTCTATCCCTCGCGGCGGCATCTGCCCGCCAAGGTGCGCGCCTTCCTCGATTTCGTCAGTGGCGCGCTGGGCGGCGCTCATCCGTGGAACCCGCCAGAGCGCGGAACAGCATGACGGCGCCCATTGGGGTGCGGCGATTTGCTCTATCGGCAAGGCGCATAGCCGGAAATTAAGTTTGTTCCGTTGCTGCGCTGCGGCATGTTACGGCAGGCGCCGCCGGGTCGGCGCAAGCGTGGTTTTGAGGGTAGAAAAGATGCGTGGGCGTTGGGAGCCGGTTTCGATTTTCGTTGTCATTCTGGGGCTGGTGGCCTCCATCGTGGCCGGCATTGCTATCGCCAACAGCGACCGCGAAACCGCGGTCTGGTCCGCCGGGGCGCTGATGGCCGCCGCGCTGTGGCTTGCCGCTCCCTGGGGGCGGGAGCCGCGCAAGGGTTAAGGCTTTTAGCAATTTAATCCTTGCCATTGTTCGCAATATGTTCTATACTGCGGCTACCCGCCGGCCTTTCGGCCGGCGCCTGCTGTTGAACATTGTGGATCAGGACAAGGATTTGGGACGCCCTTAGACGCCGCAACGCCGGCTGAACGGCTGAAACAGCGACACTATGGTTGCAGGCGATAGCCGCGACGCAGCAGCGCGTAGCACAGCGCCCAGAGCGCCAGCGCCACCGCGCCCAGCACCGCGGCGCCGAGCAGCGGATCGCCATCGGTATGGCCGGTCATGCCGAAACGGAAGCCATCGATCATGTAGAAGAACGGGTCGAAATGCGCGACGCCGTACCAGAAGGGCGGCAGACGCTCGACCGAATAGAAGGTGCCGGAGAGAAAGGCCAAAGGCGTGACGACAAAATTGGTCACCGCCGCCAGATGGTCGAATTTCACGCTCCACAGCCCGGCCAGGATGCCGATCAGGCCGAGGATCAGCGAGCCGCAGAAGACGAAATAGATCGCCGCCGCCCACGAATGCACGTGGATTTCGGCGAAGGGCAGCATGGCAAGGCCGACCGCCACCGCCACGATGAAGCCCCGGGTGACGCCCGCCATGGCATAGGCGAAGAGGAATTCGCCCGGGCTGATCGGCGGCATCAGCACGTCGATGATGTTGCCCTGGATCTTCGAGATCATGATCGAGGACGAGGTATTGGCGAAGGCGTTCTGCGTCGTCGCCATCATGATCAGGCCGGGACCGAGGAATTCGATGAAGGGCAGCCCGCCGACCTGCCGCACGGCGCCGCCCAACGCCAGCGCGAAGACGGCGAAGAACAGCAGCGTGGTCACCATCGGCGCGATCACTGTCTGGGTGATGACCTTGATGAAGCGCTGCACCTCCTTCAGGTACAGCGTCCACAGGCCGAGCCAGTTGACCGGCCCGTACCGGCGCAAGCTGCCCGCTCCGGCCGGACTTGGCGAAAGCCGGGCGGAAAGCTGGCTCTTATCGACGAGAGACGTATTCGACATGAACGGCCTTTGGGGCGGTGACGAGGAGGTTGGCGCGGCGGTTGCGGCTGCTTGTACGGCCGCCTTCTTAGCGCGTATGGTGCGGCGATGCAAAAGTCTCCCGCCGATACTGTGCCCGCCGACACATCCGGCGACATCATGCCGGATTGGCTGCCGGCCTTGCTGGGCGGCGAGCGCGCGGCGCTGGCCCGGGCGATCACCGCGGTCGAGAATGAAACCGACGAGGCCCGCGTCGTGTTGCATGGCATCCGCGGCCGGCTCGGCCGGGCCTTGGTGGTCGGCTTCACCGGCGCGCCGGGAGCGGGCAAGTCGACGCTGGTCTCCGCCTATGTGGCCGAGCTGCGCCAGCGCAGCCTGACCGTCGGCGTGGTTGCGGTCGATCCCTCGTCGCCGCTGACCGGCGGCGCGATCCTCGGCGATCGCATCCGTATGACGCGGCATTCCGGCGATCCCGGCGTATTCGTGCGTTCGCTGGCCAGCCGCGGCCATCTCGGCGGCCTGTCGCGCACGGCAGCGCGGGTGATCGATGTCTTCGATGCCGCCGGCCGCGACGTGGTGGTGGTGGAAACCGTCGGCACCGGCCAGTCGGAAGTCGAGATCGCCGAGATCGCCGATGTGCGCGTGGTGGTGAACGCGCCGGGGCTGGGCGACGATGTGCAGGCGATCAAGGCCGGCATTCTCGAGATCGCCGATATCCTGGTGGTCAACAAGGCGGACCTGCCCTTCGCCGAACGCGCGGCACGTCAGCTGGCGGCGATGGCCGCGCGCAAGAACGGCCAGGCAATTCCGGTGCTGCAGACCAGCGCCACGGCGGGCAAGGGCGTGGCGGATCTTGCCGATACCATCGCCGCGATTGGCCGGCGCAAGCGGCCCGATCCGCGCGCCCGCACCCGGCGGCTGCTGCAGAACCTCGCGCTCGACCGTCTGCGCAAGGGGCTGGCCGCGCTGCCCGATGCCGAACTCGACGGGCTTGCCGATGCCGTGCTGGCCGGCGATCTCGATATCGATACCGCCCTCCACCGTTTGATTGCATTGCTGAGACCATGACCAAACAAGCCCGCATCCGCCAGACCATCCTCGATATTCCCGCTTCGCGCATCCGCGCCGTCTACAATGCCGGCCACCGGATCGAAGGCATGATCCCGCTCTGGGCCGGCGAGGGCGACGAGCCGACGCCGGACTTCATCCGCGATGCCGCCGCCGCCGCGCTGGCAAGAGGCGAGACCTACTACACGCCCAACCGCGGCATCCTGCCTCTGCGGGAGGCGATCCGCGATTACCTGAAGCGGGCTTACAGGGTCGACACGCCGCTCGATCGGATCGTCGCCACGGCCTCGGGCATGAGCGCGCTGATGATCACGCTGCAATGCCTGCTGGAGAAGGGCGACAGCGCTGCGGTGATCGGCCCGATCTGGCCGAATGGCTGCGAGGCGATCCGCGCCCTGGGCGCCGAGGTCCGCGACGTCTATCTGCAGCAGAGCGAAGACGGCCGCTGGGTGCTCGATCTGCAGCGGCTGTTCGATGCCTGCGACGAGACGACCAGGCTGATCATGCTGAACAGCCCGGGCAATCCGACCGGCTGGGTGGCGAGCGAAGCCGAATTGCGGGCGATCCTCGATTTTGCCCGTGCCCGCGGCATCTGGCTCCTTTCCGACGAAGTCTATGGCCGCATCGTCTACGGCGAGGCGCGCGCGCCGGGCCGCAATCATGCGCCGAGCTACTACACGCTGGCCGAGCCGGACGACGCGGTGGTGATCGTCAACTCGTTTTCGAAAAGCTGGTCGATGACCGGCTGGCGGCTCGGCTGGGTGGTGACAAGGCCCGACCTTGCCGATGCCATCGAGAAGATGACCGAATTCAACGTCTCCTGCTCGAATGCCTTCGCCCAGTGGGGCGCGGTCACGGCGCTGAACGAGGGCGATGCCTATGTCGACGGCCTGGTCGAGCGCTACAGCCGCGCCGCCGATCTCGTCTATCAGGCTTTGGCGCCGCTGCCGCGCGTGCGGCTCGGCAAGCCGCAAGGCGCCTTCTATGCCTTCTTCGCGCTCGACGGCCTGCAGGATTCGCTGCAATTCTGCCTCGACCTGCTGCCGAAGGCGAAGGTCGGCCTGGCGCCGGGCGTTGCCTTCGGCCCGGCGGGCGAGGGGCGGATCCGGCTTTGCTACGCGGCCTCGCTGCCCAAGCTGTCGCAGGCGCTGGAGCGGCTGGTGCCGCACCTGAAATAGAATGGCGGGAGGCAGCATGCGGACGGTCCACGAGACGGAAGAACATGCGCAACTGCGCGAGCAGATCGCCCGTTTTATCGATCAGGAAGTCCGGCCGCATGGAACGGCTTGGGAGGAGGCCGGCATGGTGCCGCGCGCGGTGCTGCGCAAGATGGGCTGCCTCGGCTTCTTCGGCATCCGCTATCCCGAAGCCTATGGCGGCAGCGAGCAGGGCGCCATCGCCTCGGCCATCCTCGCCGAGGAATGCGGTCGCTCGGGTTTCGGCGGCTTCTCGGCCACCGTGCTGGTGCATACCGACATGGCTTCGCCGCATCTGGCCCATGCCGGCAGCAAGCGGCAGCTCGACCGCTGGTTCGCCAAGGTGATCGCCGGCGAGCTGATTACCGCAGTGGCCGTCACCGAGCCGGATGCCGGCTCCGATGTGGCGGCGATCCGAACCCGGGCGCGGCGCGAGGGCGACGATTACGTGCTGAACGGCGGCAAGATGTTCATCACCAATGGCGTGCATGCCGATCTTTATTTCGTCGCCGCCAAGACCGATCCGGAGGCGAAGGGCTCGCGTGCTATCTCGATCTTCGCCGTCGAGAAAGGCATGCCGGGCTTTTCCGTCGGGCGCAGCCTGAACAAACATGGCTGGCTCTGCTCGGACACGGCGGAGCTGGTCTTCGACGATTGCCGCGTGCCGGCGGAGAACCGGCTTGGCGAAGAGAATCACGGATTCTATGCCATCATGCGCAATTTCCAGAATGAGCGGCTGGTGCTTGGCGCCATGGCGGTCGGCGAATGCCGCCGCGCACTGGAGATCACCCGGCATTATGTCGCCACCCGCAAGGCCTTCGGCGGCGTCCTGATGGACAAGCAGGCGATTCGCCAGCGGCTGGCGATGGCGGAGGCGCGCACCGAGGCGGCGCGCCAGCTTGTCTATCATGCCGCCTGGCTGATGGAGCAGGGCCGTGATGCGGTGCGCGAGGTCTCGATGGTCAAGGCGCTCTGCGGCGAACTGGTCAATGACGTGACTTATGAGTGCCTGCAATTCCACGGCGGCGCCGGTTATCTGCGCGAAAGCGAGATCGAGCGCATGGCGCGCGATGCGCGGATCCATCCGATCGGCGGCGGCGCCACGGAAGTGATGCTGGAAGAGATCGCCAAGCGCTGGCCCGCCGCTTGAACATGGCCGGCTTGACGCGAACGTAAGCCTGCCGTGGCGTAAGGTTTGCGCCGCGAAAAGTTTGGCGCTAGCGTGCCGCCAGACCGCTATCAGGAGGAAACACAATGCGTGAAGCCGTCATCGTCTCCACCGCCCGCACGCCCATCGGCAAGGCCTATCGCGGCGCCTTCAACAACACCGATCCGGCGACGCTCGGCGCCCATGCCATCCGCGAAGCGGTCAAGCGTGCCGGCATCGAGCCGGGCGAGGTCGATGACGTGGTCATGGGCGCGGCTTTGCAGCAGGGCGGCACCGCCGGCAACATCGCCCGGCTTTGCGCGGTGCGCGCCGGTCTGCCAGTCAGCGTCGCCGGCATGAGCGTCGACCGCCAATGCGCCTCGGGCCTGATGGCGATCGCCACCGCGGCCAAGCAGGTGATCCACGACAACGTGCCGATTGCCGTCGGCGGCGGCCTGGAATCGATCTCGCTGGTGCAGAACGAGCATATGAACACCTTCCGCGCCCGCGACGAATGGCTGATGCAGAACAAGCCGGACATCTACATGGCGATGATCGACACCGCCGAAGTCGTCGCCAAGCGCTATGGCATCAGCCGCGAGGCGCAGGACGAATATGCGCTGCAGAGCCAGAAGCGCACGGCGGCGGCACAGCAGGCCGGCAAGTTCGACGACGAGATCGCGCCGATGCCGACCAAGATGGCCGTCGTCAACAAGGAGACCAAGGAAGTCTCCTACAAGGACGTCACGCTGACCAAGGACGAGGGTAATCGCCCGGATACCAACGCCGAGGGACTCGCCGCGCTGCAGCCGGTGCGCGGTCCGGGCAAGTTCATCACCGCCGGCAATGCCAGCCAGCTGTCCGACGGCGCTTCCGCCGCCGTGGTAATGGACGCCAAGCTGGCCGAGAAGAAGGGCCTGAAGCCGCTCGGCTATTACCGCGGCATGGCGGTCGCCGGCTGCGAGCCCGACGAGATGGGCATCGGCCCGGTCTATGCCATCCCCAAGCTGCTGCAGCGCTTCGGCCTGAAGATGGACGATATCGGCCTGTGGGAGCTGAACGAGGCGTTCGCGGTGCAGGTGATCTATTGCCGTGACAAGCTTGGCATTCCCAATGATCGCCTCAACGTCAATGGCGGCGCCATTTCGATCGGCCACCCCTATGGCATGTCGGGCGCGCGCATGGCCGGCCACGCCCTGATCGAGGGCAAGCGCCGTGGCGTCAAATATGTGGTGGTGACGATGTGCATCGGCGGCGGCCAGGGCGCCGCCGGCCTGTTCGAGGTCGCCTGAGGCAGCCCTGCTTCAGCGAAGCGCGCGGCGGGTCAGCAGCAATTCGGCCGTTCCGCCGCGCTCGTAGAAGACCAGTCCATATTGGCCGTAGGCCTCGGCGAGGCGTACGGCCTTTTCCTTTGCCAGGTCGAGTATCGCGAAGCCGGGCTCCGACCGCCAGCCGGGACGGTCCGGCACGCCGAGATGCGGCAGGATGCGGCAGCCGCGGCGCAGCAGGTCGCGCCGCAGGCGCTGGTGGAAGGCCATGTTTCGGGCGGCTGGCTGCGGCCGGCTGCCGGGATTCCAGGCATTGAGGCAGCACAGCGACCGGGCCCCCAGTCTCGTCAGCAGCCGGTCGGCCTCGGCATTCGGCTCGCCCAGGCGCAGCCCGATCGATTCGCCGGCCGGCGTGCCGATTGTGTAGCTGGTATCGCCGAAGCCGCGCAGCGTCGCTTCGGAAATCATGGCGAGATCACGAGGCCAGTTCGGCTGCGGCAAGCGCCTGGCGCAGGCTGTTCGTCCCCGGATTGGCAACGACGTTGTTATAGAGGATGTCGCGCGGATGGATCGAACGGCCGTAATAGGCCTGATCGCGGCTATGGCGCGCGGTGATCACCGCGCCTTCGACGGAAATGCCGGCCGCCAGCCCCTTGCTCTTGGCATAGGACAGGATGTCGGCGCCGAGATTGGTCGTCGTCGCCGCCTCGATGCCGGCGCCGACCGGGCCGGCGGCGACCGAGGCATCGGCGCCGAGCTTGAATTCGTTTTTCAGGATGGCTTCCACGGCCTTGTCGGACATCAGCAGCAGCATCACCTCGGAGGCCTCGCCGCCGATCTGAAGGCCGATCGAGCCGGCGCCCATTGTGTAAAAGGCCGGCTCGCTCCAGCCATTGGCCGTCTTGGCCAGCAGCACGCCCGAACCGCCCTCGCCGCCGATGATGAAGCTGGCCTTGAGCAGTTGCGGCACGATGAAGACGCCCTTGGCGCGGGCCAGCTTGCGGCGCATGTCGGTGAATTGCGGGTCCGCCGCAAAGCGGTCGACGGTGATGCGCGCCTGGTCGATCAGGTTCTGGTTCTCGTCGGCCCAGGCGGGAGAGGCAAGCGCCAGCGCGCTGGTGCCGGCCAGCATGGTCGCGAGCAGGAAACGACGGGTCAGCATGGATAGCTCCCTTTGCGGGTTGGCAAACCGACAGCCGCAATATATTGCTTCGGTTGTTCAAGCCGTAGCCAATCCTTAGACTATGGCAAAATGTGGACGGAGGCGACATGTCGAAGGCGAAGGAGTCGGCCGAGAGCAATGCCGAAGCCATTCCGGACGATATTGCCGGCATGAGCTTCGAGGCGGCGTTGAAGGCGCTGGACGAAATTGTCGCCAAGCTGGAAAGCGGCCGGGTCGATCTGGAGGAATCGATTGCACTCTATGGTCGTGGCGCGCTGTTGAAACGCCATTGCGAGGCCAAGCTGAAAGCGGCCGAGGAAAAGATCGAAAAGATCGTGATCGGCCCGGACGGCCAGGCTTCCACCCAACCCTTCAAGGCGGAATGAGATGAACAGTCTGGCGTCGCCGGATTTTGCGGCGACGATGCGGGAGGTCGCAGCCGCCGTCGAAACGGAGCTGGAGCGCCTTCTGCCGTCCTTGGATGATCCGGCGGCCAAGCTGAATGAGGCGATGCGCTATGCCTGCCTGGGTGGCGGCAAGCGCCTGCGCGCCCTGCTGGTAATCGCCGGGGCGGATCTCTTCCAGGTGCCGCGCGGCCGCAGTCTGCGGGCGGCGGCGGCAGCGGAAATGCTGCATGCCTATTCGCTGGTGCATGACGACCTGCCCTGCATGGACGACGACGACCTGCGCCGCGGACGGCCGACCGTGCACAAGGCCTTCGACGAAGCGACCGCGGTACTGGCCGGCGATGCCCTGCAGACCGAGGCCTTCGCCGTGTTGGCCGATCCGCAAACCCATCCCGATGCGGCAGTGCGGATCGCGCTGACGGCGGCCCTGGCCCGGGCCTCCGGGGCGCGGGGCATGGTGGGCGGCCAGGCGATCGATCTGGCGGCCGAACAGCGGGCGGCGGCGGGTCAGCCGCTGTCCTTCGACGAGATCCGGCTGCTGCAGAGCCGCAAGACGGGAGCGCTGATCGCTTTTTCGGCGGAAGCCGGTGCCATCCTGGGTGGCGCGGGGCAGGAAGCCCGGGCCGTCCTGCGGGACTATGCCGGAGATATCGGGCTTGCCTTTCAGATCGCGGACGACATCCTCGACGAGGAGGGTAATGCCGCCGAGCTGGGCAAGGCGGTCGGCAAGGATGCCGCGGCCGGAAAAGCCACCTTTGTCGGGCTTCTCGGGCTGGCCGAGGCCAAGGCGAAGGCCCGCGCGTTAACCAATTCCGCAAAGGCCAGGCTGGCCGGTTTCGGGCCGGCGGCAGGCGTTTTACAGGAGCTGGCGGAGTTTGTTATAACCCGCCGCTCGTGACACAATCGGGACCGATGATCAGCAACCGCACTCCCCTGCTGGATAACGTGCGGACGCCGGCCGACATCCGGCAGTTCGACCTGGACCAGCTCAAGCAGCTCGCCGATGAAGTCCGCCGCGAGATGATCGACGCCGTCTCGGTGACCGGCGGCCATCTCGGCGCGGGCCTGGGCGTCGTCGAGCTGACCGTGGCGCTGCATCATGTGTTCGAGACCCCGGTCGACAAGCTGATCTGGGATGTCGGCCATCAGGCCTATCCGCACAAAATCCTGACCGGCCGGCGCGACCGCATCCGCACGCTGCGCCAGGGCGGCGGCCTGTCCGGCTTCACTCGGCGCAGCGAAAGCGAGTACGACCCGTTCGGTGCGGCGCATTCCTCGACCTCGATCTCCGCCGGCCTCGGCATGGCGGTGGCGCGCGACTTCAAGCAGGAAGAGCACAACGTCATCTGCGTGATCGGCGACGGCGCGATGTCGGCCGGCATGGCCTACGAGGCGATGAACAATGCCGGCTCGATGGATACCCGGCTGATCGTCATCCTGAACGACAACGACATGTCGATCGCGCCGCCGGTCGGCGCGATGAGCGCCTATCTGTCGCGGCTGCTCTCGTCGCGCTCCTATATGGGCCTGCGCCAGCTGGCCAAGCAGCTCGGCCATAAGATCCTGCCGCGCGGCCTGGCGTCCGCGGCCGAGAAGGCCGAGGAATATGCCCGCGGCATGGTCACCGGCGGCACGCTGTTCGAAGAAATGGGCTTCTACTATGTCGGTCCGGTGGACGGGCATAATCTCGACCATCTCGTCCCGGTGCTGAAGAACGTCCGCGACAACGACCAGTCCGGCCCGGTGCTGATCCATGCCGTCACCCGTAAGGGCAAGGGCTACGCCCCGGCGGAGGCCGCCGAGGACAAATATCACGGCGTGGCCAAATTCGACGTCATCACCGGCACGCAGGCCAAGCCGAAAGCCGGCGCGCCGAGCTATACCAAGGTCTTTGCCGAAAGCCTGATCCGGGAGGCCGAGAAGGACGAGCGCATCGTCGCGATCACCGCCGCCATGCCCTCTGGCACCGGCCTGGACCTGTTCGCCAAGCGCTTCCCGGAACGCTGCTTCGATGTCGGCATTGCCGAACAGCATGCGGTCACCTTCGCCGCCGGCCTGGCTTGCGAGGGCTTCAAGCCTTTCGCCACGATCTATTCGACCTTCCTGCAGCGCGCCTATGACCAGGTCGTGCATGACGTCGCGATCCAGAGGCTGCCGGTGCGTTTCGCCATCGACCGCGCCGGCCTGGTGGGCGCCGATGGTGCCACGCATGCCGGCAGCTTCGACATCGCCTATCTGGGCTGCCTGCCGGACATGGTGCTGATGGCGGCTGCCGATGAAGCCGAGCTTGTGCACATGGTGGCGACCGCGGTGGCAATCGACGACCGGCCCAGCGCCTTCCGCTATCCGCGCGGCGAAGGCCGCGGCGTGCCGCTGCCGCAGGTTGGCCAGGTGCTGCCGCTTGGCAAGGGACGGATTCTGCGCGAGGGTGGCTCGATCGCCATTCTCTCCTTCGGCGCACGCCTGGGCGAAGCGCTCAAGGCCGCGGATGATCTGGCGGCGCGCGGTCTGCCGGCCACGGTGGCCGATGCCCGCTTCTGCAAGCCGCTCGATACCGAGCTGGTCCGGCAGTTGGCGCGCCACCATGAGGTGCTGATCACCATCGAGGAAGGCGCGATTGGCGGCTTCGGCAGCCATGTGCTGCAATTCCTCAGCCATGACGG
Organism: Ferrovibrio sp.; assembly: GCF_036381655.1. Taxonomy (GTDB): domain Bacteria; phylum Pseudomonadota; class Alphaproteobacteria; order Ferrovibrionales; family Ferrovibrionaceae; genus Ferrovibrio. The sequence goes on from NZ_DASVCJ010000058.1 coordinate 39,380, forward strand.
CCTGCTCGATACCGGCCTCAAGATCCGTCCCATGGTATTGCCCGATCGCTTCATCGACCATGATGCGCCGGCGAAGCAGTACGACGAGGCAGGGCTGAACGCGCCGCAGATCGTCGCCATGGCGCTTTCGGCACTTGGCCGCGCCAGCGAACTTCCAGCCCGCGCTTAACCCATAGAGAGCTGCGATGATTCTCTCCGAGGCGCGGGCGACGCTCACGCTGGCGCTGCCGATCGTCGGCACGCAGCTGGCGCAGATCGCCGTTCATACCACCGATGTCGTGATGCTGGCGCATATTTCCGATCATGCGCTCGGTGCCGGCGCGCTCGCCTTTTCGCTGTTCTGGTTCTTCTGGATGTTCGGCATGGGCCTGGGCATCGCCGTCGCCGCGCTGGTGGCGCAGGCGGTGGGGCGGAATGCGGACGATCATGCCAGCGTGCGCGAGGCGGTGCATGACGGCCTGATCGTGACCGGGATCGGGTTTCTTGCCAGCCTGGCCATCCTCGTGGCTGCCCGGCCGTTCATGGTGTGGTTCCGGCAGCCGCCGGAACTGATCGACGATGCCGCACTGTTCCTGCACCTGCTGATGATCAGCTACCTGCCGGGAGTATGGTTCTCGGTGCTGCGCTCTTTCACCGCGGCGCTCAGCCGGCCGCGGCCGGCTCTGGTGCTGATGGTCGCCGGCGTCCTGCTGAATGCCGCTGCCGTCTACGGCTTCGCCTTTGCCGCGAAGCTCGGTATTGCCGGTGCCGGCATCGGTTCGGCCCTGGCCAACTGGCTCCTGTTCCTTGCATTCGCCGCTTATGTCGCCCGCGATGCGGATTTTTCGCGGTATCGCATCTGGTCGTCGCGCTGGCGCAGCTCCTGGCCCCGACTGCGCGAGTATCTGCGCATCGGCGGGCCGATCGCGCTGACACTTGCCTCCGAAATCGGCCTGTTCTCGCTGGCGGTCCAGTTGATGGGCCGGCTCGGCGCCGACGAGGTGGCGGCGCACCAGATCGCCCTGCAATGGGCCACCATCGCCTTCATGGTGCCGATGGGATTGTCGCAGGCCGCCACCGTGCGGGTCGGGCTGGCCGCCGGCGCGCGCGATCATGCCGGGGTGATCCGTGCCGGCTGGATCGCCATCGGCATGGCGGTCTGCTTCGGTGCCTGCTCGGGCAGCCTGTTCTGGATTTTCGCGCCGCAGCTGATCGGTCTGTTCGTGCCGGACGCCGCCTCGCCGGTTTTCGGGCTGGCTGTTTCCTATCTGCTGCTGGCCGCCCTGTTCCAGGTAGTCGACGGAACGCAGGCGGTCAGCAACGGCGTGCTGCGCGGTCTGAAGGATACCGCCGTGCCGATGGTCTGCGCCGCCATCGGCTACTGGGCCTGCGGCCTGTCGGCCGCCATATGGTTCGGCTTCAACAGCCCGCTGCGGGGACAGGGCATCTGGATCGGCCTCGTGGTCGGGCTGGCGGCCGCCGCCGTCATGCTGGTCTGGCGCTTCACCTGGTGGACTCGTAGACTGCGCCCCATCACCCAGCGGGAGCAGACGGCATGAAGGCGCCGAAGATCCGGCTTGACCAGGCTCTGGTCGAACGCGGCCTGGCGGAAAGCCGTACCAAGGCGCAGGCGGCGATCATGGCCGGGCTGGTCTTTTCGGGCGAAAAGCGGCTCGACAAGCCGGGCCTGGCCATCGCCGCCGATGCGCCGCTGGAATTGCGCGGCAAGCCGCATCCCTGGGTCAGCCGCGGCGGCGTGAAGTTGGCGCATGCGCTGCAGCATTTCGGCTTGTCGGCTACGGGGCGCATCGGCCTCGATGTGGGAGCTTCCACCGGCGGCTTCACCGATGTCCTGTTGCAGCATGGCGCCAGGAAGGTCTATGCCGTCGATGTCGGCGAGGGGCAGTTGGACTGGAAACTGCGCAACGACGCGCGGGTCGTGGTGCTGGAAAAGACCAATGCGCGCTTCCTGGACCGGGGGCTGATTCCCGATCCGGTGGATGCCGTGGTCTGCGATGCCAGTTTTATCGGCCTGGAAACGGTGCTGCCAGCGGCTTTGGCGCTGGCGGCGCCGAACGCCTGGGCGGTGGCCCTGATCAAGCCGCAATTCGAGGTCGGGCGCGAGCGTGTCGGCAAGGGCGGCGTGGTGCGCGATCCGGCCTTGCATGACGAGGTCTGCCGCCGCATCGAAGCCTGGTGGCAGGCCAGGCCGCGCTGGCGCGTGCTCGGCATCGAGCCGAGCCCGATCCTCGGCCCCGAGGGCAACAAGGAATTTCTGATCGCAGCGGTATTTGGCAATGCGTGATGTCGAAGGCGTAATCGAACGGATGGGCGGGCAGGGCCATGGCGTCCTGCTCAAGGATGACGTGCGCTATTACGTGCCGTTCACCGTGCCGGGCGATGTCGTCGCGGCCAAGGTGGGCGAGGCGCGCGGCGACGGCTTTGCCGCCGAGATCGCCGTGCTCGAGCAGGCCGGCCCCGACCGCGTCGAGCCGCCATGCCCGCATTTCCAGAGCTGCGGCGGCTGCGCCCTGCAGCATTGGGCCGATGCGCCCTATCGCGCCTGGAAGCGCGATAAGCTGATCGCCGCGCTACAGCGGCGCGGCTTCACGGCGCCGCCGGTGCAGGATCTTGTCGCCGTGCCGGACCGTTCGCGGCGCCGGGCCGAATTCGTCGCCCGCCGGGTGAAGGATCATGTGCTGCTCGGCTTCCATGAGGCGGCCAGCCGCAAAATCGTCGATATCGAGACCTGCATGGTGCTGCGGCCGGCCTTGCTGGCACCGCTGCCGGCCCTGCGCGAGGCTTTGCTGCCGGTTCTGGGCGATGGCTGGGCGGTGGACGTGAAGGTCACCGAGACGGCAACCGGCCTGGATGTGCTGATCACCGGCAAGCTGAAGATGCGCGTGCAGGAGCGCATCGCGCTGAGCAAGGCGGCCAAGGCGATGGGACTGGCGCGCCTGAGCTGGAAGCTGGATTTGCGCGGCGAGCCGGAATTGCTGTTTCTCGGCGAACGCGCGCCGCAGGTGAGGTTCGGCGATATCGCCGTGCCGCTGGCGCCGGGCGGGTTCCTGCAGGCCACTGCCGAGGCCGAGCAGATCATGGCGGATTTCGCCCTGGCCGAACTGCAGGGGGCGAAACGCGTCGCCGATCTCTTCTCCGGCTGCGGCGCCTTCGCCTTGCGGCTGGCGGCGGCCGGCATGAATGCCCTGGCGGCGGATGCGGACCGGCCGGCCATCGCGGCTCTGCAGGCGGCGGTCAATGCGGCCGGCCTTGCCGGGCGGCTGCGGCCCGAGGCGCGCGATCTCGAGCGCCAGCCCCTGATGTCGGCGGAACTGAAGGCGCTGGACGCCGTGCTACTCGATCCGCCGCGCGCCGGGGCGAAGGCGCAGGTGCAGCAACTGGTGGCGGCGGCATCGGCTGGCCGTCCGGTGCCGCGCATTGTCATGGCATCCTGCGATCCGAACAGCTTCGCCCGCGATGCGCGGACACTGGCCGATGCCGGCTACCAGCTTGTGCGGGCGGTGCCGATCGACCAGTTCCGCTGGTCGCCGCACCTGGAAATGGTCAGCCTTTTCAAACCCTAATCGCCGGGGCAGGGAAGGGTTGAAAAGCCCGGGCGGAACGGCTATATCCCGGCGCCTATAGCCGATCCGGTCCCTGCTGGGGGATCGTCTAACGGTAGGACCCCAGACTCTGACTCTGGTTGTCTAGGTTCGAATCCTAGTCCCCCAGCCACTGCTTCCTCAAATTCTTGAACTTGCAGCGGAATTTTCACCCCGGCTCACCGTCGGAGGAGAAACTTGCGCGCAAGGTGCCCACAATGTACCCACATCACCCGGAAACGCGGTGTCTTTCACTATAGGCGCCGGCTTCCTGCTCCGCACCGCGGCGAGGTGATGCTGAGCCTCTACACGAAGCAGTACCGCGAGGCTGAACACCGCGCCGCGTTGCTGGACATGGTCTTCGTGGAAACGTGGAGGCAAGCAGTAGCAATGAGTACCAATCGCGCAGACGTGAAGCGCATTGTCCGGGATTATCTGACGCAGGCCCTTGAGG
>NZ_DASVCJ010000059.1:0-109611 GCF_036381655.1 Ferrovibrio sp.
CTAGGGTGTGTCGTCAATTGTATGAGAGGATGGCGGCGGCGAGCTTTGTGGCTGCTGCGAAATGGTCGGCTCGTTTGTCGTAGCGGGTGGCGATGGCTCGGAACTGCTTGAGGCGGCAGAAGAAGCGCTCGATGCGGTTACGCTGCTTGTAGAGGTCGCGGTCGTGCGGGATCGGCGTCCGGCGGCTGCGAGTGGAGGGGATGACGACGGCGGTGCCGGCTTGGCGCAACGGCTGCGTGAGATGGTCGGCGTCGTAGGCGCGGTCGGCGATCAAGCCACCGAAGCGGCGACCATCCAGAAGGCCATGGGCAGCGGTGATGTCGGCGGCCTGGCCGGGCGAAAGGGCGATGTCGACGACGCGGCCGAGCGCATCGACGAGGGCATGGATTTTGGTGCTCAGTCCGCCTCGGGAACGGCCGAGAGCTTGCCGATCCGCGGCCCCCCTTTTGCGCCGGCGGCGTGTTGATGCGCCCGTACGATGGTGCTGTCGATCATCAGATATTCGTTGTCCCGGTCACGGGTCAGGGCCTCGAATATCCGGTCCCAGACCCCGCTCTGCGCCCAGCGACTGAACCGTCGGTGCACGTTCTTCCAGTCGCCGAACCGCTCCGGCAGGTCGCGCCACGGCACGCCAGCCCGGTACTTCCACAGCACCGCCTCGACGAACAGCCGGTTGTCTCGGGCCGTCGCCCCAACATGCCCCTTGCGCCCCGGCAGTAAGCCGGAAATCACTTCCCACTGCCGGTCGGTCAGTCCATATCGCCGCATCGGTCGCCCCCTCGCTTCAGGCGACCTCCTATGAATCATTCATTCAATACTTTGGGAATCCCATAATTGACGACACACCCTAGTCGTCGCCGCGGATCACCACCAGCCGGCCGGCGCCCGATTCCGCCGCCCAGACTTCGCCCGGCCGCCCGAGAATCTGCCGCACATAGGCGCCGTCCTGATCGGAGACGAACGGCGTGAACTGCCCGGTCAGCGGATCGAAGCGCACCAGCGCGTTGTTGGCGACGTCGCTGAGCCAGACCTTGTCGCGGTCGTCGACGAAGACGGCATAGACCTGCGGCTGCGGGCCGGGCAGCTTCCAGCCCTGCCAGGAGCCGGCCGCCGGATCGTAGACGGTGACCTGGCCGCTATTCCAGCCGCTGACCCAGACGCGGCCGCGGCTGTCCGACCACACGCGGCGCGCGCCGCGCAATTCCGGCGGCGGCTCGATCACCGTCGCCGCGCCGCTCTCGGGATCGATGCGGGCGATATGGCTGCCCGCCAGGGAGGCGTAATAGATGTCGCCGGACGGCGTGACGGTGATGCCATAGGGCCCGCGGCCGCCCGGCGCATTCCAGACCCTCAGCGCGCCGCTGTTCGGATCGAGCCGGCCGTAAAGGCCGGCCTGGCCGGTGAACCACAGCATGCCGGCCTTGTCGAAGACGGCGGTATTGAGATTGGCCTGGCCGGCCTCGCGCGGCAGCGGCCAGCGCCTGATCTGGCGCGTTTGCGGATCGACGCGCAGGATCGCATTCAGCCCGCCATCGGTAATCCAGGGCGCGCCGTCCGGGCCGACGATCACGCCATGCGGAGCCGAGCCCTTGCCGAGCGGAATCTGCTCGGCCTGGCCGCTTTGCGGATCGAGCCGGCCCAGGGCGCCCGCCGCCTGCGCGGTATACCAGACCGCGCCGTCGGGCGCGGGCGCCACGTCATGCGGGCCGGCGCCGTCGGGCAGCGGATAATACCGCAGGCTTGCGCCGCGCGCCGGCAGGGCGAGGCCGGCCAGCAGCAGGATGACGGCAGCCAGTGATCCGCGCATGATCTCCTCCATGATATGGCCTGCGGGCGGCGCTGGTCGGGCGCAGCACGAGCTAGCGTTCCGCTGCGCCGCGGCAATGGCCGGCAGGCCCCGCTCGCAAACTTGTCATCTAGCGGCGCCGGGCCGGTATATACTGGCGGCATGGACCTGCCGCTCGATCCCACTTTGCCGCTCGGCGGCATCGCCGCCATCCTGCTGCTGGTCTGGCTGACCGGCGGCAGGCGGCAGGCGGCCATCGCGGGCGCGGACGATGCGGCCGCCGCGCTGGCGGCGCCGGAGCTTGGCTTCGCGGCCGGCGAGATCGCCGTCTCGCAGGACGGCAGGACGGCGCTGGCGCGCGACGACGGCGGCCATGTCGCCGTGGTCTTCGTCAGCGGCGCCAGACTGGCCGCACGCAAGCTGACCGCCGGGGAGACCATCGCCGTGACCTTGACGCCGCTGTCCGACGGCGCGGTGCGGCTGACGCTTGCCACCCGCGCCTTCACGCATCCCGATTTCCACCTGCGGCTCGATGCCGCCGGCGCCGGCCGCTGGCAGCGCCATCTGATGGAGCTGCCGCAGTGACCTCGCCGATGCTGCCCGATCCGGTGATCCTTGCGATTCCCGCCTTCGTCGGCCTGGCGGTGCTGGAGGTGCTGATCGCGCGCTGGCGCCGGCAGCCGGCCTACGAGCTGAAGGATACGGCGGCCTCGCTGATCATGGGGCTGGTCAACCTGGTGCAGGGCATCCTGTTCGCCGGCGTCATCTGGTGGAGCCTGGAGGCGGCGTATCGCTGGCGGCTGTTCGATCTGCCCTTCAACGGCTGGACCTGGCTGGCGCTGCTGTTCGCCGAGGATTTCGTCTATTACTGGTTCCACCGCCTGAGCCACGAGCATCGCATCTGGTGGGCGGCGCATGTGAACCACCATTCCTCGCAGCATTACAATCTTTCGACCGCCCTGCGGCAGACCTGGACAGGCAATCTCGCGCTGACCTGGGTCCTGTGGCTGCCGCTGGCGCTCGTCGGCTTTCCGCCGGCGCTGATCGTCTTCCAGAAGGGCGTCAGCCTGGTCTATCAGTTCTGGATCCATACCGAGCAGATCGGCCGCCTGCCGCGCTGGATCGAAGCGGTGTTCAACACGCCTTCGCATCACCGCGTGCATCATGCGACCAACCCGCGCTATCTCGACCGCAACTATGCCGGCATCTTCATCGTCTGGGACAAGCTGTTCGGCAGCTTCGCGGCGGAGGACGCGGCCGAGCCCTGCCGCTACGGGATCGTAAAGAATCTCGGCAGCTTCAATCCGCTGCGCATCGCCTTCCATGAATGGGTCGAGATCGGCCGCGACCTGCGGCGCGCGCCGAACCTGCGCGCGGCCTGGGGCTATGTCTTCGGCCCGCCCGGCTGGCGGCCGGACGGCCGGGGCGCGACCTCGGATGCCCTGCGGGCGCAATGGCGCGCCGCGCAGAACGAGGCCGCCGCGCAATAGCCGGATTTACGGCGGATCGAGCAGGCCGCGGAAGGTCGCCTGCAGCACGCCCTTTTCCAGCGCCTCGACGGCGATGAGCTGCTGCTGCATCGGCGGCCGCTGCCGGCCGGGCGTTTCCGGCGCCGGGCCGAAGCTTTGCGCGCCCAGCACGAAGGCGACATCGCCGGACAGGTCGTCGCGGGTGACCGGCAGCAGCAGCCGGCGGATGCGGCTCATGCCTTCCTCGGGCCAGGCCTGGACGGTCTCGACATAAAGCGGCCGCGCCTCGGCCGCCACGGTGGCATAGAGGCTTTCGATATAGTCGCGGTAGCTGCCGCTCAGCGTCTCGGCGCTGGTCTTGCCGGTATCGTCGCGGCCGGCCCGCTGGGTCAGTTCGGTGCCGATCAGGCGGAAGCGGACGACGCCATCGCCGACCGGCTCGGCCAGGGTGAGAAAGGGCAGCAGGCGGCGCGGCATGTCGAGCGGATCGATCGCCCGGCGCGGCGGCAGCCGTCCACCGCTGCGCTTGCCGGCCCAGTAGGCGGCGAGGTTGAGCAGCACGCGATCATCGGCGAAGGGAAGAGATAGGCCTGCCACGGAATTGGTAGATTGAGGAACGGTAAACACAACCAGACGAACAGGTAAAAGGTTAATAACTCTCGAACGTGAACGAACAGTCAGATAATTTTCGCCGAGATTCAATGAGTTACAACCTGGTGGGGATTAGAGCAACCCATAAGTATCGTCTAAGATTCGAAAAGCCAGCGGCTTTCTTCCCCTCCCGCGCCTGGCGGGCCGGGCTGCGACCTCACCGTGCCGCCGGACCGGGCCGAATCGGGCGGCCGGGCAAGGCGGGGGTAGTTTGACTCCAGGGTGGAAATCGCCGCCCGCGATGGTTATCTTCGCGCCATGACCGACAAGATGGCACACCGACCGGCAGCCCTGCTGCTCGCCTCACTCCTCCTTTTTCTCGGCTCCAGCGCCGCCGGCCTGGCCGCGGCCAGCAAGAAGACCGAGTCGCAGAGCGAAACCAGGCAGATCGGCAGCTTCCAAAGCTGGAGCGCCTACGAATACACCACCGAGAAGGGCGCCAAGCTCTGCTATCTGTATTCGGTGCCGGAGAAGAAGCTGCCGGTGGGCGCCAAGCGCGGCGAGATCTACATCCTGGTGACGCATAAGCCGAAGGAGAAGATCCGCAACGAGGTGAGCATCTATTTCGGCTATCCGCTGAAGGAGAATGTCTCCGCCCAGGCGATCGTCGGCAACACCACGATCGACATGTTCACCCATGAGGAAGCCGCCTGGGCCGCCGATTCCGCCACCGACCAGAAGCTGGTCGAGCTGTTCCGCAAGGGCAGCACGCTGGTGGTGAAAGGCGAATCGACGCGCGGCACCAAGACCACGGACACCTACGATCTGAACGGCTTCACGGCGGCGCTGCATGCCATCGACAAGGCCTGCCATGTCGGCGGAGCGACCTCTTGAGCCTGGCAGCCGCCATCGTTCCTGACGTGAGCGCGCGCGAGCGCGCCGTTCCGGCGGCGGCCGATGGCCGCGTCGAGCTGGTCGGCCTGACGCGGGCGGAGATCGCCGCGGCGCTGCTGGCCGCCGGCGTGGTGCCGGGCGGCGCGCCGGAGAAGGCCGCGAAGATGCGCGCCAATCAGCTCTGGCACTGGATCTATTATCGCGGCGCGCGCGATTTCGCCGCGATGACGACGCTGTCGAAGGAGATGCGCGAGGCGCTGGCGGAACGCTTCGCGGTGGGCCGGCCGGCGGCCGCGCGCGATTTGCAGAGCAGCGACGGCACGCGCAAATGGCTGCTCAAATTCGCCGACGGCGAAGAGGCCGAATGCGTGCATATCCCGGAGGAGGATCGCGGCGCGCTCTGCGTTTCGTCCCAGGTCGGCTGCACGCTGACCTGCCGCTTCTGCCATACCGGCACGATGAAGCTGGTGCGCAACCTGTCGGCCGGCGAGATCGTCGGCCAGGTCATGCTGGCGCGCGATCATCTGAACGAATGGCCCTCGCCGCCGGAAGGCCGCATGCTGTCGAACATCGTCATGATGGGCATGGGCGAGCCGCTGTACAATTTCGACAACGTCGCCAAGGCGCTGAAGATCGTGATGGACAACGAGGGCATCGCGATCTCCAGGCGCCGCATCACGCTGAGCACGGCCGGCGTGGTGCCGATGATCGGGCGCTGCGGCGCCGAACTCGGCGTCAACCTGGCGATCAGCCTGCATGCCGTGCGCGACGACATCCGCGATCAGATCGTGCCGCTGAACCGGAAATATCCGATCAAGGACCTGCTGGCGGCCTGCGCCGCCTATCCGGGCCTGAGCAATGCGCGGCGCATCACCTTCGAATACGTGATGCTCAAGGGCGTCAACGACAGCCCGGCGGACGCGAAGGAGCTGGTGCGGCTGCTGAAGGGCATTCCGGCCAAGGTCAACCTGATCCCGTTCAATCCCTGGCCCGGCGCGCCTTACGAATGCTCCAGCGACGAGGCGATCCGCAAATTCAGCGACATCGTCTTCAATGCCGGCTATTCCTCGCCGGTGCGCACGCCGCGCGGACGCGACATCATGGCCGCCTGCGGTCAGCTCAAATCGGCCAGCGTCAAGCGCAGCAAGGCGGACATCCTGCGCGAGCAGGCCGCCAAGGACGCCGCTGCCGCCGCGGCCGCCGTCTGAACGCCGATGGCAAACCGTTCCGGCCCGTTCGCCCCTGCCGCCCTGGCAATCGGGCTGATGGTCGGGCTGACGGCCGGGCTGCTCGCCGCGCCGCCGGCGCGTGCGCAGGTCATGCAGGCGCCGGCGCCGAGGACGCCGGAGCCGATTCCGGTCAATCCGCCGCCCGCGGCCGAAGCGCCGATCAATGAGGCGATCGCCTTCAACCGGACCGAACGCTGGCTGATTCCCTTCTATTTCGACAAGGAATACGGTAACCGCCGCCATGCCGCGCGCGGCAAGAGAAACACCCGCGCCGCGCCGGCCAGCTTCGAGAAGGCGCCGGAAATCGGCGACGTGCTGACGGCGGCGCAGATCGCCGACCTGCCCCGCCTGCCGGGGCCGCTGGTGCGCGATCTGCCGCCGCGCCGGCCGGATACGCAGCGCTATGTCGCCGGCCCCGACGTGCTGCTAGTGCAGCAATCGACCGGCAAGGTGCTGGACAAGCTCGGCGGCGTGGTGCGCTGAGCGCAGCGGCGCGCCTTTTTTCATCCAGACGGCACTCACCGCATCGCGCGTTTGCTCTGCGTCAAACTTCCGGCCGATTTAAAGATACATCTGTTTTACTTCTTTTGGCGCGTGCCATATCTCCGACCTCACCCCTCATTCGCTGGAACGAAAAAAGGAGAATCGCATGTCAGCGACGGAACGCTATCGCCTGCACCATATCGAACTCGACGCGCTGTTCGACCGTGTCCATCACAGCCTGCACAACACGGCGGGCGAAAGCTGGGCGCGCGATCTGACGCGCCTGCTGGCGGAATTCACCAGCCGCCTGTCGACCCACCTTTCCGTCGAGGACCATACGCTCTATCCGACGCTGCTGGCGGCGGGCGATCGCAATCTGGCGACGATGGCCACGCGCTATCAAAACGAGATGGGCGACCTCTACAAGTCCTATATGGAATTCTGGCAGCGCTGGCGGACATCCGGCGCGCTGCACAGGGAGATCGACCGCTTCCTGCCGGAAGCGCGCCAGATCTTCGCCCGGCTCAGGGCCCGTATCGAACGCGAGGACCGCGAGCTCTATCCGCTCGCCGACCAGGTGCTCGGCTGAGGGCCGCGCCGCGCGGCGATGCGGCCTCGATCATCGGCCGGAGCGGCGGAAAGCCGCTCCGGCTGCCGTCCTTTATCGTCATTCCGTCATGCCCGGCGCATGGACGGCCCGGTTGGCACTCCTACCCTCTTGTGTGCTAACCCGGTTCGCGCTCCACTACGGAGCCCCGGACGCGCCCCCTGAACCGCAACCGCTTGGCCGAGCCCATGCGCGCTCCGGCCGTTTACCGACGCGAGGCGACCATGGCGACGACACGACTGGAAAAGGGCGGCAAACTCTGCCTGCCGCATGAAATGCTGGATGCGCATCACTGGAATGCCGGCACGGAATTCGTCGTCGAGGACCGTCCCGACGGCCTCCTGCTGCGGCCGCTGAACGGCGAGCTCAAGCCGGTGAAGGAGACGGCGACCGGGCATAGCTCGGTCGGCCGCGACCGCGCCCTGGCCGACGCGATGCGCAGCCGCTACGCCCGCTTCGGACATTGAGACGGCTCAGAGGCCGCCCAGTTCGGCCTGCACCAGATTGACCCAGTAGGCGACGCCGGTCAGCGTGACGGCGTCGTTGAAGTCGTAATGCGGCGTATGCACGTAGTGGCAGCCGCCGTCTTCCTTCGCGCCGCCATTGCCCAGCAGGATATAGGCGCCGGGCTTCCGCTCCAGCATGAAGGCGAAATCCTCCGCGCCGGTCAGCGGCTCGGTATTGCCGTCCACCAGCGCCGCGCCCACGGTGGCCTCTGCCGCCTTGATGGCGATGGCGGTCTGCTCCGGCGCGTTGACCAGCGGCGGATAGCGCCGCAGATAATCGTATTCGGCGCTGACGCCATGCGCCGCCGCGATGCCCTGCACCAGTTCGCCCAGCCGGCGCTCCAGCAGGTCGCGGTCGGCCGGCGTGTAGCTGCGCGCCGTACCGCGGATGGTGACCTGAGACGGGATCACGTTCGGCGAGCCGGCGGCGCCCGCCGCGATATGGCCGACGCTGACCACCGCGGCATGCTGCGGCGAAACGTTGCGGCCGACGATGCCCTGCGTCGCGGTGATGAAGGCGGCGGCCGGCATGGTCGGATCGGTGCCCATATGCGGCATGGCGCCATGGCCGCCGGTGCCGGTGAACACCGCGCTCCAGGTATCGCTGGCCGCCATCATCGGCCCGGGCCGGATGGCGAACTGGCCGGCCGGGATGCCCGGCATGTTGTGCATGCCGTAGACGGCATCGCAGGGGAATCGCTCGAACAGCCCGTCCTGCATCATCGCGCGCGCCCCGGCCTCGCCCTCTTCCGCCGGCTGGAAGATGAAATGCACCTTGCCGGCGAAGTCGCGGTGCCGCGCCAGGTGCTTGGCCGCGCCGAGCAGCATGGTGGTATGGCCGTCATGGCCGCAGGCATGCATCTTGCCGTCGATCACCGAGCGATGGGCGAAGTCGTTCAGCTCCTGCAGGTTCAGCGCATCCATGTCCGCCCGCAGGCCGATGGCGCGCTGGCCCGGCCTGCTGCCTTCCAGGGTGCCGACCACGCCGGTCTTGCCCAGGCCGCGATGCACGGCGATGCCCCATTCGGACAGCTTCGCCGCGACGATGTCGGCGGTGCGGTTCTCTTCGAAGGCGGTTTCCGGATGGCGGTGGATGTCGTGGCGGATCGCGGTCAATTCGGCGCGGTCGGCCTGCAAGTTACGCAATAGATCCTGGGTCATCGTCTGGGCCATGTCTTTCTTGCCGGGGATGGCGCCAGCACAGCATGAGGCCGCTGCATTGGCAAGCCCGCAGGCTCACGCGCCACCGCCTTTCGCCGCGCTTCTGTGCGATCCGCCCTTCTGCAGCAGGCGGCGTTCGCGTTCGATCAGCGCCACCAGATAGTCGATCACCGCGCGGATACGCGGCGCGCGGCGCAGGTCGGGATGCACCGCCAGCCACAGCTCGCGCTCGCTGGACGGATCCTTCGTCGCCAGCCGGCGCAGCAGCGGATCGCTGGCGCCGAGATAATGCGGCAGCACCGTCACCCCCATGCCGGCGCGGGCGGCCTGATACAGGCTGGTCATGTCGTTGGACACGAAGGCGAGCGGGCGGCCATTCGCCTGCCGCATCAGCCAATGCTGCTGCTCGATATGGCCCATGCTGTCGTCGTAGCCGATGAAGATGCGGTCCTGCGGCCTGGTCTGGGCGAGATAGTCCCGCGCGCCATACAGGCCGTAACCGACGATGCCGAGCCGGCGCGCCACCAGGTTGTGGTCGGTCGGCGCCACCATGCGCAGCACCAGATCGGCCTCGCGCCGGTTGAGATCGACCAGGCGCGGATCGCCGGCCAGTTCGATGCGGATGCCCTGGTTGGCGCGCAAAAAGCCGATCATGCGCGGCGCCAGGAAATGGCTGGCGAAAAGCGGCGGCGCGCTGATGCGCACATTGCCCTGCAGGGCGACGCCGCCGCTGGCCTGCCGCTGCAGGGTCAGCATCTCGGCCTCCATGCGCTCGGCGCTCGCCAGCAGCTTCTCGCCATCCTCGGTCAGCGCATAGCCGCGCGGCAGCCGGTTGAACAAGGTCAGGCCGAGCCGGCGTTCCAGCGCGGCGACGCGGCGCGCCACCGTCGAGTGATCCACCTTCAGCCGCCGCGCGGCGGCCGACAGGGAGGCCTGGCGGCCGAGTTCGAGGAAGAAGCGGATGTCGTCCCAGGACGGCATGGCGTTGGCGGAAGAGGCGGACATGGCGCGGTTCCAGGTTGCGGCGCTCTCGCCGTCTGCGCAGATATGCGCAGAGGCTTGGCGAATTTACCATCTTCTTCGCATTTCTGCCGATACTATTCTCACCCTGCGCCGGCCCAATCCGGACCGGCGTCAGCGCATAATGCACCGGTACAATCGCTCCCCTGGACTTTCGATTCTCTGGACTTTTCGATTTTCTGGACTTCGCGCAGACCGCACCGCATCATCGCCACGCCCGAGACGACCGACGATACCAACGATAAAAGAGCCTTCCATGACGACCGCCTCCGCCGCAGCCTCCTTCCACCACCCCTCGCTCAACCGCGCGCAAAGCATTTCGATTCTCGCCGGCGCCGCCGTCATGCTGTCGCTGGCCATGGGCATGCGCCAGAGCCTCGGCCTGTTCATGCAGCCGATCACGCATGACATCGGCATCTCGGCGGCCGATTTCGCGCTCGCCCTGGCGGTGCAGAACATCGTCTGGGGCATGACGCAGCCCTTCGCCGGCGCCCTGGTCGACCGCTTCGGCACGCGCTTGATCGCCGTGTTCGGCGGCGCGCTCTATGCCGCCGCCCTGCTCGTCACCGCCTATGCCAGCGCCGCCTGGATGGTCACCCTGGGCGCCGGCGTGATGATCGGCGTGGCGCTGTCCTGCACAACGTCGGGCATTGCCGCCAAGATCGCCGCCAAGGTGGTGCGGCCCGAGCGGCGCAGCCTTGCCTTCGGCCTGGTCTCGGCCGCCGGCTCGATCGGCACTTTCGTCGCCGCGCCGCTGGCGCAGGGCGTGATCCAGGCGAGCGGCTGGCAGATGGCGATGTTCGCCTTCGTCGCCCTGGCGGCGGTGATGCTGCCGGCGGCGCTGTTCGGCGGCCGCGCCGACGACGTGCCGGTCGATGCCAAGGCCGGCGGCAGCGGCGAATCGATGCGCGCCACGCTGGCCGATGCCGGCCGGCATGGCGGCTATATCGTCATGGCCAGCGCCTTCTTCGTCTGCGGCCTGCAGCTCGTGTTTCTCACCACGCATCTGCCCACCTTCCTGGCCGATTGCGGCGCCAATCCGATGCTGAGCGCGCAGGCGCTGGCGGTGATCGGCGCCTTCAACGTGTTCGGCTCCTGGCTGTTCGGCTGGCTGGGCGACCGCTATCACAAGCATTGGCTGCTCGGGCTGATCTACCTGCTGCGCTCGGTCGCCATCGCGCTGTATTTCTCGATGCCGGTCAGCAATGCCTCGACGCTGATCTTCGCCGCCATCATGGGCACGCTGTGGCTCGGCGTCATTCCGCTGGTCAACGGCCTGGTGGCGCATATCTTCGGCATCCGCTACCTGGCGACGCTGACCGGCATCGCCTTTTTCAGCCATCAGGTCGGCAGCTTCCTCGGCGCCTGGGGCGGCGGCGTGATCTACGATGCGCTCGGCTCGTATACCCTGGCCTGGCAACTGGCCGCCGGCATCGGCGCGGCGGCCGGCATCATGCAGCTTTTCATGAATACGCGGCCGACCGAGCGGGTGCTGAACCAGCAGGCGGCGCTGACCGCCGCCGCGGAATGAAGCCGGCGCAGCAGCGAGGACGAAAGGGCGCCATGGCGGCGCCCTTTTTGTTTCAGGTCAGCAGCAGGATCGAGCCGGTGGTGCGGCCCGCCTGCAGCGCTTCCTGCGCCTGGCGCGCCTCTTCGAGCGCAAAGCGCGCGCCGATCTCGATCCGCAAGCCGGCGGCAAGCCGCTCGAATACCGCCGCCGCCGCCATGCGGTACGTCTGCCGGTCCATGCTGTAGGCGATCACGCTGGGGCGGGCGAGACACAGCGCGCGCCGCGGCCCCAGCTCGAAGACGTCGATCGGCGGAATCGAGCCGCCGGCCTCGCCGATGCTGGCGATCGTGCCGAACTGCCGCGTGCAGTCGAAATCCTTGCGCAAGTTCTCGCCGCCGATGCCGTCGATGACGTAATCGGCGCCGCGGCCGTCGGTGAGCGCGCGGACCTCGGCGGCAACATCGCTCTCCCGGTACAGGATCGCATGATCGAGGCCATGCCGCTTCGCCAGCTCCGCCTTCCCGCGCGAGCCGACCGCGCCGATCACCGTGGCCCCGAGCGCCTTGGCCCATTGCACCAGAATGAGGCCCAGCCCGCCGGCGGCGGCATGCACCAGCAGCGTGCTCCCCCGCCCGACCGGATAGACCCTGTGCAGCAGCATATGCGCCGTCACGCCGCGCGCCATCGCAGCCGACGCCGTTTCCAGCGAGACGGCGTCCGGCAGCCTGATCAGCCGCTCGGCCGGCAGCAGCCGCGCCTCGGCATAGCCGCCGACCGGCAGGCCCATATAGGCGACGCGGTCGCCCGGCTTGAGCGCATCGACGCCTTCGCCCACGGCTTCCACCGTGCCGGCGCCCTCGATGCCCGGCACCGCCGGCCAGGCCGGCAGCGGATAGAGGCCGGTGCGGTGATAGATATCGACGAAGTTCACGCCGATCGCCGCCTGGCGCAGCAGCACCTCGCCCCTTCCCGGCGCGGCCAGATCGCGCTCGGCCAAACGCAGCACATCCGGGCCGCCGGCCCGTTCCATGGCAATGACGCGCACCATGATCGTCTCCTTTTTTCGTGCGGTTGTCGGACCAGATTAAGGCTGCGGCAAAAGCACGGAAGATGATATAAAATCAGAGCTTCTGTGGATTTGTGCACAGGTGGTTCGGCGATGGACTGGGACGATATCCGCGTGTTCCTCGAACTGGCGCGGCTGGGGTCGCTGTCGGCGACGGCGAAACCCTGCTGAACAATGCCGAGCGCATGGAGGCGGAAGCCATCGCCCTGCAGCGCCAGGCGAGCGGCGCCGCCGGTCAGTTGCAGGGCAGCGTGCGCCTCGCGGCGCCGCCGGTGGTGGCCAGCCATTTCATCGCGCCGCGGCTGGTGGATTTGCGCAAATCCCATCCCGGCATCCGGCTGGAGCTGATCGGCGGCAAGGACAGCGCCAATCTGAGCCGCCGCGAAGCCGATCTTGCGGTCCGTCTGCTCAAGCCCGCCGATAGCGGCCTGATCGCGCGGCGGCTCGGGCTGCTCGCCTACGGGCTTTACGCCGCGCGCGACTATCTGCGCCGCCGCAAGCCCGAAACGTTCGACTATCTCGGCTACGACGACAGCCTGGACCATGTGCCGCAGCAGCGCTGGCTGCTGCGCCAGGCCGAGGGCAGGCCGCTGGCCTTTGCCGCCAACGACCTGGCGAGCCTTTATCTGGCGACCCGCAGCGGACTGGGCGTGGCGGCCCTGCCGCATTTCCTCGGCGCGGCGGATGCGAAACTCGTCTGCCTGGCCCAGGCCGGCGCCGCGGCGGACCGCGAGGTCTGGCTGCTGGTGCATCCGGATCTGCGCCGGGCGCCGCGCGTGCGCGCCGCGATGGATTACCTGATCGCGCTGTTCGAGCGGGAAAAGCCGCTGCTGGCGGGCAAGGCGGCGGCCTAGCCGCGCCGCAGTACGACGCCGCGCCGCATGACGGCCTGGCTGGCCAGCTTCATGGCCGGCTTTTCGACGGCGTGATGGAACAGCTTGGCGGCGATGCAGGCGGCGACGGCGACCGCCGCGCCGGCCAGCAGCGCGGCCGGCTTCTGCCCCAGCCGCCAGTAGAGCTGCAGGTAGGTCAGCCCGCCGAGCGACCAGAGCAGCGGCGCATGCAGCAGATACAGCCCGAAGGAGATCCTGCCGAGGAAGGTCGATACGGCGTTGCTCAGGAAGCGCTGGATCGTCGGCGACAGCATGACGCCGCCGACCACCAGCACCGAGCGGATGGTGAACTGGCTCATATGCCCGATCGGATCGACGAGGCCGCCGAGCCGCCGCATCAGGCCATGCGCCTCGGCATCGAGCAGCGGGTAGATGCTGAGGCCCAGCAGGATCATGGCGAAGCCGGCGACATCGTGCCATTCGGCGAACCACTCGCTGCGCTTCTCATGGGCGGCGATCTCGCGCATGGCAACGCCGAGCGCGAACAGGGCGCAGAAATGCGCCATCCAGAACGGCAGCAGCGTCAGCGCCACCGCCGCGATCAGCGCCGCCATCACGGTAGGCCGGCCGCGCGGCGTGAACAGCTTCAGGGCGAAGACCAGGATCGAGCCGGGAAATTCGATGCGGATCGTCCACAGGATCGGATCGTGTTCGGGCGTATCGGGCCCGACGAAGGCGCCAACCGCCGCCTCGCGGATCACCTGCGGCACGCTCGGCTGATAGCCGGCCGGGAAGAAGTCGCGCAGGAAGGCGGAATGCGTCACCCCCGCGACCGCGCCGGCCTGGTTGGCGCCGAAGGCGAAGAGCAGCGGCACCAGCAGGCCGGCGGCGAGGATCGGCAGGCCGAGGCGCAGCCAGCGCTTGACGATCAGGCCGGGCAGGCTGGGCGGCACGGCGCCGGCGCGCGCCGCATCGACGGCGGCGGCCAGCACGATGCCGGACAGGATGAAGAAGATCGACACCGCCAGCGGGCCGTCGGTCAGGAAGGTGAATGGCGCCAGGATCGGGTCCTGTCCGGCCGCGCTGTTGCCCGCCGGCAAAAAAGCCCGCGCGACATGGTGGAACAGGACGAACAGGGCGGCCCAACCGCGGAGCCCATCGAGATGCTGGAGACGGCGCATGTGTTTTTTCGCGTTAGGCCCGGTATATGGGTGCGCCGCCGCCCGCCGTCATGCGTCCGATCGCGGTTGTCACAGCCGCCCGTGCTTGTCACGGGCCGATCACATGGATGACGCGGCCGTCCTTGGGAATCGCGCCGATGCTAAAACCGCCGCGTGCCGACGCATTCCACCGGCGCGGCCGGCCTGCTAATCTTTCCCGGCTTACGTCCGGGAGGAAACATCATGGCCCAGCAAACCCTGTTCCCCACTGCCGCCGCCGGCAGCCTGCCCAAGCCGTTCTGGCTGTCGGAGACCCACAAGCTCTGGCCGCAATGGAAACAGCAGGGCGCCGAACTGGAAACCGCCAAGCGCGACGCCACGCTTCTGTGGCTGAAGCTGCAGGAGGATGCCGGGCTGGACACGGTGGGCGACGGCGAACAGTCGCGCCAGCATTTCGTGCATGGCTTCCTCGAATTCGTCGACGGCATCGATTTCCACAACAAGGTGGAGATGGGCATCCGCGACAACCGCTACAAGGCCATGGTGCCGCGCGTCGTCGGCGCGCTGACCATGAAGGGGCGCGCGCATGAGGCGGAGGCGAAGCTGTGCCGCGCGCATACCAAAAAGAAGCTGAAATTCACCCTGCCCGGGCCGATGACCATCATCGACACCATCGCCGACGAGCATTACGGCGACCGCATCAAGATGGCGATGGCCTTCGCCGACCTGCTGAACCAGGAGGCGCGGGCGCTGGAGAAGGACGGCGTCGACATTGTGCAGTTCGACGAGCCGGCCTTCAACGCCTATACCACGGCGGCGGCCGGCTGGGGCATCGAGGCGCTGCATCGCGCCATCGACGGGCTGAGCTGCAAGACCGCGGTGCATATCTGCTACGGCTACGGCATCACCGCCAATATCGAATGGAAGAAGATGCTGGGCGGCGAATGGCGCCAGTACGAGGATTTCTTCCCGGCGCTGGCGAAAAGCCGCATCGACCAGGTCTCGCTGGAATGCCGCAATTCGAAAGTGCCGCCGAAGCTGATGAGCCTGCTTGGCGACAAGGAGGTGATGGTCGGCGTGATCGACGTCGCCACCGATCAGGTCGAGACGCCCGAGGAGGTCGCCGAGACGATCAAGACCGCCATGCAGTTCGTGCCCAAGGAGAAGATCATCCCCTGCACCAATTGCGGCCTGGCGCCTTTGGATTTCGAGGTCTCGCGCCGGAAGCTCGAAGCCCTGGGCGCCGGCGCCCGGCTGGCGCGCGAGCGCTTCGCGTAAAATCCCAGGACAAGACGCGTCGTAAAAATCCCTGCCGCGGCCGCGGCGGTCCGGCTCGGACCGCTGCGGACCGTGGCGGCTCGTTTTCGACCGCTGCGGCCCGTTCCGGACCGTTTTCGACCGTTGCGGCTTAGGCCCTTATTCCGACTTATGCCGCCTTATCCGGCGCTGTCCGAACCCGAAAAGGCTGGAATCCCGCGATTCCGCTCTCGAGAACATATAGGGATTATAGGCTTTTTGTCAAGAGGGCGGCGGACAGGCGGAGAATACGGGTGTATTCAGGCCGCTGCCTTCGGAACTGTATTCGGATCAGAGCGCTTCCGCCTTGCGCTTGCGCCCGGCCCCAGCCCTGGCGGTTGCTGGCCTTGCGGTCTTGGCCGCGGCAGCCTTGGAGGCCCGGGCCGCCTTGCCCGACGCCTTGCCGTCGCCGGCTGCGGCGCCGCTGGCGATCTTCTCGGCGATGGCCTGCGCGGCGCGCTCGGCCTCGGCCTGCTCCTCGGCCTCCTTGGCGAGCCGCAGGCCGCGCAGCCGCTCGATCTTGTCGGCCACCGCTTTCTTGCGCGCCTCCTCGGCGGCGAGCGCGGCGGCGGCTTCCTGCTCGCGCTGGCTGATTTTCTGAAAACGCGCCTCGGCGCGGCGCCGCGCTTCCTCGGCGGATATACCCTGTGCCAATGATCTGCTCCCTGGTGTGGAATCCGTGCTGTGGAATCCCTGGTGTGGAATGCCGGAGATGCCGGCGCGTCATTACCGATGCGATCGCGCCGCTGCGACGAAAGCTGCGACGAAAGGCGGGGATCGCGGCGCATGGCAGCGCCCGACATGCCGGTCTATGATCCCTTCAATATAAGGCGCGGGAGCGAAATTGTTAGGGCCGGCGCGGCGAAATCGCACCGCGCGGCTTGCCCGGCCAGACGATTCCGGCCCGGCGATTGGCACCAGACGATTGCACCGGACGATTGCAGGAGACAGCCATGGACAGCCGCAAGGTGGAATTCGCCGGATCTTCGGGCGCAACGCTCGCCGCGCGCCTGGAAATGCCGGCTGGCGATGCCACGCCCATCGCCTTCGCGCTGTTCGCGCACTGCTTCACCTGCAGCAAGGATGCGCCGGCGGCGGTGAAGGTCTCGCGCGCCCTGGCCGCGCGCGGCGTCGCCACCCTGCGCTTCGACTTCACCGGCCTGGGCGGCAGCGGCGGCGATTTCGCCAGCACCAATTTCTCCTCCAACGTGGCCGACCTGATCGCGGCGGCCGATTACCTGCGGCGGATGCATCGGGCGCCGGCCCTGCTGATCGGGCATAGCCTGGGCGGCGCCGCCGTGCTGGCCGCCGCGGCGCAGATCGCCGAATGCAAGGCGGTGGCCACGATCGGCGCGCCGTTCGATGCCGCCCATGTCGAGCATGCCTTCCTGCAGCATGTGCCGCAGATCGAGGCCGACGGCGAGGCCAGGGCCAGCCTGGGCGGGCGGCAATTCACCATCCGCAAACAGTTGCTGGACGATCTGCGCCGGCAGAAGCAGAAGGAACGCATCGCCGGTTTGCGCCGCGCGCTGCTGGTGCTGCATGCGCCGGGCGACGGCGTGGTGGGCATCGACAATGCCTCGCAGATTTTCCTGGCGGCCAGGCATCCGAAAAGCTTCGTCTCGCTGGACAGGGCCGATCACTTCCTGAGCCGGGCGGAGGATGCCGATTACGTCGCCGGCGTGATCGCCGCCTGGGCGGCGCGCTATCTGGCGAGTCCCGCTGCGGCGGCTGCGGACGCTGCGGCCGAGGCGGCGGCAGCCGAATATAGGGCAGCCGAGGATGCGGGCGCGGCGAGCGAGCCCGGCGTGCTGGTGGAGGAAACCGGCCAGGGCCTGTTCCAGCAGCGCATCCGCATCGGCCGCCACGCGATCATGGCCGACGAGCCGCAGAGCATGGGCGGCCGCGATTCAGGCCCGGCGCCCTACGATCTGCTGGCGGCGGCGCTCGGCGCCTGCAAGGCGATGACCATGCGGCTCTATGCCAACCGCAAGAATCTGCCGCTGAGGCGGACGCGGGTGCATGTGGTGCATGACCGCATCCATGCCGAGGACTGCGCCGATTGCGAGACGAAGGACGGCCATATCGACGAATTCCGCGTGACGATCGGGCTGGAAGGCGAGCTCAGCGACGAGCAGCGCGCGCGGATTCTGGAGATCGCCGACAAATGCCCGGTGCATAGGACGCTGCACAGCGAGGTGAAGATCAGGACTGAGGAAGCCGCGCGGGAAGCGCCGGTCTGACGCGATCATGCCGGCCGCGCCGTGACGGCGGCCCCGGCTTTGCTAGCCTGCGGCCATGCCCGGCCTTAGACATGCTCCCGCCACCTTGCGCAACCGCGAGCCGATTCTGCTGGCGTTGCAGCGCATCCTGCCGCCGGCGACGGACGCGGCGCCGCGCCTGCTGCTGGAGATCGCCAGCGGCACCGGCGAGCATGCCGCCTTCATGGCGCCGCGCCTGCCCGGCTGGATCTGGCAGCCGAGCGATTACGACGCGGATGCGCTCGCCGATATCGACGGCCATGCGCGAGAGAGCGGATGCGATCGCATCAGGCCGGCGATCCGGCTGGACGTGCAGGCGCCGGCTTGGCCGTTGGAAGCGGCCGATGCGATCCTGTGCTGCAACATGATTCACATCGCGCCGTGGTCGGCAGCGGAAGGTCTGATGGCCGGGGCGGCGCGGTTGCTCGGACCCGGCGCGCCGCTCGTTCTCTATGGCCCGTTCAAGCGGCATGGCGCGCATACGGCGCCGAGCAACGCGAAATTCGATGCCGAATTCCTGCGCGCGCGGAACCCGGACTGGGGCGTGCGCTGCCTGGATACGGAGGTGCAGCCGCTGGCGGAACGCTGCGGTCTGGCGCTGGCGGAAGTGATGGAGATGCCGGCAAATAATATGGTGGTGGTGGGGCGGAGGTCGTGACTGGCCGATAACGAATTCCGCGCGGCAGAACGGCGGTTACCACTGAATCCTGGCCAGCGTCGCCGCCATATTCTCTCGCAGCATCTGCGTCAGCGTGGTGCGCAATTCCTCCTGCTGCTCCGCCGACATCTCCGCCAGGCTTTCCTCCCAGAGCGCGCCCGGAATATCACGATAGGGCTCGCCGCTCACCGGAACGCTGCCCAGGACCCTGCGCTGCGCTTTGTCCACCAGCGCCGCCGCGAAGCCAGAAATTGCGGTGGACGACGCCCATGACAGCCGGCCGGCGCCCGATGCCAAGCCCATGCACGCCGGTGACATGCCCGCCAAGCCGTTCCGGCGTAACGAGCAGATAAAGATCGGCCGGCTCATCGCTCTCGATGGCGTCGAACGGATAACCGGAATCGGTTGTGTCTTGGGAACTGAAAAGCTCGGCGTAAATGGCTGGCGTTTTCGCAAAGCCCTTGGCGAAGGCTTCGGAATAGTTGGTGTAATATGTCCGGCCGCTGCCGAGGCGCGCCACGTCGATCTTCGCCGGAACGATGGCATAGCGGCTGCCGGCAGCCTGGCGGATCGCGTCATACACAACTTCGTCCAGCTTCCACTGTTTGACGTCGGCCTCATCGTACACCGAGCCGGTACCGAAATGCGCCAGATCATCGAAGGTGATTGTGTCGCCGATGCCGATGGCGGCGCCGATCGTTTTCGTGCCGGCGGGGACTGCCAAGGGCTCCTGCTGGCGCGTGGCGCAGCCCGCCAGAAAAACCGCACAGAGCAGCGCCGCAGCTGCAACCTGTCGCATGATCCCCCCTGAGTCAGTCACACCTGAAAGGGATGTTACCGACTGACGGCGCGGCGCATCTCGGTCACGATCGATCCCTGCGCGACGGATCGCGACGCGCTCCGGATCGGCTGAGGCCTGCCCTTGCGCCCCGGCCACCGGCTTCTCGCGCCCCGCCCTCGTCGCCGTGCGGCCCCCGCTTACGTGCGCGGCTGCGGCGCGATGCGGATATAGGGCTTCGGCGCCTTCCAGCCGCCCGGGTAGATCTTCTTCGCCTCGTCGTCGCTGACCGAGCCGGCGATGATGACATCCTCGCCCGGCCGCCAGTTCACCGGCGTGGAGACCTTGTGCCGCGCGGTGAGCTGCACCGAATCGAGCAGCCGCATCACCTCGTCGAAATTGCGGCCGGTGCTCATCGGATAGCACAGCATCGCCTTGATCCGCTTGTCCGGCCCGATCACATAGACCGTGCGCACGGTTTGATTGTCGGCCGGCGTGCGGCCCCTGGCGCTGTCGCCGGCCTCCTCGGGCAGCATGTCGTAGAGCTTGGCCACTTCCAGCTTGTCGTCGCCGATCATCGGATAATCCGGCAGATGGCCGGTGACGTCCTTGATGTCCTGCACCCAGCGCTTGTGGTCGTCGACCGGATCGACCGACAGGCCGATGATCTTGGTGTTGCGCTTGTCGAATTCGGGCTTGAGCCCGGCCATGTAGCCCAGCTCGGTGGTGCAGACCGGCGTGAAGTCCTTCGGGTGCGAGAACAGGATGCACCAGCTGTCGCCGATCCAGTCATGGAACTTGATCCTGCCCTGGGTGGTTTCCGCCGTGAAATCCGGGGCCGTGCTGCCAATGCGCAAAGTCATGTCGTCCTCCCTTTGCTGAGTCAGGCCATCGATGCTTTCGAAATAGGGCGCGGCCCGGGGCTAAAACAGACCTGCCGGCGCTGTGGAATCGCGCGAGGCTATCCGCGCGTGACATGGGCGGCGACGCAGAGCCAGCGCCCGTCATCCGCCTGCCGCACCCAGACATCGGTATAGCGCCCGGCGCCGCGGCTGCCGTCCGGCCGGGTATAGACCGTGCGGGCATGGATCAGCGCGGTATCGCCGAACAGGCGGATGCGGACATCCTCGACGGCAAGGTCGGGCACGCCGGAGGGCTGCGCGATGCGCGCGATGAAGGCGGCGCGCCCGCTCAGGCTGCCGTCGGGATTGGAATTGAGGAAGTCGGCCGCCAGATGCCGCTCGAACCAGGCGGCGTCCGAGGTGGCCACCGCGCGGATATAGCCCTGGTTCAGTTCGCCCAGCAGGGCGAGCGCATCCTCGGCGGCATCGCGTGGCGGCATCTGCATGGCGTGGTTCCTCCGCTTTCCGTTTTTCCTCTCTGCCGCCGGCGATCTCACGCCGGTTGCGGCGCCGGCGCAACACAAAAGGCCCGGGATCGCTCCCGGGCCTCTCGTTTTCGTCAGCCTGGAGGCCGGACTTAGAAGTCCATGCCGCCCATGCCGCCCATGCCCGGGCCGCCAGCCGGCATCGGCTGCTTCGGCTCCGGCTTGTCGGCGACCATCGCCTCGGTGGTGATCAGCAGTGCGGCAACCGAGGCGGCGCCCTGCAGGGCGACGCGGACCACCTTGGCCGGATCGATCACGCCGGCCTTGACCAGGTCGGTGTATTCTTCCGTCTGGGCGTTGAAGCCCCAGTTGGTGTCCTTCGACTCCAGCAGCTTGCCGGCCACCACGGCGCCGTCGACGCCGGCATTCTCGGCGATCTGGCGCACCGGCGCCTGCAGCGCGCGGCGCACGATCTCGACGCCATGCTTCTGGTCGCCGTTCTCGCAGCGTACCTTGTCGATGGCGCGGGTGGCGTAGAGCAGCGCGGTGCCGCCGCCCGGAACGATGCCCTCCTCGACCGCGGCGCGGGTCGCATGCAGCGCGTCGTCGACGCGATCCTTGCGCTCCTTCACCTCGACCTCGGTGGCGCCGCCGACCTTGATGACGGCCACGCCGCCGGCCAGCTTCGCCAGGCGCTCCTGCAGCTTCTCACGGTCGTAGTCCGAGGTGGTTTCCTCGATCTGCGCCTTGATCTGCGCGCAACGGGCGTCGATGTCCTTCTTCTTGCCGGCGCCGCCGACGATCGTGGTGTTCTCCTTGTCGATCGTCACCTTCTTCGCGGTGCCCAGCATCTGGAGCGTGACGCTCTCCAGCTTGATGCCGAGATCCTCGGAGATCAGCTGGCCGCCGGTGAGGATGGCGATATCCTCCAGCATGGCCTTGCGGCGATCGCCGAAGCCCGGCGCCTTCACGGCCGCGACCTTGAGGCCGCCGCGCAGCTTGTTGACCACCAGGGTGGCCAGCGCCTCGCCCTCGACGTCTTCCGCCACGATCAGCAGCGGACGGCCGGTCTGCACGACGGCTTCGAGCACCGGCAGCATGGCCTGCAGGCCCGACAGCTTCTTCTCATGCAGCAGGATGTAGGGGTTCTCCATCTCGCAGATCATCTTCTCTGCGTTGGTGATGAAGTACGGCGACAGGTAGCCGCGGTCGAACTGCATGCCCTCGACGACGTCCAGCTCGGTCTCCAGGCTCTTGGCCTCTTCCACCGTGATGACGCCCTCGTTGCCGACCTTCTCCATCGCCTTGGCGATCATCTCGCCGATCTCGCTGTCGCCGTTGGCCGAGATGGTGCCGACCTGGGCGATTTCCTTGGCGCCGGCGATCTTCTTGGCGCGGGCCTTGACGTCCTCGACCACCTTCTCGACGGCGAGGTCGATGCCGCGCTTCAGGTCCATCGGGTTCATGCCGGCGGCCACCGCCTTGGCGCCTTCGCGCACGATGGCCTGGGCCAGCACGGTCGCCGTGGTGGTGCCGTCGCCGGCCTGGTCGTTGGCCTTGGAGGCGACTTCGCGCACCATCTGGGCGCCCATATTCTCGAACTTGTCCTGCAGCTCGATTTCCTTGGCGACCGTCACACCGTCCTTGGTGATGCGCGGGGCGCCAAACGACTTGTCGAGCACGACGTTGCGGCCCTTCGGGCCGAGCGTGACCTTGACGGCATCGGCGAGGATGTCGACACCGCGCAGCATCCTGGTGCGGGCGTCGGCGCCGAACTTGACGTCTTTCGCTGCCATGTTTCTTCTCCTACTTAATCTGGCTTATCTGGCTTGTCTGGATTGCCTGACGGGACGGGGCCCGAAATCAGGCGGCCTTGGCCTTCTTCGCGGCGCCTTCGATGACGCCCATGATGTCGGACTCCTTCATGATCAGGAGCTCCTCGCCATCGAGCTTCACCTCGGTGCCCGACCACTTGCCGAACAGGACGCGGTCGCCGACCTTCACGTCCAGCGGCTGCACCTTGCCATTCTCATCCCGGGCGCCCGGACCGACGGCGATCACCTCGCCCTGCATCGGCTTTTCCTTGGCGGTGTCCGGAATGATGATGCCGCCGGCAGTGCGCTCCTCTTCGGCCACGCGCTTCACCACCACGCGGTCATGCAGCGGACGAAACTTCATGCGATCCTCCATAAGTTCTGTCGCATCGAGTTGATGTAGAAATTCCGAGAATCAGGAAAATCAATGGGATAACCCATAATCCTCCCGACTGTTAGCACTCTCGGGCAGAGAGCGCCAGACACCTAAGCACGCGATCACGCCTTGTCAAGGAGGGGGTGCCCGGATTCCGCCATAATTTTTTCCCGCCGCAAGGCCGCGCCCTGTGACCGAACGGTGACCGGCACAAGAACCGGAGCCTTCGCGCGCCGAAGGGGTTGACCTCGCTCGATTGCCGCCTGCGGCGCCAGGCGCGCCGCGCCATTGATATTGCGCCATCAGCAGAGAGGTTGATCATGCCGCTGAGAGCCACCCTTCTCCTCGCCGCCAGCCTGGCCAGCACCAGCCTGGCGCTCACTGGCCTTGGCGCAGCCCGGGCCGGCGCCGCCGATCCGCAGCAGCAGCTCGTCGCTCAGATCGTTGCCCAGGGCGGCGGTGGCGGCGGAGGGGGCGGCGGCAGCGGCGCGGGCAATTCGGGCGGCGGCACGAGAGGCGGCATGGGCGGCGGCATGAGCGGCACCGGGCGGTCCGGCGGCACATCGCCCGGCATGCCGAATGCTCCCTCGACCGACCCGGGGAGCAGCCCTGGGACCAACCAGGGCGGCGCCTTTCCGGGTTTTCGCAATCTGAGCCCGCAGGATCAGGCGCAGTTCCAATCGCGGATGAATGCCGCGCGGACCGACCAGGAGCGCCAGACGATCCGGCGCGAATACGAGATGCGGGCGCGGCAGCGCGGCAGCGATACCCCGCCGGCGCGCTAGCGACGCCAGCGGCGATTTTATTACCCGGAAGGTCATTGCCCGGCCTGCGGCGAGGCGGCAGGCTGGCAGCGCAATCCAGTGAGCGAGGAGCGCCGCCATGCCGACCGAATACGACCTGCCCTTTGCCACGCTGATGGGTGTGCGCCTGACCGCGGTGACGCCCGACAAGGTGACGGCGGAGCTGGATGTGCGCGAAGACCTCTGCACCCGGCCGGCCATCCTGCATGGCGGCGCCGTGATGGCCTTCGCCGACAGCCTGGGCGGCATCGCCACTGCGGCCAACCTGAAGGACGGCGCCGGCACGACGACGATCGAAAGCAAGACAAACTTCTTCGCCGCCATTCCCGCCGGCGAGACGGCCTATGCCGAATGCACGCCGCTGCATCGCGGCCGCACCACCATGGTCTGGCAGACCCGGATCAGCCGCGCCGACGGCAAGCTGGCCGCCATCGTGACGCAGACGCAGCTCGTATTGCCGGCGCGGCCGTGACCGTTTGACTTTTTACCCTTTAAGGGTAAAAGCGCGGCGGAAGGAAAAGCTCAGGCCGCATTACGATCTCGCCGGGATTCAGGTGGATGTGGCGCGGCTCGGAGTCGCTGCTTTCACCAAGGCGGCGCTCGATGGCGGCCGGTCCATGGGATTGACGACGGCGCAGATGCTGGCGGTCATCGCCGGGTTGAAGCGGGATGCTGTATAAATCCATGGCCACTTTCGCCGATCACCGTGTCTGGCAGGAGGTTTATAACGCCCCCACGCCGGCCGGACGGGACGCTTACATCAAGGTGACCAGACGCGATGATTCAGGACCGCCGGTTATCCAGTTCAAAGACAAGCTGGAGCGATGAGATGCCGCGCAAATGCGTTCATTGCGCTGACGGCACTGCGATGCAGCGGTTCGAGCACGAAACATTCGTGATCGAGCGCAAGGGGTTGAAGGCCAAGCTGGACGACCTGTCCGGCTGGCGCTGCCCGCAATGCGACGAAATCGAATTCGATGCCGAGAGCGCCCGGCGCTATGCCGCCGCCGGCGACGATCTGGTCATCAAGTCGCGGCGGCGCACCGGCGAGTGGATTCGCCGCATCCGCAAGAAACTCAATCTGACGCAGGCAGAGGCGGCATGGCTGACCGGCGGCGGCCATAATGCCTTTTCCCGTTACGAGCGCGCCGAGGTGGAGCCGTTGCCGGCCGTGATCAATCTTTTCCGGCTGCTCGACAAACATCCGGACTTGCTGAAGGAGCTGTCGGAATGACGGGGTGCATCCGGTGTTGTTAGCTGACCTGCCCACCCCGTCGCTGCTGCTGGACCGCCGGCGGCTGGTGGCCAACATCCTCCGCATGCAGGCGCGCGCCAGGGAACTCGGCGTGAGCCTGCGGCCGCATATGAAGACGGCGAAAGCGGCGATGGTGGCCCGGCTGGCCGCCGGCGAGAACGGCCCGATCACCGTTTCCACCCTGGCCGAGGCGGCGTATTTCGCGAAAGCCGGCTTTCGCGACATCACCTATGCCGTGCCGGTCGCGCCGCAGAAGCTGGATCGGGTCGCCGCCCTGATGCGGGACGGCGTCGATCTGAAGATCATCACCGACAATCCCGCCGTCGCCGAAGTCATCGCCGCCAAGGGCGCAGCTTCAGGCGTGACCTTTCGCGTGCTGATCAAGATCGATTGCGGACTGCACCGCGCCGGCATCGCGCCGGATGCGCCCGAATTGCTGCCGCTGGCGCAGGCGCTGACGCAGGATGCATCGACCGCGGCCGGCGCGGAGCTTGCCGGCGTGCTGACCCATGCCGGCCATTCCTATCACGCCAAAAGCATCGCCGAGATCAAACGCATCGCCGAAGAGGAACGGCTGGCGGTGCTGCGCGCCGCCCAAAGGCTGCGCGCGGCCGGCCATGCCTGCCCGATCGTCAGCGTCGGCTCGACGCCGACGGCCCTGCATGCCGACAGCCTGGCCGGCGTCACCGAGATGCGGCCGGGCAATTTCGTCTTCTTCGACCTGTTCCAGGCCGGCGTCGGCTCCTGCGGCATGGAGGATATCGCCGTCTCGGTGCTGGCCAGCGTGGTCGGGCATCATCGCGGCCATAACCATCTGCTGATCGATGCCGGCGGCCTGGCGCTGTCGAAGGATGTCGGCGCCAACGAACATGCGCCGGGCAGCGGCTATGGCCTGGTCTGCCGCCCGGCAGATGCCCTGCCGATCGCCGGCCTTGCCGTCTACGACGTGCATCAGGAGCATGGCCTGGTCGGCGGGCCGCAAGCCGCCCCGCTCGATTTCACGCAATATCCGCCGGGCAGCCGCCTGCGCGTGCTGCCCAACCATTCCTGCATGACGGCGGCGGCCTACGAGCACTATTACGTCGTCGACGGCGATGCCGTCGTGGCGGAATGGGACCGCGTCAACGGCTGGTAGCGCTACCAGCGGAATCCGAGCTGATGCAGGAAGGCGTCGGCCGCCGACTGCCATAACGCCGGCCGCTCGTGGAGCATGTGACCATCGGCATCGGCCAGCGGACCGAAGATATAGAGATGCGCCGCGCCGCCGGCGGCCGTATAGGCGTCGTGCCAGCGCCGCACGCTGGCCGGCGGAAACACGCCGTCGTTTTCGGCATAGAGCCACAGCGACGGCACGGGGCCTTTGGCGGCGAGGCCGCCGGCGCCGTTTTCGCCGGCGGCGATGCGCACCAGCACGTCGCGGGTGAAGGTCTCGGCCGCGCCTTTGATGTCGATCCAGCCGCCGGAAAAGTTGATGCTGCCGACGATGCCGGCCGGCCGCTGCCCGGCGAAGGCGACGCTGAGCAGGCCGCCGCGCGAATGGCCGGCGACCAGCATGCGGCTGGCATCGATATCGGGCCGGGCGCGCATGAAGTCGATGGCGGCGCCGAGATCGTCCAGCCCATGGCGCAGTCCGGCGCCCAGCTTCAGCGGATCGGGATCGTAGCCCTCGACATATTCGCCTTCCGACTGGCCGCGGCCGCGCCGCATCGGGCAGAGCATGGCGAAACCGCGGGCGAGGAAGTAGCGCGCCTGCGTCTCGAAGCGCAGCATCTGGCCGGCGGGCCGGCGGCCGGCCGCGGTCGAGCCGTGATTGAACACCACCAGCGGCCAGCCGGCGGCCGGCGGCGCCGCGTCGCTGCGATAGAGCGTCGCCGCCATCTGCAGCGGCGCGCCGTCGCCCGGCTTGCGCACCCGGCTCGGGATGCGCAGGGTCTCATGCGGCGGCGGAGCGGTTTCTTCTTCCCTTGCCATGACAGAGAGCGTCGGACGTTAAGCGGCGATCCGCTGCGCCGCCTGGGCGCGCGAGCGGCGCCGTTCGAACCAGCGCCGATCCTGCGCGTCCCACAGCATGGCGAAATCGGTCAGCACGCGCTGGGTCACCGCTTCGACGAAGAAGGCGCGGTCGGCGGCCGACACACCGAGCTTGAAGCCGCGCGCCATCTCGACGATCGCTTCCGCCATCGGCAGATACTCGCCCGGCAGGCCGCAGCGCTGATAGATCGCCGCAAGGCCGCGCCGGCCCGGATCGTGGATCAGCATCTGCGCGTTGCGCAGCGGGATGCGGCAGAGCTGCGCCAGGGCCTGCTCGAAGAAGGCGAGATCGCCGCCGGCCAGCGCGCGCAGGATCATGGTCGGCCCCAATTGCCCGCGGCGCTGCAGATCGGCGACGAGATCGGCCAGGCGCGGCGGCGCGGCACCCTCGCCGAGCAGGCCGAGCAGCGCCCGCTCGCGCAGCTGCAGCATCATCTCGCCCGCCATCGCCGGCGGAATCTGATAGCGCGCGATCAGCGTCTCGCGCATCGCCTCCGAAATCTGCGCGATCAGCCGGGCGGCGAATTTCGGCGGCAGGTTCGGATGCCGGGCCAGCGCCTCGCCGACTGCGCGGCTGTCGGAGAAGCGGTCCAGCGCGCGGCCCATCATCGCCGGCGAAACCGCGGCGCCGCGATTCGACAGCAGCGCGGCGACCGCCGGCTCGGCGCCGCGATCGACCAGGACGGCGGCGACGGCGGCGGAAACCTGCCGGCGGCCGGCGATCGCCACCTGATGCCGCGGCGAAACCGATTGCAGCAATTCGATCAGATCGGCGTCGGAAAAGACCGGCGAATGCTGCAGTACCGGCGCGGCGACGGCGGCGACATCGCGGACCAGCCGCAATGCGATCGGCCTGGGCAGCGCCGGATTGTCCTTGATATGCTCGGCGAGCGCTTCGCGCACGCGCAGCTCGGCATCGCGCGACAGCGCGGTGATGATCGCCAGCGCCAGCTCACGTTCGGCCGCCGTCAGGCTGCGGCCGCCATAGGCCTGCGAGACCTTTACGGCCGTGTCGGCGCGCGCCGCAGGCGAAGGATCCGCCAGCAGCCGCTCAACATCCCGAATGCTGAGAAACGCCGTTGATGACACCGAAGCCCCGACCTGCCCGGTTCGATATGGCGGCGGACAATAGCACCGGACGGCGAATTGTCACGCAAAGAGTCGCGCATGGTTAAAAAGTTGATTGCGAGATCAAATGCTTACCATCGTATGCGAAAACAACTCATTGGATGCATGCCGCGCGGACTTTCTCGCATCGCTATAGGTGACGCATGCATCATGCGCCGCGCCGCCGCTTTTTTTTGCACACGGACGGCGTGACTGCAGGACGTGCTGCGCGCAAATGCAAAACGGCCGCCGCATCCGGCGGCGCGGTGTCGGCTTACGCCATCACCCGGCGGGCCAGCGCATCCTCGATCGCGTCCCAGATCTCGGCTTCGAGCTGCACGCCGTCGAAGCGGTTGATCTGCTGGATGCCGGTGGGCGAGGTGACGTTGATCTCGGTGAGATAGCCGCCGATCACGTCGATGCCGACGAAGATCAGGCCTTCGCGCTTCAGATGCGGGCCGATGATGTCGCAGATCTCGCGTTCGCGGTCGGTCAGTCCGCTCTTCTCCGGCCGGCCGCCGACATGCATGTTCGAGCGCGCCTCGCCCCGGGCCGGCACACGGTTGACCGCGCCGGCCGGGCGGCCGTCGATCAGGATGATGCGCTTGTCGCCCTCGCGCACCTCGGGCAGGTAGCGCTGCACGATCACCGGCTCGCGGCTGAGCTTGGTGAACATCTCGAGCAGCGAGCCGAGATTCTCGTCGTCCGGCTTGAGGTGGAAGACGCCGGCGCCGCCATTGCCGAACAGCGGCTTGAGGATGATCGAGCCATGCTCGGCGCGGAAGGCCTTGATCGCCTCCATGTCGGAGGAGATCAGCGTCGGCGGCATGACGCCGTCGAAATGGGTGACATACAGCTTCTCCGGCGCGTTGCGCACCGCGACCGGGTTGTTCACCACCAGCGTCTTGGGATGGATATGCTGCAGGATATGCGTCGCCGTGATGTAGGCCATGTCGAAGGGCGGATCCTGGCGCATCAGCACGACGTCCATCTCGGCCAGATCGAGCAGCTCGGGCTCGCCCAGCGTGTAGTGGTCGCCGCGCACGGGGCGCAACTGCATGGCGCGCGCCCGCGCCAGCACGCGGCCGTCGCGGAAGCTCAGATCGCGGGTCAGGTAATGCCACAGGATGTTGCCGCGGCGCTGCGCCTCCAGGCCCAGCACGAAGGTACTGTCGCCATCGAAATCGATATGCTCGATGGGGTCCATCTGGATCGCCACCTTGAGAACCATGGCGCTGTCCTTCCAACTTGGATTCGAATTCAGTTCAGTCGCAGGCGAATGTGCCGCAGGAAGGCTTCCGCCTCAAGGCTCGCTGCTTCGTCGCCGGCCAGCATCATGAACCGCTCGGTGGCGGCGATCGCCTGGCGGATGCGGCCCAACTCTCCCTCGACGACGCCGAGTTCGCGCCAGGCCGGCGCGAAATTCGGCGCGAAAAGCAGCATGCGGCGCAGGATCTCGGCGGCGCGTTCGGCATCGCCGGCGCGCCAGGCCCGCGCCTTGATGTTGTTCTGCAGCCGCAGCAGCACCTCGCGGCCGCTGATCGGGCGCAGATGCTCGGGCCGCACCTCGCTGCCGCCGCCCAGGCGATGCAGCAGCTGGTTCATGTCGGGCGGCGCGGCGATGCTGCCGCCATGGAAGGGATCGAGCACCAGCATGCCGTCCTCGCCTTCCAGCCGGATCAGGAAATGGCCGGGAAAATCCAGCCCCGCCACCGGCCAGTTCTGCGCCTGCGCCGCATGGATGTAGAGGAGGCCCAGGCTGACCGGCAGGCCCATGCGGCGGTCGATGACGCGCACCAGATCGGCATTCTGCGGATCGTCGTAGGTTTCGCTGTCGCCGCGATAGCCGAATTCGACGCCGAGCACCGCCGCCAGCGCCATCGCGCGCGGCGCCACCTCCGCGCCCGCATCGATGCGGCTGAGCGCGGCGGCGATGTCGCTCAGATGCCGGCGATAGGGCGCCAGGTCGAGGCCGGGATGATCGAGCGCGGACAGCAGCAGCGCCGCCTCGGCGATGTCGAGGCTGCCGTCGGGCGCGGCGCCGAGCGCCTTGAGTTCGGTCTCTATCGCCGCGCGCCCATCCATCGCCCTAGACCGGCCGGCGGCGCGGATCGGTCTTCAGCCAGACATGGCTGACCACCTTGCGCACCCCCTTGATGGTACGGGCGTAATCCGTCACCCGCATCAGTTCCTTCTCGTCCTGCGCCAATCCGATCAGGTAGACCACGCGATTCACCGTATCGATCGTGTAGTTGATGTCGACGATATCCCGGTCGCCGGCGATCTTGAGCCGCAATTGGCTGGAAATCCAGGCATCATTGGAAAAATCGACAAGATCGCCGCTCGGCGCGATCTGGATCTCGTCGATGACCTCGGTGATGCGGTCCGACGCGCTCCAGACCAAACGGATGACCTCGTCATGTTGTTCCTGGGTCTGCACCGCTCCGGTCAGCATGGTGCGGCCCTCATACACGTTCACGTCGATCTTGTGGTACAGGCCCAGATCGGTGCGGAACAGCACATCGGCGACGGCCAGTTCGATGCCCTTGTCGTTGGCGGCATTCTTGGCGCCGCGCTCTTCGGCGGCGGCGATGCCGGCGGTGGCGCCGGCGCCGATCGCCAGGCCGATGCAGCCGCTCAGCGAGCCGGCAGCGGCGGTCAGGAGGATGAGGAGGGCGGCGCCGGCCAGCGGCCGGCGGAGGATGGCGGTATGCAAGAAACACTCCCCGTCTATGCTGTGGATTCCCCGCAGACTCTGCGCCGGCGCCGTCCCGCGACGCTACGGCTCCGGCCGCCAGGCATCGGCGATGTGATGCGGCAGGCGGCCGGGGACGAGCAGGACGGCGTCGAATCGCAGGCTCAGCCTAGCGGCATCGCCCTGCCGGGCCAAGAATGCCGCCGCTGCGGCGATGCGCCGGCGCGGCGCCATCTGCACGGCTTCGGCGGCCGCGCTCAGACTGGCGCGCCATTTCACTTCGACGGCGATCACAAGCCGGCCGCGCCGCCGCCGATCCCGCCTGGCCTCAGCCGTCATCGCTGCCGCTGTCGCGCAAGTGCAGGGCGCGGGCATAGACCTGCTTGCGCGGCAGGCCGAGCGCGGCCGCCACCATGTCGATCGCCTGGCGCAGGGGCTGGCCCGGCATGGCCGCGGCCAGCGCGGCATCGAGATCGGCGGCGGTGGCTTCGGCCTCCACCCCCGGCGGGCCGATCACCAGGGTGACCTCGCCCCTGGGCGGACCATGCGCGGCGTAATGCGCCGCCAGATCGGCCAGGCTGCCGCGCCGCACCTCCTCGAATTTCTTGGTCAGCTCGCGGCTGACCGCCGCCTCGCGGGCGCCGCCCAGCATTTTCGCCATCGCCGCCAGGCTGTCGGGCAGGCGCTGCGCGCTTTCCAGCAGCACCAGGCTGGCGCGGACCGGCTTGAGCTCGGCCAGCCATTTTTCGCGCGCCGCCGCCTTCGCGGGCGGAAAGCCGGCGAACAGGAAGCGGTCGCTCGGCAGGCCCGACAGGCTCAGCGCGGTCAGCACCGCCGAGGCGCCGGGCAGGGCCGTGACGGGGATGCCGGCGGCGATGCTCTCGCGCACCAGCTTGTAGCCGGGATCGGAGATCAGCGGCGTGCCGGCATCGGAGACCAGCGCCACCACGGCGCCGGCCTGCAGCTTCTGCAGCAACTGGGGCCGCACTTTCGCCGCATTATGCTCATGGTATGGGAATAACGGCGTCTGGATTCCGTAGCGCTTGAGGAACGGCCCGCTGACGCGGCTGTCCTCGCAGGCGACGAGATCGGCCCGCTTCAGCAGGGCCAGGGCCCGCAAGGTGATGTCGGCGGCGTTGCCGATGGGGGTCGCCACCAGATATAAGCCGGGAGTGAATTGCGTCGCCTCCTGCCCGGCGGAAACTTCCCCAGCGGGATCTTCGTCGGGCGGCGGCTGGATCGGGTCTGTCATGGGCATCGGGATGTGCAGCGTCAGTTACCTTAGATTGAGCCTTTCCGCAAAGTCCATGCTGCCGGTCCTGCTGGTGGCGCTCGGCCTGCTGATGCTGGGCGGCTGCCAGAGCGGCCAGTCCGAGGGCGGGCTGCCCGGGCTGTTCGGCGGCGCCGGGCCCAAGCCGATCGCCCCCAGCGCCACGGTCCAGGCCAATACGCCGCCGGCCGCGCCCGGCATGGTGCTGCCGCGGCCGGCCATTTCCTCGGATGCCATCGAGACGCAGCCGCTGCCCGGCGCGCCCAACCTGATCCCGCCCGGCGAAACCGAAGTGATCCGCATCGGCTTCCTGGCTCCCCTGTCCGGCCCCGGCGCCGGCCTCGGCCGCGCCCTGTTCGAGGCAGCGCAGATGGCGCTGTTCGATCTCGCCGACGACCGCATCCTGCTCCTGCCGCGCGATACCGAAGGCAGCCCCGACAAGGCCGCCGCCGCGGCCGGCCAGGTGATCGCCGAAGGCGCGCAGATCATCATCGGGCCGCTGTTTTCCAATTCCACCGCCGCCGTGGCGCCGATGGCGCAGGCGCGCGGCATCAAGGTGCTGAGCTTCTCCACCGACCGCAGCGTCGCCGGCAACGGCGTCTATCTGCTCGGCTTCACGCCGGATCAACAGGTGGCGCGCATCGTCTCCTTCATCCGCACCCGCGGCATGACCCGCCTGGCGCTGCTGGCGCCGGAATCGCCCTATGGCAATGCCGTCACGCTGGCGGCGCAGGCGGCCTGCGCCGAGGCCGGCGTCGATCTGGTGCAGCAGGAACGCTATCCCGGCGATATCGCCGATCTGACCCCGACCGTGCGGCGCTTCGCCGCCGCCCTACGCCGCCTGCCGCCGCGCGAGGCCGCCGCAACCGGTGCCGTGCCCGGTACCGTGCCAGCTGCCGCCCTGCCCGGCACGGCACGGTCTGGCGCCACCCTGTCTGGCGCCGCAGGGGCGGCGGCGGACGATCCCGCGGCGCCCAGGCCCATCCCGGTCGACGCCATCCTGCTGCCCGAAGGCGGCGCGCGCCTGCGCGCGCTGGCGCCGCTGCTGCCCTATTTCGATATCGATCCGCGCGCGGTAAAGTTCCTCGGCACCGGCCTGTGGGACGATCCGGGCCTCGGCATCGAGCCGGCCCTGCAGGGCGGCTGGTTCGCCGGACCGGCGCCGGAGGGCTTCGCCGAATTCGCCAAGCGCTACGCGCAGAGTTTCGGCCACCGCCCGCCCCGGCTGGCCAGCCTGGCCTACGACGCCACCGCCCTGGCCGGCATCCTGGCCAAGCAGGGCGGCGCGGCCGCCTACAGCGACGCGGTGCTGACCAATCCGGACGGTTTCGCCGGCTATGACGGGATTTTCCGCTTCCGCATCGACGGCGTGGTCGAGCGCGGCCTGGCGGTCCTGGAAGTGCAGCGGCAGGGCAGCCGGGTGATCGACCCGGCCCCGACGACCTTCGGTCCGCCGACGAACTAGTCCGGCTAGTCCGGCCGGCGGCGACCGAGAATGAACGGCCCCTGTTGCGGGTCCGGCCGCATATACTACTTGTGCGGGCTTATGTTAATGGCATCTTTCTAGTAGAATTTTCCCCGCACCCCTGTTCAGGGGGAAAGGGACCGGACATGAGCGACGGCGGCATGGCTGACTACGAGCGGATCGATTTTTCGAAAATCAGTTTCCTGGTCGTCGAGCCGAACCGGCTGATGGGCCAGATGGTGCGCGACGTGCTGATGACGCTGGATGCCCAGTATATCGACCGCGCCCGCGACTTCGAGAGCGCCGTCACCCTGCTGCGCATGGGCCGCATCGACGTGATGATCACCGAATGGGTGCTCAGCGACGAGAAGCTGGGCCGCACCGGCATGGATATCGTCCACTGGGTGCGCAACGACGCGCAGTCGCCCAACCGCATGATGCCGATCCTGATGATGACGGCCAATTCGGAAGAGGAATATGTCTGCCGCGCCCGCGATTGCGGCGTCTCCGAATTCGTCGCCAAGCCCTACACGGTGAACGGCTTCTATACGCGCCTGGCCGCCGCCATCGCCCGGCCGCGCCAGTTCGTGCGCATCGACGCCTATTTCGGCCCCGATCGCCGCCGCCGCCGCGACGCGGATTACGACGGGCCGGAGCGGCGCGCCGCACTGGATATCGGCTGAACCGGACGCATATTCCGAGCAGATGGCGCCCAGGAAACACAAACCGGTCTTCACGCCGCCGCCGCAGGATTTGCGGCGCCGGGCGGTGAATTTCACGAAAGGCTTCCGCCTCAAGCTGGCGCCCGAGGAATTGCGCAAGCTGGAAGAGGTGGTCGAGCGCGCCTCGGATGCGCTCAGCCAGGACGTGGCCGGCAAGCTGCGCCTTCTGCGCGCCGCGCTGGAAGACGTCGCCGCCGCCGATACCCGCGCCGATACCGCGATGCGCGCCCTGCGCACCCTCTCGCTCGAAATCAAGGGCATGGGCGGGATGTTCAAATATCCCCTGCTGACCGCCTTCGCGAAATCACTGAACGATTTCGTCAAGACGATCGATCAGCCGACGCCGATCCAGCTCGACATCATCGCCGCGCAGATCGATGCGCTCTACGTCGTGCTGGCCCGGCAGATCCAGGGCGATGGCGGCCGCACCGAACGCGAGCTGCTGCAGGCCTTGCGCCAGGCGACCGCGAAATACAAAAACCCTGCCCGCGATACGGCAGACTGACGGGCGATTCCATATCCCGCTGGCTCAGGAAGCGGCGTTTTCCTCGCGCATAAAGAGCAACCTGTGCGCGAGAACACGTCAGCCCCATTGCCCTAATTTCCGCCTATATATGCGGCCTTTCCGAGGCTGCCTGAAAACCGGGCGGGCGCGGTGCATACCTTATAACGATTTGAACTTACTCTAGTTTTCGCTGGATGAACCCGTCCGGCGGGAGCAGCCGCAGACAACTCCCCACGACTTTTTAAGAATATCTCTAAAGTTTAGTACATACGTGAATAACGAGGATAACCGGGTTAAATGGTTAATTTTGCGGAAAATATTTTGGTTGACTCTGCGTAAAACTGATTAGCAACTATAGCGAGATTCCGAGGGGGTGTTTCAGTAGCGAGGGGGTCCTTCCGTTCAGTATCTGAGCTTGCGTAATCCAAGTCTTCGCGTTCGCCGGGGTGGGATTTCAACTGCAAGGGAAGAAATATGGCTGGATTCCATACCACCGCACTCACCCGCAGATGCATCGCCAAGGACGAAACCCGGCAGGCGCTGCTGCGCCTGGCGGAGGACCTGCCCGGCAACCCGGACCGCATCGCGCTGCTGTTCGATTTTTCGGGCATTCCTGAAATCAAGAACCGGCTCTTCTTCCGGTCGATGATCCACTATCTGGAAGACTGCGCCGGCGCGAAACCGCTGACCGTCACGCCCGTCGCGATGAACTGCGTGGTGCTGATCGCCGATAGCGACGCCGCCCGCGCCATTCTCGCGCAGATGAAGAAATTCGCGACCTTCCTGCGCTATCAGCGGCATGGCACGTTCGAGGTGAGCTGCTTCGATCTGCGGCGCGGCCACCGCCAGTTCGCCGAGGTCCTCCGCCGGCTTATGGAACAGCGGCCGCCGCCGGCGCCGGACCGCACGCTGTGTTTCAAGGAGGCGGCGCCGCCCAGCATGGAGGCGCTGGACAGCATGATCACTGTCGGCCGCATCTTCGGCCATGCCGATATCTCCGTGCTGCTGCGCAACCAGGACATCTGGTTCTTTCCGCCCGATGCCGCGCCGGTCACGATCGGCCGCGAATTCTGGCTGTCGATGAGCGCCGTCGAAAGCCTGCTCAATATTCCGCTGCTGCGGGATTCGTGGCTGTTCGACCGCACCACGCAGTTCGCCGATCACCGCGTGCTGATGCATATGCTGCATATGAGCCGGCCCTTCCCGCTGCCGCACAGCATCAATCTGCACCTGGCGACGATCTTCACCGGCGATTTCCGCCGCTTTGCCACCGCCCTGCGCGGATCGCGCCCGCAGCGCGCGGCGCGGCGCCACGATCTCATCGTGGAATTGCCGGCGCAGGAATGCGTGCTGTATCCCGAAGCCTTCGCCGCCGCCGTCGACATCCTCGAGGAGCAGGAGATCTGCGTCGCGCTCGACCGGCTGCTGTGGCAGGACCTGCCGCAGGTGCCCGAGGCGATCGCCGGCCGCGCCAGCTACATCAAGATCGCCTGGTCGTCGATGGCGGACAACATGGCCAGGATCGCCGACAGCAGCGACGCGGAAGGCATGATCGCGCTGATCGAACGGTTCGGCAGCGACAAGATCGTGCTGACGCGCTGCGATCATCCCGACGCGGTCGAACGCGGGCTGCGGCTGGGCGTGCGGCGCTTTCAGGGCCGCGGCATCAACCGCTTCCTGTTCAGCGTCGATGCGGTCGAACGGGTGCTGGGGCAGATCGCCGCCACCAGCGTCGCCAAATCGCTCACGCGGCAGCGGGCGCCGCGCCGCCGCGAGCACCAGCCTCTGGAAAGCTGCGTCTAGCCATGCAACGCGACGCCACAGCGACACATCGCAACGCCAGGCGGCGCGCAGAATCCGACGCCGCAGGACCGCGGCGCGGCGAATCGATCTATCACCCGAGCAGTAACAGGCGGTTTCCCGTCTTTGTCGAAGGCGCCACATTGGCAGTCTTTTCAAACCGGGCAGGCCAATTCCGCATAAGGCGGCATGTCTGCACCGGATCTTCCACAGCGTCCAATCCGTCAGGGCAGAAAGCAATTGGGGGTAAAGGACCATGGTTGGATTTCACACGGCCGCACTGACCCAAAGGTGCATCGCCAGGGACCATACGCGCCAGGCGCTGCTCCGCATCGCCGAGGACGAAACGCCGGGCCAGCCGGACCGGCTGGCGCTATTGTTCGATTTCTCCGGCATTCCGGAAATCGGCAACAGGCTGTTCTTCCGCGCCATGCTGCGCTTCCTCGAAGAAGGCACCGGCGGCAGGCCGCTTGCCGTCGTGCCGATCGCCTTGAACTGCGTGGTGGCGATCACCGACAGCGATACGGCGCGGATCATCCTGGAGCAGATGAACCGGCTGGCATCCTTCCTGCGCGAACGGCGGCATGGCAGCTTCGAGGTCAGTTGCTTCGATCTCAAGCGCGGCCATTGGCAATTCGCCGAAATCTGCCGCCGGCTGGCGGCCGAACGCCCGGCGCCGGCGCCGGACCGCAGTCTCTGCCTCAAGGAAGACGCGCCGCCCGGCATGGAGGCGCTCGATACGCTGATCACCGTCGGCGAGGTCCTCGGCCGCGCCGATATCGCCACTTTGCTGCGCCAGCAGAGCGTCTGGTTCTTTCCGCCCGATGCCGCGCCGGTCAAGGTCGGCCGCGAATTCTGGATCTCCATGCGCGCCGTGGAAAAGCTGCTCGGCCTGCCGCTGGCGCAGCATCCCTGGCTGTTCGAACGGACGACGCAGTTCGCCGATCATTGCGTTCTGACGCATATGCTGCAGAACCTTGGGCCATTGTCCCTGCCGCTCGGCATCAATCTGCATCTGGCCACGATCTTCACTGGCGATTTCCGCCGCTTCGCCTTCGGCCTGCGCGGCGCGGGCGCGCGGCAGGCGGCGCATCGCCATGACCTGATCGTGGAGCTGCCGGTCCAGGAATGCCTGCAATATCCGGAGGCCTATGCCCCCGCGGCCGACATTCTCGATGAGCAGGGCATCTGCATCGCGCTCGACCGATTGCAGTGGCAGGATCTGGCCGCGCTGCCCGAAGCGATCGCCCGCCGCGCCACCTACATCAAGGTGATCTGGCCGTCCGTCGCCGGCCATGCGGCGCAGGCGTCGGACGCCGAAGGCATGGCCGCCATGGCGACGCTTCTGGAGCGCTTCGGCGCCGACAA
Organism: Ferrovibrio sp.; assembly: GCF_036381655.1. GTDB lineage: Bacteria > Pseudomonadota > Alphaproteobacteria > Ferrovibrionales > Ferrovibrionaceae > Ferrovibrio. The sequence continues at coordinate 37,847 of NZ_DASVCJ010000059.1, forward strand.
GCTGGTGCTGACGCGCTGCGATCATCCCGACGCGATCGGGCAGGGCCTGCGGCTCGGCATCCGCCGCTTCCAGGGCCGCGGCATCACCCGCTACCTGTTCAATACCCGGTCGGTCGAGCGGCTGCTGGGCCGGCGGATCGCCAGCCATCTCTTCAGGCCATGGCATCTGCGCCTGCCGGCGGCGGGATCAGAGCCGGCAGCGCCAGGAACGGCAGCGCCAGGAACGGGCCCAGGCCGTCCCGGTCCGGAATATCACATCTAGAAACTCCCAGACGGGCGGGTCTGAGGCGGCAAGCCCGTTCAGTGAACGAGGACGAAGATGCCGAGCACGGCGATGCCGGCGCCCGCCAGGCGGACGAGCTGCGGCCGCGCAAGGCGCTGCGCCAGTGCCGCAACGGTGATGCCGCCCGCATGCAGCAGGGCGGTCGCCGCCAGCATGCCGGCGGCATAGCGCGCCGCCTGCATCATGCCGGCCTGCGCCGCGACGGGCAGTTCGGTGCCATGGGCATGGCCATGGAAGACCGCCGCCGCCGCCGTGCAGAGCAGGGCGAGCCAGAGCGGCGGCTGGGCGGCAAGCGCGACCAGCAGGCCGAAGGCGAGCAGCGAAACCGCGATGCCGAGTTCGACGCCGGGCAGGGCGAGGCCGACGAAGCCGAGCGCGAAGCCGGCGGCCATCGGCAGCACGAACGCCAGCGGCAGCAGCCACAAGGCCCGGCGCTCGCCGCGCGCCGAGAGCTGCAGCGCCCAGAGGCCGACCGCGATCATCGCCAGCAGGTGGTCGAAACCGCTGAAGGGATGCGCAAATCCGCTGCCGAAACCGGCGGCACCGCCCGCAGGCGCGATGCCGACATGGGCGAAGGCGGGCTGGCTCAGCGCAACGGCGGACCCGGCCGTCAGGGCAGGCAGCATGAGCTTGCGGATCAAGGACATATGCTTAACCTTTCTGCGAATCTAGGGCGGCCCACCGCTTCCCTTTTGCCCAAGCGCGGCGCGTTTGACAAGTCATGACGGCAGGCTTACGGTCCCGCGCGATGGTTCGCTGAGGCCTTTTCGAAGGCGGAAGCGATGAAAAGGGAACGCGGTGCGGCGGATTTTACGTCTCAGCCCAAGCCGCGGCAGCCCCCGCTACGGTAGGCGGCGAGCCCCATGCAACAGGCCACTGGCGCGCATCGCGCCGGGAAGGCGCATGAGCGGCGACAACCCGCGAGCCCGGAGACCTGCCATCGCATCGGTCGGAGCGAAGCCGCCGGACGGGGTGTGCCGGCGTCAGGCCCGCGGCAAAACCGCCAGGCTGCTTTGCGACGGCGTTTGCGAGTCAGGCGCTGCCTTTATGACGACGACGACATCTGCCCGGAAAATCCCAGCCACCGTCATCACCGGCTTCCTCGGCGCCGGCAAGACCACCTTGATCCGCCATCTGCTCGGCCATGCCAAAGGCCGGCGGCTGGCGCTGATCGTCAACGAATTCGGCGAAGTCGGCGTCGACGGCGAGTTGCTGAAAAGCTGCGGCGCGCCCGATTGCGGCGCGGACGACATCGTCGAACTGGCCAATGGCTGCCTGTGCTGCACCGTGGCCGACGATTTCCTTCCGACCTTGCAGGCCTTGCTCGACCGGCCGCAGCCGCCGGAGCATATCGTCATCGAAACCTCCGGCCTGGCCCTGCCCAAGCCGCTGGTGCAGGCCTTCGCCTGGCCGGGCGTCAAGGCGCGCAGCACCGTCGATGGCGTGATCACTGTCGTCGATGCCGCCGCCGTCGCCGAGGGCCGGTTCGCCGATGACGAGGCGGCGCTCGCCGCGCAGCGGGCGGCCGATCCCAATCTCGATCACGACAACCCGCTGGAGGAATTGTTCGAGGATCAGCTCGCCTGCGCCGATCTGGTGCTGCTGAACAAGGCCGATCTGCTGAACGCGGCGGGCCAGGCGCTGGTGCGCGCACGCATCGCCCCGCATCTGCGGCCCGGCGTCAAGGCATTGCCGGTGCAACATGGCGAGATCGCGCCCGAAATCCTGCTCGGCCTGCAGGCGGCGGCGGAAGACGATCTCGCCGCGCGCAAATCCCATCACGATGCGGAGCAAGGCGAACACGATCACGACGATTTTGCCAGCTTCGCCGTCACCCTGCCGGAGCAGCCGGCGCCGGAGGCGCTGATCGCGCGGCTTGCGCCGTTGATCGCAACCCATGATATTCTGCGGATCAAGGGCTTTGCCGCCATCGCCGGCAAAACCATGCGGCTGGTGCTGCAGGGCGTTGGCGGGCGGCTGAGCCATTATTACGATCGCGACTGGGACAGCAGCGAAACGCGGGCGACCAGACTGGTGCTGATCGGCCGGGCCGGCCTCGACGAGGCGGCGATCCGCGCGGCGCTCGAAGCCTGACGCCATACTGGGGAGACGGCGCGCGTGCATCTGCTCAATGCCATACCGGGCGGCGCGGCGACGGCGGAAGGCGCCGTCGACCTCAGGCAGTCGCCCGGCGATATCGTGGTATTGAGCGCGGCTGATAGCGAACTGGCCGCCCTGAGCGCCGCCCATGCGGCGCAGCCGCCGGATGCGCCGAGCCTGCGGCTGGCCAATTTCCTGCAGCTCAGCCATCCCTTTTCGGTCGATCTCTATGTCGAGCAGACCCTGCGCCATGCCAAGCTGGTGATCCTGCGCCTGCTCGGCGGCCAGAGCTACTGGACCTACGGCGTCGAGCGCCTGAGCGATCTGTGCCGCAGCGCCAATATCGCCCTGGCCATTTTGCCGGGCGACCGCCAGCCCGATCCCGGCCTGGACGGCTTTTCCACCATCGACGATGCCGCGCGCGATCGGCTTTTCGCCTATTTCCGCGAAGGCGGCGTCGCCAACCTGACCAATGCGCTGGCCTTCGCCGCGACGCTGATCGGCCGCGACATGGCCTATGCGCCGGCCAGGCCGCTGCCGCCCGCCGGGCTGTACTGGCCGGGCCATGCCGATCCCGACCTCGGCCTGCTGCAATCGATCTGCGCCGGGCGCGGGGCGGCGCCGCAGGCGGTGGCGGCCATCGTCTTCTACCGCGCGCTGCTGCAGGCCGGCGACGTCGCGCCGGTCGATGCGCTGATCGAAAGCCTGAGCGCGGCCGGCCTCAATCCGCTGCCGATCTACGTCACCAGCCTGAAGGACCGGCTGTCCGCCGATATCGTCTCGGCCCTGCTCGAGCAGGCGCCGCCGGACGTGATCATCAATGCGACCAGCTTCGCCGTCGGCAGTCCGAACAGGACCATCGGCCAGGGCGAGGCGGACGATCCGCTCTCGGCCTGCGACTGCCCGGTGCTGCAGGTTGTCTTCGCCAGCAATCCGGAAGCGCAATGGCAGGAGGGCACGCGCGGCCTGAATGCGCGCGATCTCGCCATCTCGGTGGTGCTGCCGGAGATCGACGGCCGCATTCTGTCGCGCGCCATCGCCTTCAAGGCGGAAGCCGAGTTCGACCGCCGCACCGAATGCAGCATCATCCGCCTGCGGCCGCGCGAGGACCGCGTGCGCTTCACCGCGGAACTCGCCGCGCGCTGGTCGCGGCTGGCGCGGCTGGCGCCGGAAGAGCGCAAGGTGGCGCTGGTGCTGGCCAATTATCCGAACCGCGACGGCCGCATCGGCAACGGCGTCGGACTGGATACGCCGCAAAGCGCCGTGCGCATCCTGCGCGCCATGAAAGACGCCGGCTATACGCTGAACGCGATCCCGGTCAGCGGCAACCGGCTGATCGAAGCCCTGCGCGAAGGCGCGACCAACGATCTTTCCGCCTTGCCGCAGCGCATCGCGCGCGTCTGCTATCCGCTGGCCTCCTATCGCCGCTTCTTCGCCGCCCTGCCGGCCGCCGTGCAGGCGGCGATCCTCGAGCGCTGGGGCGCGCCGGAGGACGATCCGTCCCTGCGCGACATGCCCGATGGCGGGCGCGGCTTCGCCCTGCCGGTGCTGCCGCTCGACAACGTCGCGGTAATGATCCAGCCGGCGCGCGGCTACCATGTCGATCCGGCCAAGACCTATCACGACCCCGACCTGGTGCCGCCGCATCATTATCTCGCCGCCTATGCCTGGCTGCGCGAGGATTTCAAAGCCGATGCAGTGATCCATTGCGGCAAGCACGGCAATCTCGAATGGCTGCCGGGCAAGGCGCTGGCGCTGTCCGCCGCATGCCTGCCGGAAGCCGTGCTCGGCCCGCTGCCGCAGCTCTATCCCTTCATCGTCAACGATCCCGGCGAAGGCACCCAGGCCAAGCGCCGCACCGCGGCGGTGATCGTCGATCATCTCACTCCGCCGCTGACGCGGGCCGAGATCTACGGCGACCTCGCCGCCCTCGAACAGCTCGTCGATGAATATTACGAGGCCGCCGGGCTGGACCGCCGCCGCCTGCCGCTGCTGGCCGACCGCATCCTGGCCGAGGCGCGCCGCATCGGCCTGGACGCCGATTGCGACATCGCGCCCGACGAGGATGCCGATGCCGCCCTGCTGAAGATCGACAATCATCTCTGCGACCTGAAGGAATTGCAGATCCGCGACGGCCTGCATGTCTTCGGCCAGAGGCCGCAGGGCGAGGCGCTGATCGATCTTCTGCTGGCGCTGGTGCGGCTGCCGCGCGGGCCGGTCGACCGCCAGAGCGGCAAGGCCGGCAATCAGTCGCTGCTGCGCGCGCTGGCCGAGGATCTGGGGCTGGGCTGCGATCCGCTCGAGGTCGATTTCGCCGCGCCCTGGACCGGCCCGCGGCCCGGTCTTCTGAAGGACATCCACGCCGCGCCCTGGCGCAGTTGCGGCGACACCGTCGAGCGGCTGGAAATCCTGGCCAAGCAGCTGGTCTCCGACCGCCGTATGCCGCATCCCGATTGGGAGAATACCCATGCGGTGCTGCACGAGATCGATTTCCGCCTGCGCCCCGCCGTGTTGCGATGCGGCCAGGAGGAGATGCAGACCCTGCTGCGCGGCCTGGAGGGCCGTTTCGTGCCGCCGGGCCCGAGCGGCGCGCCGACGCGCGGCCGGCCCGACGTGCTGCCGACCGGGCGCAATTTCTACTCGCTGGACGCCCGCGCGCTGCCGACGCCGGCGGCCTGGACCCTGGGCTGGCGCTCGGCCGATGCGCTGCTGCAGCGGCATCGCCAGGATCACGGCGAATGGCCGCGCGCCATCCTGCTCAACGCCTGGGGCACGGCCAACATGCGCACCGGCGGCGACGACATCGCCCAGGCGCTGGCGCTGATCGGCGCAAGACCCACCTGGGAGGGCGCGTCGGGACGGGTGACCGGCTTCGAGATCGTGCCGCTCGACCTGCTCGACCGGCCGCGCATCGACGTGACCCTGAAGGTGAGCGGCTTCTTCCGCGACGCCTTCCCGGCGCAGGTCGCCCTGTTCGACGCCGCCGTGCGCGCCGTGCAGGCCCTGGACGAGCCCGACTACCTCAATCCGCTGGCCGCCCGCGCCAAGGCCGAGGCGGCGCGGCTGATGGCGGAGGGCATGAGCGCGGCCGAGGCCAGGCGGCGCGCCGGCTATCGCGTTTTCGGCGCCAAGCCGGGCGCCTATGGCGCCGGGCTGCAGGCGCTGATCGACGAGAGCGGCTGGGAGACCAGCGACGACCTGGCGCGCGCCTATATCGCCTGGGGCTCCTATGCCTATGGCATGGAGGAGGACGGCGTCGAGGACCGCGAGGCCTTCACGCAGCGCCTGAGCGATGTCGATACCGTGGTGCAGAACCAGGACAACCGCGAGCACGACCTGCTCGATTCCGACGATTACTACCAGTTCGAGGGCGGCGCGATGGCCGCCGTGCGCTATGCCTCCGGCGCGCAGCCGAGCGCGTACCACAACGATCACTCGCGGCCGGAGAATCCGCGCATCCGCCGCCTGGAGGAAGAAATCGCCCGCATCGTGCGCGGCCGCGCCGCCAATCCGAAATGGATCAACGGCGTCAAGCGCCACGGCTACAAGGGCGCCTTCGAGATCGCCGCCACGCTGGATTATCTCTTCGCCTTCGCCGCCACCACGCGGCTGGTCGGCAACCATCATTTCGACCTGCTCTACGACGCCTATCTCGGCGATGCCGAGACGCGCGCCTTCATCGAACAGAACAATCCCGCCGCCGCCAGGGAGATCGCCGCCCGCTTCCAGGAGGCGATCCGCCGCAACCTGTGGCGCCCGCGCGCCAACAGCACCACCGACCTGCTTGCAAAAATGAGTGCCGCATGAAGATCAAGGACCAGGGCCTGAGCGAGGCCGAGATCAATGCCCGCGCCAACGAGAAGGCGAAGAAGCGCAAGGAAGTGCGCGATCGGATTCTCGCCACCAAGACGATCGAGAAAGGCCTGCTGATCGTCCATACCGGCAAGGGCAAGGGCAAATCGACCGCCGCCTTCGGCCTGGCGGTGCGCGCCCTGGGCAACGGCATGAAGGTCGGCATCGTGCAATTCGTCAAAGGCAAATGGGCCACCGGCGAGCGCGTCGTGCTGGAGAAATTCCCCGAGCAGGTGACGATCAGGACCATGGGCGAAGGCTTCACCTGGGAAACCCAGGACCGCGCCCGCGACATTAGGGCCGCGAAAGCCGCCTGGGACGAGGCGCAGCGCATGATCGAGGCCTGCCGGAGCGCCGGCGACGGCGGATCGGGACCGGCCCTCGACCTGCTCGTCCTCGACGAATTGAACATCGTGCTGCGCTACGATTACCTCGATATCGCCGAGGTCGTCCGCGTACTGCAGAACCGCCCGCCGATGCTGCATATCGTGGTCACCGGCCGCAACGCCAAGCCCGAATTGATCGAGGCCGCCGATCTGGTCACCGAAATGACCGAGATCAAGCATCCCTTCCAGGCCGGCGTGAAGGCGCAGAAAGGCATCGAATTCTGATATGTATCGTATCGTCATGCCCGCGGCAGCCGGCCTCGCAAGCCGCCGCCTGAACAGCGCCCCGACCGGGCGGCGGCGGCGAGAAGGATGAGGTAACGATGTTCAAGCTGGAAAAGACCGCAATCATGCTCTGCGGCCATGGCAGCCGCGATGCGCGCGCGATCGCCGAATTCGAGGCGCTGGCGCAGCAGATGAAGCGCCGCCTGCCTCAATACGACGTCGATTACGGCTTCCTGGAATTCGCCACGCCGATCATCCGCACCGGGCTGGACGCCCTGCGCGCCAAGGGCAATACGAAAATCCTCGCCCTGCCCGGCATGCTGTTCGCCGCCGGCCATGCCAAGAACGACATCCCGAGCGTGCTGAACCGCTATCAGGCCGAGCATCCGGAGGTGACGATCAGCTATGGCCGCGATCTGGGCATCGACCTGAAGATGCTGCGCGCCGCCGGCGACCGGGTGCAGCAGGCGCTGGATGCCGCCGGCGCCGGCGCGGCGCGGCATGAAACGGCCCTGGTCGTCGTCGGCCGCGGCACCTCCGATCCGGACGCCAATTCCAACATCTCGAAAGTGACGCGCATGCTGTGGGAGGGCTTCGGCTTCGGCTGGGCCGAGACCGCCTATTCCGGCGTCACCTTCCCGCTGGTCGCGCCGGCCCTGCAGCATGTCGCCCGGCTCGGCTACAGGCGCGTGATCGTCTTCCCCTATTTCCTGTTCACCGGCATTCTGGTCGAGCGCATCTACGACCATACCGACCAGGTCGCCGCGCAGCATCCCGGGATCGACTTCGTCAAGGCCGGCTATCTGAACGATCATCCCCTGGTGCTGGAGGTTCTGGAAGACCGCCTGCAGGAAATCCTCGCCGGCAGCAACAACATGAATTGCCAGATGTGCAAATACCGCGCGCAGATGCTCGGCTTCGAGGACGAGGTCGGCCTGGCGCAGGCCAGCCATCACCACCATGTCGAGGGCATCGGCACCGGGCATCACCATCACGAGCACGGCCGCGATCATCATCACGATCATCATCACGGCCACGGGCATGATCACGGCCATCACCCCTATCCCCATGCCGACCATCCGCTCGGCCCGAAGACGTTGGCAGGATGAGCGGCTTCGACTATCTGCGCGATCCCGACGCGATCTACCGGCTCTCCTTCGAGATGATCCGCCGCGAGGTGGATCTGTCGCATCTGCCGCCCGGCATCGACGAACTGGCGCTGCGCCTGATCCATGCCAGCGCCATGCCCGAGATCCTGCCCGATCTGGTATGGACACCCGGCCTGCCGCGCGCCGTGCATGACGCCCTGCAGGCCGGCAAGCCGATCCTGAGCGATGTCGACATGGTGGCCTATGGCGTGATCCGCTCGCGGCTGCCGGCCGGCAATGCCGTGCTCAGCTTCCTCAACACGGCGGAAGCGCGCGCCATCGGCCAGGCCAGGCAGATCACCCGCTCGGCCGCCGCGGTCGAGCTGTGGCCGCCGCATCTCGACAATGCCGTGGTGGTGATCGGCAACGCGCCGACGGCGCTGTTCCGCCTGCTGGAGCTGCTGGCGGAGGAAGGCGCGCCGAAGCCGGCCGCGATCCTGGGCTTTCCGGTCGGCTTCGTCGGCGCGGCGGAATCGAAGCAGGCGCTGATCGAGCATGCCGGCGGCATTCCCTTCGCCACGCTGAAAGGCCGGCGCGGCGGCAGCGCCATGGCGGCGGCGGCGATCAACGCGCTGGCGGCCTGGCGGCCCGAAGCATGAGAGGGCCGCGATGAGCAGGTGGCTCACGATCGTCGGCATCGGCGAGGACGGGCTGGATGGCCTGTCGGCGGCGGCGCGCACCCTGATCGACACGGCGGAGATCCTGATCGGCGGCGCGCGGCATCTGGCTTTCGTGCCCGACAGGCCCGGCCAGACGCGGCTCGCCTGGAGCAGCCCGTTGATGGCCATGGCCGAGCGGATCGGCGAGCATAAGGGCCGCCGCGTCACCGTGCTGGCGAGCGGCGATCCGATGTGGTGCGGCATCGGCGGCACGCTCGGCCGCTTTGTGCCGGCATCCGAGATGCTGATCCTGCCGCATGCCGGCGCGTTCTCCCTGGCGGCGGCGCGCATGGCCTGGAGCCTGGACGAGGTGGAATGCCTCACGCTGCATGGCCGGCCGCTGGAGCAGCTTGCGCTCTATCTTTATCCCGGCGCGCGGCTTTTGATCCTGAGCGAGAATGGCCGAACCCCGGCGGCGGTCGCCGCCTTCCTGGCCAGGCGCGGCTTCGCCAGCGCCGAGATCACCGTGCTGGAGCATATGGGCGGACCGCAGGAAAACGTCAAAGCCGGCCGCGCCGATCCCTGGCCGCATCCCGCTTGCGCCGATCTCAACACGCTTGCCGTGCAGCTTCGCGACGGGCCGGGCCTGAGCCGCCTGCCCGGCCTGGACGACGATCTCTATCTGCATGACGGGCAGATCACCAAGCGCGAGGTGCGCGCGGTGACCCTGGCCAAGCTGGCGCCCTGCCCGGGCGATCTGCTCTGGGATGTCGGCGCCGGCGCCGGTTCGGTCGGCATCGAATGGCTGCGCAGCCATCGCGCCAACCGGGCGATCGCCATCGAGCAGAACGAAAGCCGGCGCAGCAACATCGCGCAGAATGCGGCGGCGCTGGGCGTGCCGCAGCTCGAAATCAGGGCCGGCAGCGTGCCGGCGGCGCTGGACGGCCTGCCGGCGCCGGACGCCATCTTCATCGGCGGCGGCATCCTGACGGATGGCCTGGTCGAGCGCTGCTGGAACGCGCTGAAGCCGGGCGGGCGGCTGGTCGCCAATGTGGTGACGATGGAAGGCGAAGCGGCCGTCGCGGCGGCGCGGCGCGCCTATGGCGGCGACCTTGCGCGGCTCGGCGTGCAGCGCGCCGAACCAGTCGGCCGCTATCATGGCTGGTACGCGATGATGCCGGTCACGCAATGGAACACCGTGAAGGAATGAGTCCGGTATGAGCGGAAAAGTCTTCGGCCTCGGCATCGGCCCCGGCGATCCCGAGCTGATCACGGTGAAGGCGCTGCGCCTGTTGCGCGCGGCGCAGATCGTCGCCTATCCCGCGCCCGAAGAGGGCGAAAGCCTGGCGCGCGGCATCGTGGCGCCGCATCTGCCCGGCGGGCAGATCGAGATCGCCATCCGCATGCCGCTGGCCGCCGAGCGCTTTCCCGCCCAGGCGGTCTACGACAAAGCGGCCGCCGAACTGGGCGCGCATCTCGATGCCGGCCGCGACGTCGCCGTGCTCTGCGAGGGCGATCCGTTCTTCTACGGCTCGTTCATGTATCTGTTCGGCCGCATGGCGGAACGCTACCCGGTCGAGGTGGTGCCCGGCGTCTCCTCGCTGACCGCCTGCGCCGCCGCGCTGGGCCATCCTCTGGCGGCGCGCAACGACGTGCTGAGCGTCATCCCGGCGCCGCTGGACAACGACGCCATCGCGGCGCGCCTGGCGGCGAGCGACGCCGCCGCCATATTGAAGCTCGGCCGCCACGGCCCGCGCATCGTCGGCCTGCTCAAGCGGCTCGGCCTCGCCGGCCGCGCGCATTACATCGAACGCGCCACCATGGCGACGCAGCGCATCCTGCCGCTGGAACAGGTGACGCCGGAAAGCATTCCCTATTTCGCCATGATCCTGATCCACAAGCAGGGCGAAGCCCATTTCAGGGAGCCGGCGCGATGAACGGAAAGCCCGCTCTCGTCCTGCTCACGCCGCAGGCGCGGCCGGCGGCGCAATTGCTGATGCAGGCCTTCCCGGCCTGGGAGGCCTATGCGCCCGACGATGCCGCCCTGCCGCATGCCCTGCCGCTCGGCAAGGCGGCCGACACCATCGCCGTGCTGTTCGGGCAGGGCCGGCCGGTGATCGGGCTATGCGCCGCCGGAATTCTCATCCGCGCGGTGGCGCCGCTGCTCGCCGATAAGACGCGCGAGCCGCCGCTGATCGCCGTCGCGCAGGACGGCTCCAGCGTCGTTCCGCTGCTCGGCGGCCATCACGGCGCCAATCTGCTGGCGCGGCGCATCGCCCATCTGCTGCAGGGCCATGCCGCCATCACCACCGCCGGCGATCTCGCCTTCGGCCTCGGCATGGACGAGCCGCCAAAGGGCTATGCGCTGGCCAATCCGGAGGATGCCAAGGCCTTCATGGCGGCCCTGCTGCGCGGCGGCAAGGTCAGACTGGACGGCGACGCGCCCTGGCTGGAGCGCAGCAACCTGCCCTTCGATCAGGAGAAGGGCGCGCTGCGCATCGCGGTGACGCACAGGGCCGAAGAGGGCGGCGCGGCGAAGCTGGTCTACCATCCGCGCGTCCTGAGCATCGGCGTCGGCTGCGAGCGCGGCACCTCGCCGGTCGAGCTGATCCGCCTGGTGCAGACCACGCTCGACGCGCATGGCCTGGCGCGCGAGGCGATCGCCGGCCTGTATTCGCTCGATCTGAAATCCGACGAGCCGGCGATGCAGGAACTGGCGCGCTGGCTGGACGTGCCGATCCGCTTCTTCGATGCGCAGAGCCTGGAACGCGAAACGCCGCGGCTGGCCAATCCCTCCGCGACGGTCTTCGCCGAGGTCGGCTGCCATGGCGTCGCCGAGGCCGCCGCGCTCGCCGCCGCCGGGCCGCAGGCGCGGCTGATCGTGCCGAAGGTGAAGGCGCAGCGCGCGACCTGCGCCATCGCCCTGGCGCCGGCGCCCTTCGACGGCGCGGCCTGCGGCCTGCCGCGCGGCGCGCTGCATGTCGTCGGCACCGGGCCGGGCGATGCCGGCCGGCTGACGCCGGAAGCGCGCGCGGCGCTGAGCGAGGCGAGCGACTGGGTCGGCTATGGCCTGTATCTCGATCTCTATCCCGAACTGGCCGGCGGCAAGAGCCTGCACCGCTTCGAACTGGGCCAGGAGGAGCAGCGCGTGCGCGCCGCGCTCGATCTGGCCGCAGGGGGCCGGCGCGTGGCGCTGGTCTGCTCGGGCGATCCCGGCATCTATGCGATGGCAACCCTGGTCTTCGAGCTTCTGCAGGCCGAGCCGGCGCGCCGGGACTGGCAGCGCATCGCCATCGAGGTGCTGCCCGGCGTCTCCGCCATGCAGGCGGCGGCGGCGAAATCCGGCGCGCCGCTGGGCCACGATTTCTGCGCCATTTCGCTGTCCGACCTGCTGACGCCGCTGGACATGATCCTGCAGCGCGTGCAGGCGGCGGCGCAGGGCGATTTCGTCGTCGCCTTCTACAATCCGGTCTCGCAGCGCCGCAAGGAACAGCTGGCAATGGCGCGCGACATCCTGCTGCAGCATCGCGCGGCCGGAACGCCGGTGGTGCTGGCGCGCAATCTGGGCCGCGAGGGCGAGCGCATCGCGCTGACCACGCTGGGCGAACTCGATGTCGGGAAGGTCGACATGCTGACCGTGGTGCTGGTCGGCAGCAATGCAAGCCGCGCGCTGGAACTGCCCAATGGCCGCCGCTTCGTCTATACGCCGCGCGGCTACGAGAAGAAGCGCCAATGAGCGGCGGCAGCCCATGACGGTTCATTTCATCGGCGCCGGGCCGGGCGCGCCGGACCTGATCACCCTGCGCGGCGCCGAACTGATCCGGCGCTGTCCGGTCTGCCTCTATGCCGGCTCGCTGGTGCCGCAGGAGGTGGTCGCGCTGGCGCCGCCGGATGCCCGCGTGATCGACACCGCGCCGCTCAACCTCGACGAGATCATGGCCGGGATCCAGGCGGCGCATGCGCAAGGCCTCGACGTCGCCCGCGTGCATTCGGGCGATCCCTCGCTCTACGGCGCCATCGCCGAGCAGATCCGGCGGCTCAAGGCGCTCGGCATTCCCTACACGATCACGCCGGGTGTGCCGGCCTTCGCCGCCGCCGCCGCCGCCCTGCAGACCGAGCTGACCCTGCCGGAGATCGCGCAATCCGTTGTGCTGACGCGGACGGCGATGAAATCCTCCGACATGCCGCCGGGCGAGACGCTGGAGAATTTCGCCCGCACCGGCGCGACCCTGGCGATTCACCTCTCCATCCGCAATATCCGCCATGTGGTGGCGGCGCTGACGCCGCATTACGGCGCCGATTGCCCGGTCGCCGTGGTGGTGCGCGCAAGCTGGCCGGACCAGCAAATCATCCGCGGCGCGCTGCACGACATCGCCGCCCAGGTGCGGGCGGCGAAGATCACGCGCACGGCGCTGATCCTGGTCGGCCGCGTGCTGGCCGAGGACGCCGCGTTCCGCGACAGCGCGCTGTACGATCCGCAGCATGTGCATGTGCTGCGGCCGGGCAGGAAGGCGAAGAAGGCAAAATCCTGATCGCTCATTCCCGCGTCAGCGGCGAACGCAACCTCTACACCGCGTTGATATTGATCCAGGCGAGCGCGGCGCCGACCGAATCGAGCACCTCGCCCGGCGGCAGCGGCGGCCGTTCGATCATCAGCACCGGCAGGCGCAATTCGGCGGCGGCGGCGATCTTGCCGGCGGCGCCGCCGGAATTCTTGGTCACCAGCAGATCGATGCCGTGCTTCTGCATCAGTTCCTTCTCGGCCTCCGGCGCGAACGGTCCGCGGCCGAGCACGAGCTCGCCGGGCGGCAGCGGCACGCCGCCATCGTCCGGCGGATCGATCATGCGGCTAAGGAACCATTTGGCGCCGCCGTTGCGCGCCGCGCCGTCCGCTATGGCCTGGCCGAGCGGAACGAACGCGCCGATCTCCTGGCGGCCGAGCGTGAGGAAGATGCGCTGCGCCGGATGGAAGCGCAGGAAGATCGCCGCCGCGGTGACGCTCGGCATCATGGTCCAGCGATCGCCCGGCGAGGGCGCCCAAGGCGGCCGCACCAGCTTGGCGCGCGGAATGCTGGTTTCGGCGCAGGCGCGATAGGCGTTGTTCGCCATCTGCGCCGCAAAGGGATGCGTCGCGTCCAGCACCAGATCGATCGCCTCGTTGATCAGAAAGGTCGTCAGCCCCGGCACGCCGCCGAAGCCGCCGACGCGCACCCGGCCGGGCGGCAGCACCGGATCGCCGGTGCGGCCGGCCAGCGAGGAAATGCACTCGACGCGGCCATGGCCGTCCAGCTCGCGCGCCAGCCGCAGCGCCTCGCCGGTGCCGCCGAGCAGCAGAAGTTTGCGTTTCCTAGCCATTTTCGCCTTCCGTGTCGCAGCGGCCTACGATATGGCCCGCCCGGTCGATGGCGACAACGTCGATGGCGATTTGCGCCGGCGCGGCGATGGCGCGCGCGGTGCGGGCGGCCCTGGCCGCGACATGATCGCCGAGCGGCAGGCCGGCGGCCTGCGCCAGTTCCAGCACCTCCAGCGCGGTATTGGCCTTATACGCCCGCTGCAGCAGCGCGGCATCGGCGCCCAGTTCGCCCAGCCAGGCGGCCAGCTCCCCGCGATCCACCTGGCTGCGGCCGGAATGCAGGTCCATCTGGCCCTGCGCCAGCTTGACCAGCTTGGCGAAGCCGCCGCCGATGGTCAGCCGCGGCACCGGATGCCGGCGCAGATATTTCAGCAGCGCGCCGGCGAAATCGCCCATGTCGAGCAGGGCCAGCTCGGGCAGGCCATGCAGCTTCTGCACGACGGCTTCCGAGGTCGAGCCGGTGCAGCCGGCGACATGCGTCAATCCGGCGGCGCGGGCGACATCGACGCCGCGATGGATCGAATGGATCCAGGCCGAGCAGGAAAACGGCACGACGATGCCGGTGGTTCCCAGGATGCTGAGGCCGCCGAGGATGCCGAGCCGGGGATTCCAGGTCCGCTTCGCCAGTTCCGCGCCGTTCGCCACGCCGATCTCGATCTCGACATCGCCGGGATCGCGATGCACCGCCGCCAGCTCGCCGACCACGGCGCGCATCATCTGGCGCGGCACCGGATTGATCGCCGGCTCGCCCGGCGGCAGCGGCAGGCCGGCGCGGGTGACGATGCCAACGCCTTCGCCCGCCCGGAACACCACGCCGGCGCCCGCCGGCGCGCGGCGCACGCGGCTCGTGATCAGCGCCTGATGCGTCACGTCCGGATCGTCGCCGGCATCCTTGACGATGCCGGCCTCGGCCCAGGCGCCGCGCTCGTCCTCGCCGCGGCGCTCGACGGCCAGCGCGAAGCTCGGCTGCTCGCCCTTGGGCAGCGTGATCTGCACCGGATCGGGAAAATCGCCGGTCAGCAGCGCCGCATAGGCGGCCTTGGTGGCGGCGGTGGCGCAGGCGCCGGTGGTCCAGCCGCGCCGCAGCGCGCCCAGCGGCGGCGTCATCTCGACAGAGCTTTGTGACATGGCCGGGAAGTATACACGTTGGGCCCTGCGGTGTACCTTGCCGATATGCAGCTTCCTTCGCTCGACATGCCGTCCTTTCCGCCCGGCTGGGTCTGGCTGGTCGGCGCCGGGCCCGGCGATCCGGGACTTTTGACCCTGCATGCGGTGAACGCCCTGAATCAGGCCGACGCCGTGATCTACGACGCGCTGGTCGGCGAGGAGATCCTGCGCTGCGCGCCGCAGGGCGCCGTGCTGGAATATGCCGGCAAGCGCGGCGGCAAGCCCTCGCCGAAGCAGCGCGACATCTCGCTGCGGCTGATCGAGCTGGCGCGCCAGGGCAAGCGCGTGCTGCGGCTCAAGGGCGGCGATCCCTTCGTCTTCGGCCGCGGCGCCGAGGAGGCGCTGGCGCTGCGCGAGGCGGGCATTCCCTTCCGCGTCATCCCGGGCATTTCCGCCGGCATCGGCGGGCTGGCCTATGCCGGCATTCCGCTCACCCATCGCGACACCAATTCCTGCGTGACCTTCCTGACCGGCCATAACGCCAGCGGCGAGGTGCCGGAAAGCCTCGACTGGGAGGCGATGGTGCGCGCCTCGCCGGTGCTGGTCATCTACATGGCGATCAAGCATCTCGACCGGCTGGTCGCCAAGCTGCGCCATGCCGGCCTGAGCGACGAGCGCCCGGCCGCCCTCGTCTCGCACGCCACGTTACCCGGCATGCGCGTGCTGACCACGACGCTGGGCCGCGCCGCCGACGATGCCAGGGCCGCCGGCATCGAGCCGCCGGCGCTGTTCGTGATCGGCGAGGTCGTGGCGCTGCGCGCGGCGATCGGCGCCGGCGATCCGTCGGCACAGCCTTCACCGGCATCATGTCTGGCAACGGGGTGAGGCGCGGCCTCGTCATCGCGGCGCCCGCCTCGGGCAGCGGCAAGACGATCGTCACCCTGGCGCTGATCCGTCTGCTCGCCCGCGAGGGCCGCACCGTCGCCTCGTTCAAGACCGGGCCGGACTATATCGACGGCGCCTTCCACCATGCCGCCAGCGCCGGCCGGCCCTGCTGCAATCTCGACATCTTCGCCATGCGGCGCGAGACGCTGGCCGCCGCGCTGGCCTATGGCTGCGACGATGCCGAGCTGATGATCGTCGAGGGCGCCATGGGCCTGTTCGACGGCGCGGCGAATGGCGAGGGCTCGACCGCCGACCTCGCCGCGCTGCTCAGGCTGCCGGTCGTGCTGGTGATCGACGCGGCGCGGCAGAGCCAGTCGGTGGCGGCGCTCACGCATGGCTTCAGGAGTTTCCGTCAGGACGTGACGATCGCCGGGCTGATCCTCAACCGCGTCGCCTCGACGCGGCACGAAACGCTGCTGCGCAATGCGCTGGCGCCGCTGCAGCTGCCGGTGCTGGCCGCGCTGCCGCCGGAAGGCGATCTGGCACTGCCGAGCCGCCATCTCGGTCTGGTGCAGGCGCAGGAGCGCACCGGGCTCGATTTCTTCCTCGACGGCGCCGCCGACTGGCTGCATCGCCATCTCGACCGCACCGCGCTCGAACAGGTGCTGCAGCCGCCGCAGCCGCCACCGGCGCAAAGCTTCGCGCCGCTGCCGCCGCTCGGCCAGCATATCGCCATCGCCCGCGACGACGCCTTCGCCTTCGCCTATGCGCATCTGCTGCAGGGCTGGCGCGAGCAGGGCGCCGCCTTGTCCTTCTTCTCGCCGCTCGCCGACGAGGCGCCGGCCGCCGCGGCCGATGCGGTTTTCCTGCCCGGCGGCTATCCCGAGCTGCAGGCCGGCCGGCTGGCCGGCAATGCCCGGCTGCTGCAAGGCCTGCGCGATGCGGCGGCGCGCGGGGCGGCGATCTATGGCGAATGCGGCGGCTACATGCTGCTGGGCCAGGGCCTGACCGATGCCGACGGCGTGCCGCACCGGATGGCCGGCCTGCTGCCGGTCGCCACCAGCTTCGCGCAGCGCCGGCGCCATCTCGGCTATCGCTGCATCGTTGCGCTGGCCGATACGCCGCTCGGCCCGGCCGGCAGCCGCTTCCGCGGCCACGAATTCCATTATTCGACGCAGAGCGAAACCGGCGCCGCCGCGCCGCTGTTTCGCGCCAGCGATGCCGAGGGCAACGATCTCGGCCCGCTCGGCGCGCAGGCCGGCCGCGTGTTCGGCAGCTATCTGCATCTGATCGACCGGGAGTGAGCGCCCGCCATCCCTCGTCATGGCCGGGCTTGCGCCGCCGCTGGCAAGATTGCTTGCAAGAGCGCCATCTGCCCCGGCGCCGGCTGGACCCCCGGAATGAATCCGGGGGTGACGATTTTTTGTAAGGCGCGCCCTGCGAATACGGATCGCCGCCACGGGAAGCGGCTCGCACTCCGTCGTCATGGCCGGGACGGGCCCGGTCCTGCCGTTTTTTTGCGACGGCCCGCCTGCTAGCATCGGCGCCGATTCGCCCTGGTTAACCAATCCTTACCCAGTTTGCTTTATGCCAGCCGCCATGCCGATGCGTTTGGTCCTGTCGCTCTGTTTCGCCCTCGCCGCAGTCATGGCCGTGCCGCCCGCTCTGCGCGCCGCCGCGGCGGAAGCAGCCCCCCAGGCCGCGTCCGATATCCGTCCGCAGGCCGCCGCCGGCCGGGATGCGCCAGAGAAAGCGGCGCAGGAGAAGGCGGCGCCGGAGAAAAAGGACGACGAGCCCCGGCTCGGCAGCGATTCCGGCCTGCCGCTGCCGCGCTTCGTCAGCCTGGCCGCCGACAAGGTCAATGCCCGCACCGGCCCCGGCGCGCGCTATCCGATCGCCTGGCAGTACCAGCGCCGCTGGCTGCCGGTCGAGGTGGTGGCGGAATACGAATACTGGCGCAAGATCCGCGACCATGACGGCACCGAGGCCTGGGTGCACAAGAATCTCACCTCGGGCAAGCGCTACGCGCTGGTCGACGGCACGGTGCGCGCGCTCTACGGCAAGCCCGACGCAAATGCGGAGATTCTGCTGACCGCCGAGCCCGGCGTGGAGGCGCGCCTGCGGCGGTGCCCCAATCTCGCCTGGTGCGAGGTCGAGATCGCCGGCACCCGTGGCTGGATGCCGCGCGGCTATCTGTGGGGCGTCTATCCGAACGAGATTTTCGACTAGGGCGGACGCGAAGAAAAGCGCCGCGGCAAGATGGCGTTCAGGCCGCGCCGAGCAGCCGGTTGAGGCCGCGCATCATCGACGGATTGCCGAGCATGTCGGCCAGAGTGTAGCGGTCGAGCACGGCGAGAAAGGCCTCCACGGCTTCGCCGAAAGGCTGCTTGAGCCGGCAATTGGGCGCGATCAGGCAGGTATTGGTGGCGCGGTCGAAGCATTCCACCAGGGTGAAATTGTCCTCCGTCGCGCGCACCACCGCGCCGACGCGGATCGCCTCGGGCTTCTGCCCCAGCATCAGGCCGCCGTTGCGGCCGCGCTGGCTGTCGACGAAACCCTGCTGCGTCAGCGTCAGCGCCACCTTCATCAGGTGATTGCGCGAAATGCCGTAGCTTTCGGCGATCTCCTCGATCGTGCAGCGGCGGTCGGCATGCAGGCCGAGATACATCAGCAGCCGCAGGGCGTAATCGGTATGAAGCGTTAAGCGCATGGGATCGGGTCCGGGGGCGGGCTGGTGCGACAATTCGTGCATCTAATTTACTTGATATCGGCTCGCCACTCAATATGATGCATATAGTTTACCTCTTTAGCGCCGCCTGTCGTCTCAACCCTGCGAAGTACAGCCATGACCTATGTCGTCACCGAGGCCTGCATCAAGTGCAAGTACATGGATTGCGTCGAAGTCTGCCCGGTCGACTGCTTCTATGTCGGCGAGAACATGCTGGTGATCAATCCGGACGAGTGCATCGATTGCGGCGTCTGCGAACCGGAATGCCCCGCCGAAGCCATCGTGCCGGACACCGATCCGGCCGCCGGGCCCTGGATGGGCCTGAACCGCGAATATTCCGCCAAATGGCCGAACATCACCCGCAAGGGCACGCCCCCGGCCGATGCCGATGCGTGGAACGGCGTGCCGGACAAGTTCGCCCAGCATTTTTCACCTGAACCCGGAGAGGAAAAACCATGAAACACGAAACCGACCTGCACAGCCAGAATGCCGCTCCCGTCCTGCTGGCCAACGACCGCTACGACAGCCTGCCGGTCGGCGTCTTCGGCCTCATGGCCGCCGCCTACGCGATGATGATGCTGATCTACTGGCTCACCTTCCGCAGCCACACGGAAAGCGCGATGATGGTGGCGATCAGCGCCTTCTTCGTGGCGGTGTTCTTCGGCACGCCGTGGCTGATGGCGCGCCAGGGCGAGGCCTTGACGCGCAAGCGCCATGGCGGCCAGGCCGCGCCGCGCCTGTCCGATTTCCTCTCCGGCGAGATCGCGACCTGGACCGGCCCGATGAGCGGCTGGAGCGCCGTCATCCAGGTGCTGCTGATTCCGGTCGGGCTGGCCTTCGGCGTGCTCGGCATCTGCCTCGCCATTGTGGCGGCGCGCTGAGCGGAGCATCATCATGGGCATGGCGGCACCGCTGACACAGACCCCGGATCCCTCAGCCGCGCGGCGCTGGGCGCCCTTCGCGCTGGGCTTCCGGCCCTTCTATCTCGGCGGAGCCGCCTGGGCGCTGCTGACGCTGCCGCTCTGGCTGGCGTTTCTTGCCGGCCATCTCGACCTGCCGATGGCCGATCCGCTCGCCTGGCATGCGCATGAGATGCTGTTCGGCTTCGCCGCCGCCATCATCGCCGGCTTCCTGTTCACCGCCGTACGCAACTGGACCGGCAACGAGACGCCGCGCGGCGCCTGCCTGGCGGCGCTGGCGGCGCTGTGGCTGGCCGGCCGCGTGCTGCTGCTGGCGGCGCCCGGCTGGCCGGCGGCGGTCGTCGATCTGGCCTTCCTGCCGGCCATCGCCATCGCCATCGCGCGGCCGATCCTGGCGATGACGCCGCCCAAGGGCAAAGGCCGGCCCTGGATGCCGGTCGTCATCCTGAGCCTGCTCACCTTCGCCAACCTGCTGCTGCATCTCGGCATGCAGGGCGTGCTGGAAAACGGCCGCGCGCTCGGCCAGTCCGTCGCCCTGGGCGCCGTCGCCATGCTGATCGCGATCATCGCCGGGCGCATCGTGCCGAGCTTCACCATGACCGCCGCGCAGGTGATAGTGCCCGTCGCCAAGGGCCGCGACCGCGCCGCGCTCTGGGCGCTCGGCATCGCCATCGCCCTCGACGTCGCCGCGCAGCTGATCGCCGTTCCCGCCCTGCTGCTGGCCGCCGCCAACGGCGTTGCCGCCCTGTTGCATTTCGCCCGCCTGCAGCAATGGCGCAGCCACAGGGCGCTGCGCATCCCGCTGCTGGCGATCCTGCATATCGCCTATTTCTGGCTGCCGCTGGCCTTCGCCTTGCGCGCCCTGGCGGCGCTCGACCTGGTGCCGCCGGCCATGGCCGTGCATGCGCTCGGCATCGGCGCCATGGCCGGCATGATGCTGGCGATGATGACGCGCAGCGCGCTCGGCCATACCGGCCGCAAGCTGAAGGCCGGGCCGATCGAAATCGCGGTCTACGCGGCGATCATGCTGGCGGCGCTGCTGCGGCTCTGCGCCGCGCTGCATGCCGAATGGCAGATGCCGCTGCTGAGCGCGGCGGGGCTGGCCTGGGAGGCGGCGTTCGGGCTGTTCCTGCTGCGCTATGCGCCGATCCTGCTGCGGCCGCGCATCGACGGGCGGCCGGGCTGAACCGTCCTGGAAAGCCGGCAGCCAAGTGTTGACGTAACCGGAAAGACACCCCATCTGGAACGGGCGATCGCGTATATCGAGCAGACCATGGCCCAGCACGACGAGACCGACAGCACCTACGAAGAGCGCCAGGCGCGCCGCGCCGCGATTTCGCCCGGCGGCAATGCCGGCGTGGACGAGGCGATGATCAAAGACGTGGTGCACAGCTTCTATGGCCGCATCCGCGCCGACGAGGTGCTGGGCCCGATCTTCGACGGCGTGATCGGCGACAACTGGGATCACCACCTGGCCAAGATGTGCGATTTCTGGTCGTCGGTTCTGCTGATGACCGGCCGCTATGCCGGCCGGCCGATGCCGGCGCATGTGAAGATCGATGTCGGCGGCGGCGAGGGTCTGGCGGATGCGCATTTCGCCCGCTGGCTCGGCCTGTTCCGGCAGACCGTGGCCGAGCGCTGCCCGCCCGCGGCGGCGGCCCTGTTCGAGGACCGCGCCCAGCGCATCGCCGCCTCGCTGCTGATGGGCGTGAAATTCAGCCGCGGCGAAACGCCCGACTGGCTCGGACCGGTGAAGAGCGCCCCGGCTTAGTAATACCGGCTCAGTACAGCCGCGAGCGATAGCTTTCCTGCAGATTGGCGTCGGCGGCTGCGGCATCGACGCCGGCGATCTGGTCGGCCAGCACCTTGCCCAGCGACGGAAAGGCCGTGCGCGGCACCTGCCGCTCGGCATTCCACAGCTGCGAGCGGATCAGCGCCTTGCCGCAATGAAAGAAGACCTCGCGCACCGCGATTTCGAGCGCCGAGGCCGGCGCCTTGCCCTGCACCGCCATCGGCGCGAGCCGCGCGGCATCGGCGACGATCCTGGCCTGGCCGTTGACCCGCAGGGTCTCGTTGATGCCGGGCACCATGAAGAGCAGGCCGACGGCGGGATTGTGGGTGATGTTGCGTAGGGAATCGATCAGGTTGTTGCCGCGCCGATCGGGCAGCAGCAGGGTTGCGTCGTCCTCGACATGCACGAAGCCAGGCGCGTCGCCGCGCGGCGAGGCATCGGCGCCCTCCGGGCCGCAGCTTGCCAGCACGACGAAGGGCGAGAGCGCGATGAAGGCGCGGGCATGCTTGTCGAGCCGAGCGAGCTTCTTCTTCCGCACCAGGTCGTAGGGCGCGGCGTAGCAGCCGCGCAGGTCGGTTTCGTTGGACAGAACGGTCATGTCGGGACTCCTTACTGCACTACCGTGCCGGGTCCAGAATGGCGCGTTCCGTTTTCAAAGAAAAGCCGCGCGGCCCGCCGCAACATCCGAATCTGCGGCATCCGCCATGCCGCAATCCGGTGCGGCATAGCGCGCGCCGGCACGCGCGCGCAGGACGGATTTTGCGAGGAGCCTCGTTCCCGAAGATCGTCACCCTCGGCGCCAGCCGAGGGTGCATGCGGCAGTTTTTGCCGCGCGGAGGGCTGGGATGGATGCTCGGGCTGCGCCCAAGCATGACGACCTTTGAAAGCCTTCCCGACAGCCGCGCCCGGCAGCCTCTCGGGGAGGATGGGACGAAATCAGCGCTCGTCCTCGTATTTGGGCGTGATGATGTCGATCAGTTCGGCGACCATGCCATGCGGCGGCGGGCGGCCGCTGCCGGCGAAGGCGTCGTCCGCCTGCAGCCAGGCGAAAGCCTCGGCCAATTCCGCTACCGTGGCGCCCGCCGAGACGATTTCGCTGACCACGGTATCGTCGGCCGGCCCGAGTATCGAAATCACCTCCATCCGGGTCATCGCAATCCCATCCCCTCAAGCAAAGCGTTTCATCTAAAACGATAATGCCCGGGTCCGGGTTCCTGCGATCCGCCGAACAAAATCCAAAAAGCCCGCCAGGGTAGCGCGGCGGGCAGGCCTGCTCGACCGCCGCAGGCCGGAATTACGCGAAATCCTCGCTCAGACTCTCGCGCACCGCCTCCGGCATCACGGCGATATGGCCGTAATTGGCATGCTCGATGGCGAGCAGCACGCGCGTGCCAGGCGCCTTGAAGGCGGCGATCTGCTCCGGCGTGAAGGGGAAGCGCAGGAAATGCACGCTGGAGGTCTTGCCGTCCTCGCGCGTGCGCTCGGCATCCTCTTCCGGCACGGCGGCGATCCGGTGGCCGCCGAAATCCAGCGCGATGGCGCGGTCGATGCCGCCGAGCTGGGCCAGAACGGCGGGGCGGCGGATCGCGTCGTCCACCTCGATCATGAAGGTGGCGACCAGTTCGCGGCCCTTGGGCACCAGCGGCGCATAGGCGCGCAGCTCGTCGGCGATCTGCTCCTCGCCGCCCTTCTCGATGAACAGCATCTCGTGGATCTGCCACCACATGGTGGCATAATTCTCGAAATAGAAGGTGCAGAAGGGACCGACGCCGACGCGGCGGTTCTTCTTCACGGCGACGACCTCGGCCCGCTTGTCCTTGCGGATCTTGATGAACTCGTCCATCGACAGAATGTCGGCGCGGGTGATCTCGGTCTTCGCGGTCATCAGCAGACCTCCTTCACAACAAACCACACGTCACAGCAGACCATAGGCCTTGGCGAACAGTTCCACCGGATGCTCGGCCCTGGCCGGCAGGGTGAAGCCGTCCTTGTCCTTGCCTTCGCGTTCCATGCCCTGGCGGATATGCATCGCCGCCAGCGGGCATTCCGAGGCGATATGCGCCTTGTTCTCCTTCACGGCGCTGCGCGCGACCGGCTTGCCGACCTTCATGCCGACCTCGAAGAAGTCCTTGCGCACGCCCCAGGAGCCGCCATGGCCGGAGCAGCGCTCGATCACGGCAAGTGCGCCGCCCTTCTCCAGCCCGGGGATCAGGCGCATCATCTCGGTGGCCTTCGCGCCCATATTCTGCGCCCGCGCATGGCAGGCCAGATGCAGCGTCACGCCGCCGGCCAGCGGCTTGAGCCCCGGCGCCAGGCCGTGCTTCTTGGCGATCTCGACGATGTATTCCGAGATGTCGAAGGTCGCCTGGCTGAGCTTCTTCACATTCTCGTCGTCCGGCAGGATCAGCGGCCATTCGAATTTCAGCATCAGCGCGCAGGACGGCACCAGCGCGACGACGTCGTAGCCCTGATCGATCAGCGGCGCGTAGAAGGCGGCGACGGCCCTGGCTTTGGCGGCGACGTCGTCGAGCGCGCCCTGCTCCAGCCGCGGCATGCCGCAGCAGCCGGGATAGTCGACGCGCAGTTCGACGCCGTTATGGGCGAGGATCTTCTGCGCGGCGGCGCCGATATCGGGATTGTTGTAGTTGACGAAGCAGGTGGCGTAGATCGCCGCCTTGCGCCCGGCCGCATGGGCCGGCGCCGCCGTGTTGACCGCCGGCGCGTCGCTTTTGGCGCGGGCGACGAAGGTCTTGGCGTGGAATTTCGGCAGCTCGGCATCGCGATGGACGTCGGCGACCGCTTCCATCAGGCCGCGCGTCAGCCCGTTGCCGCGCCGGCTCGCCCAGTTCACCACCGGCGCGGCCAGGCCGGCCAGCTTGCCGTTGCGGTCGGTCCGGCTGAGCTGGTCGCCGGCGACATCCTTGCGCCCCGCTTTGCGCTCGGCCGCGCGGTAGCGCAGCATCAGATGCGGGAAATCGAGATTGAACTCGTGCGGCGGCACATAGGGGCACTTGGTCATGTAGCACAAGTCGCAGAGCGTGCAGGCATCGACGACCGGCTTGAAATCCTTCGACGCGACCTCGTCCAGCTCGCCGCTCGGCGAGGCGTCGATCAGGTCGAACAGCCGCGGGAAGCTGTCGCACAGATTGAAGCAGCGGCGGCAGCCATGGCAGATGTCGAAGACACGCCGCATCTCGGCATCGATCTTCTCCATGTCGTAGAAGTCGGGATTCTGCCAGTCCAACGGATGGCGGGTGGGCGCCTCAAGGCTGCCTTCGCGCATGGTCTTCCCCAGATGCGGCGGAATGGAATGAAATACTGCAATACGGCGCGCGCAAACCGCGCATCATCATCCGGGAGGCGCGGGCCTCCCGGATGTCGCATCATCTGCGGCGCGGCTCAGCCGAGCGTGTCGAGGGCCTTCTGGAAGCGGCCGGCATGGCTCTTCTCGGCCTTGGCCAAGGTCTCGAACCACTCGGCGATTTCCTCGAAGCCTTCCTCGCGGGCGGTCTTGGCCATGCCCGGATACATGTCGGTATATTCGTGGGTCTCGCCCGCGATCGCCGCCTTCAGGTTCTTGGCGGTCTCGCCGATCGGCTCGCCGGTGGCCGGATCACCGACCTCGGCGAGGAATTCCAGATGGCCATGGGCATGGCCGGTCTCGCCTTCCGCGGTCGAGCGGAACACGGCGGCGACGTCGTTATAGCCTTCCACGTCGGCCTTCTGGGCGAAGTAGAGATAGCGGCGGTTGGCCTGGCTCTCGCCGGCGAAAGCTTCCTTCAGGTTGGCATGGGTCTTGGTGTTCTTCAAAGCAGGCATGGCTGGTCCTCCTTAATTCCTTCCCAGGCCGCGCGCCTGTCCCGGACGACCGGGACCCCGCGCGGCACGTCCCGCGACCGGCACCGCAAACCAAATGGGGGGCAGCGGGACAGAGATTCGGGACCGGCGGATTATGAACCCGCCCCGCATGGTGTCAAGATTTTTTGGAATTATTCTAAAATACTGCTGGCTCGCTACGATCCCGCTCCGCGGCGGGCCGGCCCGCGCAGGTTGTTTCAGTCGTGCAGGCGGACGACCACATCGACCCGGGCGATGCGGGCGCCGTCGGGCGCCTCGGGCAGCCGGGCCACCGCCACCTCGGCCTCGGGGATGTCGCGCAATTCCCCGGTCTTCTCGTAATAGAAGTGGTGATGCGGCGCCAAATTCGTATCGAAGTAGCCCTTGCCGCCATCCACCGTGACCATGCGCAGCAGGCCGGCGGCGGTGAACTGGTGCAGGCAGTTATAGACGGTGGCCAGCGACAGGCGGGCGCCGCGCTCGGCAGCCTCGTTGAACAGGCTTTCCGCGGTGACATGGCGGTCGCCCTGGCCGAACAGGATTTCGGCCAGAATCAGGCGCTGCCGCGTCGTGCGGAGGCCGGCGGCGTGCAATTGCTCGGCGACGGCCTGGAACCGGGGCTCGATCACTTTACCCATATTGTCCGATATATAGCACCTGATCGGACCGACAAATAGCAGGTTTGTAACAAAGTGCAACGAAACTGTTGCGACCGGGCCGTGGATCACTACATTGTGCCCGGAAGACGGAGATTGGTCCGAAATCAAGGGGCCCCAGGAATATTCCGGGAGTGCAGGGGCTGATTGCAAATCAAGGGCTGCCGTCATTCCTGGCGCAACATCGGGGTTGAGGGTTCCGCACGTGGAACGGAAGTCGAGTTACACTTACGAAGATCTGCTGGCTTGCGCGCATGGCAAGCTGTTCGGCGAGGGCAATGCCCGCCTGCCGCTGCCGCCCATGCTGATGCTCGACCGGATTCTCAAGATCGCCGATCAGGGCGGCAAATACGGCAAGGGCGAGATCGAAGCCGAGCTCGACATCAAGCCCAACCTGTGGTTCTTCCCCTGCCATTTCGAAAGCGATCCGGTGATGCCGGGCTGCCTCGGCCTGGACGCCATGTGGCAGCTGGTCGGCTTCTTCCTCGGCTGGATGAAGGCGCCGGGCCGCGGCCGCGCGCTCAGCGTCGGCGAGGTCAAGTTCTCCGACATGGTCACGCCGAAGGCGAAGAAGATCACCTTCCATATCGACATCAAGAAGGTGCTGATGCGCAAATTCGGCATCGCGGTCGCCGACGGCACCATGTTCATCGATGGCAAACCGGCCTATGAATGCAAGGACATGCGGGTCGGCGTATTCCCCGACGGCATGGCCCCCGCCGGAGCAGGAGCCTGAGCAATATGCGTCGTGTCGTCGTCACCGGCCTCGGTATCACCTCTTCCATCGGCAACAACGCGGACGAGGTTGCAGACAGCCTGAAGGCCGGACGCTCCGGCATCGTCTTCGCCGAGGATTACGCCAGGCTCGGCTTCCGCTGCCAGGTGCACGGCACGGTGAAGATCGACCTCGATGCGGCGATCGACCGCCGCCAGCGGCGCTTCATGGGCGACGGCGCGGCCTATGCCTATCTGGCGATGGAGCAGGCGATCGCCGATTCCGGCCTGGACGGGAACGACGTCGTCAACGAGCGCACCGGGCTGATCGTCGGCTCCGGCGGCGCCTCGACCCGCAACCTGGTGCAGGCCGCCGACATCACCCGCGAGAAGGGCCCCAAGAAGATCGGCCCCTTCATGGTGCCGCGCGTGATGTCCTCGACCTGCTCGGCGGTGCTGTCCACCGCCTTCAAGATCAAGGGCGTCAACTATTCGATCTCGTCGGCCTGCGCCACCTCGGCGCATTGCATCGGCAATGCCGCCGAACTGATCCAGATGGGCAAGCAGGACGTCGTCTTCGCCGGCGGCGGCGAGGAACTGGACTGGACCTTGAGCGTGCTGTTCGACGCCATGCCGGCGATGAGCTCGGCCTTCAACGCCACGCCGGAAAAGGCCTCGCGCCCCTACGACCGGGACCGCGACGGCTTCGTGATCGCCGGCGGCGGCGGCATCCTCGTGCTGGAAGAGCTCGAACATGCCAAGGCGCGCGGCGCCAAAATCTATGCCGAGTTGGTCGGCTACGGCGCCACCTCGGACGGCTACGACATGGTCGCCCCCTCGGGCGAGGGCGGCGCGCGCTGCATGAAGCTGGCGCTGAACGATGCCGGGCGGCTGGCGCCGGGCCACAACGCGCCGATCGACTACATCAACACGCACGGCACCTCGACGCCGGCCGGCGACATCACCGAGCTGAACGCGATCAGGGAGGTGTTCGGCGAGGAACTGCCGGCGATCAGCTCGACCAAGTCGCTGACCGGCCATTCGCTCGGCGCCGCCGGCGTGCACGAGGCGATCTATTCGCTGCTGATGATGCGCGACGGCTTCCTCGCCGCGTCGGCCAATATCGACAACCTCGATCCCGGCGCCGAAGGCTTTCCGATCGTCCGCGCACGCAAGGACAATGTGACGCTGAACCGCGTGATGTCGAATTCCTTCGGTTTCGGCGGCACCAACGCCACCTTGATCTTCCAGCGCTACGACGCCTAGCCGCAGTCGGGCCAGCTTTTTCCGAACTCCGTCAGACCCGTTACGAACCCGAACCCATTTCTTCCGGACTCCGATTATGACCAATACGCATGCGTTGATGCAGGGCAAGCGCGGCCTGATCATGGGCGTCGCCAACGATCATTCGATTGCCTGGGGCATCGCGCGCACGCTCGCCGCCCATGGCGCCGACCTTGCCTTCACCTATCAGGGACTCGGCTTCGACCGCCGCGTGCGGCCGCTGGCCGAAAGCGTCAATGCGAAGGCCGTCGTGCCCTGCGACGTCGAGGACGAGACCAGCATGCATGCCGCCTTCGATGCGGTCGGCAAGGCCTTCGGCGGCAGCTTCGATTTCGTCGTCCATGCGATCGCCTATTCCGACAAGGAAGAGCTCAAGGGCCGCTATCTGAACACGACCAAGAGCAACTTCGCCCGCTCGCTGTCGATCTCCTGCTATTCCTTCACCGAGGTGGCGCGGCTCGCCATGCCCTATATGAAGGATGGCGGATCGCTGGTGACGCTCACCTACGAAGGCTCGACGCGGGTGATGCCGAACTACAACGTCATGGGCGTCGCCAAGGCCGCGCTGGAGGCCAGCGTGCGCTATCTCGCCGTCGATCTCGGCCCGCAGAATATCCGCGTCAACGCCATCTCGCCCGGCCCGATGCGGACTTTGGCCGGCTCGGCGATCGGCTCGGCGCGCGCCACCTTCAAGTTCACCGCGACCCATGCGCCGCTGCGCCGCAACGCCACGCTGGACGAGGTCGGCGGCGCCGCGCTATTCCTGCTCTCCGATTGCGGCTCGGGCGTCACCGGCGAGGTGATCCATGTCGATAGCGGCTTCCATGTGCTCGGCATGCCCAACCCGGCCGACCTCAACGGCGGCGGGAATGGCAACGGCAACGGCGAAGGCTGACCGCGCTCTCTTTCATAAAAATTCGTCATGCCTGGCGCGTCAGCGCCGAGCATCCATCCCGACCCTCCGCACAGCCGAACCGCCGCATGGACCCTCGCGCTGCGCGCAAGGGTGACGATTTTTGATTTTGAAATTCGTCATGCCTGGCGGGGCAGCGCCGCCTGCAGCACGGCGAAGAAGCGTTCGACATCCTGATCGGTGTTATAGACATGCGGCGTGACGCGCATCGACTTGCCGCGCACCGAGACGTAAACCCTCTCGGCGGCGAGCCTGGCCGGCAGATCCGCCGGCACGGCGGCGGCAAAGCGCAGGCCGAGGAAATGCCCGGCGCGTTTCGCCGGCGGCGCGCTGTCCAGGCCCAGCTCGGCCTTCGCGCGCGCGGCGATGTCGAGATTGCGCGCGGCCAGCGTCGCCTGGATGTTTTCCACGCCCCAGTCGAGCAGCGTCTGCAAGGCCGCCTTGGCGGCCGGCGCAAGCGCGAAGTTGCTGCGCTCGCCGACATCGAAGCGCCGCGCGCCGGGCTGGTATTCGCCCTGGTAATCGACCAGGCCGGCGAAATTCTCCGACGCCTTGCGCGCGATCCAGTTCTGCTCGAGCGGCATGGCCTGCTGCCAGCGCTTCGCCACATAGAGATAGCCGTACGAATACGGCCCCATCAGCCATTTATAGCCGCCGGCGACGAGGAAATCGGGATCGATCGCGGCCGCGTCGAAGGGCAGCGCGCCGAGCGATTGCGTCGCGTCGACGCAGAGCGCGGCGCCGACGGCATTGCAGGCGGCGCGGATGGCGGCGAGATCGAGCAGCCCGCCATCGGTCCAGTGGCAATGCGGCAGGGCGACGATGGCGGTGCGGCTGTCGATGCGCGCCAGCACGGCCGAGGTCCAGTCGTCGTCGGACGGCCGCGGCACGCTGACATGCGCCGCATCGGCCGCGCGTGCCGCTTCCATCCAGGGATAGACGTTGGAGGGAAACTGCTCGGCCAGCGTCAGCACGCTCTGCCCGGCCCGCAGCGGCAGGGCATGAACGGCGACGGCCATGCCGTAGGAGGCGGCCGGGATGAGGGCGATATCCTCGGCGCCGGCATTGATCAGCCGGGCGAACAGCGCCCGCACCGCTTCCGACTCGGTGAAGAAATCCTGCGGCAGGACCTGCCAGGGCTGCGCCTTGCGCCGCAGGCCGGCCTCGCCGGCGGCCACCGCCGCGCGGCTGAGCGGCGACATATAGGCGCAGTTCAGATAGGCGACGTCGTCCGGGATGTCGAACAGCGCGCGCTGGCTGGGAAGGAGTTTCGGTGCGGCCATCCCCGCAAGCTTAGCGGCGGCGGCCGGCGATGACAGCCTTTCGAATGGACCGGGACAATTTTCCGCTGCCGGGATCGATCGCTACAGCCGCGCCGCGAGGTCGCGGATGGCGTTACGGCAGGCATCGGCGGTGCGTTCCAGATAGGCGCGCGCGTCGGGCTTGAGATCGTCTTGCTGCAATTGTTCGTTGATCGACGCGAGAATAGCGCGCAGATGCCGAATACGGCCCGGCATATCCTTTTCCCCCTCAGGCGAATCACTCATGGCGGGGTGGAGCTTGCAGGCGGTTTGGTTAACAAAATCTGAGGCGCCAAACCGCGAAATTTTCCGGCGGCCGGTAACGACCGGGGACAGCCGGCGGCGGCCCGGCGTCAAGCCGCGCCGGCCAGACCTTCGCCGCGGCCCTCGCCCCTGCCCTGGCCCCGGCCCTGACCACTGCCCTGGCCGCTTCTCCCTCGGCGGCGTCGCAAGGCTGCCTCGGCCTGCGCGCGGGCGACGAAATCGTCGATCAGGCGCAGCAGCCCGGGCGCGATGGGATCATGCCCGCGCAGGATCAGCGCCAGGGCCGGGCGCGGCAGATTGCAGCGCAGCGCCAGCAGGTCGAAGCCGATCTCATGCGCGCGGCAGGCCGCCAGCACCAGCGGCTGCACATCGCGGGCGAAAAAGATCTTGCCCCCCGACGCGATGGTCGGCAGGCCATGGGCGCGCTGCCCGGCGCGGCGGAAAAACTGACAGGCGAGATGGTTCACAAGGCGGCTCCTGTGGGGCGCGGCGACCGGCAGCGACGCTAGCCGAACGGGGCGGCGCCGGTTGTGATCCGGGCGTGACCCTGCCGCGAAGCCCTGCCGCAAAGCCCGCCCCGAAGCCCTGGGGCAGGTGGCGTTTTGCAGTCCGGGTGTTCAGGCGCCGGTAAGATGCCGGTCAGACGCTGAGATCGGCGTTGCGGCCCATGCCGCGCGGCCGCGCGCCAGCCCGGCCGGTCTTGGCGTCGGTGGCGGCGGCGCCGGAATCGGCGTCCTTGTCGCGGCGCTTCTTGGCCTTGTCGGAGCCGCCGGAATTGCCGCTGGCGCTGGTCGCCATGGCGGTCTCGGTCCGCACCGGCACCGCCGTCACGGCGGCGGCGGCCTGCGCGGCGCTGGGCGCCTGCTGGGCCAGGCCCTGCGCCGGGTTGGCGGCCTGCGGCTGCGGCAGGACGGTGACCGGTGGGATGAACAAGCTCATATTTTACATGTAGTGACGTTGGAAAGGCTTGACAACCTCTTATTTTTCCGTCGCAGGTAGCATCGAATCCGTTTCTCTCGCTCCTGGAGGCGTCCCCTGGCCCGTTCCGGTCGAAAACCCGGCCTGCTGCAGCGGCTGTTCGGCACCGCCCCGGCGGCTGCGCCGCCCGCCCCCACCCGGCGCTATACCGGCCCGGCCAAGACGGAGAGCGAATCGCTGCGGCTGCGCGCCCAGCTCGCCCGGCAGATCAAAACCATCCGTGCACGGCTCAATCCGCAAGTCCTGCGCATCGCCGAGAAGCTGGCGCAAAAGGGCCCGCCGGCCACCGACCAGGACCGCGCCCAGCTCGCCATCGAGCTGTTCCTGGCGCAGAAGAAGGATGGCGGCGCCTATGTCAGCAAGCTGAAAGCCAGGCTGGAAGAGCAGAAGCGCCGCAGCCATTGAGGCCCGGCAGCATGATTCAGTGCAGCGCGTTCAATGCAGCGTGGTGCGCGGCGGCTCGCCGGTCTGCCCGCCCGCCTGTTCGCTCTTCTGCGTTTCGCCGCCGGCGTCCGTCGCGCTCGCCGCCGTACTCTCCGCCGTATTCTTGTGGGCGCGGTCGCCGCGGCGCAGCCGCTCATGCGCGCGGAAGGAGAAGGGGATCGAGACCAGATAGGCCAGCAGGATCGCCGCCAGGGTATACCAGGGCTGGTTCAGAAGGCCGGCGACCACGAGGCCGGTGGCCAGCAGGATGACGCCGACATATTCGCGCCCGACGCGGACGCGCTTGAACGAGAAGGTCGGGATGCGGCTGATCATCAGGCCGCCGACCAGCAGGAGCCAGATCGCGTTCAGGGCGGGCGAGCGGAAAAATTCGCTGTCGATCTCCAGGCTAACGATCAAAAAAAGCAGCGCCAGACCCGCGCCGGCCGGCGCCGGCACGCCCGTGAAGAAGCTGCCGGTCCAGACCGGCTTGTCGGGATCGTCCAGCGCGGTGTTGAAGCGCGCCAGCCGCAAGGCCGTGCAGACCGAGAAGGCCAGCACCACCAGCCAGCCGGTATTGCCGTGGCCGAGATCGTTCAGCGTCCAGAAATACAGCACGATCGCCGGCGCGACGCCGAAGGACAGGAAGTCGGACAGCGAATCGAGTTCGGCGCCGAATTTCGAGGCGCCCTTGAGCAGCCGCGCGACGCGGCCGTCCAGCGCATCGAACAGGGCGGCGACGGCGATCGCGCCGACGGCGAATTTCCACTGCTCGAGCAGGGCGAAGCGGATCGCGGTCAGGCCGGCGCAGAGCGCGATGATGGTGAGGATGTTCGGCGCCAGCGTGTTCAGCGGCATCTTGCCGAGCCGCTGCGGCGGGATGATCAGCTTCAGCGGCATGTCGTCGTCCTGCTTGCGCATCGCTTCTACTCTCCCGCTCCGGCGCGCGTCCGCCGATCGCCCGGCGCCGCTAGCGCACCTCGCCCAGGCGCGGCTGTTCGCTGGCATTGTCCTCGGCGATCACGGTCTCGCCGGCCACCGCGCGCTGGCCGACCACGGCCAGCGGCACCATGCCGTCGTCGAGATAGACGTCGACGCGGCTGCCGAAGCGGATCATGCCGAAACGCTCGCCCGCCTTCAGCGCCTGGCCTTCCTTCACGTCGCACAGGATGCGCCGCGCCACCAGCCCGGCGATCTGCACCACGGCGATCTCCTTGCCGTTGGCCAGCCTGATCCTGAGCGCCTGGCGCTCGTTGTCGACGCTCGCCTTGTCCAGAGCGGCGTTGACGAAGCTGCCCGGGCGATAGGCCATCGCGGTGACAACACCGTCCACCGGGCTGCGGTTCACATGCACGTCGAAGACATTCATGAAGATCGAGATGCGCAGGCGCGGATCGACGCCCATGCCGAGCTCTTCCGGCGGCACGGCGCGCTCGATCATCTGCACCACGCCGTCGGCCGGCGAGATCAAGAGGCCCTCGCGCAGGGGCGTGACGCGGTCCGGGTCGCGGAAGAAATAGGCGCACCAACAGGTCAGCACCACGCCGATCCAGCCGAGCGGCGTGGCGATCCAGAACAGCACCAAGGTCGCGACCGCGAAGATGGCGATGAATTTCCAGCCTTCGCGGTGGATCGGCACCAGAACAGAACGGATCGTGTCCATCGAGCATGCGCCCCAAGAAGAAACGGGAGAAGAAAAATGCCGCGCTAATCTAGTGATTATCGGCCGGCGGTTAAAGGGGTGGCGGATACCGTTCGGAAACCGCCATCCCGGCCTGGACTGTCCCGCAGCCGCGCTTCGCCGGAATGGGTCCAGGATGACGATTTTCCGGAACCGTCACCCCGGTCAAGCGGCGCCCGTCCAGCGCCGCGCGCGCCGGGATGACACGCTCTCCTCGTCATGGCCGAACCCGGACACTCACCTGGCCGGCCATTCGCGAGTTCTTTTTGGCCCACCGCGCCATCAGCCCCAGAGATCAATAATGCGAACGAGTTGCCTCACTCCGCCTCGATCGTCGGCAGCGGCGCGGCATTGGGCCGCGCGGCAGGCGCGATCTCCTCGCCGGCCTCGCGCGCCTCCTGCTGCTTGCGCCACAGCGCGGCATAGAGGCCGTTCTGCGCCAGCAGGTCGTGATGGCGGCCGCGCTCGGCGATGCGGCCGTCGTCGAGCACGATGATCTCGTCGGCATCGACCACGGTGGAGAGCCGGTGCGCGATCACCAGGGTCGTGCAGCCTTCGGCGGCGCGGCCGAGCGCATCCTGGATTTCGCGCTCGGTATGGGTATCCAGCGCCGAGGTCGCCTCGTCGAACACCATGATCTTCGGCCGCTTGAGCAGGGCGCGGGCAATCGCCACGCGCTGCTTCTCGCCGCCGGAGAGCTTCAGGCCGCGTTCGCCCACCATGGTCAGCATGCCGTCCGGCAGCCGCGCGATCAGATGATCGAGCTGCGCCATGCGCGCGGCTTCGGCCACCTCCGCTTCCGAGGCGTCGACCCGGCCGTAGCGGATATTGTAGGCGATGGTGTCGTTGAACAGCACGGTATCCTGCGGCACGATGCCGATGGCGCGGCGCAGGCTGAGCTGGTTGACCTCGCGGATGTCCTGGCCGTCGATGCGGATCGCGCCGCCGGTGACGTCGTAGAAGCGGTAAAGCAGGCGCGAGATGGTCGACTTGCCGGCGCCCGAAGCGCCGACCACCGCCACCTTCTCGCCCGGCGCGATGCGGAAGCTGACGCCCTTGAGGATTTCGCGGCGCGGATCGTAGGCGAAGCGCACCGCGTCGAGCACCACCTCGCCGCGCTCGACGGCGAGCGCCGGCGCGCCGGGCCTGTCCTGCACTTCCTCGGGCACGTCGAGCAGCTTGAACATCTGCTCCATGTCGATCAGGCCCTGGCGGATTTCGCGATAGGCGAAGCCGAGGAAGTTGAGCGGCATGTAGAGCTGGATCAGGTAGGTGTTGACCATCACCAGATCGCCCAGCGTCATCGTGCCGTCGCGCACGCCCAGCACGGCAAGGCTCATCACCGCGATCAGGCCGATGGCGATGATGACGCCCTGGCCGAGATTGAGCATGGCGAGCGTAGTCTGGCTTTTCACCGCGGCGCGCTCGTAGCGCTCCATCGCCTCGTCGTAGCGCCGCGCCTCGTGCGCCTCGTTGGTGAAATACTTCACCGTCTCGTAATTGAGCAGGCTGTCGATCGCGCGGGTATTGGCGCGCTGGTCCTCCTCGTTCATCTGGCGGCGGTATTTGGTGCGCCATTCGGTGAACAGCAGGGTGAAGGCGATGTAGCCGGCGATGGTGGCCACGGTGATCAGCGCGAAGGTCCAGCCGTAGAGCCACCACAGGATGCCGCCGACCATGGTGATCTCGACCAGCGTCGGCAGGATGTTGAAGGTCATGAAGCGCAGCACGAACTCGATGCCCTTGGTGCCGCGTTCGATGACCCGGCTCAGGCCGCCGGTCTGGCGTTCGAGATGGAAGCGCAGCGACAGCGCATGCAGGTGGTCGAAGACGTCGAGCGCCAGCGTGCGGATCGCCGATTGCGCCACCTTGGCGAAGACCGCGTCGCGGATTTCCCCGAATCCCTGCGCGCCGATGCGGGCGACGCCGTAGGCGAAGACCAGCCCGAGCACGGCGCCTATCGCCAGTTCGCCGCCGGTGATGCCGTGCTGCAGCATGTCGATGGCGCGCTTGTAGAGATACGGCACGCCGACATTGACCAGCTTGGCGGCGACCAGGAAGGCGAAGGCGAGCAGCACCCGCAGGCGCAGGTCCAGGCGTGCGGCCGGCCAGAGTCGAGAAAACAGCAAGCCGGCAACAGGATTTTTCAAGCGGGTCATGACGGGCTGGTCGTGGTCAGAGGGCTGGGAAATCGGTACGCTGGACGATGTCGCTGCGGCCTTGATCAGGGGCATGGCGCAGCGTATATGTTTCCGGGTATTGTTTGCCCCCCAAACTATTTTCCCCAACTCGGCGAGGGAGCAGTCCGATGAAAGTGGTGAGCTTCGTCCGCAATGGCAAGAGCTCTTATGGCGTGGTCGCAGGCCCCGACAATGACCGGGGGATCGTCGATGTCGGCGCCAGGCTGGGCGCCAAATATCCCGATCTGGTCGCCGTGCTCAAGGCCGGCGCGCTGAAGGAAGTCGAGGCGGCCGCCCAGGGCGCCGCCGCCGACGTGAAGCTGGACGGCACGACCCTGCTGCCGGTGGTGCCCAATCCGGGCAAGATCGTCTGCGTCGGCGTGAACTACGACGAGCACCGCCGCGAAATGGGCCGCGAGCCGCCGGGCCATCCGACCATCTTCGTGCGCTTCGCGGAAAGCCAGGTCGCGCATGGCCAGCCGGTGATCAAGCCGGCCGAATCCGACAAGCTCGACTACGAGGGCGAACTCGCCGTCATCATCGGCAAGGAAGGCTACAAGCTGTCGGAGAACGAGGCGCTCGGCATCATCGCCGGCTATAGCTGCTACATGGACGGCTCGGTGCGCGACTGGCAGACCCATACCAGCCAGTTCACCCCGGGCAAGAATTTCGTCGCCACCGGCGGCTTCGGCCCCTGGATGGTGACCGCCGAGGAAATCCCCGATCCGCAGGATCTGATGCTGGAGACCCGGCTGAACGGCCAGGTGATGCAGAAATCCGGCACCGACCTGATGACCTTCAACATCCGCAAGATCATCAAATACGTCACCACCTGGATGCCGCTCAAGCCCGGCGACGTGATCGCCACCGGCACGCCGGGCGGCGTCGGCACCAAGCGCAACCCGCCGGTCTACATGAAGGACGGCGACGTCGTCGAGGTCGAGATCAGCAAGGTCGGCCTGCTGCGCAATCCGGTCAAGGCGGCATAAGCGATCCGTCCTTTTCGATCCTGTGAAGCGCGGCGTTGCAAAAGGCGCCGCGCTTTCGCTTTTCGATGCGTCGCCCTTGCGCGCAGCGCGAGGACCCAGCCCGACCCTCCGCGCGACGGAGCCGTTCTATGGACCCTCGGCTGGCGCCGGGGGCGACGGTTTTCGTGAACGCGGCCAATAGCAACCCGTCACGCCGCATCCGCCCCCACCGCCCCGGCGACGGAGCGAAAGCCGTCTTGCTTGAGCAGCGCGGCCAGCTCGCGCTTGATGCGCGCGATCAGGCCGGGGCCTTCATAGACCAGCGCCGAATAGAGCTGCACGGCATTGGCGCCGGCGCGGATCTTGGCATAGGCGTCGGCGCCCGAAGCAATGCCGCCGACGCCGATCAGGGTCATCTTGCCGCCGACCTGGCGGTGGAGCCGGCGCAGCACGGCGGTCGAGCGCTCGAACAAAGGCGCGCCGGACAGGCCGCCGCTCTCGCCGGTATGATCGCTCCTCAGGCCGCCGGGCCGGGTGATCGTGGTGTTGGTGGCGACGATGCCGTCGAGCCGGTAGGCCAGCGCCGCCTGCGCGATCTCGTCGATATCCTCGTCGGCCAGGTCGGGCGCGATCTTGACCAGCAGCGGCGTGCCGTGGCGTTCGTGCAGGGGCTGCAGCCGCGCCAGCAAGGCCGCCAGTTCCTCGCGGCCCTGCAGGTTGCGCAGGCCCGGCGTGTTCGGCGAGGAGACATTGACCACGGCGAAATCGACCAGGCCGGCGAGCCGGTCATAGGACAGGGCGTAATCGCCCGGACGGTCGGCGCTGTCCTTGTTGGCGCCGAGATTGACGCCGAGCAGGCCGCCGGGCATGCCGCCGGGGCGGTCGCTGCGGCGATCGCTGCGGCGCCGCCCCAGCCGCGCGGCCATCGCCTCCAGCCCCGCGTTGTTGAAGCCCATGCGGTTGATCACCGCGCGGTCCTCTTCGAGGCGGAAGATGCGCGGCCGGGGGTTGCCGGGCTGCGGCCTGGGCGTGACGCCGCCCACTTCGACGAAGCCGAAGCCGAGCCGCAGCATGGCATCGGGCACCTCGGCATTCTTGTCGAAGCCGGCGGCGAGGCCGACCGGATTGGGGATGCGTTTGCCGAACAATGCCGTCGCCAGCACCGGATCGTCCTGCGGCGCCGGCGGCAGCCAGCCGGTCTTGAGCAGGGTCAGCGTCAGCCGATGCGCCTGCTCGGCATCCATTTGGCGGATCAAGGGCCAGGCCAGGCAGCGGTAGAGATTCATGGCATATCGTCCGGAAAGACATGGCGGCCGGCAGCGTCCAGCGGCAAGGCGGCAACGCGCTGCACGGCGGCGGCGGGCAGCGCGCCGTAAAGATGCGGGAAGAGATCGCCGTTGCGCGAGGCTTCCCATTTCAGGGGGGCGGCCAGCTTTGCGGTATCGACGTAGAGCAGCAGCAGATCGTCGAGGCCGGCATAATGCCTGGCCGCCGTCTCGGCGGCTTGGGCGGCGGTGGAGAAATGGATGAAGCCGTCGCGCAGATCATGCGCGGTGCCGCGAAAGGCGCCGGCGGCCTGCGCCGCGGCCCAGTCGGCTTTGGCGATGATGCGGTAGATGATGGCGGGATGCGGGATCATGGCCATGCCATAGCAGAAAGCCGCGCACCGCGCACCGCTCTCGCCGTCGCTGGCGCTGTCGCCCCTGGCCGCACCGCCGCGAAGCGGGCCTCCGGAGACGAGCGTCACTTCGTCCTTCCCTTGAGCTTTTCGAAGCTGCGCAGGCCGGCCATGCCGAGCATGGCGAGCACCAGTTCCATCAGGTTGTCGGTTTCGATCGCCGGCGGCGTCAGGCCGGGCGCATAGATCGCCGCCGCCCAGACGAAAAGCGGATGGCCGATATAGGCCCAGCCGGCGGCGAAGGCGCAGATCCAGCCCACCGCGGGACGCCAGCCGGCGACGAAGATCGAGCGATGCGCCGCCTCGATCCTGTTCAGCTCTGCCAGAGCGCGTCCCAGCCGCCGCGCTGCAGCTTGGCGCGGCTGTAGCGGCGGCGCAGGCCGTCGAGGTCGGTCGTCGTCGAAGTCATCGTCGTCGGGGCCATCGTCGTCGGGGCCATCGCCATCTGCGCCTCAATCGCCGAGCAGGCGCTTGGGCGCCGCTGCATTCGCCGGACGGGCCGTATCGGCGAGGCCGCGCCATGAGGTGGCGATCGTTTCGCCCTGGGCGCGGCGCCGGCGTTCGCGCGCTGCCTTGGCGGCGATATCCGCCTTGCTCGGCTGGGGCGCCGGTGCCGGGGCAGGCGGCGGCGGGGGAGATGCGAAAATGCCACCCATGGACTGCTCCTTTCTTGGATTGCATTTGTTCCCTGAGGCGCAATAGTTAGAACGTGAAGCGTACACTGTCAAGGGAAATTTTCCGCAGATAGAGAAAAGTTCCTGTGATGTTCTGATGCGCCAATCATGCAGGCCGATCAGCCGCTCGACCGTCTCGACGCCGGAAAACGGCAGCGGCGGCGCCAGGCGGCGCGGCGGATTCGCGACCGCGACGGCGAGCGCATTGGCCCAGCCGGCGCAGATGCGCCGCCAGATCGGCCGCGCGGTGCCAGGCAGGAAAGCAGCGGATTTCCAGCCGGTGCAGCAGGGAATCGACGCCGATCCAGCCTTCCGGCGTGCGCAGATAGGCCCGGCCATGGCGGAAGCCCGGCTTCAGCAGGCGCAGAGCGGCCAGCCGGTGCTCCTCGGCGAAGACGATGACGGCCCGGTCGGCGCCGGGGCGATCCCTGGGACCGTCGCTGGGCTGATCGGCGGCCGGACGATCCGCCACGGGATGATGCCCCGGGATGATCCGCGCAGGGCGCGAAAGCGGCGCCCACCGGCCCTGCCGCTGCGAAAGAGGTAGGTACGGATGCGGCCGGCCGCGATTCTAAGGCTAAGCGTTGCATTTCTGTGCCTGGAACAGTTAGGAACATAATAGGGTATTCTGGCCCTATCCTTCTTTATATTCCTATATCGTTCTTGAGTCAAGCTCGTATTCAGAGAATATTCCTGTGGCAAAATCATCCATTTTGTAAGACGATGTTCCCATGTTGACCCATAAAGCTATCTGGGCCGCGATCGACGGCCTGGCCGAGCGCTACGGCCTGACGGCGTCCGGTCTGGCGCGCAAGGCCGGGCTCGATCCGACCACCTTCAACCGCAGCAAAAGAATCTCGCGCGACGGCAAGCAGCGCTGGCCGTCGACGGAATCGATTTCCAAGGTGATCGAGGCGACCGGCGCCAGCGTCGAGGAATTCACCGGGCTGCTGATCAACAACGGCGGCGGCGCCCGGATCGGCCACCGCATTCCGCTGATCGGCATGGCGCAGGCCGGCGCCGCCGGCTATTTCGACAATGCCGGCTTTCCGACCGGCGAAGGCTGGGAGAAACTGCCGTTTCCCGAAGTCGAGGATTCGCATGCCTATGCGCTGGAGATCAGCGGCGACAGCATGATGCCGGTCTATCGCGACGGCGATCTGGTGATCGT
Source organism: Ferrovibrio sp. (assembly GCF_036381655.1). Classification (GTDB taxonomy): domain Bacteria; phylum Pseudomonadota; class Alphaproteobacteria; order Ferrovibrionales; family Ferrovibrionaceae; genus Ferrovibrio. Next base: position 77,947 of record NZ_DASVCJ010000059.1, read on the forward strand.
CTCACCCGCCGCCAGCGTGCGGCGCGGCGACCGCGTCATCGCCAAGACGGTGGAAGGCGAAGTGATGTGCAAGATCCTGGCGCGGCGCACGCTGACGCGGATCGAACTCAGCTCGTTCAACCCGGCGCATCCCGAGCGCAGCTTCGAGATCCAGGAAATCGCCTGGATGTCCCGCATCATCTGGGCATCGCAGTAGCGCCTCGTTGTCTTTATGATCATGCCGGCCGGACCTGTCCCGGCCAGCGCCGGCCACAGCGCCGCTTGCGCATGGACGGCCCGGACAGGTCCGGCCATGACGGTATTAGGTGTTGCTGGTGATGACTGCTGCCGCCTCCCTCTCCGCCCTTGCCCGCCTGCCGGCGCTGATCGCCGGCGGCGGCTTCGCCTGGTGGTGCGAGAATGGCGGCGTGGAGAAGCTCTCGCCCGATGCGGCGGCGCGGCGCGCGCGGGCCACGGCGCCGCTGTTGGTGCATGCCAAAGCCACCGCCGCGCGGCTCGGCGTCGAGGCGCAGTCCTTCGGCGCCTTCGATCTGCTCGATCTCTTCGCCTTCGTGCGGCCGGCGCGCTTCTGCCTGCCGACGCCGCATGGCCTGCTGCAGGCGGTCAGGCTCGATGCCGCCGACGACGAGGAGGCCGTGCAGTATCTGCACGAAGCGGCGGCAACGCTGCTGTCCGAATTGCCGCGGGAAAGGCCGCGCAGCCTCAAGCGCGCGGCGCGGCTGGCGCGAACGCTCGACAGGGCGGGCTGGCCCTGGGCGCCGTATATCCTCGACATGCTGGGCCCGGAGCTGGCGCAGATTCCCGCCGGCGGCTTCGGCGGCCTCGATGTGTGGCAGGAATTGCCCGACTGGGTCGATTACGCGCCGCCGCCGCCGCCCGATACGCAAAGCGTCTCGCCGATGGAGGCGCGCGAGCGGCTGGCGCGGCTGCTCGGCAACGGCGCGGAGATGCGCGCCGCCCAGGCCGATTACGCCGCCGCCACCGCGCAGGCCTTCGCGCCGCGCGAGATGATCGGCATGCCGGAGATGGTGCTGGCCGAGGCCGGCACCGGCATCGGCAAGACGCTCGGCTATATCGCGCCGGCCAGCGTCTGGGCCGAGAAGAATGGCGGCACCGTCTGGCTGTCGACCTATACCAAGAACCTGCAGCGCCAGCTCGATCACGAACTCGACCGCCTGTTTCCCGATCCGGCCGAGAAGGCGGCCAAGGTCGTCGTCCGCAAGGGGCGGGAGAATTATCTCTGCCTGCTCAATCTGGAGGATGCCGCACAGGGCGGCGCGGCGCGGGCGCAGGATGTGCTGCCGCTCAGCCTGATCGCGCGCTGGGCCGGAGCGACGCGCGACGGCGATCTGGCCGGCGGCGATTTCCCCGCCTGGGCGGTCGATCTGCATGGCCGCGGCCGCACGCTCGGCCTGACCGACCAGCGCGGCGAATGCATCCATGCCGGCTGCCCGCATTACCGCAAATGCTTCATCGAGCGCGCCGTGCGCAAGTCGCGCAAGGCCGAGATGGTGATCGCCAATCATGCGCTGGTGATGATCCAGGCGGCGATGAGCGGCGCCGGCGGCGACGACGACGCCCAGAAGCCGCTGCGCTATGTCTTCGACGAGGGCCATCACCTGTTCGAGGCCGCCGACAGCGCCTTCGCGGCGCATCTGACCGGCCAGGAAGGCGTCGAGCTGCGGCGCTGGCTGCGCGGTCCGGAAGGCGGCCGGCGCAGCCGCGCGCGCGGCCTGGCCAACCGCATCGGCGACCTGGTGGTCGAGAACGAGCGCGCCCGCCAGGCGCTGGAAGCCACCGTGGAGGCGGCGCGCGCGCTGCCCGCCGATGGCTGGCTCGGCCGGCTGCAGGACGGCGCGCCGGGCAATAGCGGCGAACGTTTTCTAAGCCGCGCGCGCCAGCAGATCCTGGCCCGCGCGCCCCAGCCGGACAGCCCCTATGGACTGGAATGCCCGACGAAGGAGCCGGTCGCCGGCCTGCTCGATGCGGCGCAGGATTTCGCCGCGCAGATCGAGCGCATCCTCGAGCCGATGAACACCCTGGCCCAGGCGCTCGCCGACATGCTGGCGGACGAGACCGCCGAGCTGGAGACGGCCATCCGCGCGCGCATCGAAGGCGCCATGCGCGGCCTGCTGCGACGCAAGCTCACCCTGGAGGCCTGGTGCAGCATGCTGCGCGACCTCGAGACGGAAACCCCCGAGGCCTTCGTCGACTGGTTCGCGCTGGAGCGCATCGACGGCCGCGATTTCGATCTCGGCCTCTATCGCCATTACCTCGATCCGATGCTGCCCTTCGCCGCCGCCGTGCTCAAGCCGGCGCATGGCGTGGCGATCACGTCGGCCACCTTGCGCGATCTTGCGCCGGCGAAGGCCGATGCCGCGCCCGAGCGCGACTGGCTCTCGGCCGAGATCCGCACCGGCGCGCGCCATCTGCCGCAGCCGGCGCGCCATGCCGCCTTCCCCTCGCCCTTCGACTATGCCGCGCGCACCCGCGTGCTGGTGGTGACCGACGTGCGGCGCGACGCGATGGATCAGGTGGCGGCGGCCTATCGCGAGCTGTTCCTGGCGGCCGGCGGCGGCGGGCTGGGCCTGTTCACCGCGATCTTCCGCCTGCGCGCCGTGCACAAGCGGATCCTCAAGCCGCTGGCCGGCGCCGGCCTGCCGCTCTATGCGCAGCATGTCGATCCGCTCGACAATGCCACGCTGGTCGACATCTTCCGCAGCGAGGAGCATGCCTGCCTGCTCGGCACCGATGCGATGCGCGACGGCGTCGACGTGCCGGGCGCCAGCTTGCGCCTCGTCGTCTTCGACCGCGTGCCCTGGCCCCGGCCGGATCTGCTGCACAAGGCACGCAAGGCGGCCTTCGGCGGCCAGGCCTATGACGATCTGCTCACGCGGCTGAAACTGAAGCAGGCCTATGGCCGCCTGCTGCGCCGGGCGGAGGATTACGGCGTCTTCGTCGTGCTGGATGCGCAGCTTCCCTCGCGGCTGCTCTCCGCCTTCCCGGCCAGCGTCGAGGTGCGCCGCATCGGCATCGCCGAGGCGGTGGCCGAAACGCAAGGTTTCCTGGCGCAGATGCGCGCCGACATCGCCGTCGGGCAATAGGCGAACAGCCGAAGCGCCGGTTCCTATTCCCCCTCCAGGGCCTGCACCACCGCCTGCTGCGCCTCGGCGCTGAACAGCATGTCCATATGCGTCAGATCGGGCAGCACCTGCACGCGGGCGTCGCTGCGAAGCTGCTGCAGCAGCGGCGGGAAGGCATCGGCGGCGAGCAACTCGTCCCTGCCGCCGACCAGCACGACGGGCGGCGACGGCGCCCTGGCGAAATCGGCGGCGTAATCGTCATGCGCCTTGAAACTGCGCCAGAGCCGGTAGGAATAGGTATAGGGCGCCCCATCGGCATCGTGCCGCGCGAAGGCCAGCACCGGCAGGTCCTGGAACCAGGGCAGGCCGGCGCGCTCCAACAGGGTCAACGCCACCAGGCGCGGCAGATAGGGAACCGCCCAGCCGGCGGCCTCGCTGCGCGTCGTCGGCGCGTCATGGCTCAGATACGGCGCCAGCAGGATGAAATGCTGAATCCGCTGCGCCAGAGCCGAGCCGGCGATGCGCAGCGCGAAGCCGCCGCCGGAGGAAAAGCCGATCAGGGTCCATTGCGCCGCCGGGTGCGCGATCGCCTGGCTGTCGAGGAAATCGGCCAGATCGTCCTCCAGCTGGCCGACATAATCGACATCGCCGCGCCGGCCGCTCAGGCCATGGCCGCGGATATCGAGGGCATAGACGCTCGGCGGGTCGGGCATCGCCTGCAGCGCCCGCGCCAGCGCATGCATGCTGCCGGCCTGCGAGGCCGAGCCATGCACCAGGATGACGGCGCGGGCGAGCGCGCCCGGATAGGCGCGATAGGCCAGCGCGGTGCCGTCGCGGGCGCGGATGAAGGCCGGCGCGGGCAGGGCGCTGACATCCTGCCGCGCCACCGGCTCGTTGATCGACGCCATGGGTGGTGGCGGATCGCTCGTGCCCCATACAATCGCTGCGATCAGCACGCCGAGCACAAGCAGCAATGTGCCCAGGCCCGGCAGGATCACATAGCGAATGAATGCGCGCATCGATCTCTTTCTGATTTTATATTTTGCCGATTTTACGTTTCCCGCGCCAAAGGAGAAAACAAAATGCGGCGGCTTGTCAAAAATATGGCCGATGCGGGGTATGGGCGCGATATTTTTCGCCCCCTTCTCGCCCCCTTGCGGGCCGCCCGGCAAGCCCGCATAGTTTCACTTTGGTATCCCATCGCCAGCGGAAACAGCGGTCGTCGAAACCATGTCCACCATCACGCCACAGAACGCTCTCGTCTACGCCATGGTGATCGCCGCCGTGGCCGACGGAAAGCTGAAGGAATCGGAGATCGACGCCATCAATGTGGCGGTCGGCCATCTGCCGATCTTCTACGATTACTCCGCCGACGCGATGCGCGTCGCCATCGGCGACTGCGTCGCTCTGCTCGACGAGGAGGACGGCATCGATGCGGCGCTCGGCCTGGTGAAGGAGGCGCTGCCTGAAGACTGGCGCGAGACGGCCTATGCGCTGGCCTGCGACCTCGTCGCCGTCGATGGCCATGGCCGCCAGGAGGAACTGCGCTGGCTCGAAATGCTGCGCCATGAACTCGATGTCGAGCGTCTGCATGCCGCGGCCATCGAGCGCGGCGCCCGCGCCCGCTACAAGCGGGCGGCGGCGGCGCTGGTGGCGGCGGAGTAGCCGGCGATTGCGGCGGCGATGGCCAGCGGCGCGTCCGGCAGCAGCGGCAACAGCGGCAGCAACCAAGACCGCCTGCTGAAACGCATCGTCGCCGCGCTGGCCCCGCTGCCCGGCATCGACGCCATCGTGCTGGGCGGATCGCGCGCCCGCGGCACCGCCCTGCCGGATTCGGACTGCGATATCGGCCTGTATTACGATCCGCGGCATCCCTTCGACACCGCCCTGCTGCAGACGGCCCTCGCCCGGCTGGCCGATGCGCCGGCATCGCTCACGCCGCTGGGCGGCTGGGGCCCGTGGATCGATGGCGGCGGCTGGCTTTCGGTCGATGGCCGGCGCGTCGATCTGCTCTATCGCGACCTGCACAGGATGCGCGCGGCGATCGACGATTGCTGCATGGGCCGCATCGCCACGCATTACCAGCCCGGCCATCCGCATGGCTTCGTCTCCAGCACCTATATGGGCGAGGTGGCGCATGGCCGCGCCTTGTGGGATCCGACCAACGCCTTCGGCGCGATGAAGCGGTTGACCGCGCCCTATCCCGGCGCGCTGCGCGCCGCGCTGGAGCAGGCCTTCCAGTGGGAGGCGGAATGCGCGCTGGCCAATGCCGAAAACAGCCTCGGCCACGGCGATGCCTGCTATGTCTCCGGCTGCGCGTTTCGCAGCGTCGCCAGCCTCTGCCAGGTGCTGTTCGCCTTGAACGGCGAATATCTTCTCGACGAGAAGGATGCCGTCGCCCGGGCCGATGGCTTCACGCTGGCGCCGCGGCATTTCCGCGACGGCGTCGCCAGCGTGTTCCAGGATATCGGCGCCGGCCATCCGGAGGACGGCCTGGAGCGCTTGCGCCAGATGGTGCGCGAAACCGCGGCGCTGGCCCGCGGCGGCGACGTCTGACCGCGCCGGGACGGCAGCATGGCAGGCTGCATATATCGGTATGAATTGATTACCTTTATATGCTAGTCGGACGGCATGCGCCGGCATGCCCTGCTTCCGATTCTCTGCCTGAGTCTCTGTCTGGGTCTTGGCCTTGGCTTCGGCCTGGGTCTCGGCCTGCCCGGCCCGGCCCAGGCCGCTTCTGCCGTTACCGTGCTGGATGGCGATACCCTCAGGATCGCTGGCGTCAGCTATCGCCTGCATGGCATCGACGCGCCGGAAAAGCGGCAGTATTGCAGGAAAAACGGCCTGCCCTGGCTCTGCGGCCAGGAGGCGGCGGCCTATCTGCGCGGCCTGATCGGCCGCCATGCCGTCTCCTGCGCGGTGCGCGGCAGGGACCGCTACGGCCGCATGGTGGCGGTCTGCCGCGCTGGCGGCCTGGAGCTGAACCGGGCCATGGTCCGCGCCGGCATGGCCTGGGCCTACCGGCATTACGCCCGCGATTACGAGGATGCCGAGCTGGAGGCCGCGATCGCCAAACGCGGCCTCTGGGCCGAGGGGGTTCAGGCCCAGCCGGCCTGGGATTGGCGGCGCGGCCGCGGCAAAGGCCGTTCCGGGCGGAATCCGGGGTTGACAGCCTTCTAGCGCTGGCTATAGTGCGCGCCTCGGAATTCGGGTGGTGCCGGAAGGCCGGTTGCCGCCTTTTTTGCATGGAAAAGCAATATGTTCGCAGTGATCAAGACCGGCGGTAAGCAGTATAAGGTGGCGGCTGGCGACGTGCTCGAGGTCGAGCTGGTCGGCGGCGCGGCCGGCGACAAGATCGAATTCGACCAGGTCCTGGCCGTCGGCAAGGGCGGCGACGTGAAGGCCGGCAAGGCGGTCGGCGGCGCCAAGGTCAAGGCCGAGGTGATCGGCGAGACCCGCGGCCCGAAGCTGATCATCTTCAAGAAGCGCCGCCGGCAGAATTCGCGCCGCAAGAACGGCCATCGCCAGCGCTATACTGCGGTGAAGATCCTGGAGATCGCGGCCTGACCGGCTGCCTGAGAGTTTAAGGAGACAGTTCCATGGCACACAAGAAAGCGGGCGGCTCCTCGCGCAACGGCCGCGATTCCGAGTCCAAACGCCTCGGCGTCAAGAAGTTCGGTTCCGAAGCCGTCGTCGCCGGCAACATCCTGGTCCGCCAGCGCGGCACCAAGATGCATCCGGGCAAGAATGTCGGCCTGGGCAAGGACCATACCCTGTTCGCGCTGACCGACGGCAAGGTGAAGTTCCACGACGGCAAGAAGGGCCGCACTTACGTGTCGGTGCTGCCGCCGGAGGCGTGATCGAACGCGCCTTTCCCGAGAGCTTAAGCACAACGATCAAGGGGAATGGCGCCGGCCATTCCCCTTTTTCGTTTCTGAAGCAGTAGCAGCACAAGCATGAAATTCCTCGATCAGGCCAAGGTCTATATCGAAAGCGGGCATGGCGGCGCCGGCGCCGTCAGCTTCCGCCGCGAAAAATTCATCGAGTTCGGCGGACCCGATGGCGGCAACGGCGGCAAGGGCGGCGATGTCTGGGCCGAATGCGTCGACGGGCTGAACACCTTGATCGACTACCGCTATCAGCAGCATTTCCGCGCCGCCCGCGGCGGCCACGGCATGGGCCGGCAGCGCAGCGGCGCCAATGCCGAGGATGTCGTGCTGCGCGTGCCCAAGGGCACGCAGATCCTGGCCGAGGACAACGAGACGCTGATCGCCGACCTCACCGAGGTCGGCCAGCGCGTGCTGCTGGCCAAGGGCGGCGATGGCGGCTTCGGCAACGAGCATTACAAGTCGTCCACCAACCGCGCGCCGCGCCGCGCCGATCCCGGCTGGCCCGGCGAGGAGAAATGGATCTGGCTGCGGCTCAAGCTGATCGCCGATGCCGGCCTGGTCGGCCTGCCCAATGCCGGCAAGTCGACCTTCCTCTCGCGCGTCTCGCGCGCCCGGCCGAAGATCGCCGATTATCCCTTCACCACGCTCAAGCCGCAGCTTGGCGTGGTGCATACGATGGAGAAGGAATTCGTCCTCGCCGATCTGCCCGGCCTGATCGAGGGTGCCGCCGAAGGCGCCGGCCTGGGCACGCGCTTTCTCGGCCATGTCGAGCGCTGCGCCGTGATCCTGCATCTGGTCGACGGCACGGCGGAAGACCCGGTCGCCAACTGGAAGCTGATCCGCAAGGAACTGAAGGCCTACGGCGCCGGGCTGGACAAGAAGCCCGAGATCATCGGCCTGAACAAGATCGACGCCCTGAGCGAGGACGAACTGAAGGAGAAGCTCGCCAGGCTGAAGCGCTCCGCGCGCAAGCCCATCTTCGCGCTGTCCGGCGTCTCGGGCGCCGGCGTCGCTGCCGTGGTGGCCAGGCTCTACGAGGTGATCGCCGCCGCCCGTCAGGCGGAAAAGGGCGAAACGAAAGAGCATGCCGATGACTGACGCCCTTGCCAAAGCCAGGCGCGTCGTCGTCAAGGTCGGCTCGTCGCTGCTGGTCGATGCCGACAGGGGCACGCTGCGCGCCGCCTGGCTCGATGCCCTGGTCGACGACATCGCCGCGCTGCGCAAGGACGGCAAGGAGGTGCTGGTCGTCTCCTCCGGCGCCATCGCGCTGGGCCGGCGCATCCTCGGGCTGAAGGCGAAGTCGCTGCGGCTGGAGGAAAGCCAGGCGGCCGCAGCGGCCGGGCAGATCCGCCTGTCCGCCGCCTGGCAGGACGCGCTGGCGCGGCACGACCTGAAGACGGCGCAGTTGCTGCTGACTTTGGGCGATACGGAATCGCGCCGGCATTACTTGAATGCGCGCGAGACCGTGCATACGCTGCTCAGGCTCGGCGTCGTGCCGGTGGTCAACGAGAACGACACCGTGGCCACCGCCGAAATCCGCTTCGGCGACAACGACCGGCTGGCGGCGCGCGTCTCGCAGATGATCTCGGCCGATTGCCTGATCCTGCTGTCCGATATCGACGGGCTCTATTCGGCCGATCCCGGCATCGATCCGCAGGCGACGTTCTTTCCCGTCGTCGAACGGATCACGCCGCAGATCGAGGCGATGGCCGGCGTATCGCGCTCCGGCCTTGGCCGCGGCGGCATGGTGACCAAGCTGGTGGCGGCGAAGATCGCCGTCGGCGCCGGCTGCGCCATGGTGATCGCCAACGGCAAGATCGCCCATCCGGTGCAAGCGATCCGCCGGCCGGGCGCGCGCTGCACCTGGTTCCTGGCCGAAACCACGCCGGCCGCCTCACGCAAGCAATGGATCGCCGGCCATCTCAATCCGCAGGGCGCGCTCAGCGTCGATGCCGGCGCGGTGAAGGCGCTGCGCCAGGGCCGTTCGCTGCTGCCCGCCGGCGTGACCGCGGTGGAGGGCCGGTTTCAGCGCGGCGATCCGGTGCGCGTGCTCGATCCCGCGGGCGCCGAGATCGCCGTCGGCCTGAGCGCCTATGCCGACGAGGATGCGCGCCGCATCATCGGGCACAAATCCGGCGACATCGCCGAGATTCTCGGCTACGGTGGGCGCGACGAGATGATCCACCGCGACGACCTGGTTCTGCGTTGAGGATGCGCGCGATGACAGCTCACACCACGATATCCAGCGAAACGATTCCCGGCGACGCGAAAGCCGATGGCGCCGCGCTGATGGCCGCGATGGGCCGCGCGGCGAAAGCCGCCGCCGCGACGCTCGCCACCGCGCCGACGCAGCAGAAGAACGCCGCCCTGCTCGCGGCCGCCAAGGCCCTGCGCGCGCAGGAGGCGGATATCCTCGCCGCCAATGCCGCCGACATGGCGGCCGGCAAGGCGAAGGGCCTGACCCCGGCGATGCTCGACCGCCTGATGCTGGACGGCAGGCGCATCGCCGCCATCGCCCAGGGCCTGGAAGAGATCGCCGCCCTGCCCGATCCGGTCGGCAGCGTGATCGCGGAATGGACGCGGCCGAACGGTTTGCGCATCCAGCGCGTGCGCACGCCGCTCGGCGTGATCGGCGTGATCTATGAAAGCCGCCCGAACGTGACCGCCGATGCCGGCGGGCTATGCCTGAAGGCCGGCAATGCCTGCATCCTGCGCGGCGGCTCGGAAAGCTTTCAGTCGAGCCGGGCGGTCCATGCCTGCCTGGTCGCGGGCCTGAAAGCCGCCGGCCTGCCCGAGGCGGCGATCCAGCTGGTGCCCACCACCGACCGCGCCATGGTCGGCGCCATGCTGGCCGCGCCCGAATGGCTCGACGTCATCGTGCCGCGCGGCGGCAAGTCGCTGGTCGCCCGCGTGCAGGCGGAAAGCCGCGTGCCGGTCTTCGCGCATCTGGAAGGCAATTGCCATGTCTATGTCGAGGCGAGCGCCGATCCGGACATGGCCGAGGCGGTCCTGCTCAATGCCAAGCTGCGCCGCACCGGCGTCTGCGGCGCCGCCGAGACCCTGCTGGTCGAACGCGCCGCCGCCAGGAGCCTGCTGCCGCGGCTGGTGAAGGCGCTGCTCGATGCCGGCTGCGAAGTGCGCGGCGATGCCGAGGTGCGGAAAACCGATGCCCGGGTGAAGGCGGCGACGGAAGAAGACTGGGCGACGGAATATCTCGACGCCGTCATCGCCGCCAGGGTGGTCGACGATCTCGACGCCGCGATCCGGCATATCTCGGCCTACGGCTCGCATCATACCGATGCGATCCTGACCGAAGATGCGGGTCATGCCGCGCGCTTCATGAACGAACTCGACAGCGCGATCCTGCTGCACAACGCCTCGACGCAATTCGCCGATGGCGGCGAATTCGGCATGGGCGCCGAGATCGGCATCGCCACCGGCAAGATGCATGCCCGCGGCCCGGTCGGCGTCGAGCAGTTGACGACCTTCAAGTATCTCGTGCACGGTAGCGGTCAGATCCGGCCCTAGAAAATCCCGACCCGCGGCACAGACGGCCAACAGCACGGACGGCGCGATCCCCCATGATCCCTTCTTTCGGTTCGCGCCAGCGTCTTCGCATCGGCCTGCTGGGCGGCTCGTTCAACCCGGCCCATGCGGCGCACCGCGAGATCAGCCTGACCGCGCTGCACCGGCTCAAGCTCGATCAGGTCTGGTGGCTGGTCAGTCCGCAGAATCCGCTCAAGAAAACCGCCGGCATGGCCTCGCTGGCCGAGCGGCTGGCCGGCGCGGCGACGGTCGCCGCGCATCCGCGCATCGTCGTCACCGCCATCGAGCAGCGGCTCGATACCCGCTATACCGCCGACACGCTGGAAAAGCTGAAGCGGCATTATCCGAACATGCGCTTCGTCTGGCTGATGGGCGCCGACAACCTGAACCAGATCCGCCATTGGGACCGCTGGCGCGACATCGCGCGGGCGATGCCGATCGCCGTGCTGGACCGGCCCGGCCATCACCTGACCGCGCCGCAGAGCCTGGCGGCGCGCTGGCTGTCGCGCTGGCGCCTGCCGCAGCACGAGGCGGCACATCTGGTCGACACCGATCCGCCGGCCTTTCTGTTGCTCAAATCGAAGCTCAACCCGCTGAGCGCGACGGCGCTGCGGGCGCAAAACGGCAGCAACGGAAAATGACGCGCGGCCGTCCGGCCGCGAACGCTCCCATGGGGCTTCTGGAACGGGCGAGATAGCGTTTACCGGTTAGGCCGGCGCGGGTGCGCCACGCAGCAGGCCTTCGGTGCTGAGATTCTCGTCGATATCGGGCCAATGGATTCCGTAGCCGCCGCCGCAGATTTCCCAGTTTCTACGTTGCTCTGGAGCCGCCTCCAGCAACCGGGATACCAAGCCGGAGGCACCGCAACAGAACGACCATCCATCAGATCAACGATCAGCTTTTCGCTGTCTATCGTCACGGTCCGGACCCGGGTATCAGCGGCCGTATTTTCCAAAAACGTTCTCTATCCATTTTGATAATGGTCAGTTGGATTCCAGTCAGAGAATCCGGTCTAGCTGCTCACAGGATAAGTTAGGTTCGAAATAACCGGCAAGACCATCGGCAGCATCCAGGCCGGAACCTAGTCGAGCAACCGTTCAGAAACCGCGCAGATACAGCTTGTTGATGCCAGTGAGCAGCGCATGCAGCGGCGCGTAGAGCGCCGAGAAATCCTCCCAGCTGAGGCCGAGCGCCTGCGCGATCTCGCCCAGGGAACGCCGCCCGTCGAGCAGCGCCGCGATCTCCGCCGCGCGCGGTGGCGCGGCGAAGACGAAGCGTTCGGTATGGAAGGTGACGGTCAGTTCGCCGCGTTTGGCCAAGGTTTCGGCCAGGGCTTTCGGCGGCACGCCGTTCAGCCAGGGAATCAGATCAGCCGCCGGCTGCGCCACGGCCTCTGCGGCGCGCGCCCGCGGCACGGCATAGGCGACATGCGTCTTCATCGCACCGCTGAGGCGTTCGGCCAGCGCCGCCTGTTCGAGTGGCGGCAGGGCGGCGGCACGGCGGCGCAACTCGTTGTCCTTCAGGTAGGATAGCGGATCGTAGCGACAGGGCTCGATCCAGGCAGTAACGCTCAGGCCCGCGCCCTCGATCAGCGCCGCCAGCTCCGGCACGGTGTAAGCCCGATCCTGGCTGTGCAGCAGCAGATCGTACAATCCGGCATCGCCGGTCTTGTGATCGCCGACGAAAGGATTGCGCCTGAACTCGTTGCCCTCGGGCAGCTCGGACAGCAGCGTCCTGGCCAGGGCGATCTTCCCCGGCGGCGGCAGATCGCCGGTGAGCTGGCGCAGCGCCGCCTGCAGCGGATAGATCCCGGCGCGGCCATATCGGCCGTAGACCATCAGGCCGAGGCCGCCGTCGGGCGAAAGCTGCGCCACCAGGGCCGCCAGGCCGGCGGCCGGATCGGGCAGATGATGCAGCACGCCGCAGCAATCGATGTAATCGTATGGCCCCGGCGCGAGGGCGGCGAGATCGAGCAGCGAGCCGGTGATAAAGCGGATATTGCTCAGGCCGCGCATCCTGGCGCGGGCCTCGGCGATGGCGCGCGCGGCCGCCGAAAGATCGAGATAGACGACCTCATGCGCGCCGCCGGCGGTCTGTCCTGCGGCCTGCAGATACTGCGCCAGATGGATCAGGCCGTCGCCGGTGCCGCCGCCGGCGACCAGCGCGCGGAACGGCCGGGTGAAGTCGCGCCGGCCGGCGAAGACGTAATGATTGAGCTCGGGCAGGAAGCTCGGGCTGCCGGTGATCAGCCGGCGCTTTTCGTCGGCTGGATCGCGCGCCGGATAGGGATAGGCCTCGTATTGCTGCTTGACGGAGTCCGTCACTCACGCGACCTTGATGACGACCTTGCCCGTCGTCTTGCGCGAAAGCAGCGCCTGCATCGCCTGCGGCACCTCTTTGAGCGGGAAGGTCGCCGAGACATGCGGCTTCAGGCGGCCCTGTTCGTAGAGCGCCAGCAGGGCGGCGAAATTGGCGCGGTTCTTCTGCGGATCGTGCGCGGCGAAGGCGCCCCAGAAGACGCCGACGATGCTGCAGCCCTTGATCAGCGCCAGATTGGCCGGCGCTTCCGGGATGCGGCCCGAGGCGAAGCCGATCACCAGCAGGCGGCCATCCCAGTTGATGCAGCGCAGGCTCTGATCGAAGGCATCGCCGCCGACCGGATCGTAGATCACATCGGCACCCCTGCCGCCGGTGAGCTCCTTGACGCGGTCCTTGATGCTGTCCCTGGCGTAGTTGATGACATGCGCGGCGCCGTATTGCTGCACGATCGCCGCCTTCTCGTCCGAGCCGACGGTGCCGATCACGGTGGCGCCCAGTTCGCGGCCCAGTTCGACGGCATTCAGGCCGACGCCGCCGGCGGCGCCATGCACCAGCAACACCTCGCCCTTCCTGAGGCGGCCGCGATCGACCAGGGCGTGATAGGTGGTTCCGTAGGTGATCGGGAAGCTGGCGGCGATCTCGTAGGGCATCGCGGCCGGAATCTTGTACACGCTGTTCGCCGGGCAATTGACCGCCTCGGCGAAGGAGCCTTGGCCGGTGGTCGCCATCACGCGGTCGCCCGGCTTGAGGTCGGCCACCTTCTCGCCCACCGCGACGATCTCGCCGGCGCATTCCATGCCCGGCGCGAACGGGAAGCTCGGCTTGACCTGGTACTTGCCGGCGATGATGAGCGTGTCGGGAAAATTCAGCCCGGCGGCATGCACCTTGATGCGCACATCCTGCGGACCCAATGCGGCAAGCGACAGATCCTCGAGCGTCAGGCTCTCCGGCCCACCCCAGGCCTTGCACACCATGGCTTTTACGGCATCACCCATCGTCGCGGCTCCCTCGTCCTTCTGTGTTTTGGATAAAGAAATGGCGCCGCGGCTTTCGCCCGGCGCCATATTCGCGGCGCGATTATTTCGGCGCCATCACCATCGTCATCTGACGGCCTTCCATTTTCGGCGTCTGCTCCATCTTGGCCTTTTCGCCGAGATCCTCGCGCACGCGATCGAGCAGCTTCATGCCGAGTTCCTGGTGCGCCATTTCGCGGCCGCGGAAGCGCAACGTGACTTTCACCTTGTCGCCTTCCTCGAGGAAGCGGACCATCGCCCGCATCTTCACGTCATAATCATGCGTGTCGATCATCGGGCGCAGCTTGATCTCTTTGAGTTCGATGATCTTCTGCTTCTTGCGCGCCTCGGCGGCCTTCTTCTGCTCCTCGTATTTATACTTGCCGTAATCGAGGACTTTGGCGACGGGGGGCTGCGCTGTGGGCGAAATCTCGACCAGATCGAGGCCGGCCTCTTCGGCGATCCTGAGGGCTTCCCGGATCGGGACGATACCGCGGTTCTCTCCGCTGGCATCGATCAGTCGAACGCTGGGGACGTCGATTTCGAAATTGACCCGCGGTCCGTCGCTCTTGGGCGTCGGCGGGGCATTGAGAGGTGGACGGGCTATGACGCGCTCCTTATGGTCGTTGCAGGATAATCAGTGAGTTAGGCCTTGTGCATGCCGGATTCAAGCCTGAGGCAAAGCGTTCGCGCCGCCATCAGGCCTGAGGCATGCGGGCTTCGGCGGTCAATCTAGCAATCGCGTCGGCCAAAGCAATGGTTTCCTGCCGGTCTTCTCCCAGGCGCCGCAGGGTCACGGTGCCCTGTTCGGCCTCCTTCTTGCCGACCACGGCGATGACGGGGACCTTGGCCAGGCTGAGTTCGCGGATCTTGTAATTGATCTTCTCGTTGCGCAGGTCGGTATCGACCCTGAGGCCGGCGGCGTCCATCTGTTCCGCCACTTTCCGGGCATAATCGTCGCAATCGGAGACGATCGGCGCCACCACGGCCTGGACCGGCGCCATCCAGAGCGGCAGCCTGCCGGCATAATGCTCCAGCAGGATGCCGATGAAACGCTCGAAGGAGCCCAGGATCGCCCGGTGCAGCATGACCGGGCGGTGGCGCTGGCCATCGGCGCCAACATATTCCGCGCCGAGCCGTTCCGGCAGCACGAAATCGACCTGCAGGGTGCCGCATTGCCAGTCGCGGCCGATGGTGTCGCGCAGCACGAATTCCAGCTTCGGGCCGTAGAAGGCGCCCTCGCCGGGATTGAGCGTGTATTCCAGCCCGGCCGCCTGGCAGGCGGCCTGCAGCGCGCCCTCGGCCTTGTCCCAGATCGCGTCCGAGCCGGCGCGGGTGGCCGGCCGGTCGGAGAATTTCACCCGCACGTCGGTGAAGCCGAGATCGGCATAGATCGATTTCAGCAGGTCGCAGAAAATCCGCGATTCCGAGATGATCTGGTCTTCCGTGCAGAAGATATGCGCATCGTCCTGGGTGAAATTGCGCACCCGCATGATGCCGTGCAGCGCGCCGCCCGGCTCGAAGCGGTGGCAGGAGCCGAACTCGGCCATGCGCAGCGGCAGGTCGCGGTAGGATTTGAGCCCCTGGTTGAAGATCTGCACATGGCAGGGGCAGTTCATCGGCTTGAGCGCGAAGATGCGTTCGCTCGGATCGGCGGCGAAGTCTTTGATGCCGGCCTCGTTCTCCGCGATATACATGTTCTCGCGGAACTTCTCCCAATGCCCGGAGGCTTCCCACAGCTTGCGGTCGACCAGCTGCGGCGTCTTCACCTCGACATATTTTGCCTTTTCGAGCCGCTGGCGCATGTAGCGCTCCAGCGTGCGGTACAGCGTCCAGCCTTTCGGGTGCCAGAACACCATGCCGGCCGCCTCTTCCTGCTGATGGAACAGGCCCATTTCCTTGCCGAGCCGGCGATGGTCGCGCTTCTCGGCCTCTTCCAGGCGCTTCAGATAGGCATCCAGTTCCTTCTGGTCGCGCCAGGCGGTGGCGTAGATGCGCTGCAATTGCCGGTTTTTGGCATCGCCGCGCCAATAGGCGCCGGACACCTTCATCAGCTTGAAGGCCACCGGCAGCTTGCCGGTGGAGGGCAGATGCGGCCCCATGCAGAGGTCGAGCCAGTCGTCGCCCTGGCGGTAGATCGAGATCGCCTCGCCGCGCCTGGCGATCTCGTCGACCCATTCGGCCTTGTAGGTCTCGCCGATGCGGCGGAAATAGCCCACGGCCTTCTCGGCCGGCCATTCCTCGCGCACGATCGGCAGATCGCGGGCGACGATCTCCTTCATGCGCTGCTCGATCCTGGCGAAATCCTCCGGCGTGAACGGCTCGTCGCGCACGAAATCGTAGTAGAAGCCGTCGTCGGTCGCCGGCCCGAAGGTGATCTGCGTGCCGGGATAGAGTTCCTGCACCGCCTGCGCCAGCACATGCGCGCCATCGTGGCGGATCAGCGCCAGCAGCTCGGCCTCGTTCTTGTCCTTCAGCGTGACGATCTCGAGCCGGGCATCGCGCGTGATCGGCGTGCTCAGATCCTTCAGCACGCCGTCGAGCCGGATGGCGAGCGCCGCCTTGGCCAGGCCGGCGCCGATCGAGGCCGCCACCTCCGCGCCGGTCGTGCCGGCCGCATAAGTTCGTTCGCTGCCGTCGGGCAGCGTGATCCGGACTTCGGCGGGCGAAACGGCGGCACTGGACATGGGCTTACGGAACCTCCAAGGGGGCGCAGCCTAGCCTGCCGGCCACTCCTGTCAAGGCGCCGTCAGGCCGGGCGAAAACGGTATTATTTCAGCCGTTTAGCGTGCATCGGCCGGGAACAGCAGGTCGGTATAGACCCTGATATAGGCCGCGCACATGGCATCCACGGTGAAATGCGCGGCGACATGGCGGCGCGCCCGCTCGGCGATGGCGAGCCGGCGGTCGGCATCGAGGCCGAGCGCGACCTCCAGCGCATCGGCCAGGGCCCGGGCATCCCTGGGCGGCACCAGCCAGCCGGTTTCGCCGGGGATGACGGTTTCGCGCGCCCCGCCGTGATCGGTTGCGATCACCGGCTTGCCCATCGCCTGCGCCTCGACGGCGACGCGGCCGAAGCCTTCCGGTTCGGTGCTGGCCGAGACGACGACATCGGCCAGCATATAGGCGGCCGGCATGTCCTTGCAGTCGCCGGGCAGCCGCACGCAGCGATCCAGCCCAAGCTGCGCGATCAGCTGTTCCAGTTCGGCGCGATAGCTCTCGCGGCCCTGCGAATCGCCCGACAGCACGGCAATGAAATCCTGCTTGCCGTGGCGGCGCGACAATTCGGCCAGCGCGCGCAGCAGCACGGCATGGCCCTTCCAGCGCGTCAGCCGGCCGGGCAGCAGGATCACCGGCAGGCCGTCGACGAGACGCCATTGCTGCGCCAGCCGGGCGATGCGGTCGGGATAGACGCGGGCGGGATCGAACCAGGCCAGATCGGTGCCGCGCGCGATCACCGTGATGATCGACCGCGGCACGCCGAAGGTCTGGTGCGCGTAATCGGCGACGAATTGCGAGATCGCCACCATATGATCGGCCTGGGCCATCGGCCCGGCCCAGAGGCGGCGGAACCAGTTATGCGCCTTGTAGGCATTGTGGAAGGTCGTCACCAGCGGCACGCCGCAGCGCCGCGCGGCGGCCCGGGCCGACCAGGCCGGCGCCCGCGAGCGCACATGGACCAGATCGACCGGCAATTCGCGGATCAGCGCCTCGAGGCGTTCGGCGTTGCGCCGCATGACGAGGGGATTCTTGCTGGCCATCGGCAGGGTGAAATGCTTGGCGCCGGCGCGTTCGAGCTCGCGCACCATCGGCCCGCCTTCGGACACCACATAGGAAACCCACCCCGCCTTGGCGAGCGCCTTGGCGGTATCGACCGTGCCGCGCTCCACCCCGCCGGTCACCAGGGCAGGCAGGACTTGCAGCACGGCGGGCGGACGCCCGCCGTCTGGACGTTCATGCTCTGCTGCGGTCATAGTGGGATAAGCTCGTTGGGCATCGGTCCGGGCGCGGCGCTGGGCGCACTATAAGGGCGCGGCGATCCGCCGGAAATGCCCGGAAGGCAAAAGTTTTCGAGGAGTTCCCCTGCGTGACGCCATCCGAGAGGCAATACCTGTCGCGCCCCGACGGCAACCGCATCGCTTTTTGCGCAACGCCGGGGAAACCGCCCGGCCTGCTGTTCTGCGGCGGCTTCAAATCCGACATGACCGGCACCAAGGCGCTGGCGCTGGAGGCGGCGGCGCAGCGGCGCGGCACCGGCTTCGTGCGCTTCGACTATTTCGGCCATGGCCAGTCGGACGGCCGCTTCATCGAGGGCACCATCGGCCGCTGGCGCGAGGATACCCTGGCCGTGCTGGACTATGTCTGCCAGGGCCCGCAGATCCTGGTCGGCTCCAGCATGGGCGGCTGGCTGGCGACCCTGGCGGCGCTGGCGCGGCCCGACAAGGTGGCCGGCCTGGTGCTGATCGCGCCGGCGCTGGATTTCACCGAGGACCTGATGTGGGCGCAGATGAGCGCGGCGCAGCGCGCGGCATTGCTGCGCGACGGCGTGCTGCGCGAGCCCTCGGAATATTCCGACCAGCCCTACGAATACACCCTGAAGCTGATCGAGGATGGCCGCCGGCATTGCATCCTCAAGCCCGGCATCGCGCTGAACAGGCCGGTCCGCATCCTGCAGGGCATGGCCGATCCGGATGTGCCCTGGCGCCACGCCGTCAGGACCATCGAGGCCTTCCAGGGCAACGATACGCGCCTGACCCTGATCAAGGACGGCGATCACCGCCTGTCGCGGCCGCAGGATCTCGACCTGCTGATCGAGACGGTATGGAGCCTCATCGCGTGATCGCGACGACGCGGCTTATGCTGCGGCCGCCGCAGCTGGGCGATGCATCGGCGCTGGCGCGGCTGATGACCGAGGATGTCAGCCGCTGGACGGCGGCCTGGCCCTATCCGTTGAGCGAGGCGGCCGCCCGCGAGAAGCTGCGCGAGACATTGGCGGCGATGGCCGCCGGGCAATGCTTCGCCCGCGCGATCGCGCGGCCGGGGCATGACGATGCGATCGGCTGGCTCGGCGTCGCCCTGATCGCAAGCGCGCCGCCGACCGGCAGCCTCGGCTACTGGCTCGGCGCCGCCTTTCACCGGCAAGGCTATCTGAGCGAGGCGTTGCCGCCTTTCGTGCAGGCCGCCATTGCCGTCCTGCGCCTTTCGCGGCTGGAGACCGGCGTGCAGCCGGCAAACGCAGCCTCGCTGGCCCTGCTGCGCAGGCTCGGCATGCGTTTCGTCGAAACGCGCATGCATCATGTCCCCGCGCGCCGGCGCGAGGAACTGACCGCCTTCTATGCGATGGATTGCAGCAGCGCCTTCAGTCCCTCGCGATAGGTCGGGTATTTCAGCCTGACGCCAAGCTCGCGCTTGATGCGCTCGTTCTTCACCCGGCGATTGTCGGCATAGAAGCTCGCTGCCATCGGCGACAGCCGCGCCGCCTCGAACGGCACTTCCGGCGGCGGCGCCATGCCGAGCAGCCTGGCCGCATAAGCGACCACGTCCTGCGGCGGCGCCGGCTCGTCGTCGGCGACATTGTAGATCGCGCCCGGATTGGGCTGCCGGATCGAGGCCTCCAGCACGGCGGCGATATCCTCGACATGGATGCGGCAGAAGACCTGCCCCGGCTTGACGATGCGATGCGCCGTGCCGCGCCGCACGCCTTCGAGCTGGTTGCGGCCCGGGCCGTAGATGCCGGCCAGCCGGAAGACATGCACCGGCGCGCCATGCGCGCGCCACAGATCGAGCCAGGCCGCCTCGGCGGCGGCGCGGCTTTTGCTGCGCGCCTGGGTCGGCCGCAAAGGGCCGTTCTCGTCGATCCAGGCGCCGCCGCTGTCGCCATAGACGCCGGTGGTGGACAGATAGCCGAGCCAGCGCAGATTCTTCAGCGCCGCGATATCCGCGCCATGCCAGCGCAACACCGGATCGCCGGCATCCTGGCCAAATGCGGCATCGGCGGGCACCGAGATCAGCATATGGGTGGCCGGCGCCAGCACGCTGGCATCCGAAAGCGGCGCCATGCCGTCGAAGACGTGGCTGTCATAGCCCTTGGCGGCAAGATCGGCCGCCGCCTCGAGCGAACGGCTGGTGCCGACGATGCCCCAGCCCTGCGCGTGCAAGCGCGCTGCGAGAGTCTGGGCGGTGAATCCCAGCCCGAAACAAAATAACGTACCGCTCACGATCGATGATCCTGCGTCTTTTTGGATGAAGCCTTCCCGTCCGCTGTGCATTCGCCATGGCGCGTTGGGCGAGCGCCTTGCTTTTGCCATGGACGATCGCCAGTCTAGCGCGCCATGACCGGATTCAAGATAGCGTCTCTTCTGGCGATCGCCAGCCTCGCCCTGCTGCCGGAAGCCGCTTTGGCCGCCGGCGATGCCATGCAGAAATCCCGCGTGCTGGAGGATGAAGCCTACCGCGATTGCCTGGCCCAGATACGCAAGGACCCGGAAGAAGGCTTCGCCCAGGCGCAGGTCTGGCAGGCGACCGGCGGCGGCCTGCCGGCGGCGCATTGCGCGGCGCTGGCGCTGGTCGAACTGAAGCATTACGGCGACGCCGCCGACCGGCTGGAAAAGCTGCTGCCCGAGGCGGAAAAACACGCGCCGCATCTGACGGTGGCGATCCTCGATCAGGCGGCGAATGCCTGGCTTTTGGCCGAGCGGCCGGTGCGCGCCCGCGAACTGCTCGACATCGCCGTGAAGGCGGCGCCGGACCAGCCCGACATCCTGATCGACCGCGCCGTCGCGCTCGGAGCCCTGCAGCAGGATGCCGCCGCGCGCGCCGATCTCGACCGCGCCCTCAGCCTGGACCCGACGCGGGCCGAGGCCTATGCCCTGCGCGCCAGCGCGCGGCGCCACCTGAGGGATGCGGCCGGCGCCATGGAGGATGTCGAAACCGCGCTGGCGATCGAGCCGCGCCTGCCCGAGGCCTTGCTGGAGCGCGGCATTTTGAAATTCGACAAGGGCGACAGGAAGGGCGCCCGCGCCGATCTCATCCAGGTGCGGCTGATCGCGCCGGATTCGCCCTCCGCCGTGACAGCCGGCAAGTATATCGAACGCATGGATGTGAAGGGCGAGCGGTAGAAGCGGGAGCGGCCATAAGAGCGCGGCCAGAAGAGCGTGGCTAGGCTTTGCGCCGAAGCCGCTGCAAGGCCGCCCGGGCATGCGCGCGCACGACCGCGGACGGATCCCCGCATAATTTTTCCAGCACCGGGATGGCGGCGGCATCGCCGCCGTTGCCAAGCGCGATGCAGGCATTGCGCACGAAGCGGTCGCGGCCGATGCGCTTGACCGGATTGGTGCTGAAGCGTTCGCGGAAGGATGCGTCGTCGAGCTGCGCCAGTTCGATCAGCGCCGGAGCGTCGAGTTCGGGCCGGGCATGCAGCGCGGTTTCGCGCGCCGCCTGCGCGAATTTGTTCCAGGGACAGACCGCCAGGCAATCGTCGCAGCCATAGATGCGGTTGCCCATGGCGGCGTGGAATTCCTCGGGGATGACGCCGTCATACTCGATGGTCAGATACGAGATGCAGCGCCGCGCGTCGAGCTGATACGGCGCCGGGAAAGCCTGCGTCGGACAGATATCGAGGCAGTTGGTGCAGGAGCCGCAATGATCGCTTTCGGGCGCGTCCGCCGGCAGGTCCAGCGTGGTCAGGATGACGCCGAGGAACAGCCAGGAGCCGAATTCGCGCGAGACCAGGTTGGTGTGCTTGCCCTGCCAGCCGATGCCGGCCGCGGCCGAGAGCGGCTTTTCCATCAGCGGCGCGGTATCGACGAAGACCTTCACCTCCTGGCCGAAGGCGCGATGGATCCAGCCGGCCAGGCTTTTCAGCTTCTTCTTGACGACGAGATGGTAGTCGCGGCCCTGCGCATAGACGGAAATCGCGGCGCGGTCCTTCTCGGCCAGCACGGCGAGCGGGTTCTTCGCCGGCGCGTAGTTCAGGCCCAGCGCGACGATGCCGCGCGCCTCGGGCCAGAGCGCATTGGGATGGCGGCGGCGCTCGGCCTTCTCCTCCAGCCAGCGCATCTCGCCATGCCGGCCCAGCGCCATGAAGGCATCGAGCCGTTCGGCCAGTTCCGGGCCGATGCGGTCGGCCGTGGTGAAGCCGACCGCATCGAAGCCTTCCTCGTAAGCGCGCGCCCTGATGCGCGCCTTGACGTCGTCTTGCGTTTCGGCCGGCGCCTTAGTCGGGGAGCGCGGCAATGCAGGCGATCTCCACCTTGTAGGCCGGCGCCGCCAGCTTGGATTCGACGGTGGCGCGGGCCGGCGTGTTGCCCTGCGGAACCCAGCTATCCCACACCTTGTTCATCTCGGCGAAGCTTGCCATGTCGGCCAGCCAGATATTGGCCGACAGAATCCGCGTCTTGTCGGTGCCGGCCTCCTTCAGCAGCCGGTCGATCTGGCCGAGGATCTGCTGCGTCTGGCCGGCGACATCGGCGCTGGTGTCGCTGGCGACCTGGCCGGCGAGATAGACGGTCTTGCCGTGGACGACGGCCTGGCTCATGCGGGGACCGATATCGATGCGGCGGATGGACATGGGAAATGCTCCTTCTTCTCTCGTCACGCTTCTCTCTTCGCGTCTTTTCGGACCGTCAGCCCGCGCGGGCGGACATTTCGGCTGCGGCCCCTAGAAATCCAGATCGGCGTAATGCTTCGGCGGCGGCAGGCCGGGGATGTGGTCGGCCAGCAGGGGTCGGAAGCTCGGCCGCGACTTGACCCGAGCGTACCAGTCCTTGGCGCCGGGATGATCGTCCCAGGGCACGTCGCCGAGATAATCGAGGCAGCTCAGATGCGCGGCCGCGGTGATGTCGGCCAGGCTGAAATCGTCGCCGGCCAGCCAGTTCCGCCGCTCGGTCAGATAGGCGATGTAATCGAGATGGATCTTCATATTGGCATGGGCGATGCGGATCACGGCGGATTCGGGATGGCCCATGGCCATGAAGCGCTTCATCACCTTCTCGAAGACCAGCGGCTCGCTCGCCTCGCGGCCGAATTTCAGATCCCACCAGGCGATCAGGCGGCGCGTCTCGGCGCGGCTCGGCGGATCGAAGCCGAGCAGCATCTTGTTCGGATAGACCTCGTCGAGATATTCGCAGATCGCCTGGCTTTCCGCCAAAACGCGCCCGTCATGCTCGACCAGCACCGGCACCTGGCCGGTCGGGTTGAGCGCGAGGAACGCCTGGCGGCGTTCCCAGACCTTTTCCACTTCCAGCTCGAAATCGAGCCCCTTCTCCTTCAGCAGGATCCGGACCTTGCGGCAGAACGGGGACAGCCAGGTATGATACAATTTGCGCATGGCGGCGAAGTTCAGGGCGGCGAAGTTCAGGGCGGCGAAGTTCCAGCGGCCTGCCGCCGGCCAAACAGCGCCGCCGGCAGAAGATGTCGCGAATCGTTGATATGGCTTTGCCTGCGGTATCGCAAGGGGCAGCCGGCGACAATGCAGGCCGCGCTAGAGCCAGCCGCGATCCCCTGCTGCCGGCATGGCGGGAGGGGCGGCCGCCGTGGCGGCGCCATGCCGCGGGGAGCCGCGCCGCGAGGGGGATGGCAGATAATCGCCGCCCGCGCCGCCATCGGGCGGCGCCGGCGGCATGACGAAGGGCGAGCGGGGAAAATCCACCGTCACGATCGTGCCGTTATTCCGGACGATGCGCAATTCGCCCTCGAGCTGGCGCGCCAGAACCTCGATCAGCCGATTGCCGATGCCGCCTTCCTCGCCGCCGCCGAACCCGACGCCGTCATCGGCCACCGCAAGCCGGCAGCGCTCGCCGTCGCAGGCGAGACGCACCGGTCACCGTGCCGGCGCGGTCGCCCGGGAAGGCATGCTTGAGCGCATTGGTCACCAGCTCGTTGATCAGCAGCCCGAGCGTCGTCGTCTGGCTGAGCTTGAGTTCGATATCGACGCAGAGCGCCACGATCCGGATCGGGCGGGCGCCGGCCAGCGAGAATTCGAGGTCGGAACAAAGATGCTCGATGAACGGCCGCGCTTCCATTGCCATCTGGCCGTTCGGCGTCAGCACCAGCCGGTTGTGAACCCGCGCCATGGTACTGATGCGTTCCGATGCCGCCTGCAGCGCCGAGCGGATGGTCGGATCCTCGGTGCGGCGCATCTGCAGCGCCAGCGTGGAGGCGACGAGCTGGAAGTTGTTCTTGATGCGGTGATTCATCTCCGCCGACAGCGCCTCGCGGTCGCGGTTCAGGCGTTCCGCCTCGGCCAGCGCGCGATGCAGCCGCATATTGGCGCGATGCAGCGCCTCGATGACCACCGAGGCGATCGTGCCGGCGATGAAAAAAACGAACAGCGCAATCAGATCGTTCGATGCGATCGCCACGGAGAAAGCCGGCGGGATGAACAGGTACGTGGCCAGCAGGCCGCCGACGAGCGTGGTGATGAGGCCGGTGCCCAGGACATAGGCATTGAGCGCCACGAGGATGAAATAGAACAGGAAGGGATGGCCCGAGAGCGGGCCGAACAGCAGCCATTGGAAGGCGGTGAAACCGGCGAGCAGCAGGATGGTCAGGCCGTAGCGCAGCAGCCGGGGCAGGCTTCGCAGATGTTTCGCGGCGAGCTGCAATGCTTCGATCATCCCCCAACCTTCCGATGGTCCTGGTTTGGAGCCAACCGTTTTGGCCCGCACATCCGGGATGCAGTCGATGCAGCATTTAGAGAATACGCACCGCGGGCTGCGGAATCGCCATGCTGCGAGCACGCTAGCACACAAAAGCGCGTGAAAAACAAATAAAAACGCAAGCCAAACGCCGTTGTGATCTTGGCAGTCGTGCCGCATCGGTGCTAACAGCCAGCCGGTTCCGATGCTGCAAGGATCAGGTGCCGGAGAACGCAATGCTGAAAATCTGGGGCCGCGCCAGTTCGGTGAACGTGCAGAAGGTCTTGTGGGCGGCCGACGAGCTGGGGCTGACCTACCGGCGCATCGATGCCGGCGGAAAATTCGGCGGGCTCGATACGCCGGCCTATCGCGCGCTGAATCCGAACGGCCTGGTGCCGAGCATCGAGGACGCGGACGGCACCGTCGTCTGGGAAAGCAATGCCA
This sequence comes from Ferrovibrio sp., assembly GCF_036381655.1. GTDB lineage: Bacteria > Pseudomonadota > Alphaproteobacteria > Ferrovibrionales > Ferrovibrionaceae > Ferrovibrio. The sequence goes on from NZ_DASVCJ010000059.1 coordinate 102,879, forward strand.
TCCTGCGTTATCTCGCCGCCCGTTACGGTAGTGGCCGCCTCTGGCCGGAGGATCCGGTGCGGCGCGCCGAGGCCGACCGCTGGATGGACTGGGCGTTGACGGTGATCGGCGAGCCGATGCGCATCCTGTTCTGGGGCTTCGTGCGCGATCCGGTGCATGCCGATGGCAATGCGATGGCGCAGGCGGAAGACCGGCTTGGCGAATACTGGGCGCGTTTCGATGCCTGGTTGGCCGGCCGCGGCGCCTTCGTCGCCGGCGACGCGCTCAGCATGGGCGACATTCCCGTCGGCTGCCAGATGCAGCGCTGGTCGGCCTTTCCGATCGCCCGGCCACGGCTTCCGGCCCTGGAAGCCTGGCATCGCCGGCTGCAGGAGCGGCCGGGCTATCGGAAATGGGTGATGGTGGAGATGGAATAGCGGCGCGCTCCGGGCCCCGGCCGGCGCGCCGGCCGCGACAATTTTGCCGATGCCCGGAATTCTACTGATGCCCGAATTTTACTGATGCCCGGCGATCGGGCGCGGGCGGTAGGGCGCTTCGAGGATTTTCACTTCCTCGTCGCTGAGCTTGAGCGCGATCCCGGCGACGGCATCCTCCAGATGATGCGGCTTGGAAGCGCCGACGATCGGCGCGGTGATGCCCGGCCGGCTGGCCACCCAGGCGATGGCGACCTGCGCCGGCGGCACGCCGCGCTGCCTGGCCACCGTCTCCACCGCGGCGATGATGGCGTTCTCCTCCTCGGGGCGGTCGTACCAGGCATGCGAGCGGTCGTCGGTGACGGCGCGCTGCGTCTGGCGCTGGCGCGAGCCGGCCAGCAGGCCGCGCGCCAGCGGCGACCAGGGCGTGACCGCCAGGCCCTCATGGCGGCAGAGCGGCAGCATCTCGCGCTCTTCCTCGCGGTAGATCAGGTTGTAGTGGTTCTGCATCGAGACGAACTGCGCCAGGCCATGCTGGCGCTGCAGGCCGAGCATCTTCATGAAGCGCCAGGCATGCATCGACGAAGCGCCGATATAGCGCGCCTTGCCGGCGCGCACGACAATGTCCAGCGCCTCGATGGTCTCCTCGATCGGCGTTTCGGGATCGAAGCGGTGGATGATGTAGAGATCGACATAATCGGTGCCGAGCCGTTTGAGCGAGGCGTCGATCGAGGCCAGGATATGCTTGCGCGACAGGCCGCGGTCGTTCGGCTTGTCGCTCATCGGATTGTACACCTTGGTGGCGATCACCAGGTCGTCGCGGCGCGGGCCGAAATCGCGCAGCGCGCGGCCCAGCACCTCCTCGCTGGCGCCGCGGGAATACATGTCGGCGGTATCGAAAAAGGTGATGCCCAGCTCCAGCGCCTTCTTGATGAAAGGCCGGCTGGCTTCCTCGTCCAGCACCCATTCGCGCCATGCCGGACTGCCATAGGTCATGCAGCCGAGGCACAGACGCGAAACCTTCATGCCGGTGGAACCGAAGCGGACCTGATCCATGGCGCGATCCTTCTGCTGGCGAGCGGGCGTTGCGTTCGCAATCCCGCATGCTAGCGGCCCGGGCCGGCCCAGAGTCAAGTCAGAGTCGAGCCCGCGTCAAGCCCGCGGATCGCGCGCAACTTTCGCTATCACCGCAGCAGCTTCAATGATCCCGTCAGCGACCTGATCCATTTCGCCGGACCGGCCAGGCCGAGGCCGTCGATGCGCTCGGCGGCGAGATCGCATTGGGGAAAGCGCGCACGATACTCCTCGAAGGAATGCAGCGCCCGCGCGAAGGCGGGAAACGGCACGATTGCCGCGCCGTCCGGCGCCGGCAGGGCTTTCAGCAGCACTTCGCCGATCCGCTCGGCGCTGGCCTGCAGCACCGGCAGCGGCCGGTCGGCGGAATTCTTCACCACGCGGCGACGGGCATCGATCAGCGTCGTATTGCCCAGGGCCGGCATGACGGCGCCCAGTCCGACGGCGATCACGCCGACGGTGTTGGCGAGGAAACCCAGGCCGAGCGAGGGATCGACGATGACGGCGATGCGGATGTCGGGATGATGCTCGTTCATAGGCCTGCCGCGTTCGGAGTCACACATCCGCCCGGCCGCTTTCCCAGCCGCCTTCCCTGGCATCCAGGGTGCCGCGGGCGATCACGGCATCGCCCTCGATCACGTCCGCCGCGCCGAGATCGGGCTCGGCTTCCAGCGCGGCGTAGATCGGCGCGAAATCCGGACGCGTCGCCTCGAACAGCTCGGCGAAGCTGCGGATGACGAAATAGGTCTTCTGATAGGTGTCGATCCGGTATTTCGTGCGCATGATGCGGCGCAGATCGAAACGCAGGCGGTTGGGCGCCGCCGATTCCAGGCAGAAGACGCTTTCGCCTTTCGACGACAGGATGCCGCTGCCATAGATGCGCAGGCCCTCCGGCGTCTCGATGAGGCCGAATTCGACGGTGTACCAGTAGAGCCGCGCCAGCCGATGCAGCGCGTTCAGCCGCATCGCCTTCAGCCCGCCCCGCCCATAGGCCTGCATGTAATCGGCGAAGACGGGATTCATCAGCAGCGGCACATGGCCGTAGATGTCGTGGAAGACATCCGGCTCCTGCAGGTAGTCGATCTGGTCGCGCCGGCGCAGCCACCAGGTCGCCGGAAAGCGCCGCTCGGCCAGATGGCCGAAAAAAACCTCGTCGGGCACCAGGCCGGGCACGGCGACGATGCGCCAGCCGGTCGCCCTGTCCAGCAGATCCGACAGGCGTTCGAAATCCGGCACGCCGCCGCCATCGTCATGCGCCGCGGCGACGCCGAGCCCCCGCAGGCCGGCGAGGAATTCGCCGCAGGCGCGGCCGGGCAGCAGCCTGGCCTGGCGCTGGAACAGCAGCCGCCAGACGGCATGGTCCTCGGCCGAATAGAGATGGCGCGGCTGGTCCAGCGTGTAATCGGGGCGCAGCGGCAGATCGGCATGCCGTTCGAGGGCGACCATGGCGGCTCCTCCCGCAAGTCTCGCGATGGCCCAGCCTACGCCGTTCCGGTTGCATGATCTGCGCGTTATGGGCGGAATTTGGCCCTATTTCGTCAACTTCCTTGCATGTTTAATAATTTTATGCATGATTCGCGCATGCAGCCCGCCGATCTCGATGTTTTCGACTTGCGCCTGCTGGCGGCGCTGCAGCGCGAGGGGCGCGCCGCCAATGCGGCCCTGGCCGAGCGGGTCGGCCTCAGCGCCAGCCAGGTCAGCCGCCGGCTGGCGCAACTGGAGCGGAGCGGCCTGATCGAGCGCTACGCCGCGCTGCTGAAACCCGAAGCGGTCGGCCTGAGCGTGCAGGCCTTTTCCAATGTCTCGCTGGAGCGCCATGTCGAGGAGCTGGTGCACGGCTTCGAGCAGGCGGTGGCGCGCCATGCCGAAATCCTCGAATGCTATTCGGTCACCGGCGAAGCCGATTTCGTCCTGCGCATCGTTGCGCCGGACCTGAAGGCCTTCGCCGATTTCCTCACGCAGCGCCTGCTGCGCATTCCCGGCGTGCGCAGCGTGCGCTCCTCCATCGTGCTGCACCGGATCAAGCAGACGACCGAACTGCCGCTCGATCGCGTCGGCACGCGCTAGGCGCAGGCCGCCGCAGCAATGGCGCGCGGCGCGGACGCCTATGCGTTGAGGAAATCCGGCACCGCCGAGGCGATCAGCAATTCGATCAGGCCGGTCATCGCGCTCTGCACCCGGGCGAAGCCGCCGGCCGGGGCGATTTTCGTTTCATGCATGTAGAGATCGCGGTTGATCTCGAGCTGCAGCGTATGGATGCCCTGGTCGCGCCGGCTGTAATGCTGGGTGATGTAGCCGCCGGCATAGGGCTTGTTGCGCGTGGTCGAAAAGCCGCAGGATTTCAGGTAATCCTCGACGCGGTCGACCAGGCGCGGATTGCACGATGCGCCGTGGAAATCGCCGATCACCATGTCGGCGCGGCGCTGGCCGGCATCGGGCTGGTTGCTGCCGCCGACACTCGGCATCGAATGGCAATCGAGCAGAAGCGCCACGCCATGGCGCGCCCTGGCCTCGGCCAGCAGCGCCTGCAGCGCCTCGTGATACGGCCGCCAGCAGGTTTCGACGCGGCGCTCGGCCTCGTGGAAGGGCAGCTTGTCGCGGTAAATTTCGAGTCCGCCGCCGACCACGCGGGCGATGGTGCCGAGCCCGGCGCCGATCTTGCTGCTGTCGGTGACGACATGCGGCGGCAGCGGCGCGTCGAACATCGCCGGATCGAGTTCGTAGGCCGAGCGGTTCGGATCGCAATAGGCGCGCGGGAACAGCGCTTCCAAAAGCGGCGCGCCGAGTTTCGGTCCGGCGGCATACAGCTCGTTGACGAAGGCGTCTTCGGAGCGCCGCAGGGTCAGTTCGTCCAGCTTGCTGGCGCGCTGGAAGCTGGCCGGATAGATGGCGCCGGAATGCGGCGAGGACAGCACCAGGGCGGTCGGAGCGGCGGCAGCGGCGCCGAAATCGGCCGGACGGGTGACGCGGATCGGCGGATCGTGCGGAAATTCCGGATCGGGCTGATAACGGCGGACTTGCAGACTGGCGCTTGTCATCGACTCTCTGATGGCTCTGGATCTGATTGCTGTGAATCAGCGTGGATGGGGCGGACCCGGCCGGCGGCGGGCGCGCCGGCCGGACAGATATGGCATCGGCAATGATAATGAACGCCCGGGCGGGGCTTGCCAACCGGTGCCGCAGCGATTAAAAGCCTGCCGGTCCGGTTCGGCCGGATGTTTCGCGTGTACGGGCGGTTAGCTCAGCGGTAGAGCACTACCTTGACATGGTAGGGGTCACTGGTTCGATCCCAGTATCGCCCACCACGCGCGCCCAACCCCCCAGCATCACGATCTGCTCCGCAAGGCTGTTCCGGCTCCGCAACGGGGCTGCTCCAGCCCGCTGCGCAGCCGGGAATCCCGGCGCAATAGGACATTTGTCCTTATTAGGCGCCCGCGTCGGGTGTTATCCACAGTCTGTGAATAATGGCAGTGACATTGCTTCTGGTTGAATTCAACCTGTGGATATTGATGAAAAATCCCGGTTTTCCCGGGCGCTGCTTTAGATATACTTAACCATAGGGATGGACAGTTACGACGTGCAGGCAACCGGTGGGGTGGGGTCCGATCCGCCGGCCGAATCGAAGGGGAGTTCGATAATGTCGATGACTGCGTTGGAACCGCGGCAGGCTGCGGGGGGCGATGGCCGTGGTGCGATAGAGATTCCGGTCGGAACCGTATTTGTCGAGCGCTCGCGCTTTCTGCCGAAAGACGCGCAGCCGCGTTGGCGGGTCGAGCGCATCGTGGCGCTGCCGAATCTTCCCCGGCATGCCGCGATCCGCAAATTGGAGCCGGGCGGCGAGGAACGGCTGATCACGCTGCAGGCGCTGGCGCAAAGCGGGAAATACCGTCGCCTGGACAATTGAATCCCGTCCCGTGAATCCCGTCCAGCGCCTTCGTCAGCCCGCTGCTTCTCCGGCCGGACACCGTTATCAAAAATACACCCCAGGCGTTTGACGAGTTTCAGTAATTTGCGCATCTGCGCATCAAGAGGATGAGTCACGTTCGCTTTATGCGTCTGTTTGCCTGAGGTGCTTCATGCGTCTGTCCCTGGTCGTTAAGGTCACGCTGCTTGTCACGCTGCTGATCATTCTCACCGCGGCTGCGGTCGGCGGTTATGCGGTCTGGCATATCAATACCGAGGTCGCCGCCGCCAAGGCCGACAAGATCGCCCTCGGCATTCTCGCCGCCGCGCTCATCGCCGTGCTGATCGGCGGCGGCATCGCGGTTTTCGTCACCCGGCTGATGCTGCGGCCGCTGCCCCGCATCGCCGCCGCCACCGAAAAACTGGCCGATTACGACATGGGCGTCGAGATCGGCTATCGCGACCGCGGCGACGAGATCGGCATCATCGCCCGCGCCGTCGACAAGCTGAAGCAGACTTCGATAATCGCGGCGCGCGCCGAAAGCGGCCTGAGCAATGTCAGCGCCAACGTGATGATCACCGACAACGACAACGTGATCGTCTACTGCAACAACAGCGTGCTCGACATGCTGCGCAAGGCGCAGGACGACATCCGCAAGGATCTGCCGCATTTCGACGCCGACCAACTGGTCGGCCAGTCGATCGACCGCTTCCACAAGAATCCCGCGCATCAGCGCGATCTGCTGGCGGCGCTCGACAAGACCTACCGCAACCGCATCACCATCGGCGGGCGCATTTTCGACCTGATCGCCAATCCCGCCTACGACAAGCGCGGCGCGCGCGTCGGCACGGTGGTGGAATGGGCCGACCGCACGGAGGAGGTGCGCCTGGGCAACGAGATGGTCGCGCTGATCGAGCGCGCCACCGATAACGGCTTCGCCGACCGCGTCGATCTGGCCGGCCGTAGCGGCTTCATCAAGGCGCTCGGCCAGGCGATCAACACCATGTCCGACAAATGCCAGGCGATGACCGGCGAGATCGCGGCAGCGATCGATGCCATGGCCAAGGGCGATCTGACGCAGCGCCTGAGCAAGGATTATCCCGGCATCTTCGGCCAGCTCAAATCCGGCACCACGGCCCTGGGCGAACGCCTGCGCGATTTCGCCGCGCGGCTGTCCGATACCGCGCGCACCGTGCGCGACGCCTCTGCCGAAATCTCGACCGGCAGCCAGGATCTGGCGAGCCGCACCGAGAGCCAGGCGGCGAGCATCGAGGAAACCGCCGCCTCGATGCACGAGATCACGGCAACGGTGAAGCAGAATGCCGATAACGCCCAGGCCGCC
>NZ_DASVCJ010000060.1:0-53642 GCF_036381655.1 Ferrovibrio sp.
CGAAAGGCAGCTGAACGCAGTGTCGAGGCAACATGGCAACGTATCGGAAGCCTGCTGGACCGCTTCCCGCCACAGGAATGCGCAAACTATCTCAGGAACGCTGGCTATGCTTCGATCTAACGGGATTCCGGTCTAGGCGCCGACCAGCGCGCCATCCTCATCCGATTGAGGATCTCCCTTCTTGATCCGGAGGCGGCCGCGGCCATCGACCCAGAGGCGATATTCGCCGAGCCGGGGCAGATTGCGACTGCGGTAATCGCTGCCCAAGCGGATGCCGCTGCCATTGCCGCCGATCTCGATCGGCTCGAAGCCATTCTCGGTGTCCACGCGCCCGGTGCAGCCGAGCAAGGTGATCTGCGCTTTCTCGCGGCTTCCATTCAGCCTGGCCAGGCCAGCTTGCTTGGCCTTACCCCCGCCAAAGCCGGTGCAACCGACCATCACCAGATGGCTGATGATGAAGCTGCGGACCAGATGCGTCTGCTGGTAGACCGAGTAGGCGGTACAGCCGATCATGGTGCCGAAATTCTTGATCATGGCGCCGGCATCGCCCTGCGAGAAATCCCTCGCGCCTTGATGATTGTTTTCGAAGCCGCAATTGGACAGCAGGGTACAGCCATTATCCGCCAGCAATCCGAATTGGCGATTGAGCAGGAAATAGCAGCCATGAAAGCTGACGTCGTAGCATCGGTTGACCATCGCGGCGCCATGCTCGCCATTATTGCCGAACACGGATCCGAAAACGTGAATGGCGGACAAAATGCCGCCTCCCCGGCCATGGGCGAAGGTGATCCCGTTACCCTTATTGTCCCGGAAGTAGCAATTGACGAGCTGGCCTTCGAATACATTGCCAATGAGGCGGCAGCCATCGCCGCCACATCCCTGCACAACGATGTCGCGCAGGCAAAAATTGTAGAAGTAGCGACCCTCAGCCTCGCAGGCGATCGAGATGCCATGACCATCGCGTCCGGAACCACGGATTTCCAGCCCTTCGACCAGAATGAAGCGAGTGGTCGCATTGCTGACCAGTTCCACCACACTGGCGCCATTGTCGATGGCCGATATCAGGCGCGCCCCATGCGCAACGATGCCGCTGAGCCGCGTAACGTTGGCACGCGGCGCAATCCGCAGCGGCCGGCTGACCCGGTATTCGCCCGGAGGGATGGTCAGCATGCCGGGGGGCTCATCGAGCAGAGCCGCATCGAAAGCACGCTGCAGCGCATGCGTATCGTCCGCCCGGCCATCTCCGACGACACCGAAATCCCTGGCCGAAAGCTGTCGGCCTACCGGCCGGTCTTCCCCCCTCCCCGTCGCCGCATGAGCCGAGGAAAGCATCCCACCGAGCGCCAAGCCGCTGCCGAGTGAAAGGAGGTCTCGTCGCTGCATCGTTTTTCCCTCAGTAATGTCGAGCCAATCCCGGCTGACGCAAGCGGCCGCCGAGCCGCAGCGGCGAGAGCGGGCCTCTGGATTGCGGCAAAGGAACAACGTTCGGCGCCAGCGTTCTGCAGCACAGCGCGCCCAAACCGGCCGCCATCAGCAGGACGACCCAGGTTTTTGGCCCGACATAGGCGCCGGACGCTTGGCCGAAAATGACCCACACCCCCCAGCAGAACAGAACGCTGGGCGCTCCAATCACGCGGAGCCACAACGAGAGGGCGGCCAGTGTCGCGATGCCCCAGACCAGGCCGAGGTAGATCCAATGGAGCCAGAAGTAATTGGTCAGCACCTCGGCAGCCTTCGAGAAACCCCAGGCGGCCGAGTACATCGAGGACTTCATGAACGTGGTGGCGACCAGATCGCCGAGGAAGGGCTCGCCGGTCAAACCCGCTCCGGCCCAAGGGTAGGTTTTCAGGACCTCGAAAGCGACCATCGCCGGCCCGACCACACGGTAGAAGAAGCTGGGATCCTGACCAGTGGCGATCTGGCTGAAGCGCTCGGCATAAATGGTCGTGCCGAGCAAGAGGAAAACAGCCAGCAGGATTGACCCAAAGATCAATATGCCGGCCCGATAGCCGGGTATTCGCAGATGCGGCGGTGTCGCCAGCGGCGTGATGAAAAAGTAATAGAGCGGCAGGATCACGAGGGACAGAAGCAAGGTCGGTCCCGGCATCACCGTCAGACCTGCAGCGAGAAACCCGACATAGACCAGGGGCTTCCAGCGCGACGTGCTTGCAAGAAACCATCCGAACAGGAAAAGAGTGTAGCCAAAAGTGACGGCTGACGGCTCGGAGGTGAACAGCTTCGGGCGAATCTTGCCATACAGAAGCTGATCGCGCAGATCCGCGTCATAAACGCCGGAGCTGTAAATTTGTCTTCTTACCGCATCGCTGATCTTGTCCAGCCCGGCATATTGCTCGAGCAGGCAGCCAACGATGATAAAGATCAGGAACCAGAAGAACAGCCGCGAAAGCTGCTTTCTGTCCGCCTCCAGGATCGTCAGGAACATCGCATAGGAAATCACCAGCGAATACACGAGCTGAATGAGCCCGGTGAAGCGTTTGCCCAGAAACTCCAGATTGGTGGCGGACAGGATGGCTGCTACGTAAATGGCGACCACGAAGAACAAGGCAGAGACATGCTGTGCTGTGATACGATCGCGCCGGCGCCAAAGCAGTACGATGCCGGCCAGTCCGGAAGGCGCCGCCGGGAAGGGGATTCTATCCGTTATGGGAATCGCGACGCCGAGATATATCCCGGCAAAGAAGATGACGAGCAGCAGGATATCGACGCCGCCGAGCCGCCGCTGTTCAGCAATAGCCATCATGCGGCACCAATCGCGTTCATGAGCTGACGCCCCCGGCTGGGCCAGTCGAAGGCATCCTGACAGGAGGCAAAGGCCCGGTCCTGCAGTCGATTCAAACGATCGCAATCGTCGATGACACGCAGGACGCCACGGGCCAGGGCCTCGAGGTCCGGGTATAGCAGAATGCTGTCCTCCTGCTGCAACGGGACACCGGCCACGGATCCGTACAAGGCCAGGATCGGCATCCGGTTGAAAACGTAATCCAGCACCTTGAGCTTGAAACCGCCGCCATGGCGTTCCGGCACCAGGGCGATGCGGGATTGCCGCATGTAGGGGTCGATATCCTCTACCGCTCCCGTGAACTGGGTGGCGTGTACCCGCTGGCGCAGACGCTTAAGGAATTCCGCTTCGGCGCTGCCGACGACCTGCAGCTCCGCGCCATGCTCGGCGAAAAGCGGATCGGCGATCGAGATGAATTCTTCCAGATTCATGCGCTTGGCGATCCAGTCGAAGCTGCCGACGATGATGGCGCGCCGCGGCAGATCCTGCGTGATACGGCGTTCGTCGAGGCGGTCGCCGTCATAGCCAGGCGGCAGAACCTCGATCGGACAGCGGATCTTTTGCTGCAGATAGAGCTTACGGTCCTCAGCCGTGATCGCCGTGACGAGATCGACGGTATCGAGCAGCGCGCGCTCCAGCATGACCGCTTTCGCCGCATCGTATTGCAGAATCTGGCGCTTGATCGGATTCTGCTGCCCGCGCGCCACTTCCGGCCGCAGGCTGGTCTCGTGGTTATGAGATACATAGACCAGCTTCGGCCGCCGGCCTGCTCCGTTATAACACTTCAGCACCGGCCGGAGCGCCCAGGCCGCGGAAATCCCATCGAACACGATCACATCGGGCGTTTCGGATGCCAGTCGGCTGGCGAGCATGCGCTGCAGGGCCGGGGTGCGGCCGCGATCGGCGACATGCGGCAACGGCGAAAGCAGGCTCATCCAACTTGGCTTCGCCTGAAAGTCCGCCAGCCACCACCGCACCGCATCGGTCGATCGTTTGGTGCTCGCGCTCTGTCCGGGTCGCGCCAAGCCGACAACGTCAACCCTTGCCCCGCTGCCCGCCAGCGCATCGATCAGGCCACCGGAATAGACATACTGACCGTTATGTCTCGGCTCGGGATCGGCATAGGTCACCCAAAGGCAGTGCATGGGATGATCGCCCTCCGGTCAGTAGGCCTGGCGTCCGGTGAAGCCGCCGAAGATCGTCCGAAAGATGATCAGAAAATCCAACCAGATAGACCAGTTCCGGATATAATAGAGATCGTACTCGACGCGTTTCTCGATCTGCTCGACCGTCTCCGTCTCGCCTCGCCAGCCATTGACCTGCGCCCAGCCGGTGATGCCGGGCTTCATCCGATGGCGCGCGTCGTAATAGCGGACCGCCTCCTGATAGAGCAGCCCGCCGGCTTTCGCCGCCAGCGCATGGGGCCGCGGCCCCACGACCGACATCTCGCCGCGCAGGACGTTGATGAACTGCGGCAACTCATCGAGGCTGGTCCGGCGCAGAAAGGCGCCCAATCGCGTGACACGAGGATCATTCCGCTGCGTTAGCTGCTCGGCCTTGGGATCGCTCGCATGGTTGTGCATGGTGCGAAACTTCAGCACTTCGATCAGCTGATTGTTCAATCCATACCGCTTCTGCCGGAAGAAGACGGGCCCCGGACTATCCAGCTTCACCAGCACGGCGATCACGGCCAGTATGGGCGAGATCAGCATGAGGATGATCGCCGCAACCACGCGGTCCTCGATGTTTTTCGCAATCCCGCGCCAATCCCTCAAAGGGCGCTGCTCGGCGCATAGCAGGTTCACGCCGGCAACATGCCAGGTCTCATCACCACCTCGAGCCAGGCCATTGCTGCTTAGTTGAAAACCATACTGGTCCGGACAAAGGCAGATATCGACCGCCGCCTGGCGCAGTTGCGCCATGATTTCAGCAATGCGCCGCTCCGCCGATAGCGGCAGCGCAACAATCACCATGTCGATTCCGCCATGACGCACGCGATCGATCAAATCAGCTACCGTGCCAAGCACCTTGTGGCCCATGCAGCGCTCCGGCAGACGTGCCAGCCTGTCGTCGTAGACGCCGACGACCACGACATTCCGATCAGCCTGTGCATTGATGCGCCGCAACAGGCGCTGGCCGATGGCGCCACTGCCTAGAACGGCTATGCGCCGCTGCAGACGCCCCTGGCGGCGCCACCTGATCATCAACAGGGCACAGACGGCGCGGGATAGCAGCGACAGGATTGCCCCATAGCCGAGCCAGGAGGCCAGCCAGGTGCGTTCGGGTCCAGCCGGAACATGGCTCAGCAAGATCACGCCACCTGCCGCCAGCGCAGCAGCGCCCCAAGCAAGCAGCAGGTGAGTGGCGGACAGGCTGAAGGATCGCACCACCCTGGTGTGATAAGACCCGAGCAGGTGCAGAATGTTGACGACGAGCAGAGCGCCGAAAAGAGATATTGCCAGTGGCAACGGTGCGCTGGCATCCGCTCCGCCAGCCGGTGTGAATGCGGTTGCGGCGAATCCGGCGGAGAAAGCGACCGCGGCATCAAATCCGCGCAATATTCCGGCCACGACGATCAGGGAGATACGCCCCGGCAGCCGCTCCGGCTCCGTGGCAGGTGCCTGCGCCGCGCGGCGGGTCTGGACGACCGGAAACGATGCCGTTCCAGCATTGCGCAGCGCCAGCCCCGAACGCTCGACGGATGCCCTCTCGTATGCGGCATTGCGCGCCAAGGGCCCGCGCGGCTGTGGCGCATTGATGGCGGCATGGGCGCGGGCCTTGACCGCAGGCTTGGCAAGGATTTCGAGCGTCATCAAGAACCCTCTTTCTGCCTCGTATCAACGGCGCCGGCATCGTCCCGTTCGAACCGGGAATGCCGGCGGATACAACTTCTGCGGCCGTTGCCTCCCAAGCAGGATTTGCCACAGCCGCAGGGGCCGGTGTTGTGACCAAGATGGGGCCCGCAAAGCCCTGATCGTCGCGAAGAAATCGTTCTGGATCTGCGGCCTAGGACGTGCGCAGGCTGCCGAAGACATGGGCAGCGAATGCTTCCGGCGTTCGGTCCGATACAAACTTGGCCGCCGATTTCTGATCGAAGAATCGATCCGGTCCCTCGATCGCCAGTTTCGTCAGCGCAGTCGCCAGCAGGCTCGGCTGGGTCACATCAGCCGCGAGCCCGAGGCGATAATCCTGCACCAGGCGTCCCACCAATCCGTAATCCTGGGTCAGCAGCGGTTTTCCAGCCCTCGCCGCCCATAGCAGAACACCGCTCGAGCCGACGAATCGCTGATATGGCGCCAGCACGACGTCGCAGCGGCCGATCAGCGTCTCGATTTCCTCGCTGCTCAGCCAGCGATCCTCGATACGCAACCAGAGCTGTTTCTGCTCTTTGCGCAGTGCTGCTTCAAGTTCCGCCAATTGTCGGCTCACATCAGGCGCAACCTTGCCGGCGATGACCACCGCCACCCTGCCGGCAATATCCTCCGGCAGCAGCCGCAATGCCTCCAGCAGGGCGAGGACGCCTTTACGCGCCGTCAGAACGCCAAACATCACGAAGGTAATCCGCTCGTTCGGTATCTGAATCGACGCCGCCTTGACGGATATCGCCATGCGGGGATGCGCCGGGTCTGGGACGGCATGGACCTTGTGCCCCCCCAGGTAGCGCTGCGCGGCATAATCCGGAAAGAACGGATCCAAGGTCAGGACGGTATCCACGGCGCGATTGAGCAGCATCATGCGATAGAGCAGCGCCTTGCGCAGGTCGCGAATGCGCTCTCGCAATGTTGGCCGATAGCTCCCGAGCGAGGGATAGTGCACCGAAGGCCGAAACAGGATTCCGCTCAGCTTCCGTCCGGAGGCGCCGAGCCCGAAGGCCAGCGGCAGGGACAGATGATCGAGCGACAGAAAGCAGCCGGCATCGGCCCCGGTCCGGCGAAGATAGCGTCGCATCACCCACCATCGGGCAAAGCCGCTGACCGGCAAAATCGAGTGGGTGCAATACCGCCACTCTGACCGGGTCAGGGCAATCAAATGAATCCGCGGCCGCAATTCGCTGGAAATTTCCGGTTCCAAAACAGCCTTCAACTCGCCGGAAACAACGAGCCACATTTCCTCGATCCTGTCTTCGGCCTCGATGTGCCGCATCAGATGCTCCAGCCACTCCCGCGGATGACCGTCGCGGTCCGGCTCCAGGATCAGGACCCTGTGCCGCTGCCGCTCGAGCCGGTCGAGCATCGCAACGAACTTGGCCAACAGCCGGTCGCGGGCATGCTCTGCCTCGATGTAACGGCGTCCGCGCCGCCCCATCTCGACCCGCTCCTCCTCGGCCTCCAGAAGCTCCAGCGCGGTCCGGCAGAGCGCCTCACGGTTATCCGGCGGCACGCAGACGAAGGCGCCGGTTTCCTGAGACAGGCGCCATAGAGCGCTGCCCGGACCGGCCGTTGCAATGAACGGCCGGCCAGCGGCCATGATGCTGTATATTTTGGAGGGAATGGCGAAATCGGCGGCAAGCGGATTTTGCGGGACCAGATGGATATCGCCATGGGCAAGGCCATCGTTCAGGTCCTCCCGCGGCAGCAGGCTCTCGAAACGGATATTGGATAATTCCCGCTGCGCCACCCAATCGGTCATGGCGCCTTTTTCGCTGCCGTCGCCACGCAACAGGATCGCCACGTCCGGTCTGGACTGCGCGATATCTTCGGCAAGCTCCAGCACCTGCCGCAATCCCTGCTTACGCCCGAAATTGCCGCTATAGAGCAGCGTCGGCGCATTTGCCTGCGCATCGGCCTGCGGCTTGATATGATCGGTATCGACCCAGATAGGCAGGATTTCGATCGGCGTCCTCACTCCGATGCCGAGAAGCTGCGCCCGCATCTCCTGGGTCAATACCAGAACGAGATCGACCCGGTTGAGGGTGATTCGCTCGCACCAGCGCATGATCCGCAGCATGGCGCCGGAGCGCACCATATTCAGCCCCTGCGCCAAGCCGGACTGAATGTCATGCACCAGGGCGATATGATGGCCGCCGCGGCGGGTGGCGACCACCCCCAGCATCACGGCGAAGATCGATGGCGAAAGCGAGACGACGGTGGTGTGGCGCGACACGCGCCCGCTCAGTACGGCGATCATGCCGACCAGCAGGAACAGGCATTCGCTGATGATTCGCAGCATTGCGGAGCGGCGCTCCGGATGCCAGCTGCGCAACCGTTCCACAGTCACATTGCCCTCGGTTTCCCGTTTCGGAACCGAAGCATTGAAACTGCGGAACTCGGCCGTATTCGGGTAATGTGCGAGTCCGGTCAGGACGGTGACGGCACGGCCCTCCCGGCCCAGCCACTCCGCCAGGTCGGTAACATAGGACGCCGAACCGATGACCTCTGGCTTATAATGCTGGGTTACAATCAGGACTGGATCGGCCATAGACCTATGCCCAATCGGCAGTCTTAACCAGCATTGGCCGTTCGTATTCGTAGCTCAGATTGGTGTAAGCGTATTTGCGATACTGCTTCGGATCGACCCGGGCCAGTACGAGACCGGCGATATCGGCATTCACCTCCAGCAGTTCCTTCAACCCCTCCATCACGGTCTCGCGGCGTGTGGCCCCCCAGCGCACGACAAACGCAACCTTGTCCACCATGCGCGCAAGCGTGAGGACCTCGGCGCCCACCAGCACCGGCGCCGTATCGATCAGAACCAGATCGTAGCGCGGCGCCAAGGCGTTCAGGATCAGCCGCATGCGCTCGGATGTCAGATACCGCATTGCCTCCGGCGTAAACATGCCGGCCGGGATCACATCCACGCCAGACAGCGAATCGGTGAAGATCGCCTGATCGAGGTTATCCTCCTCGTCCCGGAGCAGCGCCGCCAATCCCCGGCTGTTGGCGCAGCGGAAGAGTTGATGCAATCGGGGATTACGCCAATCGCAATCGATCAGCAGGACCCGCCGCCCCTGGCTCGCCAGCATACGGCCAAGCGACGCCACCAGAACCGACTTGCCCTCTCCCGGAATCGCCGAGCCGAACAGAACAGTTTTGGGCGATTGCGAGGCCTCGGACAGTTCGAGGCCGATATGCAGCTTCCGCAGAGCTTCGGTATAAGGCGATATCGGCCGGCGCAGCACATGGACAATCGGCTCCATGCGTCCGCGGATGGAGGGAACGAGCGCCAGTACCGGCAGCCCGGTCATCGACTCGACCTGGTCTCCGCGCCGAAACGTCTGGTCCGCACTGTCACTGAGCATGGCAATGACGACGCCGATCAAAAAGCCTCCGAAAACCCCGAGGAAGAGGATGAGGGTTTTCGGCGGGAAGCTCGGCCATAGCGGCGAGGCAGCGTTGGAGATCAGTTTCGCATTCGGCTTCTGCAGCTGGTCCTGGCCGATCGTCTCCTTCGCCCGCCCAAGCATCTGCTCAAGCAGATTGTGGTTGACGGTTGCCTCTCGCTCCAGTGCCTCGAGGTGGATCGACTTCTCGTTCACCCCGCCCAGTTGCTTCTGCAGCCGCTCGAAGTTCTGGCGCAACGCTTCATAACGGGCCGTTGCGGTCCGCGCCTCATGCCGCAGGCCACCTATGATGTTGTTCACCTCATTGCGGATCTTGCCGCGAATATCGGCGACCTCCGCCCTGGTGCTGATCACCTTCGGGTGGCGGGGGCCAAAGCTGCTGGACAGATCGGCCAAGCGGCCGGCCGCCTCGGCTTCCTGCTGCTTCAACGCCTGGATGGTCGGCGAACTGAGGACTTGCGGCACGCTCTCGCCAGTGATGCCGGTCTTGCTCAGGGCCTGCGCTTCCTGCAGCCGTGCATCTGCCTCGGCCTTGGCGGTCTGGGCAACGATCAACTGCGTGTTGAGCTCGGTCAACTGCTGCGTGGTGACGCCGGAACTGGTGCCCTGGTAGAGCTTGTTCTCGCGGCGATATTCCTCGACCGCCCGGTCGGACTCTTCCACCTGTTTGCGCAATTGGGCGATCCGGTCGGCAAGGAATTTCTCGACTTCTTCGGTCGCTTGGATCTTGTCGCGCCGCTGCCGAGCCAAATACTGATCCGCAAGGGTGTTGGCGATATCCGCCGAGGTCTGCGCATCGACGGATCGGGCCTGGATGGCAAGGACGTGGGAACGCCCGAGCGTCTCCACGTTCACCTTGTCGAGCAGCGAATCGATGACGGCCGTCATCTCGCGTTCACGCGGATCTGCCTCGTCCGTTGCACTGGCCGGCTCACTCCCGGTTATCGCCGACAGCCAGGAATCCGGGATGTAGCGCAGCGGATTGAGATACGAGAGCGCGACGGCGACAAAGGACGGCTTGCGCAGAAACGGGTTGAATTCCGGATTCTTGTCGAGATGCAACTTGCCGATCGTGGCCTGGGCCACCTCGCGCGACGTGATGATGTAGCTTTCGTTCTGCACGAGATCGGCATCGGGGGCGATATCCGCGATAATCGACTCGATGTTGAGCGCCCGCAGCGGCGGGATTCCGATCAGCACGCGCGATTCAGCTACGTAATAGGATGGCAGCGTCTTCACGATCACGAAGGTGATGATGGCAAATGCCATCGTGACCAGAAAAATCAGGCCACGTCTGCGCCAGAGCTTGCGCAGGACATCGATGAAATTCGGCGGCTCCTGCGGCGGTGCATAGACCGGCGGCGGGGCCGCTTGCAGACCGGCGATCTGCGTCGCCGGCTGCATCCACGGACGGAAACGATCAGGTAGGGTCATTAGAAATACCGCTCGCGTACGGTTATGACATCGCCCGGCAGGACCGGCGTATCCGGCGATGCGCTCAGTTTGGTTTTTTCGCCATTCTCGCCGGTACGAGTGACGTAGAAGGAATTTTCTTTGGCGCGATAGGTAAAGCCACCAGCCAAAGCAACTGCGTTGATCACCGTCATGCCGGAGACGTAGGCGTAGCTGCCTGGGGTACGAACTTCCCCGACGATGTAAAACGGACGATAGGTGAGGACTTCAACGCTGACGCTCGGATCCTTCAGGTAGTCCGGCTTCAATTTGCTGACGAGCAGTTGTTCAAGCGAGGCTGCCGTCAGACCACCGGCCTGAACCTGGCCGATCAATGGAAAGGCCAGGGAGCCGCTACCGTCGACTGAATACTCGCCGGTAAGTTCTGGCTGCCCGTAAACGGTGATGCGAACCCGATCGCCCGATCCCAGACGATAACCTGGCTCTACCTGCGGATGGGCGCCTGGCATTGTCTGAGGCGCGGCGCGAGAATCCGTCGAAGCGTTGGTTGTGCGGGCGGCTTGTCCCCAAGCTGCTCCAGCAGCGAAGGCGACGACGGCCAAAAGCATGACCGCCAGGCTGGCGAGCCGCCGCAAGCTCGCTGCCGCTGTTCCGGTACTGCTGTTCGACATGGCTGGCTTCCCTGCAAAAGATAAGACCTGCGCGCCGCGCTTTCGCGGCTACGCAGGTCTCAGCTCTTACCAACTCTGGGAGCCAGTCTGGTGTGACTAAACAGGGGCAAACAATTGCCCCTGTAAGTAGTCGAAAACCCTAAAAAATTACAGGTGTCCGGTCACCCGCAGGAAGACCACATTTTCGTCAAAATCAGCCCCGCTCTGATCGGAGTTGCGGGTCCGATAGCCGTAGCCGCCGGACAGCGACAGATAACGGTTCATCAGATATTGCGCCCCGATGCTGGCCAGGTAGTAATTGTCGGTCCGCGAAACGCCCTCGAAATCGTCGTTCTGATAGGCCAGAGACGCATTCAGTATCAGATTGCGCAGCAATTCGTGGTCGGCCCGCACTTCCGCCTTGGTGGAAAAATATCCCGAGGCGTTCGACACCGTGGTTTCTTCAACCGTGCGCGACAATGTACCCGTGACGGTCGTCAGGCGGGTGACATTCCAGGTCAGCTTCAATGCAGATGCCCAGCCGCCAAGGCTCTTGAGTGCCGGATCGTCATAATCCTGGACGCGGTAGCCGACGTAACCCTCAAGGAAGGTGACGCCATCAATGTCGTAGTCAGCGCCGACGGCCAACAGGTAGCCGGTCGAATCGCGATCGAAGCCGCTATTCACCTCGGAGTCGTAGTTACGCCAGTTGTAAGCGCCGAGCAGATAAACCTGGCGCAGCGGCGCCAGCTCGTAACCGGTGCGCAACGAAACCTGGGTCTGATCGCGGTCGCGGTCGCTGAGGTCGGACACGGTGCCGTTCGACAGCGTCACGTCACCGTAACGGAACCGGTCGAACTGGCCGTCGAGGCGGGTCGAAAGGCGGTTGAACACCTTCTCGATGCCGGCCGTGGCCTGATAATCGTCATACCGGGCCCGCTCGGTGCTGCCGCTGACATTGTCGGGCGACGACCGCGCCTCATGGCGCCGCAGGTAACCGGCGCCGCCGTATAACCGCAGATCGTGCAGAACATCCAGGCGGCCGTCGGTGGTGAGCGTGTAATCCTCGATGTCCTCGCTCGAGTGATCCGCATAACGCTCGATGCTCGAGTCGGCGTGGAAATTCAGCGCATGATTGTTCCAGTTCGAACGCAAATTGGCGGACGGCTGGATCGTCGTGATGAAATCGTCCTGGGTATTATTCTCGGTGGCGAAGATGTTGCTGTTATAGCTTTCGCCGACCGTGAGGCCGGGCAGCAGCATGAAACCGCCGAGGCGAATCCCGATAGGATCGTAGTCGGGTCTGGGCCGTTCCATCACGGTCTGTCCGCGCGGCACCTCCTCCGTCAGCGGCGCAGGGTTGGTCTGCGCCGGCGGCGTGGCGGTCTGGGCTTTGACCTCAATGGCCGAAAACGCCGACACGGCAATCGGAATTGCAACAGAAACCAGAAGTTTGCGAGCCAACATCTCCCCCCGCTCCGGCGGTTAATCCCGTGCAGCCCGTCTACTGGGCGGCTTGTGCCCGGGATAATACACGCTGATGCCAGCTCCATGCAGTAGAAATCATGGCATCTAACCCAGAATGAAGGGGGTTCCAGCCCAAAAGCTGGCGCGCCCTCGTCGGGTCGGCGAGCAGCACCGCGGGGTCGCCGGGGCGGCGCGTCTCTACTCTTACGGGAATTATCTCTCCGGTTATACGCCTTGCCAGGTCGATCACCTCGCGCACCGTGGCGCCGTTGCCGCTGCCCAAATTGAATACATGGGCTCCGACCGACTTATCGAGATAGCGAAGCGCCGCGACATGGGCGGCTGCCAGATCGCAGACATGCACGTAGTCGCGCACACAGGTGCCATCCCGGGTTGGGTAATCCGCCCCGTAAATGGCGACATGCGAACGGTATCCGGCCGCAACATCTAGAACCAGCGGGATCAGATGCGTCTCTATATGGTGGGCCTCGCCGATTTCCCCCTCCGGATCCGCCCCGGCGGCGTTGAAATAGCGCAGCGAGACCGAATGCAGTCCATAGGCTCGCGCATAATCTTGTAGGACCCGCTCGACCATCTGCTTGCTGGTGCCGTAGGGGTTGAGCGGCCGCTGGGGATGGCTCTCACCCATTGGCATGGTTTCGGGTTCGCCATAGACCGCGGCGCTGGACGAAAACACGATCCGGTCGACGGCATTGCGGCGCATGGCGTCCAACAAACAGAACGTTCCGGCGACATTGTTCGTATAATACTGTCCCGGATCGACAACCGATTCGCTGGAAATGATCAGTCCGGCCAGGTGGATCACCGCCGTCGGGCGATATTGCCGCATCACCTCGTCCAGGCGTCCGGCATCGACCAGGTCGCCGCATTCCAGCGGTCCCCAGCGCACGGCCCAATGATGCCCGGCCGAAAGATTGTCGTAAGCCACCGGCAGAAAGCCGGCTTCGGCCACGGCCTTGCAGACATGGCTGCCGATATAACCGGCGCCGCCGGTTACCAGCAGAGCGGGACGGGGATTAGCAACGGCCATAGGTATCCGCCAGGCGCACGATGTCGTCTTCGCCGAGATATGAGCCGGATTGCACCTCGATCAGGTGTAACGGCAGCTTGCCGGGATTCTCCAGCCGGTGCGCCGCACCGATCGGGATGTAGACGGATTCGTTTTCGCGCAGCAGCAGGGTCTCCTCGTCGCGCTGCACCAGCGCAGTGCCATGCACCACCACCCAGTGTTCGGCACGATGGAAATGCTTCTGCAGGCTGAGCTTCGCCCCCGGTTTCACCATCAGCCGCTTGACTTGGAAGCGCTCGCCTATATCCACGGACCGGTAATAGCCCCAGGGCCGGTAGGTGGTGGTATGCGAAACCGGCTCCGGCCGATTGCGCTGCCGCAATTGCTGCACGATTCGCGATACGTCGTCGACGCAGTCGGCGCGTGCGACCAGCACGGCGTCATCCGTCGATACCACGACGACATCCTCCATGCCGATGACCGCCAGCAGCTTGTCCTCGGTGCGCAGATATGAATTGCGCACATCCTGCGCCATTACATCGCCGGCGATGACATTGCCATCCTGATCCCGTGCTCCGGTGTCGCGCAAGGCCTGGAACGAGCCGAGGTCGCTCCAGGCCATGTCGACTGTCACCACCGTCGCCGTGTCGGTCTGCTCCATCACGGCCCGATCGATCGACAGCGCCGGCGCCGCACTGAAGCTTCCAGCGTCAAGGCGGAAGAAGCCGAGATCG
Source organism: Ferrovibrio sp. (assembly GCF_036381655.1). GTDB lineage: Bacteria > Pseudomonadota > Alphaproteobacteria > Ferrovibrionales > Ferrovibrionaceae > Ferrovibrio. Next base: position 14,375 of record NZ_DASVCJ010000060.1, read on the forward strand.
TCATTGCCGGCGGCGACCGCCCGTTCGCAGGCCTCCAGCATGGTCGGATGCAATTCGCGCAATTCTTCGAGATAGCGGCGCGCAGACAGCAGGAAGATGCCGCTGTTCCAGCAGAACGCACCGCTTTCCACATACCGCGTCGCAGTCGCAGGGTCCGGCTTTTCGACAAAACGGTCGACAACGCGGACTTGATCTGATCCGTCGAGCAGCGGCCCGACTTTTATGTAGCCATAGCCAGGCTCCGGCCGGGTCGGCTTGATGCCGAAGGTGACCAGCCGTCCCTGCTCGGCCGGTCCGATTCCGGCCTGGATGGCGCGATGGAATTCGCCGATGCCGCCGATCGCATGATCGGCCGGCTGCACCAGCATCATCGCGTCCGGTTCGAACTGGCTCAGCCATAGGGCAACAGCGGCGAGAGCCGGACCCGTATTGCGGGCGACCGGCTCAAGGATGATCTTGCGCGGCTGAATACCGATCTCGCCGAGCTGCTCTTCGATCAGGAAGCGATGCTCGTCGTTGCAGACAAGAATGGGCGCCGAGAATCCGACGTCGTGCGCCGTACGCTCGACCGTTTCCTGCAACAGAGTCCGATCCGAGGTCAACGCCAGCAGCTGCTTGGGATAGACGGACCTGGACAGCGGCCATAGCCGCGTACCCGATCCCCCCGCGAGTATGACCGGGTGAATGCGGAAGCTGTCCTGCTCCAGCATCTGGCTCGTTTCGATCACGGCGTTCATATCGACCTCGTCGACAGGGATTTGGGGAGGGAAGCCCTGTGACTATGGACACTTATGCCTGGAGCGACCAGTGATCAAACTGTGGCGTCCTCGTTGGACGGCAAAGCCGCCTCAATCGGCGGCAGACAGCATGACCTGCACACTCAGACCGCCGGTGATCCGATTCATCGCAGCAACGCGTCCGCCCAGCGCCTCGACATTGCGCCGCACGATCCATAGGCCGAGACCGGAATGATCGAGATTGCGGCGCCCCTCGCGCCGGACGTCTTCGATCTTCTTGGGCCGCAGCGAGAAATAACGCTCGAAGACATGCACAACCTTGTCTGGTGCAATGCCGGGCCCCTCATCGTCGATGCGCAGCAGGATCTTTCCATATTCCTGGGTCAGCGTCACCGTGATGGTGCTTTCCGGCGGCGAGAAGCTGATCGCATTGTCGAGGATGTTCTCGACGACAACATCCAGAACGCCTTTGCCGGCATGTACGATGACGTTGTCCGCCAGGGTGCGGACCAACCTGATCTGGCGCTCCGCAAGGGTTTCCCGATAGCGGAAGAGAACGTCGGCAATGACGTTGGTGAGGTTCACCGCTTCGCGCGGCGCATCGATCAAATCGGCGGTGTTATAATCCAGGCGCTGCGAGGCGTTGACGAGGGCATGCAGCCTCTGGATCGAGGATTCGATCAGCACGATGGCGCGCTTGGCGCGTTCGCTGCCTTCCGGAACGATCCGCTTCAACGGCTCCAGCGAGGATTGAATCGTGCAGATCGGCGCCTTGAAGGAATGGGCATTGTCCTCGGCCGTCTGGCGGATCTCCTGCGCAACCTTGTGCAGATCGCCGACGAAACGGTCGAAATCGGCCGCGACACTGGTCAGTTCGGGCACCACATTGCGGTCGGCGAATGTGCGGCCGTCGGCGCGCCCCTGCCGGACCTGGCGCGCGACGCGGCGGAAGTGATGCAGACTCCGCCACACGCTCCATGCGATCAGGATCGCCAGCAGCGCAAAGGTGAAATAGATGGCCGCGGCGATGCGAATTTCCTGCGTCTGCCAGTATGAACGGCCGATCGACACATTGAGGAATTCCGATACCGGATGCGCCGATATCAACACCCAGCAGCCCCAGCGCGTCTGGATCGGCTGCAGCGCGGTCATGATCTCTTCCTGCCCATTGGCTTGCCGATAGCGCAGATCGAGCGACGATGACCATTCGCAGCTTTGCGACAATCGCTGCAATATGCCGTGCCCGGCGAGGCTCTCAAGCTCGGCGCCGACCTGATCCGGCGTCGCCTCGGGCGAGGACGCCACGTAAAAGAAGCGGTCGCCGGTCTTCTCGCTGGCCGGCGAATACATCAGCTTGAGGATCGTGCGGCCGTCGTTGTAGCGCTGCAGCTCCTTGTTCAAGGCGGAGTGCAGCGGGCCGGAAGGACTGTCAAGCATCGGCGACAGTGCCTGCGCGATCAGCCAGTTGCGATGCTGTATGCCGCGTACGACCAGTTCGCGACGCTGTGCATCAGCGCTTTCGAACTGGCCATACAGGACTATCGGCAACGCAATGAAGACAGCGACCAGACCGACCAGTTTCAGCGTCAGCGATGCGCCGAGGCGGCGCAGCCGACGCCAAAAATCAGGCCGGTTCGCTGACGGTATGGACGTCGGCGGCGCCTCGCCAGCGGTAGCCGAAGGCAAGGAAGTTTTCGATCTGGGAAAAATCTGGATCGAGGGCGCGGAACTTATTGCGGATGCGTTTGATCGAGGATCGTACGTTTGTCCGGTATCCATCTTCGCCATTCCCTGCGATGAAACCCGCATGATGAACGCAATCGTATATTGACCGGTACGTGACGTATTCGCCTGAGCTCTGCACCAGAAGAGAAACGATGTTGTACTCGACCACTGTGAGGTTGACGTCCTCGCCGCGCCACAGAGCGCGGCTGACCTGCGGCCGCAAGGTCAGATCGCCGCAATGAATCACTTCCTGACGCCGCTGCTCAGCCGGCAGTTTGGCCGGACTCAGGCTGAGGCGGATGCGCTTGGCAAGGATCGCCGCACCGCGCGACTTGTTGACGAAATCGAGAGCGCCGCTGTCAAGCGCCGCACTCTCATAGGCAGTCGCCGGCATACCGGTCAGGAAAATCGCCGGCAGCATGATGCCGCGGCGACGCATCTGGCCCAAAAGATCCAGGCCGGACAGCCCCGGCAGGCGCCAATCGAGGACGATGACGTCGCCCGTGCCGCCCTGGCTGAAGTAGTCGAACATGCTGGCGCCGTCGCTAAAGCCCTGCACGCTGAAGCCTTCATCGGTCAGCTCGCCAGTGATCGCTTCCCGGAAATCGTCGTCATCGTCAACTAGGATAACGCGAACTGTCTCTTCATTGCGGAAGAGTTCATTTCGACCTGGCATGGGAGCGTAGCTCGGACCAGCATTGGCGCTTTCCCTGATCAGTGTCGTCATTGCTTTTCACCTCGTAGCTTAGGATTCGGAAAACCCTGGTTTCTACATCGGGGTAAAATGAGACATTCAGATGGCAACTGGCCTGTTTGTACCGCCAAATTTTTGCCGGCGGACGATCTTCGACAACCGTTGGCTTGCCCAACAGATCACGCAACTCGTCTTCACGAAGACCGGACAACGACATGTCGCGATCTTCGCCAACTGATGGTGGTACGGCTGAAGTGAGAACCACGCTGGTATCGCCCGGAGAGGACGATTGTTCGGAAGCGTTCGTCGCCTCGTTCTTTTCTGCCTTGTCTGCCCCCTTTTTATGTTTGGAACCAGATCCAGACTGATGTGACGATGCGGCCATCGGCTGCGTCGCCCCCGGCCATTTACTGCCCATCGGCCAATACCGTGCGTCGCAGCCACCCAGCAGAACCAAGCAGCCACTTACAAGCAACCACGACGCACACCCCCTCGCAGAACGGTCCTTCATGGCCCGCCTCGCTGTGCCGGCGTCGTTGCCGGCCTGCGTAGACCTCATCCACACAGAATTGGTAGCGCCGGTTGTCATTGCGCTCGGTCTCGCTCCACGACAATCCATTCGCCAGGCATCTCCCGATGCCCAGCATCTGCCATCTCAAGCTTTCCCCCGGTCATCCCTTTGCGGGTTCGTGCCTGCATCGCTGCAGGGCGAGCATGATTTGGCAACGGCCGTCATAGAACAGGGCCGAAAAGCCGCCGTCATTCTATGAGTGCCGCTGCCGCGTTCAAGCACGGAGAGGCAAAACGATGACTGGGCCACGGAAAAGTCACAGCAATCTCGTTTATGTCATGACCACACAATTAACACACAGCATAGATGATGGTTTCGCCTTAATGTGCGCGACCTTGCACGAGGCCGCCGCGCGCCAGTGAAACGGCGCGAATGTCTCGCCGCGTCTGCCGCCTGTTGAAAGGAGTGAGGTAATGTCCAGGCACCAGTTCGATGCCAGCATCCTGCGCGAATACGATATCCGCGGCATTGTCGGATCGACGCTTACCGTAGCGGATGCGCAGGCGCTCGGACGAGCGTTCGGCACCTTCGTCGCCGACAATGGCGGCCGCGTCGTCGCGCTCGGCCAGGACGGCCGGCACAGCTCGCCGGCACTGGCCAACGCCTTTTCAAAAGGCCTGCGCATGGCCGGGATGGACGTCCTGCGCATCGGCGTCGGGCCGACGCCGATGCTGTATTTCGCCGGCCGGCATCTCGGCGCCGATGCGGCGGCGATGATCACCGGATCGCACAATCCGCCCGAATACAACGGCTTCAAGCTGGTCCTCGGCGGACGCAGCGTGCATGGCGCAGATATCCAGCGGCTCGGAACGCTGATGAGGAACGGCGAATTTGCCAGCGGCAACGGCCGCTCGATCCGCCGCTCCGTCTTCGGCGCCTATGTCCGCCGCCTGATGCACGACGCGGAACTGGCGCGTTCGCTATCGGTCGCCTGGGATCCCGGCAACGGCGCTTCCGGCGCGGTGGTCCAGCGCATCACGCATTATCTTCCCGGCCGGCATATCGTGCTCAACGGGACGATCGACGGCAGCTTTCCCGCGCACCATCCCGATCCGACTCTGCCCGAGACCTTGGAGCAGCTCCGCGCCACGGTGCTGAGCGAAGGATGCGATCTTGGCATCGCCTTCGATGGCGATGGCGACCGGCTCGGCGTCATCGACAACCGCGGCAACATTCTCTGGGGCGACCAGCTGATGATCCTCTGGTCGGAGGAAATCCTGCGGCGGCAGCCGGGCGCCACGATCATCGCCGATGTGAAGACCAGCCAGACGGTCTTCGACGCGATCGAGCGCTTGGGCGGCAATCCGATCATGTGGAAAAGCGGCCATTCGCTGATCAAATCCAAGATGCAGGAATGCGGTGCCGTCTTCGCCGGCGAGATGAGCGGCCACATCTTTTTCGCCGACCGATATTTTGGATACGACGATGCGCTCTACGCCGCGGTGCGGCTGTTGAACATCGTCGCCCGCAGCAGTCGCAGCCTGGCCGATCTTCACGACCGGCTGCCGCAGACCGTCAATACACCCGAGTTGCGCATCGAGGTGGACGAAGCGCGCAAGTTCGCCATCATCGACGAGGTGAAACTGCGGCTCAAACGCAATGGCGCCGAGGTCAACGACATCGATGGCGTGCGTGTGACGACACAAGATGGCTGGTGGCTGCTGCGCGCCTCGAACACCCAGAATGTTCTGGTCGGACGGTGTGAAGCCGCCGATCCTGCCGGCCTGCAGCGGCTGAAGAATGCCCTCGCCGAGCAGATGGCGGCGAGCGGCATCCCTGCCGAAGAGCTGGGGCCGATCCTTGGGGATGGCTCGATGCCGATCGCAGACGTCCAGGGCAAAAAGCCGCCTGGCGCCAAATCCGTCGAGGCGGTCGCCTAGGCGGCCGTCTTCTGCCTGTACTGACGGCAGCTCAAGATTGCATTCCGAGCTACGAACAAGAAAAGGTCTACGACCGAAGGACTGGGGGCGGAGCCCTTCTTTTGGATACAAGTGTAGTTCTTCCAAACGCCAGGCATGCTGCGGCGCAATATAGCCAATCACGAATAAATCGACTGTAGGCGGCAGCCAATCCATCTTTGGTTGCGTGCGGCCCGGGTTCAACGGTATACAGATAGAACCTTAGCGTGGGCACGCCGATTTCGGGCGTTCGCTCGCAGCCTGACCGCCCCATCGGGACCCCGGCGGCCGAACCCACCGCCGAAAATCCTGATGTCGCGACCGAGCATGGAGCATTCACATGGCCCGCATTCTTCTGGTTGACGACGAACCCCTGCTGCGCGAGACGCTGAAGACGGCGCTGCAGGCGGCCGGCCACACGGTCGCCGTCGCGCCGAATGGCGATGCGGCGCTGAAGACGCTGGCGACCGGGGCCTTCGATGTGATCGTCACCGATGTGCTGATGCCGGAAACCGACGGGCTGGAAATGATCATGCGCATCCGCAAGCAGAGCAACAATGTGCGCATCATCGCCATGTCCGGCGGCGGCAGGATGCGCAACATGGATATGCTGGAATTCGCAAAGAGCTTTGGCGCCGACACGGTCATCGCGAAGCCGTTCCTGCCGAAGCAACTGATCGCGGCGATCAGGACCCTTCTGGGGGAGGCGATCTGAAGCCCTGGCGGGCCCCAGGTTATTGTTTTTCTAAGTTGTCGGCCGGCGCCGACATATCTAGGTTCAAACGGTATTCGCAGGAGGGGGGCCGGATGCGGCAGGCGGGGGATGCCAAGCCTGATTTTTGAGCTGGACCGGCAACGATTCGCCATCGGCATCGCGGCCGTCGAGGAGGTCCTGCCGTTCGTGCCGGCACGGCATGTTCCTCAGGTCCCCGCTATCGTCGAGGGCATCGTCGATCTGCGCGGCGCCGCCCTGCCCGTTCTGGACATCCGCGCCCGCTTCGGCCTGCCGCCCAAACCCGATGCGCTTTCCGATCACCTGATCGTCGTCAGGATTGCCGGCCGCAGGCTCGCCCTGCATGTCGACCGGGCCGGCACGGTCGCCGAACTGCCAGACGAGGCCGTCACCGCCGCCGCCGCCATCGTGCCCGGAAGCCGGTACATTTCCGGCGTCGCGCAATTCGATGGCGACATCATCTTCATTCACGACCCCGAGCTGTTCCTGCGCGAAACCGAGCTGGCGGCGCTGGCGGAATTCGATCAGGCGGTCCCATGAGCGCCGAAACCGAACTGCACTGCGCCGACGTGCTGGAATGGTTCGCGCATTTCAGCGGCGGGACGATTCCCGCCAACCGGCGCGGCGAACTGGAGGCCGGCATACGGCGTGTCATGAGCGCCAACAAGATCGCCAGCCCGGCGCGCCTGAAGGACGCCCTGCTTGCCGGCCATCCGGTTCTGGACAGCCTCGTCTCCGAACTGACGGTTGCGGAAACCTATTTCTTCCGCGATCCGCAGCATTTCGACCTGATCCGGGAACGGGTCATTCCCGAGTTCACGGCCACCCATCCAGCGAATGCCGTCTTCCAGAGTTGGAGCGCAGGATGCGCGACCGGAGAAGAGGCCTATTCGCTGGCGATCCTGCTCGACGAGCTCGGTCTCGGCGAGCGCTCCTGCATTCTTGCCACCGATATCTGCCGCGCTTCCCTGCAGAAGGCGATGCGGGGCAGTTACAGCGACTGGTCCTTCCGCGGCGAGGCCGCGGCGGGAGCCAGGCGGTTTTTCCGCCGCTATGGCGCCCGTTTCGTCCTGAGCGAGCGTATCCGCAGCCGCGTGTCCTTCCAGTTCGGCAATCTCGCCGCCGATCCGGGCGATGCCGCCGCCGGCAGGGCCGGCAGCGACATGAATCTGATCCTGTGCCGGAACGTGATGATCTATTTCGATCCGGCGGCGATCCGTCGACTGGCCGGCCAGCTCTTCGAGGCCCTTGCGCCGGGCGGCTGGCTGATCATCGGCCCATCGGATCCGCCATTGTGGGATTTCGCGCCGTTCGAGGTGGTCTCGACCGGCGCGGGCCTCTTCTACCGTCGGCCGGCGCGGGCATTGGCGGCGGCCTCCCGGATGCCGGGCGCGAGCATCGCCGCCGCGGCCAGGCGGCCCGAGCGCGCCCGGGCCGCCACCCCCCCGCTGGCTTCGATGCAACCGCCAATGCCGGTGCCGCGCGCCAGGCCGCTGGCCCTGGGCCGAGCGGCAGCGCGGACAAAGCCGCAGAACCCCGCCCGCACGTCGGAACAGGCCGCCGAGAGCGAGGCGGCACGCGCCGCGCAGCAGGTCCGCGCGGCGGCCGATGCTGGCACGCCGGACTTCAGCGCCCTGGCACAGGCTGCCGCCAAGGCCCATCCGCTGAATGTCGAAATCCAGTATCTGCATGCCATGGCCCTGCTGAGCGCGCGGCGCTTCCAGGCCGCCTGCGCCATTGCGCGGCGGGTCGTCTATCTCGATGGCTCTCTCGTCATGGGGCATTTCATCCTGGCGACCGCGCTGGCCCGGACCGGCCAGAAGGAGGCGGCTCGGCGTTCCTACCGCAAAGTCGAGGCGCTCTGCGCGGCGCTGCCGCCGGAAGAGAAGGTCCGCTTTGCCGATGGCGAGACCGCCGCCATGCTGCGCGAGGCGGCGCGCCACCATCTTCAAGCGGAAAGGATGATGTGATCCGATGCTGACCGCAGCGACAATCCGGCATAGCGAAGCGCCATGAGCACAGATCGGACCGCATCGGCGACGCTTGCCCCCGGTTTCGATCCGATCGAAGCCAGGATCATCGAGGAACGCGCCCGCCGGCTCGCCGCGCCGCCGGCAGCGGCTGGCGACGATGCGATCCATGTGATCCTCGTTTTCCGGGTCGGCGCCGAATTATATGGCCTCGATCTGGCCTTCGTCGCGCAGGTGGTCCGGGTCGGTTCTCTGGTGCAGATTCCCGGCGCCAGACCGCCCTTCGCCGGTATTTTCACGCTGCGCGGCGGTATCGTCAGCGCCTTCAGCCTGAGCCAGGCGATCGGCCAGCCGCAGAAGCCGATGACCGAGCAGACGCGGGCCATCGTCTGCGGGACGGAGACGTCCCGCTTCGCGCTGCTTGCGGACGAGGTGCTGCAAGTCGAATCCGTGCGGGCCGGCGCGCTGACGCCGCCGGAAAGCACGGCGGCGCTGACCGGCTGCACGCGCGGCCTTACCGCAACAGGCATCATTGTGCTCGACGGCGAGCCGCTGGCGAAAACCGGCGGGCCGCTATTCACCGGCCCCGAAGGGCTTGGAAGCGTTGGTCAAGACTAGAATGTCAGGGGGAAACATGACCCGGTTCACCGTACAGCAGAAGCTCATACTGGGATTCCTCATCGGCCCGGTCATCTTGGCGATCGTAGGCTGGATCGCCTACAACAATACCCGCAGCCTGCTCGACAGCCGCGAACCGATCGTGGGTGCCTACAGCATTCTCGTCGACCTGAACGCCGTCGAAGCAGACCTGCTGGGGACGGAAAACAACGCCCTCACCTACCTGTTGACGAAAGATCAGCGCTATCAGGCCGATTATACGGCGGCGGTCGCAAATTTTGACCGGCATGTGCAGCACCTCACCGATCTGGTGCGCGGCGCCGATTACAAGCTGCCGGAATTGCAAAAGATACTCCGTCTCATCGCCGAGCGGCGCGGCATCACGCGGGAGGCCATGGAGACTTTCGGTACCGCCGGTGCGGACCAGGCGCTGGCGACGGCCGCGCGGGCCAAGCAGCTGACCGCCGAAATGCGGGCATCGCTCGACGACATCGAGCGCGAACTGCAAGCCCGGCTGGAGGCCAGCAAGCAGGACTCCGCCGCCATCGCGAACCGCAGCTTCGATGCCATCATCTGGGGGACGGCGCTCAGCTTCGTGCTGCTGGCGGTCGGCGGCTTCTATCTCATCCGCAGCATCACCGTCCCGATCGGCGGCGCCGTCGACGCCCTGGCCTCGGCATCGGCCGAAATCCTGGCCGGAACCACGCAGCAGGCGAGCGGCATGCGCGAACAGTCGACGGCGGTATCCGAAACCGTGACCACGGTCGATGAGGTGCTGAAGACCTCCGAACAGGCTGCACAGCGGGCCCAGTCGGTGGTCGAGGCGTCCCAGCGCGCCGTCGAGGCCGGCAACAACGGCCGTCGGGCGATCGGCGAATCGATCGAGGTGATGGGGGCGGTCAAGGATTCGGCGAACTCCACCGCCGAGGCCATTCTTGCTCTGGCGCGGCAGGCGCAGTCGATCAGTGAGATCACGGCTTCGGTCAACGAGATCGCCGAGCAGACGAACCTGCTGGCGCTCAATGCCGCGATCGAGGCGGCCCGCGCTGGCGAAGCCGGGAAAGGCTTCGCGGTTGTCGCGAGCGAGATCAAGGCATTGGCGGAACAGTCCAAGAAAGCCACCGGGCAGGTCCGCCAGATTCTCGGCGAGATTCAGCAGGCCACCAGCGCGGCGGTGATCGCGACCGAAGAAAGCGGAAAGAGCGTCAGCGGTGCGATCGACACCATCAATGCCGCGGGCACCACGATCAATGAACTGGTCGAAACCATCAACAGCGCGGTGCAGGCTGCCGTCCAGATTGCCGCCTCGGCGAACCAGCAGAATACCGGCATGGCGCAGGTGCATCAGGCCATGGCCCAGATAAATCAGGTTGCAAGCCAGAACCTGGCGGCGACCAAGCAGTCCGAGCAGGCCGCGCAGAATCTCAACGCGCTTGGCGCTCAGCTCAAGCAACTCATCAAGGGCTGATCGCCTTGGCGGTTGACAAGGACAGGCTGGCGAAGCGGCTCCTGGCCACGTTTAGGACGGAGCTGCAGGAGCATTGCGGCAACCTGGAACGCGGGTTGCTGGAGCTCGAGGCGTGCGATCTGGAACGGCGCCAGCATGTCCTTGAAAGCCTGTTCCGCACGGCGCACAGCCTCAAGGGTGCCGCACGATCGGTCAATGTCGAACTGGTCGAGCATTGCTGCCACTGGCTGGAGGAGGTGTTCGGCGCCGAACGGCGGGGCACCATCCATATCGACAATGCCAGGCTGGAGCTCTGCCTGAAGGCCGCCGACGCCATCCGCGACGCGGGCTTGCGGCTGGAGCGCGAGCAAGACCTGTCTTCCGGTCCGCTGCCTGTGCTGCTGCCGCAACTGGCGGCCATGGCGAGCGATGCCAAGGCCAGTCCGCAGCGGCTGGAAGTCCCCGCCGCCAGGCCGAAAGCTGCGTCGGAGCCCGCCGCCACGGATATGGCCGTCCGGCTCCTTCCGGCGCAGCTCGATGCATTGAGTCAGAAAAGCACCAATCTGGTGATGGTCGGCCGCCGGCCATTGGCACAGCTGGACCGCATGGCCGATCTGATCGACCGGGTCCGGCAGCGTCGCCTGGACCGCGGGCTGCGCGGCACGGCGGACAGGCCGGCAGCCCCGCAAAGCGTGGCGGCCGGCACGACGGAAGCGGCTCCGGCCGGGGGCAGCCGACTGCGCCGCGATCTGATCGATCTGGAGAAGGACCTGCAGGCCATCGTCAGAGTGCTGACCGAGGATCTGCATGATCTTGGGCTGGCGATTTCCGAACTGGACGGCGACGTGCAGAGCATACGGATGTCGCCCTTTTCGGAAGCCTGCGAGCGTCTGCCGCGGGTTTTGCGCGACCTCGCCGCCGCCACCGGGAAGAAAGTCGAGCTGATCCTTCGCGGCGAGGATGTGCGTGTCGATAGAACGATCCTGCAGCGCCTGCGCGATCCGCTGCTCCACATGGTACGCAATGCCGTCAGCCACGGCATCGAATCGCCCGAAGTGCGTGCCGCCGCGGGAAAACCCGCCACCGGGCGGATTACGGTGAGTGCGCGTTTGCGCGGCTCCACGGTGGAGATCATGGTCGGCGACGATGGTGCCGGCCTCGATTTTTCCAAAATCCGCGAACATGCGCGTGCCCAGGCCATTCCTGAAGTCGCCGATGAAAGAGGGCTTGCGGAGACCATATTCCTGTCGGGTTTTTCGACCGCCTCTGCCGTCAGCCGGATATCGGGGCGCGGCGTCGGCCTCGATGTCGTCAAATCGGAAGTCGAGGCGATGCGTGGCGTCGTTGCCGTGGAAACCGAAAGCGGCCGCGGCACGCGCTTCATTCTGTCGCTGCCGCTGACCCTGAGCACGGTTCGCGGCCTGCTGGTCCAGGCGGGAAATGCCGATTTTGCCATCGATACCTTCCTCGTCAGCAAGATACTGCGCCTGCCTGCCGGCGCCGTGCTGTCCGCGCAGGGGCGCAGCGTCCTGCAGCTGGATGGCAAGGTCATTCCGGTAGCGTCGCTGGCGGATTTGCTCGGCCTGCCGAAACAGGGGGTTGACCGGACCGGAAAGCTCGCCATCGTCGTGCTCGCGAGCGCCCAGGGAAGCGCCGCGATCATTGTCGACGGTTTGAATGCCGAGCGGGAGCTGGTCGTGCAGGCGCTGGATTGGCGCTTGCAGCGCTCATCGGCGATCTCGGCAGCCGCGGTGCTGCCTGACGGCTCGATCGCGCTGCTGCTCAACGCCGCCGAACTGATCGCCGCCGCCAGGGCATCGTCTGCCGGCCGCACCGCCCTCGCCAGTTACCAGGAGGAAGCCGGGGAAACGATGCGGCGCATTCTCGTGGTCGACGATTCGATAACCACCCGCACCCTGGAGCAGAACATCCTGGAAGCCGCGGGGTATGAGGTGATCCTGGCCTCGGACGGGCTCGAGGCCTGGCACCTGCTGCAGGAACGGGCCGTGGACCTGATCGTCAGCGACATCGAGATGCCGCGGATGGACGGCTTCGCCCTGACGGAGGCTGTCCGCAGCTCGCCCCGTCTGTCGGGGATTCCAATTGTGCTGGTCACGGCCCTGGCAAGCGAGGATCATCGGCTGCGGGGCATGCAGGCAGGGGCCGACGCCTATCTGGTCAAGAGCGCCTTCGATCAGGAAACCTTGCTGGACGCTGTCCGGCAGGTTCTGTGAGGAGGCCGGGCCGATGCGGGCGCTGATCGTCGAGAATTCTCCGCATATCGCCCAGACGATTGCCGATGCGCTGCGGCGCGAACCGGATATCGAGGTCTGCGCGATCGCGGCCACCGGACCGGAGGGGGTCGCGGCGGCCATACGGCTGAAGGTCGACATCGTCATCATGGGGATACGGCTGCCGAAGATGGACGGCTTCGAGGCGACCAAGGAAATCATGATCGAATCGCCCACCCCGATCGTACTCCTGGTGGACGACCGCGATGCCGCCCAGGTCGAGATTTCCATGCGTGCGCTGCGAGCCGGGGCGCTGAGCGTCATTCCCGCGCCGAAAGGCGGCGAACTGCACGAGGCCGAAGCCGCACGCCGGCAATTCATCCAGACCGTCCGCCTGATGGCCGGCGTGAAGGTCGTGCGACGCTGGCGCCGCTCCGCCCCCGCGCCGCAAACGATACGAGAGCAGCGGACGGCGACGTCCGCTTCGGCACGGCCCGGCATCATCGCCATCGCGGCCTCCACCGGCGGCCCTGCTGCCTTGCAGCGCGTGCTTGCCGATCTTCCGGCGAGCTTTCCGATACCCATTCTCGCCGTGCAGCACATTTCGCACGGCTTCATCTCCGGCATGGTCGACTGGCTGAACACGGTCTGCTCCCTGAAAGTCCGGATTGCGACCAACGGTCAGCGCATCGAGCCGCATACCGTCTATTTTGCCAGCGATGATCGCCATCTCGGCGTGTCTTCCCGCGAAATGCTCCAGGTATCGGATGCGGCGCCGCTGGACGGTTTTCGCCCCTCGGCCAATTACCTGTTCTCCTCGGTGGCGCAGCATTTTGGCGCTGCGGCCGCGGGAGTCGTGCTGACGGGGATGGGGCGCGACGGCACGGAGGGGCTGAAGGCCTTGCGCAAAGCGGGCGGCAGAGTGATTGCGCAGGACGAGGCGACCTCAGTGGTTTTCGGCATGCCGGGTTCGGCAATTTCCGCCGGCGTGGTGCAGGAGGTACTGCCGCTGCCGGAGATTCCCTTCCGGTTGGCAGGCCTTGCCAGCCTCACATCCAATAAGGAGATCAAGGGCCATGGTTAAGATCCTTGTCGTCGAGGATAGCCGGACCCAGGCCGAAAAGCTGAAATTCTTCCTGGAAGATGCCGGCCACGAGGTGACGGTAGCCGGCGACGCCGCCGAGGCGATCTCCATGTTCCCGACCGGGCGCTTCGATATCGTCATCTCGGATATCGTGATGCCGGGACAGTCGGGCTACGATCTGTGCCGCACGCTGAAAGCCAGCCGGGGCGGCCGCGATGTGCCCTTCATCCTCTTGTCGAGCCTCAGCGATCCGATGGACATCATCCGCGGCCTGGAATGCGGCGCCGACAATTTCCTGACGAAGCCTTACGATCCGGACACGCTGCTGGGGCGGATCAGCACCGCGGTCCAGAACCGGAGACTGCGTCACGAAAGCAAGATCAAGCTCGGCGTCGAGGTATTCTTTCTCGGCCAGGCCTTCACGATCACCTCCGACAAGGAGCAGATCCTCGATCTGCTCATTTCGACCTTCGAAGATATCGTGCGCACGAACCATCAGCTGCGCGCCAGCCAGTCGCAACTGGCCGAGGCCAAGGCCCAGATCGAGGGGCATGCCCGCCATCTCGAACAGGTGGTCCAGCAGAGGACGACGGCTCTCGAAGAGGTCAACCGCTCGCTGGAAAACGAGATCGCCGACCGCAGCCGGATGGCGGATTCGCTGCGCGAAAGCAATGCCCTGCTCAGCGCCGTCATTTCATCCTCGCCGCTGCCAATCTACGTGCTCGACACCGACGGCAATGTCAGCCTGTGGAGCGCTGCCGCACAGAAGGCCTTCGGCTGGTCGGTGAACGAGGTTCTGGGCAAGCCGCCGCCGTTCATCGAAGAAGCCAACCGGCACGCATTTCTCAGGGATTTCGTTAAGGCTGCCGTAACGCGCGACTTCGAGGGTAGCGAAATCGCCGGGCGCACGCGCGACGGCAAGGCAATCGCGTTGCGCATATCCGGCGCCTCGCTGGTGGGCGACCCCGATTTTCCGCACAGCGTCGTTCATGTCGCGGAGGACATCACCGAACGCAAGCTGATCGACCGCCAGCTGGTCCATGCGCAGAAGATGGAGGCGGTCGGGCAATTGACCGGCGGCGTGGCCCACGATTTCAATAATCTGCTGGGCGTGGTGATGGGAAATCTCGACATGATCGCCGAGATGTTTCCGCAGAAATCGGACGTCCAGGGGATGATCGACGCGGCGATGCAGGCCTGCCAGCGCGGCGCGACCCTGACCCGCCAACTGCTGGCATTCTCGCGGCGGCAATCGTTGAATGCCGAATTGATTGACGCCAGTACGGCCGTTTCGGAGATGTCCAAGCTCCTGTCCACGGCGCTTGGCGAGAATATCACGCTCAATCTGGTCGCGACGGCAGAGCCCTGCCTGATCATGGCCGACCGGGCCCAGTTCGAGTCTGCCATCATGAATCTTGCCGTGAATGCCGCGCATGCCATGAGCGCCGGCGGGACTTTGACGGTGGAAACGAAGGTTCTGACCCTGGGCGACGATTACGCCTCCGCACATGCCGAAATGGAGCCGGGAGAATATGTGCTGCTGGAAATAACCGATACCGGGTCCGGCATTCCGCCGGAGATACTGGATCGCGTGTTCGAGCCGTTTTTCACCACCAAGCCGGAAGGCAAGGGCACCGGTCTGGGGCTGAGCCAGGTCTTCGGCTTCGTCCGGCAGTCCGGCGGGAATGTGAATATCTACAGCGAGGTCGGCGTCGGGACGACGGTCCGGGTCTATTTCCCGCGTGCAGCGAATGCCGGCGGGCGGCGCCCCGGCGTCCAGGCCGAGGCCGAGCACCAGGCCGAGCGCGGCAGCGAAGCGATCCTGCTGGTCGAGGACAATGCAGGCATGCGCCAGACGCTGGTCGCGCAGCTCAAGAATCTCGGCTACCAGGTGGTCGACGCCGCCAATGCGGAGACCGCATTGGAGATGTTGGCGGGCGGCGCGCATTTCGACCTGCTGTTCACCGACATCGTGATGCCGGGCAGCATGAGCGGGCTCGAGCTTGCCCGGCTGGTGGGCCAGCGCTATCCGAAGCTGAAGGTTCTGGTGTCTTCGGGATTTCCGGGCGCCGCGATTTCAGGGTCCATGGGCCTGCCCGCGGGGGCGCAGTTCCTGAATAAGCCCTATCGCTATAAAGACCTCGCCAAGAAGATACGGGAGGTGCTGCAGGCGTAAATGCCGTCCCGCCGGGCTTTCCCGGGGCGGCATCCCGGGACGGTATCCCGAATCGAAGCGCTGAAAAGCGTTGACTGACGGGCCTTATTCGCGTTCCGCTGGCGGGGAAGGCCGGTTCTTCGACTTATCGCAGGCGGGCGCCGCGCGGATCGGATCGGGCGGAGGGTGAATTACAGGACGGATCTTGGACGGAGAGGGTAATGGCATTGGGAGAGTTGTTTCGGCGGATCTTCAGCGACGACCCCGCGGAGGCGCGGATCGCGGCTCCGTCCGGCCGCGATCCCGGCTCCACCGCGCCGGTTGACGTGGATGACTTCTCGCAGCAGCTCAACCGGCTTCTGCTGCAGCAACGTTCGATCCTGTCCGGCAATATCCATCTGGTCGGGCTGAGCAAGATTCGGGAGCGGCTGGGCGACGAATGGCCGCGCATCGCTGACCGCGCCCAGGATGTGGCGCAGAAGGTGATCCAGCGCATGTGCCGGCCCACGGATGTCTATACGCGTTACGACGATTTGTCGTTCATCATCATCTTCTCGGATCTGACGGTCGATCAGGCGCAACTGCGCTGCCATGAGATCGGCGAGGAAATCGGCCGCCGCCTGCTGGGCGAGAATTTTGCGGCCGAGGCCAATGACGTGAGCACCGGCGTATTCGAAAGCGATGGCTCTCTGGTGTTCAGCGCCGTGGACAAGGAGGAACTGATCCAGCGCCTGACCGGCTCCGCGGCCAATGCGACCACGGCGGAGCAACCTGTCGCGGAGCTCGAAGCCGGGGCGCCGGACTTTTCCTTTGCGCAGATCGACAGGGCGAAGGCTCTGGCGTCGATGGAGGTCATGTATCGGCCGATGTGGAATCTGCGCCACAAGGTGATCGCGAATTACTTTGCCACCGTGGGTGCCGTCAACGTATTCGGCGACCGCCTGTGGGACACTGCGCTGCGGCGGGAATACGAGGGCGTTCTGTCGACCGCCGAATTCGATATCTTCATTGCCCGCCGTGCGCTGCGCGACATGGCGGCAAATGTCGCTCAGGGCCAGAAGATATTGCTGGGCTGGCCGATCCATTTCGAGACCCTGGCCAGCCGCACGGGCCGGCTGGCCTATCTCGATCTCTGCCGCACCATACCGGATGCGGTGCGCCAATTGCTGGTTCTGGAACTCGACGGCATGCCGGAAGGCACGCCGCAAAGCCGCCTCCTGGAGATCATCGCGGTCATCAAGCCATTCTGCCGCGGCCAGAATGTCCGCGTGCCGTGGATGTTTCGCAATTTCGGCCAGATGACGGGCGCCGGCCTCAACGGCGTCGGCTTTGATCTGGCGGCGACGCCGAGGGGCGATGCCGAACGCATTCGGATCCTGAACGAATTCGCGGCCGCCGCCGGCAAGGTCGGTCTCAGATATTACGTCCACGGCCTGAACACCCGCGCCCAGGCCCTGGCCGCTCTGGCCGCCGGATACGAATGGATCAACGGCGATGCGGTCAACCGGCTCACCGACCTGCCCGGCAAGATGGCCCGCTTCAATGTCGAGGATCTTTATCGCGGCCTGTAGCTCATGGTGAGACGATCAGGCGGATTTCCGGCGTCACGCTCAGCCAGTCGCCGCTCCGCAAGCCGCCATCCTCGCGATGCTGAAAGAACTGGCAGACAAAGAGCATGTCGGGTTCAACCGATTCCTGACGGTGCAGAGGCATAAGCAAAGTATGGGTCAGGCCGTTGACGATATTGCCCGCGTCGTGGAACAGACTGGAGGAATAGACTGGCCGTCGGCGCTCGACCGCCAGGCGGATCAGCAGCGCGGCGAATTCGCGATACCTGTCGGGTTGCACCTCATCGAGAAAATAGCCGGCCAGCGGCCGCCCAACTGCATAAGTTATCTCCTCGCCGGCCAAGCGGATGCGGAACCGCTCGGAGCCGCTTCCATCCTCCGCCAGAACTCGGTCGAGGAGGCCGACATTCGGCAACAGCCGGGGGAAATCCAGCGGATTGATGGCCTCGCGAGGTGGTACCCCGGTTCCGTCGCGGCGCGCGAACCAATATTCCGCCAGTTCGCGCAATCTCGCATCGGCGATCGCGGCGATGCCGCTCTCGCCGATATCCAGCCTGAAGCGAGGGCTTCCCGCAGCCAGCGTCATGACGATACGCTATCTCAGTCGAAGGGAAGGGATGGGCCAGCCTGACGTGCCGGCCCATCTCCTCGCCTCGTCAGGCCGCCGCCGGCAGTGCCGGCAACTTACCGCCGGTGAGACGATCCAGGGCAAGCAGCGGGATGAGCTGTTCGCCCACCGTGGCGATGCCGTCGATCAGTCTGGACGACCACATCTCCCCCTCGGAGGGTTCCGTCACCGTCTCCTCGTCGATCGCGACGATGTCGGACACGCCATCGACCAGCAGGCCGAGCGGCCTGCCCTCCATCACCGCCACCACGATGACATCCTGGGGTCGCGGTTCCGGTGTCGGCTTGCCCAGGATGCGGCGGGCGTCGAAGACCGGCAGCACATGGCCGCGTAGATTCAGCACCCCAAGGCAGGATGCGTCCGCGTCCGGCAATCCGGTGACCGGCGTCCAGCCGCGGATCTCCTGGATCTGAAGAAGCGGCATGGCATAGGTCTGATCGCCGACCTGGATCAGCAAAGCGTCACAGCGGCTCATTTTCAGAACTCCTGCCAGTCGTCTTCGGCGTGGTCGGCGACCCGCAGGTTCGAGCCGACGGTTTTCAACGCCGGCACCGGCTTGGACCTGGCAGCTTTGCCCGGCGCCATGACCGCGACCGTTGAAGACGCGCCGTCGGTCCTGAAGAAACTGACCAATTCCGAGAGCTGCGCGGACTGCTCGGCCAGCGATTGCGCAGCGGCGGAGGTTTCCTCCACCAGAGCGCCGTTGCGCTGGGTCGTCTCGTCCATCTGGCTCACCGCGGTATTGATCTGTTCCAGTCCCGTCGCCTGCTCGCGGCTCGCCGCCGATATCTCGGCCACGATGTCGGAGACTTTCTTCACCGCGGTAACGATCTCGGTCAGGCTGTCGCCGGCCTGGGAGACCAGCTGGCCGCCTTCGCGGACCTGGCCATTGCTTTCGGTGATCAGCGTCTTGATGTCCTTCGACGCATTCGCCGAACGCTGCGCCAGGGCGCGCACTTCCTGCGCCACTACAGCAAAGCCCTTGCCGGCTTCACCTGCGCGTGCGGCTTCCACCGACGCATTCAGCGCCAGCAGGTTGGTCTGGAAGGCGATCTCGTCGATCATGCCGACGATCTCGCTGATCTTGCTGGCCGAGCCCTCGATCCCCTCCATGGCACGCACGACATTGCCCATCACCGCGCCGCCCTTATCGGCGGCATCGCGGGCAACGGTTGCGAGCTGGTTGGCCGCCGCCGCATTGTCGGCATTCTGCTTCACTTAGTGGTGATCTCGTGCATCGACGCGGCGGTTTCCTCGATGGAGGCCGCCTGGCTCTCGGTCCGCTGGGCCAGGTCCTGGCTGCCGGTCGAAATTTCACCGGCAGCTTCCTTCACCGCCTGCGCACTGGTGTTCAGCTTGCCGGCGATGTCACGCAGCTTCGCGGCCATGGTGTTGACGCTGTCCTTCAGCGTGCCGAACACACCCTGGTAGTTGCCGCGGATGTTGCCGGTCAAATCGCCGCGCGCCATCGCCGCGGTTGTGGCAGCGGTTTCGCCGGTCATCTGCTGCAGCAAACCGGCCAAGCCGTTGAGGCGCTGGCTGATGGTGAGCAGGAAGCCCTCCTTGCCGCTTTCGTCGATGCGCGTCGACAGGTCGCCGGCCACTGCCTTTTCGCACAGGGCGGAGATTTCCTCGATCGCCTTGCGTTCGCGGGCCTCGCGAGCCGCCCGCTGCTCTTCGGCGATACGGCGCTGCTCGGCCGCTTCCGCTTCGAGGCGGGTCTTCTCTTCCAGATTGCCCTTGAAGACCTCCATGGCGCGGGCGATATCGCCCACCTCGTCCCTGCGGTCGGCGCCGAAGATGTGCACCGAGGTGTCGGCGCGCGACAGGCGGACGACAATTTCGATGATCCGGCTCAGCGGGCGCCCAATGCCGGCAATGCCGATCAAGAGGCCCACAGCGACGCCGATCAGGACGCCGACGGCGGCGGCGATCAGCATTGCGGTATTCGCCGCGGCCGCCGCATTGGCGGCGCGCTCGCTTACCGCATCGGCGCTATCGGAGGCATTTTCGGCATAGGCGGCGACGACACGCTGCAATTCGGTGGCGACGGCACGACTGTCGACGACACTTTTATTGATCTGCTCCTGCGCGTCGCTGAGCACGACGCTGCCGCCGACCCGCTTGGCAATGGCCAGAGTTTCCGCGGTTTCCCTCTCGTAGCGCTGATACATGTCGTGAATTTGCGCTAGCACCCGCTTCTGCTCGGGTGCAGCGGTTCTAAGCAGCGTCTCCATATGCTTTGCGAACAATTGCTTCTGCCGGCTGAAGGTCTGCTCGACCTCCTTCAGGGTTTCGCTCTCCGGATCCGCCGCCATGCGATATTCGGCACGGTTCAGGGCGAGGATGCTTTGGTTCAGCCTGGCTGCCAGCAGGGCTTCGTTGCCGCTGACCGCGATATCTTCCGCCCTGCGGCGCAGATCGGAAACGCTACTGACGCCGATGTAACCCACGCCCAAGGTGAAGGCTGACATCAATACGATGAGAAGGATGATTTTCCACGTAATTTTCAGATTTTTCACTACAACTGCTCCAGATGGGATAGCAGTCTCGGGAAGCGGCGGAACCTGCCATGTCTTGCCGAAGACCTGCCGACGATCCTTCTCAGCCCTTTGAAAACAGGAAGGAAGTTCGAAACGCGGATACTGGGCCAGCGCCATGACATCGGCGTGAGACACCCGTTTTGTTAGTTAAATAACTTTTGGGTGATTGCTGGTTGGGCGCAACATAATGAATTATCTCAGAAATCCGGATTATTTTCCGTACACGTTATCAAACGGTAACAACTAGAAATTCTATCTAATTCTTACATATGCAATCTCCAGCGCACATTGGATACAAAAATCGTTCTCTGCCTTATATTCGCCGCGCACCACCTTCGCGTCAGTTGTGTCGGAGCTACGCGAATCGGTTCACCGTTTAGACCTGCACCACCCGCAGATTATTCGTCGTGCCCGACTGCCCGAACGGGATGCCGGCGGCGACGACAATCAGGAGGCAGAGCCGCCGCGAAACGGCCTCGGGGGTGATCGCCAAAATCGGTACTGCGGGCCGTTTGCGCGCGATGCGCGGGGCGGTGGTTCCGCTCGAGGTGAAGGCGACGATCACCGGCGCATGAATGGGGCGTCGGCAAGATGGCCCGCTTCAACGTCGAGGATCTTTATGTTGGGGTTTAAGGTGATTATGTTCCCGCCTGGATACAGGCGGGCATGGTGCCCCAGGCCGGACTTGAACCAGCACGCCCTTGCGGGCAACGGATTTTGAGTCCGTCGCGTCTACCAATTCCACCACTGGGGCCCCGGCGCAGAACGCCCGGTTAAACGGCGCGGGCGGATATTACCCATTGCTCCGGCTGAATCAACCATCGGCCGGCCCGGAGGTCGCCAGCACTGCCGGCGCACCGCCTTGTCACGCCCTGCGGCGGCAGCGCGCATGGACAAGCCCGCCGCCCTCCGGCATACACATCGCATCCTCCCGCCGCCCGGAGCCTCCCTTCGTGTTTCGCCGCCTATACGACTGGACCATGCGTCAGGCCCGCCGCCCCAATGCGCCACGGGCGCTGGCGGTGGTTTCCTTCCTGGAAAGCTCGGTTTTTCCCATCCCGCCGGACGTGATGCTGATCCCGATGTGCCTGGCCGCGCCAGCCCGGGCCTTCCAATACGCCCTGATCTGCACCATCGGCTCGGTGCTGGGCGGCGTGCTGGGCTACGGCATTGGCCATTTCCTGATCGAAACCGTCGGCCAGTGGATCATCGATTTCTACGGCTACGGCGATAAATGGCAGGCCTTCGAGGCGGCCTATGCCGAATGGGGCGTATGGATCATCCTGATCAAGGGTCTGACGCCGATTCCCTACAAACTGGTCACCATCGCCAGCGGCGCCGCCCATTTCAGCTTCGCTGTCTTCGTGCTCGCCTCGATCCTGACCCGCGGCGTGCGCTTCTTCCTGATCGCCGGCCTCCTGTGGAAATTCGGCGCCCCGATCGAGAGCTTCATCGAAAAGCGCCTTGCCCTGCTCGGCTGGATCTTCCTGATCGGCCTGATCGGCGGCTTTATCATCGTCCGCTACCTGATCTAGACTGACGCCATGCTGATGGAGACCGCCGCCTTGCCCTCCGCCAATCGCTTCGGCCTGATCGTCGCCGCTGTCAGCGCGGCAACGCTCGGCGCCGCCTTCATCGCGCAATACGGCTTCGGCTTGCAGCCTTGCGAGCTCTGCCTCTGGCAGCGCTGGCCCTATGCCGTCGCCATCCTGCTCGGCCTGGGCGCCGCCCTGCTGCCGCGCCGGCGGGCGCCGTTGCTGGGCCTCGCCGCGCTCAGCTTCGCCATTGGCGGCGGCATCGCCATTTTCCATGTCGGCGTCGAGCAGCATTGGTGGCAGGGACTGGCAAGCTGCAGCGGCGCACCGACGCCGAACAGCATAGAGGCCCTGCGCACTCAGCTCATGACCGCGCCCGTCACGCGCTGCGACGAGCCGGCCTTCCGCTTCCTTGGATTGACCATGGCCGGCTGGAATGTCCTGTGGTCCGCCCTGCTCGCCGTCACCACCGCTTTCGCGGCCCGGCGGGCACTGGCGAGGGATGCCGCCTGATGCAGCGGCGCAGGCTGGCCGGCGATCCCGATCCGCGGCAATTGCTCGAGCGCATCCTGCGTGTCGATCATGCCGGCGAATACGGCGCCAAGCGTATCTATGACGGCCAGCTTGCCGTGCTCAAGACGGCGCCGTCGCACAAGACCGTCCGCCACATGGCCCAGCAGGAGCAGGCGCATCTCGACGCCTTCGACCGCCTGCTGCCGCAGCGGCGGGTCCGCCCCACCCTGCTGTCGCCGCTATGGCATGTCGGCGGCTTCGCCCTGGGCGCCGCCACGGCGCTGCTCGGCGAAAAGGCGGCGATGGCCTGCACCGAGGCGGTCGAAGAGGTGATCGATCAGCATTACGCCGGCCAGATCGAGAAGCTGGGCGCCGCCGAGCCGGAATTGCGTGGCCTGATCGAGGAGTTCCGGGCCGACGAAATCCAGCATCGCGATACCGCCCGGGCCGAGGGCGCCAAGGAGGCGCCGGGCTACGAGCTGCTCAGCAGGGGCATCCGGGCGCTGACCCGCAGCGCCATCTGGCTGTCGGAACGGATCTAGCCGCCGAAGACCTGTTTCGCCGCCGCCTCCATCTCCTGAGGCGAAAGATCCTTGATATGGGTGGCGACGCTCCACATCACGCCGAAAGGATCGAGCAGCTTGCCGTAGCGGTCGCCCCAGAACATGTCGGCCACCGGCATGGTGATGCGCGCGCCGAGCGCTTCGGCTTTCGCCACCACGGCATCGACATCCTCGACATAGAGATGCACGCCGACCCCGGCGCCGTCGCGCACCGGCGGCGGACCGCCGAATTCGGGAAAGCTGTCGCACAACAGAACGGGCGAAGTGCCGATCCTGATCTCGGCATGCATCAGCCGCTCGCCATCCGGCGCCGGCATGCGGAACACTTCCCGGGCTCCAAGGGCCTGTTTGTAGAATTCGATCGCCTTGGCGGCACTGGTCAGCACGAGATAAGGCGTGACGCTGCCAAATCCCTGCGGAATCGGAGATACCATCGCACTCTCCCTGCGCCTGGCGCCGAAGCCGCGTTACGGCTCCAGCTCGCTGTCCCAATATAGGAAGTCGCGCCAGCTTTCGTGCAAATAATTGGGCGGGAAAGCCCGCCCATTCCTCTGCAGTTCCTGCACGGTCGGCATATGCGGTCTGGTGCGCGGATGCATGTCGCAATCGTGCGGCATGCGGCCGCCCTTGCGCAGATTGCAGGGCGCGCAGGCGGCGACCACATTGTCCCACCGGGTCAGGCCGCCGCGCGAGCGCGGGATGACGTGATCGAAGGTCAGTTCGTGGCGGCTGCCGCAATACTGGCAGGAGAAGCGGTCGCGTAAGAACAGGTTGAACCGGGTGAAGGCCGGCCGCCGGGCCGGCGCGATATAGCGCTTGAGCGCCACCACGCTGGGCAGCCGCATGCTGAAGCTGGGAGACCGGATTTCCTGATCGTATTCCGAGAGAATGGTGACGCGATCCATGCAGACCGCCTTCACCACTTCCTGCCAGGGCCAGACCGAAAGCGGGAAGTAGGACAGCGGCTGGTAATCCGCATTCAACACTAACGCTGGACAACTCTCGGGCTTCATTCTTCCCTCAGGTCCGGTTGCGTGCTCTGCCATTACCATATGCGGGGTTACCGCGTCATGACAACTACCTTATTTTGTAAGACGTGGCCGCGACGCATTGCCGCACGGCCAATATCTAAGGCCGACGCGAAAAACCGCCACAGTTTTCGGCCAGAAAGAGACCGCCCAATTCCAGCCCGTCCGGCGCAATGCCATGCCCGACGCCCGCGCTGATATGCCAGCGGGCGGCACAGCCGGCCTCGCCCAGTCCCTGCAGCGCGGCGAACAGCGCGTCCGCCGGCACGACGTCGTCGGCGTCGCCATGGACCAGCAGGATCGGCGGGCAGCCCTGCATCTGCTCCTTCAGCCGTTCGGCGCCCAACAGCGCACCGGAATAGCCGAGGATGGCCGCCGCCACGGGCGAGCGGCGCAGCCCGACATGCAGCGCCATCATCGTGCCCTGGCTGAAGCCGACCAGCAGCAGACGGTCGCCCGGCAGCCCATGCCGCGCCAGCTCCGCATCGAGGAAGGCATTCAGCCCGGTGGCCGCCTGTTCGGCGCCGGCCAGCATGCGGGAGAAAACCTCCGCCGCGTGACGCGGATCGCGGCGCAACAGGTTCGGATCGTAGGCATCGAGCGAAAACCATTGCCGGCCGCCGCCCATGCCGGGCGGAAAGCCCGGAATGCGCAACGGCGCGTGCGGCGCCACGAAAGCCGCATGCGGCAGCAGGCGCCGCCATTGCGCGCCGAGCTCGATCAGATCGTTGCCATCGGCGCCATAGCCATGCAGCAGCACGACAAGCTGCTGCGCTTTGCCCCGGACGGGCGGCAGGCGTGGACCATCGATCATGGCGGCGTGTTGTCCGTGGTCAGTCGCTTTTGCGTGACGGCATAGTAGCGCCACAACAGCCGCGAGGCGATGCCGCGATAGGGCCGCCAATGCTCGGCCATCGCATCCATCTCCCTGACGCTGGGGCGCTTCGCCAGTCCGAACAGCCGCTTCGCCGCTTCCTGCAGGGCAAGATCATGCGCCGGCCAGATATCGGGCCGATCCAGCGCGAAGAGCAGGAAGATCTCCGCCGTCCATCGCCCGATGCCTTTGACCGCGGTCAGCATCTCGATCGCGGCATGATCCTCAAGCTTGGGCAGCAGGGCGAGATCGAGCTCGCCCTTCTTCACGGCGCGGGCGAGATGCCGAAGATAGAGGATTTTCGGCCCGCTCAGGCCGCAGGCCTTGAGCTGAGCATCCGTCTTGCGCAGCAGCCGCTCGGCGCTGAATGGCGATACCGCCTTTTCCACGCGGGCCCAGATCGCCGCAGCGGAGGCCACCGACAGTTGCTGCTCGACCACGATACGGGCGAGGCTGGCAAGATCGGCCGGGCGGCGGCGGTCGGTGACATGCTCGACGAGGCTCCAGGCTTGGGCGAATTTCGGCTCGCGCAGGCAGAGCTCTTCGATCGCCGCCAACGTGCGCTTGCGCCGGTCAGGCTTGATTGACGATTGCTTGGTCATGCTCCCCGATCTCCGCCGTCTCGACCCGGTTCCGGCCGCTTTGCTTGGCAAGGTAAAGCGCGGCATCGGCGCGGCGCATCCAGCTGTCGATATCATCGCCGATGCCCCATTCCGCGACGCCGATGCTGGCCGTGACGCGGCCGGGCGCGGCAAAAGCATGGTCGGCTATGGCACGGCGCAGCTTGTCTGCCATGTGCCCGGCATTCGCCAGCGGCGTTCCGGGCGCGAGGATGAGAAACTCCTCGCCGCCCCACCGGCCGATCGTATCGGTGGAGCGGATCGAATGGCGGCCGAGCGCTGCGATCTGCCGCAGGACATCGTCGCCCGCCGCATGGCCGTAGCGATCGTTGATCGACTTGAAATGATCGACATCGAGCAGGATGAGAGATACCGGCTGCCGATAGCGCCGCGCCCGCTCGACTTCCAGGCCGACGATCTCGTCGAGATGCCGCCGGTTCCAGATCCCCGTCAGCGCATCCGTGCGCGCCAGCGCCTCGATATTGTGCCGCGCGGCGTCCAGTTCCCGTTCGAGCCGTTCCCTGATCAGCAACAGCAATCCGTAGGCGCCGAGAATATCGCCCGCAATGCCGACCAGCAGGGCGAACTTGATGTTGGCGCCCCCCCAGGAATCGATTTCCGCCGCCGGCTGCCAAATCCGCCAGATCTGAAACAGATCGTTGGCGATCAATACCAACAGAATGGCCGCGAACAGAAAGAAGGACGGGCTGGTGCGCATCTCGCGCGAGCGCAGCAGTTCGACGCAGCAGCGGATCAGCACCGCCATGCGTGCCAGCGAAAAGACGACGATCCGGCTTTGCTGATCGGGCACGACAAAGGTGAAATGGAATTGCGCTGCGAGAGCCAGCGCCACCGGCAGATAATTGGTCAGTATCAGCAGCCGCCCGGAGCGCAGGTCATGAAACCGGATGAAGCCGTGGCACAGCAACGCCGGGGCCGTCAGCAGGAAGAGGTTGGTCAGCAGGATAGAATATGGTCCGGGTTCCGGACCGCGATTGGCGAATACCACGAACCCCGTCAGGGAGCATATCTGCCACGCCACCCAATAACCGAAGCCGGCATAGGTGCGCCGGCTGAAGTAGACGACGACGAACAGCACCGCCACGGTA
Organism: Ferrovibrio sp.; assembly: GCF_036381655.1. GTDB lineage: Bacteria > Pseudomonadota > Alphaproteobacteria > Ferrovibrionales > Ferrovibrionaceae > Ferrovibrio. The sequence goes on from NZ_DASVCJ010000060.1 coordinate 41,219, forward strand.
AGGAAGACCAGGGAGGCGATGAAGGCCAGGGTCGCAGTATCGAGCTTTTCGAGAAAAGCCATTGCCTCGAACTGCATTGCCTCTTGCCCCCGCGATTGTGCTAGGTGCTTATATCCGCGCTTGCCGGCGATCTCAAACCGCCGGTCGAACGATGCGATCTGAAATACGGATTCGATGCCGCATATTGTCACCCGCACCGCGCCAAGCCCGACCGGCTATCTGCATCTCGGCCATGCCTATTCGGCCGGGCTCGCCTATCTGCGCGCAAAGCAGGCGGGCGGGCGTTTTCTGCTGCGGATCGAGGATATCGACCTCACCCGCTGCCGGCCGGACTTCACGGCCGCGATCCTCGAGGATCTCGCCTGGCTCGGCCTGCGATGGGACCAGCCGGTGCGGCGCCAGTCCGAGCATTTCGCCGACTACAGATCCGCGCTCGCCCGGCTGGAGGCGCGCGGCCTGCTCTATCCCTGCTTCTGCAGCCGCAGGCAGATTCAGGCCGAGATCGCCGCCGCCGGCCATGCCCCGCACGATCTGGCGCCGCACGGCTTCGACGGCCTGCTCTATCCCGGAACCTGCCGGCATTTGGGCGCCGCCGAACGCGCGGCGCGCATGGCCAGCGAGCCTTACGCGCTGCGGCTCGATCTTGCCGCCGCCTGCCGCGAGGTGCAGGGCTGGCCGCTCGCTTGGCAGGACGAAACGGAGGGGCCGCAGCAGGTGACGCCTGAGCTTTTGCAGCACGGCTTCGGCGACGTGGTGCTGGCGCGCAAGGAAACGCCGGCGAGCTATCATCTTTGCGTCTGCCATGACGATGCGCTGCAGGGCGTCACGCTGGTCACTCGCGGCCGCGACCTTTTCCCCGCCACGCATCTGCACCGCCTGCTGCAGGCGTTGTTCGGCTGGCCGGTGCCGGCCTATGCCCATCATCCGCTGCTGACCGATGCCGCCGGCGCGCGGCTGGCCAAGCGCAAGAACGCGCCGGCCCTGCGCGACCTGCGGGGCCAGGGGGTCAGCCCGGCCGAGGTATGGCGCCAGGTTGGTCTGGACCCGGAGCTTTTCCGTTAACCGCATTCGTGACAGCTTTTGCCCGCCGCGGACCGCTGGCGACCGCTGCGGACCAGTTTTGATCATTCCGAACCGTTTTGACCCGTTTTGAGCGGCGAGCCTCCCCGGGGGCCAGTAGTTTCTAATGCGAAACTCTTATCGATATAAGAACATATAAAGTACATTGCGGTGGATAAAGTCAAGCCCGGCCATGCGGCCGAGCCTGACGGATCAAATACGGAAATCAGCGGTCGCCGGAGCCGCCGCGCGGCTTGCTTCCCACCGGTTTATTTCACGTCGGCTTATTTCACGTGGGCTTATTTCCCACCCAGCGGCAGGGAATAGGTCAGCATCAGGTTTTCGACGCCCGGATTATGCTCGCCCAGATTGGCGTTCGACATGTGATTGAAGGCGATGCCGAGGCGGGAGCGGTCGTCGAAGCGATAGCTCAGTTCGAGCTGGGATTTGAATTCGATGGTATTGCCGAGATCCTTGGCGTCCCCGCTGTTGCCCTTCCAATACAGGCCGGGGGCGAAGCTCGGCGTCAGGACCCAGCGGCGGCCGAAATAGATATCGACCAGCACGCCGGCGTAGCCGTACATCTCGCCATGCGAGGCCACCATGGCGCCAACCATCGGCTTGAAGATCCAGAACCGCTTGTCATGACGGTATTCGGCCCAGGCGGAGGCGCCGGCATGCTCGCCGTCGATGATATCGAAATAGCCTGCCGACAGGGACAGGAAGGCGGGATCTTCCGCATGGGCCGGCCGCGCGACGGAAACACCAAGCACCGTCAGCAGGGCCGCGGCGGCGGCAGTGAGAGCCTTACCAGAACGCAACATCTTGTTACCCCCCAGATTCTCGGACAGGCAGACTGCTGTCCAGCGATACTAGACAGGCCGGAACGGTTTCGCCAAGGGCTGCGATGCTGCATTCTCGCCATATTCGGGCAGCATAAGACCGGCCATGCGTAGCTTGCGTCGTGCCCTTCTTATCCTCGTCCTCGTCATTCTGGCCGTCCCCGCCCTTTACGGCCTTGCCGCCCTGATCCTCGGCAGTCTGCCGGCGCCGCACCGCGATCCGCTGCCGGGCAAGGACACCGTGCCGGTCTACCTGCTTTCGAACGGCTGGCATGTCTGGCTGGCACTGCCCGTGAAGGAGGGCGAAGGCGAGCAGGCCACCGACTGGACCGAGTGGCTGCCGCCGACGGATTTTGCCGCCGATGTCAGTGGCCGCGACTACATCGCCTTCGGCTGGGGCGATCGTGCCTTTTATTTGCATACCCGGCGGCCGGCCGACTTCCGGCCCGACCTGGCGCTTTTCGCCCTGCTTGGCCGCGGGCCCGCCGCCATGCATGTCATGCGGCTGCCCGAGCCGGACCCCACCGACGGCGATGTCCGCCGCATCGACGCCGATCCGCTGCAATATCACGCACTGGTATCTTACATACGACGCGGCTTTGCGCTCGGTCCGGATGGGCGGCCGCAGCAGATCACCGGCGCCGCCTATAGCGGCACCGATGCCTTTTATCAGGCGGTCGGGCGCTACAGCCCGCTTCGCACCTGCAACGAATGGATCGGCGCCGCCTTGCGTTCGGCGGCCTTGCGCGCCGGATTATGGACCCCCTTCCCCTTTGGTCTAATGAACTAGGAAGCTTTCGCCCAAGTAGAGTGGGGCGCGCCGCGTGACCTGTTTGGGGTCGCCTTGCGACTCAGCCCCAAAGGGGATAAATCCTGCACCGAATACAGGATCGACCGGGAGCCTCCCGCGGGTCCGCCACGCCTTTGCTACGGAGAAGAAACAATGACCGTACGCGTTGCCATCAACGGCTTCGGCCGTATCGGCCGCAATGTCCTGCGCGCCATCATCGAAACCGGACGTACCGATATTGAAGTGGTTGGCATCAACGACCTGGGCCCGGTCGAAACCAATGCGCACCTGTTCCGCTACGATAGCGTGCATGGCCGCTTCAACGGCGAAGTGAACACCAAGGAAGACGCGATCGATGTCGGCCGCGGCTGGATGAAGGTAACCGCCGAACGCGACCCGGCCAAGCTGCCGTGGAAGGAACTGAACGTCGATGTCGCGCTGGAATGCACCGGCATCTTCACCGACCGCGAGAAGGCCGCCGCCCATCTGACCGCCGGCGCCAAGAAGGTGCTGGTGTCGGCGCCGGCCACCAATGCCGACCTCACCGTGGTCTACGGCGTCAACCACGACAAGCTGAAGCCCGAGCATACCGTCGTCTCGAACGCCTCCTGCACCACCAACTGCCTGGCGCCGGTCGCCTATGTGCTGCATGAAGCCATCGGCATCGAGAAGGGCTACATGACGACGATCCATGCCTATACCGGCGATCAGCCGACGCTGGATACGCTGCACAAGGATCTCTATCGCGCCCGCGCCGCCGCGCTGTCGATGATCCCCACCACCACCGGCGCCGCCAAGGCGGTCGGCCTCGTCCTGCCGGAGCTGAAAGGCAAGCTGGACGGCTCGTCGATCCGCGTGCCGACCCCGAACGTGTCGCTGATCGACTTCAAGTTCGTCGCCAAGCGCAACACCACGGCCGAGGAAGTCAACGAGATCATGAAGCGGGCCGCCGGCAACCGGCTGAAGGGCATTCTCGCCATCAACGAGGCCCCGCTGGTGTCCAGTGACTTCAACCACAATCCGGCCAGCTCGACCTTCGACGTCAAGCAGACCCAGGTGATGGAAGGCAATCTGGTGCGCGTGCTGTCGTGGTACGACAACGAATGGGGCTTCTCCAATCGTATGGCGGATACTGCGGTCGCGATGGCCAAGCTGTAAGCGGACGAAGAGAAGAGGTCCGCAGCCATGAACGGCTTCAAGACGCTCGACGACGCCGATGTCGCCGGCAAGGCGGTGCTGACGCGGGTCGATCTCAACGTCCCGATGAAGGACGGCCGGATCACCGACGATCTGCGCATCAGCCGCATCCTGCCCACCTTGCACGAATTGTCGCGCAAGGGCGCCAAGGTGGTCGTGCTGTCGCATTTCGGCCGGCCGAACGGCAAGGTCGTGCCGGAAATGTCGCTCAAGCCGGTGGCCGCCGCCCTGGCCACCGCGCTCGGCTCGCCGATCGCCTTCGCCGAGGATTGCGTCGGCGAGCTGGCGCAGGACGCGATCGCCAAGCTCAAGCCCGGCGGCATCGTGCTGCTGGAGAATACCCGCTTCCATGCCGAGGAAGAGAAGAACGACGCAGAATTCGCCAGAAAGATGGCGGCGCTCGGAGACGTCTATGTCAACGACGCCTTCTCCTGCGCGCATCGCGCCCATGTCTCGACCGAGGCGCTGGCGCATCTTCTGCCGTCCTATGCCGGCCGCAACATGGAGGTCGAACTGAAGCATCTCACCGCCGCGCTGGAGGTGCCGGAGAAACCGGTGGCCGCCGTGGTCGGCGGCGCCAAGGTTTCGACCAAGCTGGAGCTGCTGGGCAATCTCCTGTCGAAGGTCGACAAGCTGATCATCGGCGGCGGCATGGCCAACACCTTCCTGTTCGCGCAGGGACGCGAGGTCGGCAAGAGCCTGTGCGAGAAGAATATGGCCGACACCGCCCGCGACATCCTGCGCGAGGCGGTCGCGCGCGGCTGCGCCGTGGTGCTGCCCGACGATGTCGTGGTGGCGCGCGAGTTCAAGCCGGGCGCGGCCAGCAAGGTGGTGCCGGCCGACCGCTGCCCGGCGGATCAGATGATCCTCGATATCGGCCCGGTGGCCGCTGCCCGTCTGGGCACGCTGCTGGCCGATTGCCGCACGCTGGTCTGGAACGGCCCGCTCGGCGCCTTCGAGACGCCGCCCTTCGATGCCGGCACGGTGACCGTCGCCCGCACCGCGGCGGCGCTGACGGCGGCAGGCCGGCTGCTCAGCGTGGCTGGCGGCGGCGATACCGTGGCGGCGCTGCGCCATGCCGGCGTGGCGGAAGAATTCTCTTATGTCTCCACCGCCGGTGGCGCCTTCCTGGAATGGCTGGAAGGCAAGGAGTTGCCGGGCGTCGCCGCCCTGCAGAAGGCCGCATAGCCAGCATATAGCGGGGCCGGGCGTCGGGGCGCAGAGCATCCGACCCCCTGGCCCCGAAATGATCACGTGCTAGAATCCAATCGACTGGGACAACCCATAAAGACTCATCGGGAGCCGCAGATATGAACCTCAAGGACCTCAATCAGATCGCCAAGGCGATGGTCGCGCCGGGCAAGGGCATCCTTGCCGCCGACGAAAGCACCGGCACGATCGAGAAGCGCCTGTCCAGCATCAACGTGCCGAATACCGAGGAGAACCGCCGCGACTATCGCGAGATGCTGTTCACCGCGCCGGAGGCCGAGAAATACATCTCCGGCGTGATCCTCTATGACGAGACGATCCGGCAGAAGGCCAAGGACGGCACCCCGCTGGTCGAGATCCTGAAGAAGCGCGGCATCGTGCCCGGCATCAAGGTCGACAAGGGCACGCAGGACCTGCCGGGCAGCCAGGGCGAGAAGATCACCGAAGGCCTCGACGGTCTGCGCAAACGGCTGGTCGAGTATTACGGCCTCGGCGCCCGCTTCGCCAAATGGCGCGCCGTGCTGAATATCGACGCCGCCAGCGGCAAGCCCTCGCGCCAGGCGCTGGTGGCGAATGCCGAGGCGCTCGCCCGCTATGCCGCGCTGTGCCAGGCGGAGAACATCGTGCCGATCGTCGAGCCGGAAATCCTGATGGACGGCGATCACGACATCGCCACCTCCTATGCCGCCACCGAGCGCACGCTGCATACGGTGTTCGAGCAGCTTGCCCTGCATAACGTCGCCTTCGAGGGCATGGTGCTGAAGCCGAACATGGTGATCCATGGCGAAAGCTGCAAAAGCCCGGCCGGCATTGAGGCCTGCGCCGATGCGACGGTGCAGGTGCTGCTGCGCTGCGTGCCGGCGGCGGTGCCGGGCATCGCCTTCCTCTCCGGCGGCCAGTCGGACGAGCATGCCTCGGCCCATCTCGGCGCCATGAATGCGCGGCATCCGAATCTGCCCTGGAAGCTCACCTTCTCGTATGGCCGCGCCCTGCAGGCCCTGCCGCTCAAGCTCTGGGCCGGCAAGGCGGAGAATGTGGCCAACGCGCAGAAGGGCTTCATCTTCCGCGCCCGCCTCAACAGCCTGGCCGCGACCGGCCAATACGACGCCAAGCTGGAACAGGAATTCAAGGCGGCGTAAGCGCCGGCTTCATCGTCGCTTCGCAAGCGGCTCCGGCGGCAACGCCGGAGCCGCTTTCATTTGCAGGCTACGGCTCAATCCAGCCGGCTCCGCCGGCTGCAGACGGCTTTCAAGGCATGCCATTCCGACCCCGTCAGGACCGGCCGTCTCGGTACATATCAATAGTACATAAAAGGAACATATCAAGTAAGAAAAACGCTCAGTGCGATTTCCGTCCATGCTGGCGAAAACACCAGCCGCCGCGCGCGGTTGGACCGATCCGCCGGAGCCACAATAAAGCCCGGGCGGTTTCCCGCCCGGGCTCGTCGCATCCGGTGATGCCATTTACGCGGCGGCCTTGGGCTGCGCGTCGATCACCGCATCGGTATTCGCGGCGGTGACGATCGGGATCTGCCGCGGCTTCTTGGCCTCGGGGATTTCGCGCTTGAGCGCGATATGCAGCAGGCCATCGCGCAGATCGGCGCCGACCACCTTCACGGTGTCGGCTAGCTGGAAGCGCCGCTCGAAAGCGCGGCGGGCGATGCCGCGATGTAGCACCGTCACCTTTTCCTCCGGCTGGGCCGGCTCGGCCGCCTTGCCGGTGATGATCAGGCTGTTCTCCCTGACGGTGACGTCGAGCTCCTCGGGACGGAAGCCGGCCACCGCCATGGTGATGCGGTAGGCGTCTTCGCCCAGCTTCTCGATATTGTAGGGCGGATAGCTGGGGGCCGTTTCATCGAGGCGGCTGGCCAGTTCGAACAGCCGGTTGACGTGATCGAAACCGATGCTGGACCGCAGTAGGGGAGAGAAATCGAAGCTACGCATGGGTCATCCTCCTTCAAAGCGATGATGCGTGTTGTCGGGCCTGCACCCGTGCAAGGACGGGGTTACGCCAGGCCGTTGCGCTGCCCGGACCCGCCATGGGCATCCGGACGCAGTCAGCATGTAGGCATTGCCCCGCCGCGCTTCAAGAGGCGCGCGCAAGGCGCTTATTTCAGGAGTTACAGGAGCTTAGCGGCTAGCCGACCGAGACCGGCGCCCACTTGAATTCGGTCAGCGCGCGGCCGCGCAGGAAATCGACGAGATGCTTGGGCCCGACGAATTCCGGCGCCAGATTGACGCCCTGGGCGGCCAGCACCACGGTCGAATTCTTGAACAGCGGCTTCATCGCCGCCAGGGAGCGGCTCGCCATCTCATCCGTCGCGATGGCCGCATAGGAGACATAGATGAGGGTGACGACCTCGTTGCCGAGCTTGAAAGAGGCGGATTGATAGACCTGGGCCATGACCGCACTTCGTTATGGGCGCCATCCGGGATATGGGCACCATCTGGCGCTATGACAGCTTTCCGATCGCTCGCGCGACCGACGCATGGTTAACGCAGCCAGCGTTAACGAACCGTGACGATGATACGAAGCCGGCGCCGCAGACGCCAGACGGAACATGATCCGGGCCCGAGCCCGGAAACAGAAGCGGCGCCCGATCGGGCGCCGCCTGTTCCGCAGCCTGCGTCCCTTCCGGGCCGCCGGGCGAATTACTTCTTCAGGCCGAAATTGCCGAAGCGCTTCTTGAACTTGGCGACCTGGCCGCCCGCCTCGTTCAGACGCGCCGGACCGCCGGTCCAGGCCGGATGCGACATCGAATCGATGTCCAGCATCATGGTATCGCCCGGCTTGCCCCAGGTGGAGCGGGTCGTATAGACGGTCCCGTCGGTCATCTGGACCTTGATCTCGTGGTAATCCGGATGGATATCGGGCTTCATGGCACTTTCTCCCGGGCCAGCGCCGTCCGCGGACCCTCGCAAAATTCCTCAATGGCCGCGCGTTATAGCCAGAACGGCCTCCCCTCGCAAGGGCGAAGGGAGCGCGCCACCTTGGGAAATACCCCCTAACCGTTCGCGCTGGCGGCCCGGCGCCGCCCCTTCCCCGGCTCGACCAACTCCATGCCAAGCTTGTCGAGTGCATCCAGGATCGGGATGAAGCCATTCAGGCTGGTATTCCGCTTCGTATTGTCCATGGCCCAGCCGATGCGGCGATGCCGACCACGTTGCCCTGTCTGTCCAGCAGCGGGCCGCCGCTATTGCCGCCATGGATCGGCATGTCGGCCTGGATCACGTCGAGACGGTCGGGCGGCATGGCCTGCCGATAGGCGCTCACCACGCCACGGGCGACGGTCCAGCCCAGGGCTTCCCTTTGCGGCGCGCCGACGGCGTAGACCTCTTCGGCGATGCGCACGGGACTTTCGCGGATCGGCATGGCCGGATAGTCGCCGCCATCCAGCTTCAGCAGGGCGACATCGCGCCGCTCGTCATTGCGCATGACCTCGCCGATGACGATGCGCCCCGGAAGCAGTTTGACGCGCACGAGATGCTGGCCGCCGACGACATGCTGGTTGGTGATGACCAGTCCATCCCGGCTCACGATGAAGCCGGACCCATGGCTGCTGTCGCCGGACTCGATGAGGACCGTGGCGGAGCGCAGCATGACCGGCTTTGCCTCGATCACCGGAGGCGTCACCGGCAGCGGATTGGCGCAACCCACCAAGGGAAGCACCAGACCCAGGATAAGAATGCGCTTGTTCATCATGTGAAGTCCCCCCGCCTCGAGCAGATCGAGGCGCATCCTGTCGCCTGAAATAAGAACATAAAAGGGATTTTTACAGATCATACAAATGCATGCGGACGGGCCCGGCTCCAGGCGGGTGCGACGATCTCGCGTCTCCGGCTGCGTTGTTCCGCCCGGCCATGCTCGCTATAACCGGCCGATATCCTTGGCCGACTGGGTGAAAATGTCCGGGTCCGAAACGCCAAAACGTCCGCCGCTGGGTGCGCCGCGCCGCATCCTGGCTTTTGTCGCGCCCTATCGCTGGATGGTGGTCGGCGCCGGCATAGCGCTGGTGGTCGCCTCGGCGGCCGTGCTCGGCATCGGCCAGGCGATCCGCCGCGTCATCGACGTCGGCTTCGGTGCCGGCAACGGCACCTATCTCGATCTTTACTTTGCCGCCCTGTTCGGCGTCGTTGCCGTGCTGGCGGCTGCCACCTTCGCGCGTTTCTATTGCGTGACCTGGCTGGGCGAACGGGTGGTCGCCGATATCCGAAAGGCAGTCTACAGCCATGTACTCCGGCTGAGCCCGGCCTTCTTCGAGACGACGCGCACCGGCGAAGTGCTGTCGCGCCTGACCACCGATACCGAGCTGATCCAGACGCTGGTCGGCTCCTCGCTCTCGGTGGCTTTGCGCAATCTGCTGCTGTTCCTCGGCAGCGCCGTCCTGCTGGTGGTCTCGTCGACGCGGCTGACCTTGCTGGTGGCGCTCGTCATTCCCGTCGTGGTGCTGCCGATCGTCATTCTGGGCCGCCGCCTGCGGCGGCTGTCGCGCGCCAGCCAAGACCGCATCGCCGACCTGTCCGCTCAGGCGAGCGAAACGCTCAACGCCATCGGCACGGTGCAGGCCTATACCTTCGAGGCCCGCGAAGCCGACCGTTTCGCTGCCAATGCCGAGGCCGCGTTCGGCACCGCGGTGCGGCGCACCCGGGCACGGGCCTGGCTGACGGCGCTGGTCATGCTGCTGGTCTTCGGCGCCGTCAACGGCGTCATGTGGATCGGCGGCAAGGCCGTTTTCGCCGGCGAAATGTCGGCCGGCGAACTCAGCGCCTTCGTCTTCTACGCCGTGATCGGCGCTTCGGCCGTCGGTGCATTGTCGGAGATCTGGGGCGACGTGCAGCGCGCCGCCGGCGCCGCCGAACGCCTGATGCAACTGCTCGCCACGGAACCCAGCGTGAAGGCGCCGGCCGAGCCGGCGCGGCTGCCGGCCAGGCCGAGCGGCCGGCTTGCCTTCGAGGACGTGCATTTCCATTATCCGGCGCGGCCGCAGACCGCGGCAGTCGACGGCTTGTCGCTCGCTGTCGCCGCCGGCGAAACGGTCGCCATCGTCGGACCGTCGGGCGCCGGCAAGACGACCCTGTTCCAGCTGCTGCTGCGCTTCTACGACCCGGAGGCGGGCCGCATCCGTTTCGATGGCGTCGATATCGCCATGCTCGATCCCGTCGAGCTGCGCCGCCATATCGGCCTCGTGGCGCAGGAGCCGGTGATCTTCGGCACCTCCGTCATCGAGAATATCCGCTATGGCCGGCCGGAGGCCAGCGATGCCGACGTGCATGCCGCCGCCGAAGCCGCCGCCGCGCACGGCTTCATCCAGGCCTTGCCGCAGGGCTACGACACCTATCTGGGCGAGCGCGGCGTGCGGCTTTCGGGCGGCCAACGCCAGCGTATCGCCATCGCCCGTGCCCTGCTGAGGGATCCGCCGGTGCTGCTGCTGGACGAGGCGACCTCGTCGCTGGACGCGGAATCGGAACGCAAGGTGCAGCAGGCGCTGGAACAGCTGATGCGGGGCCGCACCACGCTGGTGATCGCCCATCGCCTGGCCACCGTACAGAAGGCCGACCGCATCGTGGTGATGGATCACGGCAAGATCGTCGCCTCGGGCCGGCACGAAACGTTGATGGCCGAGGACGGTCTTTACGCCCGGCTTGCCCGCCTGCAATTCATGACGGGAACCGCCGATGCCGCCGCGTAAACGCAGTGGCGGGCCGGCGAAGCGGGGCTTGCGGCGCTACTGGTGGCGCTTTCTCCTCGTCGCCCTGATCGTCTATGCCGGCTACACCGTCTGGAATGGCGGTGCCTTGCGCAGCACCAAGGCCTTCGTCGCCGGACAATGCCTCGCCGTCGAAGCACCGGTCGGGCCGGAAGACCTGGTCATGCTGCCCGATGGCAGCGGCGCCATCGTTTCCGCCCAGGACCGGCGCCATCCCAACGCGCCCGGTGCGCTTTGGTATTACAGCCTGAATACCCGGCCGGGACAGTTCACCAAGCTGGGCATTCCGGCCAACCTGCCGCTGCATCCCGGCGGCATCAGCCTGTTTCGCGGCGGCGACGGGCAGATTTTCCTCCATGTGATCAACCATCGCAGCGAGGACCGTCATACCGTCGAGATATTCACGCTGCAGGACGACGGCAATGGCGGGCATATCCTGCATCACCGCGGCAGCGTCAGCAGCAGCCTGTTCGTTCATCCCAATGCCATCGCCGCCGTCGGGCCGGAGGCCTTCTACGTCACCAACGACCGCGGCTCCGGTCCGCACTGGATGCACATGGTGGAAAACCTGCTGCAGCTCAGCCGCGCGACGGTCGACTACTACGACGGCCGCGGCGTTCGCATCGTCGCCAAGGATATCGCCTTTGCCAACGGCATCGACGTGACCGCCGATGGGGGCACGGTGCTGGTCGGCTCGACCCTGTGGCGCGAGCTGCTCGCCTTCACCCGTGATCCCGGCAGCGGCTTCCTGCTGCGCAGCGGCACGCTTGCGCTGCCCGGCGGGCCCGACAATATCCACCGCGATGCCGAGGGCAACATTTGGGTGGCGGCTCATCCGAACGCCTTCGCCTTCATCGGCCATGCCATCGACGGCGACAGGCAGAGCCCGAGCATGGTGCTGCGCATCGGCCGCGGCAGCAATGGCGTCCTGCAGGTGCAGGAAGCCTTCGGCGATCCAGGTTCGCTGATCTCGGGCGCCAGTGCCGCCGCGCAGATCAACAACCGCCTGCTGATCGGCGCAACCTTTCAGCCCAAGCTGCTCGATTGCCAATTCGAGCCGGCTAAGCTGCGCAGCGCCCAATAATCAGGCATCAGAAGCGATAGGCGCCGCACTGATCGAGCCGTAGCACGCTTTCCTGATGGAAGCGCGCCTTATAATCCTCGGCGATCGCATCGAGCTTGCCGTCGATCTCGGCGGAGTTCGGCCGGGCCACGACGAGGACATGCGCCTCCTCGCGCACGATATCTGCATCGGCGGAGCGATAGGCGCCCTGCCCATCCAGGATCGTGAATCCATCGGGGAAGCGCGGCCGGATGGCTTCGTCGACGAAGCGCGACCAATCGGCGGGCTCGACCTTGCCGCCGCCGCCGATCGCCGTGCCGAAGAACAGGCTGCTGGTCTGTTGCCGGCAGAGCGCCAGAGGATGCAACCAGATATAGACGCCGGCCAGGACCAGGACGGCGAGCGCCGCAACGGCGAAAGCTAGAGCGTAGTTCGATGTCTCTGAATCGTGTCTTGGGACCTGTTTGAGACGGTGGTGAGTCCTTTGTGAGTCGGCGCCGGTTTTGGGTTTCGGGTTTTCGACGAATCAGATTCACCATCCCTGCTGGTAGGAGGTC
>NZ_DASVCJ010000061.1:0-38986 GCF_036381655.1 Ferrovibrio sp.
TCCTCTTGCGGAGGAGTTCCGCGATACGCGTATGATAGAGTTGCAGGTAGGGCCTATCGACGATCCCGTATTGCATTCGCCCTCGGTGGCCTCCATGGGCAACCCCCATGCCGTATTCTGGGTAGAGGACGATCCCTATTCCTATGATCTGGAACGATTCGGGCCGATGCTGGAGAACCACCCCATCTTTCCGGAAAGGGCCAATATTACATTTGCCCGGGTGGATTCGCCCGAGCATCTCACCATTCGCACCTGGGAGCGCGGAGCGGGACTGACCCTGGCATGCGGCTCCGCCGCTTGCGCGGCTGCCGTCTCGGCGTCTCGAACCGGTCGCACGGCGCGACGCGTGACGGTGCGCGTTCCGGGCGGGCCGCTGGAAATTCTCTGGCGCGAGGATGATCACGTGATCATGACAGGACCCGCGGAGTGGGAATTCTCCGGTCGCTTCGACCCTGAAACGGGCGCATGGGAACGCGAAGTCGAAGGGGCTGCTTGATGGCGCTGGAGATCGTGACCTTCGGATGCCGGCTCAATGCTTACGAGTCCGAGGTCATCAGGCGTGAGGCGGGCGCGGCGGGCCTTGACGGGCTCGAGGGCGGTGCTGTGATAGTCAATACCTGTGCCGTGACGGCGGAGGCCGTGCGTCAGGCGCGTCAGGCCATCCGCAAGGCGCGCCGCGAGAACCCCGAGGCACGCATCATCGTTACCGGCTGCGCGGCGCAGACCGAGCCGGAAAGTTTCGGCGAGATGGAAGAGGTAGACCTCGTTCTCGGCAACGAGGAGAAGCTCAAGGCCCACAGCTACCGCGCTCTGCCAGACTTCGGCGTCAACCGGTTCGAGAAGGTGCGCGTCAACGACATTATGGAGGTGCGCGAGACCGCCTCGCACATGGTGGACGCGATCGAGGGCCGTGCGCGCGCCTTCGTGCAGGTGCAGAATGGGTGCGACCACCGCTGCACCTTCTGCATCATCCCCTATGGCCGCGGACCGAGTCGTTCGCTGCCGCTCGGCCAGGTGGTCGAGCAGGCGCGCCGCCTCGCCGACCGGGGTTATCGCGAATTCGTGCTGACCGGCGTCGACATCACCTCCTACGGCCACGATCTGCCAGGGCGCCCCAGCCTGGGGCAGGCGGCGCGGCGATTGCTGGCCTTGGTTCCGCAGATCGAGCGTCTACGCTTCTCCTCGCTCGATCCGGCCGAGATCGACGAAGACCTGTTCCGGCTCTATGGCGACGAGCCGCGCGTCATGCCGCATGCCCATCTCAGCCTGCAATCCGGCGACGATTTGATCCTCAAGCGCATGAAGCGGCGCCATAGCCGGGATCAGGCCCTCACGGCGGCGCAGCGCCTGCATCGGCTGCGGCCGGGCATCGCCCTGGGCGCCGACATCATTGCCGGCTTTCCCACCGAAAGCATGGCGGCCTTCAAAAACAGCGTTGCGCTGATCGATGACGCCGGCCTGGCCTTCCTGCACGTCTTCCCCTATTCGCCGCGGCCCGGCACGCCGGCGGCGCGCATGCCGCAATTGCCGGTCGAAACCTGCCGCCAGCGCGCAGCGATTTTGCGCGACCAGGCGGCGCAAGCGCTGAATCGCTTCCTGGCCGGCCGCATCGGCGCCGAGGCGCGGATCCTGGTGGAACAGGATGGCGTCGGCCGCGATGAAACCTATGCGCCGGTGGTGCTGCCGCCAACCCATCCGAAAGGCGCGATCATTACCGCGCGCATTATGGCGGCACGCGACGGCAAACTTTGGTTGGAGGCAGCATGAGCGAAGGCGGCGACAAGAAACCCGGCTGGTTCGGCCGCCTGAAGGCTGGGCTTTCCCGCTCCGCCAGTCAGCTCGGCGGCTCTATCTCCGCCTTGTTCACCAAGCGCAAGCTTGACCAGGCCGCACTCGACGAGCTGGAAGAAACCTTGATCCAAGCCGATCTCGGCGTGGCGACGGCAGCAAAGATCGTCAAGGCGATCGCCAAGGATCGTTTCGACAAGGATGTCACGGCGGACGAGATCAAGACCGCCCTGGCCAGTTCACTGGCCGAGATTCTCCAGCCGGCGGAACAGCCGCTGTCGCTGGAGGGCGAAAAGCCCCAAGTCGTTCTGGTGGTCGGCGTCAACGGCGTCGGCAAGACGACCACGATCGGCAAGATTGCCGCGCGCCTGCGCGAGCAGGGCCGCAACGTGGTACTGGCCGCGGGCGATACTTTCCGCGCCGCGGCGGTGGAGCAGCTGAAAATCTGGGGCGAACGGGTCGGCGCGCCGGTCCTGGCGCGGGAGACCGGCGCCGATGCGGCCGGGCTGGCTTTCGATGCCCTGACGCAGGCGCGCGAGACCGGCGCCGACGTATTGCTGATCGACACGGCCGGCCGGCTGCAGAACAAGACCGATCTGATGGGCGAGTTGGCCAAGATCGTGCGCGTGCTGAAAAAGCAGATGCCGGATGCGCCGCATCACGTCCTGCTGGTGCTGGATGCCACCACCGGCCAGAACGCACTCAATCAGGTTGCGACCTTCAAGGAGATTTGTGCCGTCAGCGGTCTGGTGATCACCAAGCTGGACGGCACCGCGCGCGGCGGCGTACTGGTCGCCATCGCCGACAAATTCGGCCTGCCGGTGCATTTCGTCGGTGTCGGCGAGCAGGCCGCCGACCTGCAACCGTTCAAGGCCGCCGCCTTCGGCAACGCGCTCGCCGGGGTGGAGACAGCTTCCTAATATTCCCCGGTCTCGCTGGGTGGATTGGAGAAGGCTGGAAACGCCGTCCGGCCCGCAACCTGCCGGTATTGCCGCAAGGCCCAGTGCACAGACGGAAAGGCCAGCTCTTCCCAGGGAATCTCGTCCCAGTCATAGAGCCGGACCTCGAGCGATTCCGGCCCCGGCGCAAAGTCAGGCCGCGCCAGGGTCGCCCGGTAGATCAGCTGCACCTGGCTGATTCGAGGGACGCTATAGACCGCCAGCAGCTGGTCGATGGCAATGTCCGCGCAGGCCTCTTCCAGGGCCTCGCGGCTGGCCCCCGCCTCGGGCGTCTCATGCTCCTCGAGATAGCCGGCCGGGATCGTCCAGAAGCCGCGGCGCGGCTCGATGGCGCGCCGGCACAGCAGCAACCGCCCGCCATGGCCGACGACAGCGCCGACAACCACTTTCGGGTTGACGTAATGAATCCAGCCGCAATCGCCGCAGACCAGCCGCTCGCGATTGTCGCCTTCGGGTATCTTTTTGGAAAACGGGAAGTTTTTCGGGTTCTGCATGCCGCCTCGGCTGCTGCTTTCGATAACCGCAGGCATGGTATCGTTCATTTTCGCCAAAGGGCAAATGCCCCAACTATGGACGAACCCATGCGAAATGGCGTCTTATCAGCGGACTGAGAAGCGGACACCGAATCCGCCATGCGTTTTGAGTAACAAGAACAACAAGAACCCAGAAGATGAAGACCGGGAGGTTCCATGTCGGGGGACGCAACCACCCAGCAAGCTGCAGTCGACGCGCTTGCCGGATTTGATCTGCATGACGCGCCGGGCCACCTGCTGCGCCGCTGCCAGCAATTGGCCGTCGATCTCTATACCAACGAGGTCGGCGCCGATGGGCTGACGCCGCGTCAATTCGCGCTCTTGCTGGCAATCTATCAACAGGCCGGCATCAGCCAGGTCGAGCTTGTGCGCTCGACGGGCATCGACCGTTCGACGGTTGCCGAAATGGTGGCCCGCCTGATCAAGCGCGGGCTGCTGGTGCGCGAGCGCACGGAGACCGATCGTCGAACCAATGCATTGGTTTTGACGTCCGAGGGAGAGGGCCAATTGCGTCAGGCGATGCCGGGCGTCATGCGGGCGCAGGACCGGATCATGGCGCCGATCCCGCCGGCCAAGCGGGCGGAGTTCATCGCGCTGCTGCGGCAGATCATCGACACGCTCGAGCCGCGCGGCTAATCGCGGTCGCAACGTTCCAGGTTGTCGGCCAGCCGCTTCTGCAAGGCGCGGATATCGATCTGCCGAACCGAGCCCGCCCCGGCGAGATCCAGCGCCTGGGCGGCCGCCGCGCCCATGGCGATGCAGGGTCCCATGACCCGCACCGAGCTCAGGGCAGCGGGATCGCCGTCGATGCAGCGGCCGGCCGCCACCAGATTGTCGGCCTGCTCCGGCACCATGCTGCCGAAGGGCACGTAATGCATGTGGTCGTCGCCGAATTCCTCCCAATGGACGTCCTCGGCGCGGTCGTGCAGTTCGACCGGCCAGGCGCAGCGCACCACGGCATCATCGGGCCGGATGCCCTGCCGCACCTCGTCGATCCCCAGGCTGTGGCGCCCGACGATCCAGCGCGTCTGCCGGATGCCGAGCAAGCCATATTGCCGCACCCGCGCCAGGCCGAAGACCTCTGGGTATTCGCCGCGCAGGAAGGCGACGACGCGGTCGGCTTGCGCGCGGCCCTCGGCCTGCGCCCGGGCATAGCCGAGCGGGTCGAGCGGGGTTTCCACATGGGTCATGTTGACGGTCGCCTGTCCCTTGCCCGGAAAGGCGAAGACGAAACCGTCGCGGCGTACCAGGCCGTAGCGGCCGCCGGCCTCTCCCAAGCGCTTCTGCACCGCCCAGCGGTCGAGCTTCTGGGCCGCGTCTTCATCGAAGCCTTCGAGGATGAACATGAGCGTGCCCATGATCGGCGCTTCCGGCTCGCGACAGGCAAAGCCGGCGGCATAGGTCAGAGCCGCATCGCCCGAAGCGTCAATGAAGCCGGTGCCGCGCAGATCGACCAGACCGAAGCGGGTGGCCAAGGCCAGACCGCCGATCCGGCCGCCATCACGCTGCACGTCCAGCAGGTTGGCACCCAGCACCACCTTTATGCCGGCGGCCGTGACCGCCTGCTCGATCCAGCGCACCAGAGCCTGTTCCTGATAAAGCGGGATGAAGGTGTTGCGGCCGCGGCGGACATGAAAAGCCCCTTCGCGCTTCAGATGCGCGAACATGTCGTCGACAATACCGTAGACGACACGGTAAGGCTGTGGGCCGTTCGAATAAAAGCCGCAGAAAGTGCCGAGCAGCGAGCCGGTCGATTGTCCGCCGAGTTGCATGCCGGCATCGACCAGTGCGACCTTGCGACCGAGCTTGGCCGCTTCCAAGGCCGCCGAGACGCCGCTGATGCCGGCGCCCAGCACCACGATATCCGCCTCGACCCGACGCGGCGTGCCGCCGTTCTCGGGACGGCGGACAATGCGGGTGGCTGGTATCCGATAATCGCTCATCCCTGCCTCACCGCCAGCGCAGCAGCGCCTTTTCGACCCGGCTGATCAGCCAGCTGATCATCAGGCCCAGCAGCGAAAGCAGAACCACGCCGGCGATCAACTGATCGGTCTGCATCAGGTTGCCCGCCGCGAGCACGAAAGCGCCTATGCCGGTATCGGCACCGATCATTTCGGCGGCAACGACCAGGATCAATGCAATCGAGGCCGAGATGCGGCTGCCCGCCAGAATGCCCGGCATGGCGCCCGGCAGAATGACTTTCAAAACGATCATGCGCGTGGTCAGGCCGAAGCTCTGCGCCATGCGGATCAGATTGCGCGGCACGCTGTCCACCGCCGAATAGGTGCTGACCACGGTCGGAAAGAACACGCCAAGGGCGATGGTTGCGATTTTCGACGGCTCGCCGATGCCGAACCAGAGGATGAAAAGCGGCAGCAAGGCGATTTTCGGGATCGGAAACAGGGCCGCGACGACCGGCAGGCCGACGGAGCGGGCCAGCACGAAGATGCCCATGGCGAAACCGACGGCCAGGCCGGCGGCCGAGCCGATCAGCCAGCCGCCGATGATGCGCCACAGCGATGCTCCGATATGCACGAACAGCTTGCCGTCGACCAGCAGCGCATAAAGCGCGCTGAGCACCTCATGCGGCGCCGGCATGAACAAAGCTGGCAGCAGGCCGGTATCGGACGCAGCTTCCCAGCCGGCGATGATCACGACGAATGCCAGCCACGGCGCCCAGCGCCGCATATCGACGACGAAACCGCCGCCACGGAAGGCGACGGTCAAGGGTTGCGCATCAGACATCCAGCATCTCCCGGTCGGCGACCTGCGCTTCGGCCTTGATCAAGGTCCATAGCTCGTCATGCAGATTCTGCAGCTCTGCGGCATGCTCCGGCTTCGACCGCTCCGAGACCGGAATATTGATCCCGACGATCTTCTTGAGGCGGCCCGGCCGGCGCGACAACACCACGACATGGTCGGCAAGCCGCACAGCTTCGGCAAGATTGTGGGTAACATACAGCGTCGTGGTCCGCTCGCGCCCCCAGATGCTGACCAGATCCTCCATCAGCAATTCGCGGGTCTGTGCGTCCAATGCCGATAACGGTTCGTCCATCAGCAGCACGGCAGGCTTGACGGCAATCGCCCGGGCGATGCCAACACGCTGCCGCATGCCGCCGGAAAGCTGCTTCGGCAATGCATCGGCGAAATCGGCCAGGCCGCAAAGCTTCAGCACCTCGGCCACGCGCCCGTCGCGCTCGGCCCGGCTCAAGCGGTGATGCTCCAGCGCCAGCGCGACGTTACCGGCCACGCTGCGCCAGGGCAGCAAAGCGAAATCCTGAAAAACGAAGGTGAAAGGGTTCAGGCAGCCCGGCGGCGGCGCGCCGTGGCTGGCAATGCGGCCTCGTTGCTGTTGCAGCAGGCCGCCAACCAGGTTGAGCAGGGTCGACTTGCCGCAGCCGGAGGGGCCGATCAGCGCCGCGGTTTCACCTTCGGCCACGGAAAAGCTGATCTTGTCGAGGACCGGCAGATCGCCATAGGCGTAACCGACCTCCTCCAGTACGAGCTGCATGAAGCGCGTCTCTTACTTCTTCTTCGGTACGCCGAAATGGCCTTTGACAAAGCTCAGGTCGAGAAAGTCCTCGGCCTTGACCGATTTGTCGACCAGCCCCTGTTCCTGATACCAGGCGAGCTGTTCATAGATGTTCTTCACATCAAGCCGGCCCTGCGGATCCATGTAATTGGCCCCGATCTTCACGACATCCAGGGTCGGTGTCGGCTTGACCCATTTCTCCAAAGCCGGCATCGCCGCCAGGGCCTTCTCGCCCGCCATGCGGTTGCCTTCCGAATCCTTGGCCAGGAAAGCGGCGGCATAATCGGCCAGGCCTTTCTGATAGGCCTTGACGAAACGCTCGACCATCGGGCGCTTGTCCTTGACGTTCTTTGTCGAGGTGAACAGCGCGCCGAGCTGCCAGGGAGTGTAATCGGAAACCCAACCGATGATCTTGCCGGTGCCCTCATGTTCCAGCTTCAGCGCGTTGTTGGCCGGCAGGATCGTGGCATCCACCTGACCGCCGGACAGCGCCGCCATCATGTTCGGCACCGACTGCACCGGCTTCATGGTCACCTGGTCCAGCTTGAAGCCGTATTTGTCGGCCAGCATGCCGAGATTGTAATGGAAGCTGGAGCCGACGGTGGTGATCGCAACTGTCTTGCCCGGGAAATCCTTCGGCGACCTGAAGCCGGCGTCATAGGCTTTCTTCGAGGCGATATAGGCGACGAATTTGTAGCCCGGCTCTTCGCGGCTTTGGGCGGCGATCACCTTCAAGGCGCCCTTGCCGGCCAGATTGAAGAAGCCGCCGGTAAAGGCCGTGACGCCGAAATCGGCATCGCCGGAGGCGACCGCCACGGCCACCGCCTGGGCGGCGTTGAACGTCTTGATGTCCAGGTCGATGCCCTCGGCATCGAAATAGCCGCGTTCCTTGGCGATGAAAACCGGCGCAGTGGAAATGAAGGGCAGCGCGGCGATCACCGCCCTGTCCTTGGCCAGAGCCGGAGCCGCCAGCGTCGGCAACAGGGCAAAAGTGGCAGCGGTGGCAATGCCGGCCACAAACAAACGGCGCTTCAACATGACGTCTCCCCGATAGTTCGTATAGAGATTATTGCGCGCGGTAGGCTAGATGCCGCGCCAAATCAGGTCAACACGAACTGCCGGGGAAATCAAACTGCAGGAAAATCGGCCGCCAAATCAGACGACGATATTGACGTGACGCCCCAGATAGCCGCCACGGACCGGCAATGGCGGCTGATTGACCGGCTGCGCCGCCGGCGCGGTGGCATTCGCACTGCTGGCGGTCTGAATTGGCTGCCCCGAAAGCTGGGCGGCGAAACTGCTCTGCACCCGGCCGGTATTCGCTGTCGCCGATGCGCCCTGCGCCGTGCCCGCAGCGGCCGGACGCGGCGGCTGGACCGAAGGACGGCTCTGCAACTGCGACAGCGCCGATAGAAGATTATTGCTTGGTGCGATTGCCATGCCTCAACCCTGGCCGAACGGCCCTGAATAACCCCGGGCCGATTACGCCCTGCCGCCCCTTAAACAGGCGTTAACAGCAACCCCATGTTGTCGGTTTTCAATGCCGGATCAATCGACTCGATCAATGGGACAGGCTGGCAATCCGCTCCGACAGCGCCTTCGCTTCCGGCGAGCCGGGCGGCAGCAGAGCGAGCAGCTTCTTCCAATGCGTTGCCGCCGCGGCCTTGTCGCCGGCCTCGTATGCGGCGCGGCCGACGAACCACAGCGCCTGGGCATGCTCGGGCTGAATGTCCAGAACCTTGCGGAATTCGGCCACGGCCTCCTCCGGCAGCGGATCGCGACTCTTGACGGTCGCGCCAGCCAGGTCGAAGGCGAGCGCGAGATGCGCCTCGGCCTGGTCCGGTCGCAGCCGCACCACCTGACGCAGGGCGTCGCGTGCGCCATCCGTGTCGCCCAGAACCTCGCGGGCCCGGGCCAGCCGCTGCCAGCCATCGGCATCGTCCGGGTTCTGTTTCAGCCGCTCGGCGAGCCGGTCCACCATGCCGCGGATCATTGCCGAACGTTCATCCGGCGACATCTGCCGGGCCGCTTCCATCTGCTCCCGGCTCGGGCCCGGCCCCTCAGGCGCCTGACCTGCGGCGTTCTGCGCTGGCTTCGGCTGCGGCACGGCCTGCGCAAGCGGAATATTCAACCGCGGGGCCAGTTCGCGCAGACGATCATGCACAAGCTCCAGCCAGCCGGCATCGGCCGGCGCATCGGCCGCCAGCGCATACCAGTCGTCATAGGCGCCGCGGGTATCGCCTTCCTGCAGACGCAGCAGGCCGAGATAATACCGGGCGCCGGGATGGCGCGGGTCATGTTCGAGCGCGGCGCGGAAATCCTTCTGCGCCTCCTGCGTCACCGAACCATCCGCAGCCAAGGTCAGCGCCTCACCCCGCAGCGCCAGCGCGTCGGCATTGTCGGGCTGCAGGTCAACGGCATGGCCGAAGGCCTTGGCGGCGTCGGCCGGCCGCTCCAATCCCAGCAACGAG
This sequence comes from Ferrovibrio sp., assembly GCF_036381655.1. GTDB lineage: Bacteria > Pseudomonadota > Alphaproteobacteria > Ferrovibrionales > Ferrovibrionaceae > Ferrovibrio. Next base: position 9,284 of record NZ_DASVCJ010000061.1, read on the forward strand.
CGGCCGAGCAGCAGCCAGCCTTCCGGATGGCTGGGATCGGCTTTTAGCTTCGTCTGGAGCTGGGCCACCATTTTCTCGATCTGCTGGCGCTGGCGGGCTTCCTGCTCGGCCTGGGCGCGAGCGAATTTCGCATTGAAATCGACTGCCTCGGGCCGCCCCAAGGCGAGATAGAGCCCGCCGGCGACGAGCGGCACCAGGATCAGCGCCACAAGGCTAGCCGCCCTTACACTGGAACCGGGTCCCTGTGCCGAAGAGTCCGCGGTATCGGCGGCGTCCGCCCGCAGCAGCCGGCGCTGGATTTCCAGTCTGGCCGCCTCCGCCTCCGCCGGCTGCAGGGCGCCGCGCGCCAGATCCTGTTCGACTTCCTTGAGCTGTGTGCGATAGACGGCCAGGTCATGGGTCCGGCGGTCGTTCGCATCGTGCTGCTGGCGCAGCAACGGCCAAAGCAGAAATCCGAGCGCCACCGCGGCCAGGAGCGCAAAGCCGAGCCACAACATCAGCGGCCTTCTCCCTGCTCGCCGATCCCCTGCTCATTGAGCAGCGCCTGCAGGCGTTTCGCCTCGGCCTCGGTCAACGGTGCGGCCGCAGCGGCTTTTGCGGCGGCGCGCTGGCGCCGCAAGACGGCGAAGACCACCAGCGCGCCAATCAGCAGAAACAGCGCCGGGCCGAGCCATAACAGCAGGTTCTCGCGGTTGAACGACGGCTTGAGCAGAACCCATTCGCCATAGCGCGCGACCAGATAATCCTTCACCGCCTGATCGCTGTCGCCGGCGGCGATGCGTTCGCGCACGATACGGCGCAGATCGCGTGCCAGCGGTGCGTTGGAATCCTCGATCGACTGGTTCTGGCAGACCAGACAGCGCAGCTCGCGCGAAATCTCATGCGCCCGCTGTTCCTGTGCAGGATCGGGGAGCGTTTCATCCAGATGCTGCGCAAAGGCCGGCCATGCTGCCAGCAATAGAAAAACGAAACCCAACCGCTTCAGCATTTCACGTCGCTTTTGCGCCCCGCCTTCAGATCCCGCAACAGCGGCCTGATCTTGTTGTCGAGATCCCAGTCGGTCAGCGGGCCGACATGCTTGCAGGCAATCCGCCCTTGGCCGTCGATAATGAAGGTCTCCGGCACGCCATAGACGCCCCAGTCGATGCTGACGCGGCCATCCAGATCGGCGCCGATCTGCGTGAATGGGTCACCGAGCTGATCCAGCCATTTCGCCACGTCTGCCGGCTTGTCCTTGTAGTTGATGGCATAGATCGGCGCGAGCCCGTCGCGGCGCAGCGCCATGAACAACGGATGCTCGACTCTGCAGGGGACGCACCAGGATGCGAAGACATTCACCACGCTCGGGGCGCCCTGCTTCAGATCCGTAGTGGCCAGCCCCTTCTCATGCCCCTGGATCGGTGGAAGCTGAAACTCCGGCACCGGCTTGCCGATCAGGGCGGACGGAATTTCGCGCGGCTTCAGCGTCAGGCCCACAGCCAGACCGATGCCGATCAGCACGAACAGAAGCAGGGGAATGAGATAAGTCAGGCGCATGCTGTTACTCGGCAGCGGCGGCGGCGGTTACGCGTTTGCGGGCCGGCGCCCCGACACGGTAGCGGCGGTCGCTCAGCGACAGGAAGCCGCCGAAGGCCATGATGAGCGCGCCCAGCCAGATCAGAGATACCATGGGCTTCCAGTAGAGACGCACCGCCCAGCCGCGATCGGCATCGCCCTCGCCGATCACGGCGTAGAGGTCGGCAATCGGGGACGGCCGGATCGCAGCCTCGGTGGTTTCCATCGGCGGCTGCTGATAGCGGCGCTGTGCCGGAAACATCTCGCGGATCACCTCGCCGTCGCGCAGAACCTCGAAACGTCCCTGCCGCGCGGTATAGTTCGGGCCTTTCACCGGAGAAACGTCGAGAAAGCGGTACTCCACCGGGCCGACCTTGGCGACATCGCCGGGCTTCATCACCTGCTGCACTTCAACCTGCCAGGTCTGCGATACCGTAATGCCGAGCACAACGACGGCAACACCGAGATGCGCCACGGTCATCCCCCAGGCCGAGCGCGGCAGGCCCTTGGCGCGACGCAGCGTTTCGGCCGCCGGGGCCGCAAACAGTTTCACCCGCAGCGCCCATTCGCAAAGCGTGCCGATGGCAAGCCATGCCGCCAGCCCGAGTCCGAGCAGCGTCATAAAGCTGCGGCCGTCCAGCAGCAGTAGCCCGATGGCGAAAGCCACGGCGACGGCGATGGCGGCCGGAACGAGCTGGCGCAGGGCGGCAGCAAGATCGCCGCGCTTCCAGGCCAGCATCGGACCAATCGCAACCGCCGCCAGCAATGGCGCCATCAGCGGGATGAAGATGGTGTTGAAATACTGGGGACCGACGGAGACCTTATCGCCCGTCAAAGCATCCAGCGCCATCGGATAAAGCGTGCCCAGCAGAACTGCCGCGGCAGCCACCGTCAACAGCAGATTGTTCAGCAGCAGCGCGCCCTCGCGACTGATCGGCGCGAAGACACCGACCGCCTGCAGCGCCGGCGCGCGGACGGCATAGAGCGTCAGGCTGCCGCCGACCACGATGGAGAGGAAAATCAGGATGAAGACGCCGCGGGTCGGGTCGGTGGCAAAGGCATGCACCGAATTGATCACGCCTGAACGGACCAGGAAGGTGCCCAACAGGCTGAGCGAGAAGGTGAGAATCGCCAGTAGGATGGTCCAGCTTTTCAGCGTGTCGCGTTTCTCGACCACGATGGCGGAATGCAGCAGCGCCGTGCCGGCAAGCCAGGGCATGAAGGACGCATTCTCGACCGGATCCCAGTACCACCAGCCACCCCAGCCGAGTTCGTAATAGGCCCACCAGGAGCCGAGGGCGATGCCGATGGTCAGGAAACACCATGCAGCAAGCGTCCAGGGCCGCACCCAGCGCGCCCAGGCGGAATCGACGCGGCCTTCGATCAGCGCCGCCACCGCAAAGGCGAAGGCAACCGAAAAGCCGACATAGCCGAGATACAGGAATGGCGGATGAAACGCCAAACCGGGGTCCTGCAGAAGAGGATTGAGGCCGCGGCCCTCCATCGGGGGCGGCAGCACGCGGGCGAACGGATTCGAGGTGAACAGGATAAAGGCGATGAAGCCGACGCCGATCAGCCCCTGCACCGAAAGCACCCGCGCCCGCAAGGTCGCCGGCAGATTGCGGCTGAAGATCGCCATTGCCGCGCCGAAGATGGCGAGGATGAAGATCCAGAGCATCAGCGAGCCTTCGTGATTGCCCCAGACGCCGGTGATTTTATACAGCATCGGCTTCAGCGTGTTGGAATTCTCCGCGACGTTGAGTACCGAGAAATCCGAGGTCACGTGGGCATACATCAGGCAGCCGAAGGCGAAGGCGACCAGCACGGCCTGGCCCAGGGCGGCCGGCGGCGCCAGGGCAATCCAATTGCCGATCCCGCGTGCCGCGCCGATCATCGGCAGAATGCCCTGCACCAGCGCCAACGTGAGCGCGAGGATCAGCGCGATATGGCCGAGTTCAGCGATCATGGGCCCGCCTATCGCCGGCTGCTATGAGCCGGGTTTGAGTTTGAGGTGATCGCCGGGACCTTCATGCCACTGGCCCGACTTCTTCAATGCCTCGGCGACTTCCGGCGGCATGTATTTTTCATCATGCTTGGCCAGAACCTCGGTCGCCACGAAACGGCCCTGATCATCCAGCTTGCCGTTGGCGACGACGCCCTGCCCCTCGCGGAACAGGTCCGGCAGCATCCCGGTATAGCGCACCGGCACGTCATGACGCAGATCGGTAATGATGAAATCCGTGGTCAGGCCATCCTTCTTCACGCTGCCTTCGCGCACCAGACCGCCGATGCGGAAATGCTTCCCGGCGGCGATATGCTGCTCGACGACATCGGATGGACTATGGAAGAAGACCAGATTGTCGCTGAAAGCCGTCAGCACCAGGGCAGCGGCAATGCCCAGCCCGCCGACCAGCCCGAGAACGGCGAGCAGCCGCTTCTGCTTACGCGTCACGGCCGGCCTCATGGCGGGCCTCGGCATGTTCGCGCTCCGCCGCTTTCATGCCGGCATAGCTTTGCAGCCACAGCCCGACCAGCAACACCAGCGCCAAGGCAAAGGACGGCCAGATGTAGCCGGCATATCCACCCATAGCCAGGAAATCGCCCAGCGAAGACCAGTGCACTTCGATTAACCCCTTGGTTCCTCTGACCTCTATGGGCCAAGCGGAGAGAAAATAGAGCCTTCTGCCTCGCCCTGCTAGCCGGCGCGGCGATCCGTCGCGGCACTGAAGCGCAGGATACGGGCCTGCCGGTTCAGGATTTCCGCTTTAACGCGCAGGCTGAGCACCCAGATGTAGTAGCCCTCGGCGCCAAGCGCAGTGACCAGCAGCGGCCACAGGATGGAAGGATCGATCTTCGGCCCGGCCAGGGTCATCACGCTGGCCGGCTGATGCAGCGTATTCCACCAATCGACAGAGAATTTGATGATCGGCAGGTTGATCACGCCGACCAGCGCAAGGATGGCGGCGGCGCGGCCGGCCCGCGACGGGTCGTCGAAGGCTTCCCACAGGGCGATGTAGCCCAGATACAGGAAGAACAGGATCAGCATCGAGGTGAGCCGGGCATCCCAGACCCACCAGGTGCCCCACATCGGCTTGCCCCAAAGCGAGCCGGTGACCAGACACAATAATGTGAACATCGCCCCGATCGGGGCGGAGGCTTTGGCGACCAGTTCGGCGACGGGGTGACGCCAGATCAGCGCCGCCGCCGAAGCCAGGGCCATGATCCCGTAGGTCGACATCCCCATCCAGGCGGACGGAACATGCAGATACATGATTCGCACCGTCTCACCCTGCTGGTAATCCGGCGGCGAGAAGAGCAGTCCCCAGCCCAATCCAATGCCCAGGCCGAGGATGGCGAGTGCGGCCGCGTAGGGCCGGATGGCAGCCATCAGGCGCAGAAAGCGGGCGGGGTTGGCAAGGGCATGCATGCAGGCGTTTATAGGGCGAGGGCTATTCCAAGGCCAGCTTGATGGCGCCGGCTATGGCAAAAGGGCTGAGCGCCAGACTGCCGGCGAGAAAAGCGCCGAGAAGCAGCAAATGCGGCTGCGGCGTCAGGCCATAGGCGGCGGCATCCACGGCGCCGACGCCGAAAATCAGGACCGGGATGACCAGCGGCAGCGTGATCAGCGGCACCAGAACGGCACCGCGCCGGGTGCCCAAGGTCAAGGCCGCGCCGATGGCGCCGATCAGGCTCAAGGATGGCGTCCCCAACAGAAGCGCCAGCAGCAGCGCCGGGATGGCGGCGGTATCCATTTGCATCAGCACGGCCAGCAGCGGCGCCATGACGGCCAGCGGCAAACCGGTGGTGAGCCAATGCGCAAGCGTCTTGGCCAGGGCGATCAGTCCGAGCGGCAAGGGCGCCTGCGCCAGCAGGTCCAGCGTGCCGTCTTCCTGATCGGCCAGGAACAACCGGTCCAGCGACAGCATGGCGGCCAGCAAAGCCGCCACCCAGATCACACCCGAGGCGATGCGGGCCAGAATCTGCGGCTCGGGGCCGACACCGAGCGGAAACAGGCTGACCGCCAGCACGAAAAACAGCAACGTCGTGAGCATGGCGCCCTGGGCGCCGAAGCCCAGGCGCAAATCGCGCAGCACGATGGCAAAAAATGCCCTCATGACAGGCGCCCCGCCGGCAGTTCGAGGCGGCGGCTGCCGGGCAGCGGCACGGCCACATGGCTCGCCAGGATAACCATGCCGCCGCCGTCACGATGCCGCGCCAGCGTCTCGCCGAGCCAGGCCACGGCCGCGGTATCCAGCGCATTGGTCGGCTCGTCGAGCAGCCAGAGCGGCGCCGGCGAAATCAGCAGCCGCGCCAACGCCAGCCGCCGCTTCTGTCCGGCGGACAAATAGCGCCCCGGCAGGCGCCGCTGGCGCTGCAGACCGCAGGATTCCAAAGCGGCAGCGGTCTGGGTTGCTGCTTCCGGCGCCGAATGGCCGAACAGCCTCGCCCAGAAGATCAAATGATCCTCGGCGGATAGCTGCGGCTTCACGGCATCCTGATGGCCGAGGTAATGCAGGCGCGAACGATGCGCCTCGACGTCGTCGCCAATGGCTGTACTGTCCCAGGCAATGCGTCCGGCCGCCGGCTTCAAGAAACCGGCCAGCATCCGCAACAGGCTCGACTTGCCGCTGCCATTCGGGCCGTGCAGCAACAGCGCCTCGCCGGCGGCGAGACGGAAACTGACATCCTGAAACAGCTGACGCTCGCCGCGGATGCAGGCGAGCTTCTCGACGGCCAAGACCATGACGCCGCGGAGTGTAGCGATTCCAGGGCCTTAGCGATAGGCGCGGAACGCTACCGCCTCACCGATATGTCCGCAGATCGGCGATCACCTTGCCATCGTTGGGCATGCTGCCGGCCGAGACGACCTCGACATGGCCGCGCAGCTTGCAAACCGATTGCAGGGTTTCCGCCACCGCCTTGGCCAGCTGCGCCGCATCGGAAACCGAAACATGCTGCCCGACCTCGATCTTGAGCGTCATGGCATCGAGATTGTTCTCGGACGTGACCTCCAGCCGCGCCTTGACGATCTCCGGATGGCGCGCCGTCACCTGGGCGATCTGCCCGGGGGTGACGAACATGCCCTTGACCTTGGTGGTCTGGTCGGCGCGGCCCATCCAGCCCTTGATCCGGGTGTTGGTGCGGCCGCAGGGGCTCATGCCGGGGAGAATGGCGGAGAGGTCGCCGGTGGCGAAACGGATCATCGGATAGGCCGGGTTGCCGAGCACGGTGACGACCACCTCGCCGACATCGCCCGGCGGAACCGGATCGCCGGTACCGGGCCGCACGATCTCGACGATGACATCCTCATCCAGGATCATGCCTTCGATGGCCGAGGATTCATAGGCGATCAGCCCTAGCTCGGCCGTGCCGTAGGATTGCAGCACATCGGCGCCATAGGATTTGAGTTCCGCCCGCAGGCTGGGCGGCAGCGCTTCGGCGCCAACCAGGCCCTTCTTCAGCGAGCCGGTTTCCTTGCCGAGTTCGCGGCCTTTCTCCAGCAATATCTTCAGAAATGATGGCGTGCCGCAATAAAAGCGCGGTTTCAATTGAGCGATGGCGTCGAGCTGCAGTTCCGTATTGCCGATACCGGCCGGAAAGACCGGACAGCCGATGGCCTGCGCCGACCCCTCGGTCATCCGTCCCGCCGGCGTCAGATGATATGAAAAGGTATTATGCACCAGATCGCCGGGACGGCAGCCGGCCGCCCAGAGGGCACGGGCAAAGCGCCAGGGATCCTTCATCTTGGCATTCGGCCGCGCATAGGCCTCATACATCGGGCCGGGCGACTGGAAATAGTTGGCAATCTCGGTCGCCTTGGCCGCCTCCAGGCCGCCGAGCGGCGGCCTCGCCTTCTGGCGCGGCGCGAGATCGGATTTGCGCGTCACCGGCAGCTTCGCCAGGGCTTCGAGCGAGGTCAGCGAAGCCGGCCGCACGGCCTTCAGGATTTCACGATAATAGGGACTCGCCTTCTTGGCATGCGCGACCAGGGCCTGGAGGGCGGCGATCTGCGCCCGCTGACGCGAAGCCGGGCGGCGGGTCTCGCGTGAATCGAAATATTCGTCCGGCCTCGCCTTCACCCTTACGGCCCGCCTGGCTGGCGCCGCCTTGCCGTTCTTCACGCCGACGCTACGGGTTTTGCTCTTCGCTCTGCGCGCCACGGTCTTCCCCCTTTGCAAAATGGCAGCTCAGGCCAGCCAACGCTTGCGACGGCGATAATGCTTCACATCCCGGAAGCTGCGGCGGCCAGCGACGCCGAGACCGAGATAGAACTCCTTCACGTCGGAATTCTCGCGCAGCTTCGCTGCCTCGCCATCCATCACGATACGGCCGTTTTCGAGGATATAGCCGTAATCGGCATAGCGCAGCGCCATATTTGTATTCTGCTCAGCGATCAGGAAACTCACCTTGGTCTCCTGATTGAGTTTATGCACGATCTCGAAAATCTCTTCCACCAGTTGTGGCGCCAGGCCCATCGAGGGCTCGTCCAGCAGGATCATGTCCGGCCGGCTCATCAGGGCGCGACCGATTGCCGTCATCTGCTGCTCGCCGCCCGAGGTGTAGCCGGCAATCGATTTGCGGCGGACCTTCAGGCGCGGGAAGTAGGTATAGACCTTCTCCAGATCCTGATCGACCGCCTTGCCGCCATCGCTGCGCGTGTAGGCGCCGGTCAGAAGATTCTCCTCGATAGTCAGATGGGCAAAGCAATGCCGGCCTTCCATCACCTGGATCACGCCCTTCTTGACGAGGGCCGAAGGGCTGAGCTGGTCGACCCGCTCGCCGCGATAATCGATATGGCCCTTGGTGATGTCGCCGCGTTCGGCGCGCAGCAGATTGGAGATCGCCTTCAGCGTCGTGGTCTTGCCTGCGCCATTGGCCCCGAGCAGCGTGACGATGCCGCCTTGGGGCACCTGCAACGACACGCCCTTCAGCACCAGGATGACGTGATTGTAGATCACCTCGATATTGTTGACGGCGAGCAGCGGCTGGGCCGCGGCGGAAGCGGTGGCGCTCATCAGGATTTCACTCGGCTGGATAACACGTCGAGGAGGCCCCCGCCGGGCAGGCCGGCGGGGGTTCTGCTTGGTTTACGACTTGGCGCAGTTGCGCGAGGCGATGTTCTTGTCCCGCGCGTAGCTTTCGGCGTCCTTCAGATAGAGCGGCCAGAGTTTCTGGTTCTCCGGCGCGATCCAGTCGCTGACCGGCTTCCACTGGTCGCCCTGCCACTGCACCACCAGGATCTTGCCGTCGCCCAGGTGGTTGTCGCAGGCCATCTTGATCGGCTGAACGAAGCCCTTCAGGCCGAGCTTGTTGATGCGCTCCTCGGTCAGGTTGATCGCCTCGAAGCCGTCGCGCGACTGCTCGCCGTTCATCACCTTGCCCTTGCCATACTTTTCCTGGGCGTCACGCAAGGCTTCGACCGTGAACATCGCGTTCATGGCGCCGCGCAGATAACCGATCTCGCCAAAATGCTTGTCGCCCTCGGCGGCCTTGCCTTTGTCCAGGACGTACTTCTTCATGTCCTTGAGCAATTGCAGGTCCTTCGAAGCGCCGTGGAAGCTGAGGCCCTTATAGCCCTTCGCGGCGGCGCCGGCAGCCTGCACATCGCTGTCCTGGCTCGACCACCACACGCCCAGCATCTTGTCACGCGGGAAGCCGACGGCCGCAGCCTCCTTCAGGGAGACGGCATTCATCGCGCCCCAGCCCTGCAGATAGACAAAATCGGGACGCATCTGGCGGATCTTCAGCCAGATCGACTTCTGTTCGAGGCCCGGTGCCGGCACCGGCACCAGTTCGAGGTCGAAACCGAGTTCCTGGGAGTAATTCTGGAAGACCGGGATCGGCTCCTTGCCATAGGCGATGTCGATATAGACGTAGGCGATCTTCTTGCCCTTCAGCTTCTCCTTGCCGCCGGCTTCCTTGGCGAAATACTGCACGCCGGCCGAGGCGCCGCCCCAGTAAGTGGCGGGGGCCGTGAAGACCCAGGGGAAGATGTTGCCGACGGTGGCCGAAGCACGGCCATAGCCCATCGAGAAGATCACCGACTTATCGGTAGCGGCGCGGTCGATCAGCGCATAGGTGATGCCGGTCGAATAAGGGCTGAAGATCGTGCCGCCCAGCGCCTTGAGGCGCTCGTAGCACTCGACGCCGCGTTCGGTGTTGTATTGCGTCTCGCATTCCTCGACCCGCAGCTTGACGCCGTTGATGCCACCATCGCGCTCGTTGACCATGGTGATGTAGTCGGCGAAGCCATCGGCGACCGGAATGCCGCTCGGCGCATAAGGCCCGGTGCGGTACACCATCGAGGGAATGACCTGTTCCTGTGCCGTCGCGGCAAAAGCCGCCCCCGCAACGGCTGCGCCCATAGCGAGCGGCAGTATCCACTTGGTTGCTCTCATTTGTCTCCTCCCGTTTTATTCAGGTCCGCCTTGGCCGCGGACTTGGTTGAAGCCTAACACGCCCATAGCACTCGACAAACAAGCTTTCGTACAACTTCGCGCCGTAGCGATCTCGCTCAGTACGGGAACGGCCAAATCCGCAGCTTCTCCTTGGCGATCTGCCATAATCTGGCCAGGCCGTGCGGCTCGACGATCAGGAAGAACACGATCAGGGCGCCAAAAACCATGAACTCGAGATGCGATACCAGCGCCGTGGAAAACTCGAAGCCAAGCGCCGGCGGCACCTGGGTCAGAAAGATCGGCAGCAGCAGGATGAAGAAGGCGCCCAGGAAGCTGCCCATGATCGAGCCCAGACCGCCGATGATGACCATGAACAGGGTCTGGAACGACAGATTGATGCCGAAACCGTCCGGCTCGGTGGAGCCGAGATAGACGAAAAGATAGAGCGCGCCGGCGACGCCGACGAAAAAGGACGACACCGCGAAAGCGGAGAGCTTGGCCACCATGGGCCGGATGCCGATGATCTCGGCGGCGATATCCATGTCGCGGATCGCCATCCATTGCCGCCCCGGATTGCTGCGCACCATGTTCTTCGCCATCAACGCAAGGACGGCCACGACGGCCAAGGCGAAGAGGTATTTCTCCATCGGCGTATCGATGCCCCAGCCGAACAGCCTGAGTTCGGGCACCGAGATCACGCCGGAGGAATTGTAATTGGTCAGCCAGCCCCATTTGACGAACAGCCAGGGCAGGAAAAACTGCGCCGCCAGCGTCGCAACGGCGAGATAGAACCCCTTGATGCGCATCGACGGCAGGCCGAAGAAGATGCCGACCACCGCCGTGATCAATCCGGCCAGGACGAAGACCACCAGAAGATTGAGGTCAGGCAGGCGGTAGGCCAGGTTCCAGGCCGAGACGGCGCCCACGCCCATGAAAGCTCCGGTACCGAGGGATAGCTGCCCGCAATAGCCGGTCAGGATGTTGAGGCCGAGCGCCGCCAGGGAGAGGCAGAGAAACGGGATCAACAGCGCCGTGTATATGTAGTCTGTCGCCACTAGCGGCACGCCAATGAAGGCGACCAGCATCAGGAGTGCGAAAAAGACGCGGTCCTGCGGGATGGTGAAGATGGCCTGGTCGGCAGAGTAGGACGTCTTGTACTGACCAGATTCGCGATAGAACATCCGTCAATCCCCGCTCATACCCGCTCGATGATCTTTTCGCCGAACAGGCCCTGTGGCCTGATCAGAAGGAAACCCAGCGCAAGGACGTAGGCGAACCAGTTCTCGATGCCGCCGCCGAAGAAATCGCCGATATAGATTTCCGCCAACTTTTCGCCGGCACCTATGATCAGGCCGCCGATGATGGCACCGGGGACTGAGGTGAAGCCGCCGAGGATCAGGACCGGCAAGGCTTTCAATGCCAGGCCGACGATGGCCGGCTGTACACCGAGCTTGGATCCCCACATCACGCCGGCGACGAGCGCCACCAGCCCGGCGATCGTCCACACGATCACCCAGATGACATTGAGCGGAATACCGACCGACTGGGCCGCCTGATGATCGTCGGCGACCGCCCGCAGCGCCCGGCCGATGCGCGTCCGCTGGAAAAAGACCAGGATCACCAGCAAGGCGCCGGCAACGACGGCCGCGTAGAGATCGAAGGACTGCACCAGAATGGCGCCGTCGAACAGCAGGATCGGATCGGTGGGAATGCCGATGTCCAGCTGCCGGACATTGCTGCCCCAGATCATCTGGCCGAAGCCGTCGAGGAAGAATGACACGCCGATCGTCGCCATGAAGAGAATGATGCCTTCCTGGTTGACCAGATGCCGCAGCACCAGCCGCTCGATCACGCCGGCCAGCAGCACCATTACGGCAATGGTCAGGAGAAGCGACGCCCACAGCGGAATGCCGATCTCGATGAAGCCGACGAAGAACAGGCCGGCGAACAGCACCATGGCGCCTTGCGCGAAATTGAATACGCCGGAAGCCTTGAAGATCAGGACGAAGCCGAGCGCAACGAGCGAATACATAACGCCGGCCATGAGGCCGCCGATCAGCACCTCGAAAAAGAAAGCCACACCTGCCATAGCCACGCCCCTAGTGCTGTACGCCAAGATAGGCGTCGATGACAGCCTGGTTGTTTTTCACCTCGTCCGGCACGCCGTCGCCGATCTTGCGGCCGTAGTCCAGCACCACGACACGGTCGGAGATATCCATCACCACGCCCATATCGTGTTCGATCAGGCAGATCGTCGTGCCGAATTCGTCGTTGACGTCGAGGATGAAGCGGCACATGTCCTGCTTCTCCTCCAGATTCATGCCCGCCATCGGCTCGTCCAGCAGCAGCAGGGTCGGCTCGGCTGCCAAGGCGCGGCCCAGCTCGACGCGCTTCTGCAAGCCATAGGGCAGGCGGCCGACCGGCACCTTGCGGATGGCCTCAATCTCGAGGAAGTCGATGATCCGCTCGCAGAACTGGCGATGCGCGATCTGCTCCTTCTCGGCCGGCCCCTTGTAGATCGCCGAACTCAGCAGGCCGCATTTCATCTTCAGCAGCCGTCCGGTCATGATATTGTCGAGCGTCGACATGCCCTTGAACAACGCGATGTTCTGGAACGTGCGGGCGATGCCTTGGCTCGCGGCCTCATGCGGACGCATCTGCTTGCGCTTCCACCCCCGGAACGTGATGGAGCCTTCTTGCGGATGATAAAAGCCATTGATGCAGTTCAGCATCGATGATTTGCCGGCGCCATTCGGCCCGATGATGGCCAGAATCTCATGCTCCCGGATCTCGAAACTGATATTGGTCAGCGCTTTGACGCCACCGAACGACAGGCTGATATTTTCGACCTTCAGCAGGACGTCGCCGATCTTCTTTGGTGCTGCCGTCATGATGCTCAGCCAGCCTTGCGCATCGGAGTGTAGGTTTCGACACCGGCTATCGCCAGGTTGGCCTTGAATGTCCCGGTCCTGCCATCTTCGAAGGTGATCTTGGCTTCAACGGCAATGCTGTCCTTGTCGGAATACAACGCCTCGATCAACTCGCCATAGCGCTCGGCGATGATGCGCCGGCGGACCTTGCGGGTGCGCGTCAGCTCGCCGTCATCCGCGTCTAATTCCTTGTGCAGGATCAGAAACCGCTTCACCTGGCAACCCGCCATGCTGCTGTCGGAGGCAAGATCGCGGTTGACCTGTTCGATGCAGCCCTTGATCTGCTTGTAGACCTCGGCGCGGCCGGCCAGATCTGTATAGGAAGTGTAGGCAATGCCATTGCGTTCGGCCCAGGAACCGACGGCACCCAGATCGATATTGATGAAGGCCGTCACATAATCGCGTTCATGGCCGAACACCACCGCTTCCTTGATGAACGGGAAGAACTTCAGCTTGTTCTCGACGTATTTTGGCGCAAACAGCGCGCCATTATTGAGCCGCCCGACATCCTTGGCGCGATCGATGATGCGCAAATGGCCATCATCGGTGAAGACCCCGGCATCGCCGGTATGCACCCAGCCGTCAGGCGTCTTGGTTTCCGCGGTGGCCTCTTCGTTCTTGTAATAACCGACAAAGACGCCGGGGCTGCGATACAGCACCTCGCCGCTTTGCGGATCGATCTTGAGTTCGATCCCCGGCGCCGGCGGGCCGACCGTGTCGGAGCGAACATCGTCGTCGGTCTGCAGGCAGAGATAGACCGTGCATTCCGTCTGGCCGTAAAGCTGCTTGAGATTCACCCCCAGCGCCCGGAAGAAGTCGAAGATGTCCGGGCCGATTGCCTCACCGGCCGTATAGGCGAGCCGCAACCGGCTCATGCCGAGCACGTTTTTCAGGGGCCCGTAGACCAGCAGTTCTCCCAGCCCGTAGAGCAGCCGGTCTTTCAGCGACACCGGCTTGCCTTCCAGGATGGCCCTTCCGGCCCGCTTCGCCACATTGATGAAATAGTGGAACATGCCGCGCTTGAGCGCACTGGCATCTTCCATGCGGATCATCACGGTGGTCAGCAGGTTCTCGAAAATCCTCGGCGGAGCAAAGAAGTATGTCGGACCGATCTCGCGCAGGTCCTGCAGCACCGTATCCGCCGATTCCGGGCAATTCAGGCAGAAGCCGGCGATCGAGCCTTCGGCATAGGAAATGAAATTGTCGCCCACCCAGGCAAGCGGCAGATAAGCCAGGATTTCATCCTTTTCGCTGATGGAATCGAAGGCAATCGCCAGATTGGCCGAGCGCACGATGTTGTCATGGCTGAGCATGACGCCTTTCGGCCGGCCCGTGGTGCCCGACGTATAGCAGATGATGGCGATATCGCTGCCCCTGCCCTTTGCCAGCTCCTCTTCGTAGAAATTCGGATGGCTCTGCGCATAGGCCGTGCCGCGCTCGACGATCTCGTCCATGGCGCACAGGCAGGAATGGTCGTAATGCCGCAGTCCGCGCGGGTCGCTGTAGATGATCGCCTCCAGTGTCGGCAGGCGATCTTTTACCGACATCAGCTTGTCGACCTGCTCCTGGTTCTCGGCGATGGCGAAGCGCGCCTCGGCATGGTCGATGACGTATTGCACCTCTTCGGCGACGCTGTCCTGGTAGATCGGAACCGGCACGCCGCCCAGGGCCTGAGCGGCGGCAAGAGCCCAGTACAGTTCCGGCCGGTTATCGCCGATGATGGCCAGCTTGTCGCCGCGGCGGAATCCGGAAGCCGCAAGCCCGCAGGCAAGCTGGCGGATCCTGCTGTCCACCTCGCCCCAGGTCCAGCTTTGCCAGATCCCGAGGTCTTTTTCGCGCATGGCCGGGCGGTCGCGACGATGCTGCGCATTGTAGGCAATAAATTTAGGGATGGTGTCGCGTCCCAACGGGTCGCGCCCATCGGCCACGGCCGACGTCTCGGACATATTTTTGCCTCCTGTACGCGATGCCGCCAGTGGCCACACCGTCGTTATTGCTCTCGTTGATAAGCGTACAGGCAGATAAACGTCAAGTGGCGATTGCCGGCCCTGCGGCCTTGCCCAATTTTCGACCTCGGTTGAGCTTTCCTCCACTCCATGCCCCTTGGCAAAGTTGTGGTTTTGCGGCACCTATGGGCCCGTCCCCAAGCAGGTTCTACCCGCTGCAAACCAGCCCTTTCCAACTCCTGGTTTTGACTAAGAAAGGATCGCCCCGTGAAAGCCGCGAAGAAGACCACGCGCAAGGCCGTTAAGACGGCGCGCACAAGCCCCGCCAAGGCAAAGAAAGGCGGCCAGGTCGCCCGCAAGCAGGCAAAGAAGGCCGCGAAGCCGGCCCGCCGCACCGTCGCAAAGAAGTCGGCCAAGGCGACCAAGAAGGCGGTAGCGTCCCGCCGCAGCACAGTGAAGAAGGCAGTCAAGAAGGCTGTCGTCGCCAAGAAGGCGCCCGCCGTCAAGGCCGCCGGTGCCGCGCGGGCCGTTCCCATCGTCGTCGGTCAGGATACGCTGAAGACCCGCCGCAATCTGAAGGTCGGCAACAAGACCTACGCCTATTACAGCATCAAGGCCGCGGAAAAGGCCGGTTTGGGCGACCTGTCCCGCCTGCCCTACTCGCTGAAGGTGCTGCTCGAAAACCTGCTGCGCTATGAAGACGGCCGCAGCGTCACGGTCGACGACATCAAGGCCATCGCCGGCTGGCTGAAGAACAAGCGTTCCGACCGCGAGATCGCCTACCGCCCGGCGCGCGTGCTGATGCAGGACTTCACCGGCGTGCCGGCCGTGGTCGATCTTGCCGCCATGCGCGATGCCATGGCCAAGCTCGGCGGCGACACCAAGAAGATCAACCCGCTGTCGCCGGTCGATCTCGTCATCGATCACTCGGTCATGGTCGATTTCTCGGCGTCCAAGGGCGCCTTCAAGAAGAATGTCGAGATGGAATACGAGCGGAACGGCGAACGCTACGCCTTCCTGCGCTGGGGCCAGACGGCATTCGATAATTTCCGCGTCGTGCCGCCGGGCACCGGCATCTGCCACCAGGTGAACGTGGAATATCTGGCGCAGACCGTTTGGACCGGCATCGACGGCGACACCGAGGTGGCCTACCCGGACACGCTGGTCGGCACCGACAGCCATACAACCATGGTTAACGGCCTGGCCGTGCTCGGCTGGGGCGTCGGCGGCATTGAGGCCGAGGCGGCCATGCTGGGCCAGCCGATTTCGATGCTGGTACCGGAGGTGGTCGGCTTCCGCCTCCATGGCAAGCCGCGGGAAGGCACCACCGCCACCGATCTGGTGCTGACGGTGACGCAGATGCTGCGCAAGAAGGGCGTGGTCAACAAGTTCGTCGAATTCTACGGCCCCGGCCTGGACGAACTGTCCATCCCCGACCGCGCCACCATCGCCAATATGGCGCCGGAATACGGCGCTACCTGCGGCTTCTTCCCGGTCGATGCCGAAACCATTGCCTTCCTGAAGGCGAGCGGCCGCGATCCGCGGCGGGTCGCCCTGGTCGAGGCCTATGCCAAGGCGCAGGGCCTGTGGCGCACGCCGAAGGCGCCAGAGCCGGTCTTCACCGACACGCTGGAACTCGATCTCGGCACCGTCGAGCCGTCGATCGCCGGCCCGACCCGTCCGGAAGGCCGTATGCCGCTTAGCCGCGCGGCGGCCGAGTTCAAGGATGCTCTCGCCAGCCAGTATGGCAAGAAGACGGCCATCGACTTCCGCGCCAAAGTGGAGGGCGCCAATTTCGACATCGGCCATGGCGATGTCGTAATCGCTGCGATCACCTCCTGCACCAACACCTCGAACCCGAGCGTGCTGCTCGGCGCCGGTCTGCTGGCCCGCAATGCCGTCAAGAAGGGCCTGCGCGCCAAGCCCTGGGTGAAGACCTCGCTCGCTCCGGGCAGCCAGGTGGTGACGGACTATCTGGCGAAGTCCGGCCTGCAGGCCGATCTCGACAAGCTGGGCTTCCAGATCGTCGGTTATGGCTGCACGACCTGCATCGGCAATTCGGGCCCGCTGCCGGACAACATTTCGAAGGCCATCGTCGACAATGACTTCGTGGTCGGCGCGGTGCTGTCCGGCAACCGCAACTTCGAAGGCCGCGTGCACCCGCTGACCAAGGCGAATTACCTCGCCTCGCCGATGCTGGTGGTCGCCTATGCCTTGGCCGGCAACATGAAGGTCGATCTCACCCAGGATCCGATCGGCTACGACAACAAGAACCGGCCCGTCTACCTGAAGGACATCTGGCCGTCGAACAAGGAGATCGCCGCGTTGGTGAATAAATACGTCACCCCGGCGATGTTCAAGAAGCGCTATGCCGACGTGTTCAAGGGCGACCCGAACTGGCGCAAGATCAAGGTCGGCGCCGGCCAGACCTACAACTGGGACAGCAACTCGACCTACGTGCAGAATCCGCCTTACTTCGAAGGCATGAGCACGACGCCCGCGCCGATTTCCGACATCAAGGGCGCACGGGTGCTGGCCATCCTGCCGGACAAGATCACCACCGACCACATCTCGCCGGCCGGTTCGATCAAGAAGGATGGCCCCGCCGGCAAGTACCTCATGGAGCACGGCGTCGCCTACGCCGACTTCAACTCCTATGGTGCCCGTCGCGGCAATCACGAGGTGATGATGCGCGGCACCTTTGCCAATATCCGCCTCAAAAACGAGATGGTCCCCGGCACGGAAGGCGGCATCACCAAGTATGTCCCGACCGGCGAAGTCATGCCCATCTATGATGCGGCCATGAAGTACAAGGCCAGCGGCACGCCGCTGGTGATCGTCGCCGGCAAGGAGTACGGCAACGGCTCCTCGCGCGACTGGGCGGCCAAGGGCACCATCCTTCTCGGCGTCAAGGCCGTCATTGCCGAGAGCTACGAGCGCATCCACCGCTCAAACCTCGTTGGCATGGGCGTCGTGCCGCTGCAGTTCCTCAACGACATGACGCGCCAGGACCTGAAGCTGGATGGCACCGAGAAGTTCGACATCACCGGCCTGGCCTCGGGCCTCAAGCCGCGGATGAAGCTGCCGGTCACCATCACCCGGGCGGACGGCACGACGCAGACCATCGAGGTGCTGTGCCGTATCGATACGCTGGATGAGATCGACTATTACCGCAACGGCGGCATCCTGCACTACGTGCTGCGCAATCTGGCGCAGGCTGCGTAATACGGGTCGCACTCCTACGGAACCGAAAACGGCCGGGTTACCCCCGGCCGTTTTTGTTTGGCAAAGGAACTGGCCAGCGCCCCGGCCGAAGATGGCCGTCGACCGACTTACCTGAGATCGAGCAGCTCGACATCGAAGATCAGCGTGGCATTCGGCGGGATCACGCCGCCGGCGCCGCGAGCGCCGTAGCCCAGCTCGGGCGGGATGATCAGGGTGCGCTGGCCGCCGACCTTCATGCCGGCAACGCCCTCGTCCCAGCCGCGGATGACGCGGCCGGCGCCCAACGGGAATGCAAAAGGCTGCCCGCGGTCGCGCGAGGAATCGAATTTCTTCCCCTTCTGGCCATTCTGATACAGCCAGCCGGTATAATGCACCACGGCGGTCTGGCCGGCCTGTGCGGCCGGCCCGCTGCCCGTCTTGACGTCGATATAACGCAGGCCCGATGGCGTCGTCTTTTCCTGCTCGGCGACGGCCGAACCGGCCAGGAACTGGCCCATCAGGGTGGCGACGGCAACGGTAATGACAGCAAAGGCGCGGCGGGACAGCAGCATGCGGGAGGGCTCCTTGATAGGCTTCTAGAACGGATTCGGTTGGGGGAAAGGGTGCTTGCCAATTGCGGCTCCAGCATGGCCGCAGCGATCCTGCTAGCGGACGCCGATCAGTTCGATCTCGAAGAATAGCGTGGCGTTGGGCGGAATGATCCGCCCGTTGCCCCGGGCGCCATAGCCCAGATAGGGCGGGATCAGCAGCGCACGCTTGCCGCCGACCTTCATGTAGGCCACGCCTTCATCCCATCCCTTGATTACCTTGCCCTGGCCCAGCGCAAATTCGAAAGGCTGGCCGCGCTTGTAGGATGAATCGAACATGCGGCTCGGCTTGTTGTTCTCCCATAGCCAGCCGGCATAGTGGACCGTTACCATCTTGCCCGGCTCGGCCTTGTCGCCGGTTCCGACCACAACGTCACCAACCCGCATTCCCGATGCGGTCTGGCGCATGGTGACGCCCTGTTGCTTGCCGCCGAGGCCGATCGCCCCGAGTAGTGATGAGAGGACACCCATATCGTCACAATACCGCGCAAATCCGCCGCGGACCAGAGGTTCATCCACAGGCGGCCGGGGCATATCGGAGCGAGCCGGGCCTAGAATATCAAGCAGTTGACTCAGGCCCGGGCACGGCATCCCGACCAAACAAAAGGGGCCTGTCTTGCGACAGGCCCCGAGCCGACGCCGGCGACACAGCGGGGTTAGATCGCTTCCTTGAGCACCTTGCTGGCGCGGAAGGCAACCTTCTTGGAAGCCTTGATCTTGATCGGCTCGCCGGTCTGCGGGTTGCGGCCCATGCGGGCGGCACGCTTGCGGACCTGCATGATGCCGAGATCGCCCATGCGGACGCGCTCGCCCTTCTTGAGCGACTTGGTCACGGCGGTGAAGAAATCGTCAAACAGCGCAACAGTGGCCTTCTTCTGCAGATCGTGCTTCTCCGCCAGCATGCTGGCGATCTGTTTCGCGGTCACGGTGACCGTCTTGGTGGTGGCCGCTTTAGCCATAGTGTTCTCTCCTCAAGATATGCGTCAGACGCTTGTTATCTGCGAATCGGGAATTGTTTCCCGAATCCTCAATAGCACCGCCCGGGCATTTTGCCCATCCGGCAATGTGCAAAAAACCGCTAGGCATGCGGCTTTGGGAGGCCTCACCCGAATCGGAGCCGCGAACCATGCGGCTTTACGGCTCCCGCCGATACGGCAGCACATGCGCATGCCTCGAAAATCCGCATGGCTGGCGGGAAAATCGCTGCCCGGTCTGCGCGGCGGAAGCGCCACTCCCCATTGTCCGGTCTTGCCGGAGGGCTCCCGGCATTGCCTCTCCGTCCGGCCGGCATAATTCAAATCCGGACTCCAACCCGCAACACGAGGGCGCCATGGTTCATGCTCCAGGGGCAATATCCTCGCCTTCCTCCGACCAGGACGAACGGCCTCGGAGGTTATCCCGCCGCGACCAGGAGGAAGCGCTGGATGAGGGGCTGCAGGATAGCTTCCCGGCAAGCGATCCGGTTTCAATCAGCCAGCCGACCACGGCAATGCCGATCAACAGCCAGCTACGGCTGTCTGCAACTGGTGATTGGGTCCGCCGCCAGACATGGAAGGCAATACGCCGGGCGGCCGCCAAGACACCGCCACGGCACGGCAAATAAGCGATCCTGGCGGGCCGGCGGCGGCCCGCGGCCCTCCGGCGAACAGGGAAGGAAAACGGCTGTTTTCCGCCCCTGCTCCGTGCCCGTCACACTGAACATACCGGCCGGCCCAGTATGGTCACGCCCAGCGGCCCTGCGCTCTAGTAAGTCTGCATGTTCCGGACACTCGATTGCGTCTGCGGCTGCGAGGCTGCGGGATGGTTGCGTTCATGCGCCCGCCGGCCCGGACGGCAATCCTGAATCGCGCGTACAGGCATAGAGGACATTGCATGGCAAATGGTTTGAAGACCCGCAGCATCAAGGGCCTTCTGTGGTCGGCCAGCGAGGGGATCGGTGTTGCCGCCTTATCGCTCGGCTCCTTCGCATTCCTCGCCCGCCTGCTCGAGCCCGGCGATTTCGGCATCGTCGCCCTCGGCAGCGCCTTCATCATCTGCTTCAACCTGATCATCGGGCATAGCTTCGTCGACGCTGTGGTCCAGCAGCCGCAGCTTACGCCCGAGCATCTCGACACTGCTTTCTGGAGCACCATCGGCGCAGCGATCCTGCTCACCCTGTTCTGCCTCGCCGGGGCAGGTGCCGTGGCCACGCTTCTGCATGAGCCGAAACTCGCGGTCGTGCTGCCCTGGCTGGGAACCGTGCTGGTCGTCAATGCGCTCGGCGCCGTGCCGATCGCCATCTTCCGCCGCGAATTGCATTTCCGCACTCTGGCCATGTGTACATTGTCCGGGCGCGCAACCGGCGCGGCGGCCAGCATCGCCATGGCGTTTACCGGCTTCGGCCTGTGGAGCCTTGTCGCGCAGCAGGTCATTGCCGGGATCGTGACCAGCCTGGTGGTGAGCGTCGCCGCGCGCTGGCGGCCCCGCTTCCGCTTTTCACTGCGTTATCTGAGGGAGATGGGGCAGTTCGGCTTTCATGTCTCGACCAGCCAGGTCATCTCCGGCCTGGGCGAGCAGGCATTGACGCTGCTGATCGGCAGTCTGTTCGGGTCGGTCGTCCTTGGCCATTTCAGCGTCGCCTGGCGGATCGTGCAGTTGATCCGCTCGCTGGTCGCGACGGCCGTCTATCAAGTTGCCTTCAGCACCTTCGCCAAGCTGCAGAACGACCGGCCAGCCATGATCCGTGCCTTCATGAAGGCGACCAGACTAAGCTGCCTCGTCGGCTTTCCCATCGGGATCGGCATGGCCGTCACCGCCCGCCCGGCGATTTTCGTCCTGTTCGGCGGCAAATGGGAAAGCAGCATCCCCATCTTCGCCATCCTGGCCCTCGACATGGTGCCGGCCTTCTTCCTGATCTTCGTCAGCGCCAGCTATCGTTCCATGGGGCGGCCCGCCTGGGCGCTTTACGCCGCCCTGGTCTATTTCGTCGTCGGCATCGGCGGCATGACGGCGCTCAGCCATTTCGGCATCGTCGCGGTCACGGCCTTCTGGGTGATCAAGTCCTTCGCCCTGCTGCCCCTGCATCTCGTATTAACGCGGAAACTGCTGGGCATTCCGTTGCGCCACTTCGTCAGCGCCGCCGCGCCGCCGCTCGCCGCTTCGGCCGTCATGGCGGCCTGTGCCGCCGCCATCCTGTGGGCCATGCGGGATATTCATTACGCGCCTGCGCAATTGGCTGCGGCTGCATTGGGCGGCGCCCTCAGCTATGTCCTGGCGACGCGGCTCTTCGCCCCCAGCCTGTTTCAGGACGCCCTGCAAACCGGGCGTATCATGATCACGCCGGGATCGAAGCATTCGGCCGGAACCGATACCGCGCAGAATCCGATTTAAGCTGCAGCGTCCGCCTGCGCCAGCAAAGGCCAGGATGCATCCCGGTCCGATATGCTGGACACTGGCAAGGGCCAGGCGATCCCCAGCGCCGGATCGTCATGGCGAAGACCGCGGCCGGCTTCGGCAACGTAATATTCCGAAATCAGATAGGTCACCTCGGCATCGTCCGTCATGGTCTGGAAGCCATGCGCAAAGCCTTTCGGCACATACAGCATGCGATAGGAGTCCGCGCTCATGGGAATGCCGGCCCATTGCCGATAGGTCGGCGACTCTGATCGAAGATCGACGATGACATCGTAAATCGCACCGCGGCTGCAGCGGATCAGCTTGGCCTCGCCATGCGGCGCGGCCTGATAATGCATGCCACGCAGCGTGCCGCGCCGGCGGCTGACCGAGACACTGGCTTGCAGCCAGTCGATGTCGATCCCGAGCGCGGCAAATTCACGCCGGCACCAGGTCCTGGCGAAAAAGCCGCGCTCGTCGCTGCGCCTTTCGATATCGATCAGGAAGGCACCGGATAGGCCAACCTCACGAAACTTCATGGCTTTGCCACCGCAGATTGGCATCGAACTGGCCGGTATCGAGCAGCTGCCGAAGCTGGCGCAACCGGGTATAAGGTGGCGCATTGAACACCGCCTCCGTCATGCCGACATGCTCGAAGATGCGCCGGAGCTGCTGGAAACCGCGCTCGGCAGTCCAACGGCAGGTGAAGTCTGGCAGGTATTCCCTGATCTTGGCGAAGGAGACGCGATAGCTGCGGTTGTCGCCGCCATTCTCGCCAAAGGTCACCTCGCACCCCGGGAACACCTTCGCTGCCGTCTCGGCGATCTCGCGGATGCGGTAATTGTTCCCGTCCACGCCGACATTGAAGATCTGCTTGTGCACGAGTTGCCGAGGGGCGCGTAGCGCCGCGATGAAGGCGCTGGCGATATCGGAGATATGGACCAGCGGGCGCCACGGAGTGCCGTCGCTGGTCATCGCGATGCGCCCGGTCGTCCAGGCCAGGCCGGCGAGATTGTTCAGAACGATATCGAAGCGCATCCGCGGCGAGGCGCCAAAGGCCGTGGCCAGACGCAGGAAGGTCGGCGAGAAGCCGTCATCCGCCAGGGCGGAAAGATCGCGCTCTACCAGAACCTTGCAGCGGGCATAGGCAGTCTGCGGGTCCGGCGGCGATTCCTCCGTCCGCGGATTGGCATCGCCGGCCGCGCCATAGACGCTGCAGGACGAAGCATAGACGAAACGCCGCACGCCAGCCGCCTTGGCGGCTTCCGCCAGCGCCACCGAGGCTTCATGATTGATCCGGTAGGTCAGACCCGGATCGTTCTCGCAGAGCGGATCGTTCGAGAGTTCGGCCAGGTGAACGATGGCGTCGTAGCCCTGCAGGTCGCCCGGCTTCACGCTGCGTATGTCGCGGGTCAGCATGCGGGGCCGGTCGCGGCCGTCGTGAAACAGCCAGCCGGCGCGGTAAAGCCCGATATCCAGACCAGTCACATCGAAGCCTTCCTCCACCAGGCGCGGCGCCATGACATTGCCGATATAGCCATCGGCGCCCGTCAGGAGAATCTTGGCGGGCCGTTCGATGCGCCCCCCCGTCTTCGCCGGCTGGACCGCCGCCTTGTCGATTACCAGATCTTCCATGGTGCATTGCCTCCGCGCCACATGCCTTCAAGCAAATTCTTGTCCCGCAGCGTATCCATGTTCTGCCAGAAGCCGCGATGCCGGTACGCCGCCAGCTTGCCCTCCCGGGAAAGGCGTTCCAGCGGCTCGCGCTCCCAGCTCGTCTCGTCGCCGTCGATGTAATCCAGCACCTCCGGCTCGAGCACGAAAAAGCCGCCATTGATGAAGGCGCCATCCTCGTTCGATTTTTCCCGGAAGCCGCGCACGCGATCTTCGCCCGGCATCAGTCCCAGCGTGCCGAAGCGGCCTGGCTGATGCACGGCGGTGACCGTTGCCAGCGCGCCGGACTTGCGATGGAAGACGATCAGGTCGTTCATGTCGACATTGCAGACGCCGTCGCCATAGGTAAGGCAGAATGTCTCGTTGCCGAGATACTCGGCGACGCGCTTCAGGCGCCCGCCGGTCATGGTGTTTTCGCCGGTATCGATCAGCGTCACCTTCCAGGGCTCGACGCCGTTCTTGTGGACCTTGATGTCGCTGGAGTGCAGATCGATGGTGACGTCCGACAGCTCGAAGGCATAATTGCGGAAATAATGCTTGATCATGCTGCCTTTGTAGCCGCAGCAGATGACGAACTCCGTCAAGCCATAGGCCGAGTAGATTTTCATGATATGCCACAGGATCGGCTGCCCGCCGATCTCCACTAGCGGCTTGGGCCTGATGGTACTCTCCTCGCTGATCCGCGTTCCGAAGCCGCCGGCCAGAATCACCACCTTCATGAGATGCTCCCATCGTTGGAACGCGCCAAGCCGTCCTGCACCGCATAGGGGAGGGCTTCGGCGTCGTTGGCTGACTCTTCCCCGATTTTTTTGCTGACCTTGCTGTGTTCGGCGAGCAGCCGCTCGTAAAGGGCGACATGCTGCCGTGCGATCTTGCTGATATCGAAATGCCGCAGCACCTTCTCGCGGGCCTGCTGCGACAGGGCGCTGCCGGGGCCGCCATGCTCCAGGCACCAGGCGATTCCGCGCGCAAGATCGTCGGCGGACAGATTCTCGGCCAGATAGCCGTTGATCTTGTGGTCGACGATGTCGACCTGGCCGGTATTGGCGAAGGCCGCCACCGGCGTGCCGCAGGACATTGCTTCCAGGGCCGTCTTGGCGGCGTTTTCGTAGATCGACGGCACCACCATCACGTCCGCGCAGGCATACAGCAACGCGATGCTGACATCGTCATGCAGCCGGCCGACATAGCGGATGGGGAAGCCGAGCTGATCGTCACCGCCTTCGCCGCCGAAGGCCACCGCTATGAGCCGGTCCTCCCAGCCTTGCGCCATCAACAGGCGTAAAGCCTTGGCGAGGTAGCCGAATCCCTTGCGCGGATCCTTGACGCCATGCAGGGCGCCGAAAAGCACGACCTTGCGGTCCATCGGCAGTCCCCATACCGCCCTCGCCATCGCCTGATCCAGCGGCTTGAAGCGATCGACATTGACGCCGTTGGGGATGACCGTGATTTCATTCTTGAAGGTCAGCGGGCTTTGCCGCGCGCAGGCCGCCATCCAGTTGCTGAGCGGCACGAAGGTGATCGCGGCATCCCGCCAGTAACGGTGCTTGCGCCGCCATTGCCAGCGGCTGATGTCGAAATCGCTTCTCGACCCGAGTTGCGGGCAGGAGCCGCAGCCGCTGGTATATCTCGAGCATTCGCCGGCATAATGGCATCCGCCGGTCAGCGGCCACATGTCGCGCAAGGTCCAGACCAATGGGTAATCCTGCAGTCGCGCGATGGTGCGGATCGGCACCGCGCCGCGGCCGGCCCAGTGGAAATGGACGATATCCGGGCGCAGCCGGTCGACGGTAGCCTTGATGTCGAACGGCAGCCAGCCGACCGACCACCAATTGTGCGGCTCCCATCGATAGAATTGCAGCGGCAGCCGGTCGAGCGGATCGCGCAGCGAGTCCAGCAAGGCCTTCTGCGTGCCGCGCCGCGTGACCACCGAGGGATCGCGGCCATATTTGCGCAAGACCAGCATGGTAGAATCGATACCGGCTTGCTGCACGGCCTTGTGCAGGTTGTATGCCCCGACGGCCGCGCCTCCATCGCCGTCCGTCGGAGAAACATGCAATACACGGATCATGGCGGACCGTTCCGGGAAGATTGCGCTGCGCTGCGGATGCTGCCGCCGGCAAGCGCGGCTTCGACATGGCGGAGCGCCTTTTTTGGATGCGCGATGGCGGCACCGAATTCGGCAACCATGGCGCGCCCCAGCGTGGCGATGCTCGGCGCACGCTGTGCGGCGCGCAGGCCGGCCAGATGATACTGCAGGAAATCCCGGCCCCGGCCCGTCACCAGGCCGCGCACCAGCAGACGATAGCAACGGCGCAGATGGTCCCGTTCCAGACGCGCCAATTCCTCCGGGCCGAAGTAGCGCGGGCCGTATTCCTGCAACATGAGCAGCCACTCCCGCATCAATGTCTGCCGCTGGGAGGTAACCAGCGTCGTCATTGAATCTTCGTGGATGCGGGAGAAGCACAGGACTTCATGCACGAAGCCGTAATCGACGCGGTCGAGCAGATCTAGATAGTTGGCGAGATCGGAATGCAGATAACGCGGCGGATAGAATGGCCGCGTGCCGCGCACCAGATCGGCGCGGATCAGACCGGAGGTCGGCGCAAATCCGAAGACGTCCTGGCGCAGATACAGCCGCGCGACCTCGGCGCCGGGAAAAACGCTGCGCTCCTTCGGCAGGCCTTCGCATTCGACGAAGGTGCCGCGCAGCCGCAGGGATCCGACCATGCCGATGGAAGGATTGCGGACTGCGAGATCGACCATCTTGCTCAGGCAATCCGGATAGATCAGGTCGTCGGCATGCAGCACCTTGCAGTAGGTACTGCGCTCCGAAATCTGCTCCATGGCGCGATTCCAGTTCTCCACCATGGGCAGCGTGGCGGGATTCGAGACGACCCGGATGCGCCGGTCCGCCGCAGCGTATTGCTCGGCGATCTCGCGAGAGCCATCGGTGCTGGCATTGTCGAGGATGACATGCTCGAAATCGCCATAGCTCTGCTGCAAGGCGCTTTCGATGCACTCCTTCAGGAACCGGGCGCCATTATAGACCGGCGTTACGATACTGACGAAAGGCTGTGAGGAGGACATTGATATCTCCGGCTCCAAGCTAGGCTTGGGCGGCCATAAGGGGCTCTGCCTCGGGTTTGCGCAGGTCGGCCGAGAACAAGGCGTCCTGCTCGGCGCGCAGACGATCGATCAACCGCCCCTGCGGCAATTCGACATCGTCGTACGTGAGGACCGCATCCCGCGGTAGATCCCGCTTGAGCCGGCACCCGACCGCGATGCCGATCGGCAGCAGGCGGTCGCGGCTGGCGACTTCGGCCTTTTCGGCCAGGCCGTACATCATGTAATGACCGAGATCGTCGAGCGTTGCCCCCGCTTTCAGATCGGTCTTTGCCGCCGCCACCACGTCCACCCGCGGCGCGCCCAGCGGCGCGATCGCCGCATCGCCGAACAACACGGCACGGGCCACCGAATTCGGCACTTCGAAATGGCACAGATGGTAAGGCGTGTAGAAGCAGTAGAGCGGCCCCTCACCCAGCTTATAGAGCGCGAGATAATGGCGCTGGATCGGATTCTCCATCACGCCGAGGACGAAGACGCCCGGCGCCGGATCGGCCCCGACGACGTAGTCGACGATGCCATCGCCGGCGATGATGGAGTCCATCGGAAACAGCTTGGCGACATCCTCGACGCGCACGCCGTCGGCATTCGGGCCATACATGCCGCGCCGACCGACGCTCATGCCGGTGGCATTGGCGATGATCGCCTGCTCGAAGGATATCTTCGTGCCATCGGCAAAGGACGCCACCATATGCGGCTTCTGCTTCCATTTCCGGGCGAACGCGATCTGGGTGGTCGGATTGCGATAGGGATCGTGCAGCCCCTTGATGTTGCCGCACAGCACCGGACGCACGCCGATGCCGCGCACGAAGCGATACAGGTTCAGCGTCACGCCCGGCTGATCGCCGTCGCAATTCGTATAGACAACTCCGGCTGCATCGGCCTTGCGCTTGAGCAGCGGCCCGACGGTGCCGTCCAGCTCCGCATTCATCAGGATGACGTGCTTGCCGTGCTCGATCGCGGCGCAAACCACCGCTGCCGCATGATCGAAGGAGCCGGTTACCTCGATGATCGCCTCGATCTCCTCCGCCTCGCATAGCAGGCGCCAGTTCTCGGTCACCGCCGGAGCGCCCGCGGCGATGGCAGCGCGCAGACCGAAGGCGGAGTCGACCGTGCGCGGCACTGCCTGGCCGGCATCGGTGAAGGCCTGCCGCGCCGGCTCCAGTCGGCGGTTCGCGATGGCCACGAGCTGAATGCCGGGCACGGCAGTAATGATTTGCAGCGCGATGCCACGCGCCATGAAGCCCGCTCCGATCAGGCCGACGCGGATCGACCCCTTCTCCAAGCGGCGTTTTTCCAAAGCTTTATCGACGATGACCATGCCGCAATTTAGCGATGCTGCTGGCGGCATAGCGTGTGATCATATGGTGGTTGTCGTCTCAGGGATTTGTCACAGCACGGCCCGTCACCGCCATATGCGTGCATATCCCTTCGGCGCGGCTCGTCACGCTATATCGGCCATGTCGCATGGCGACGCGTGTGGCGCTGCCGGTATTGTACACCCGGCATTTCAACAGCGCGCAACGCGGGGCCCTGGGGGCTCCAGCCGCCATCTGGCCCGATCATCCCGTCCGATTCGCAACCGCGACACAGCGCATCGTCTCTGCGATTGACAATGTACTTGTTTTGTTCTTTACTCCTTTTATGCCAACGCGCCATCTTTTCGACCGCCGCGCCGAACTGGACCAGCTACGGCGTCGTTTGACCGCCCGGTTCGGCCCGATTCGCGATACCAGGCGCGACAATCCCACCGGCCAGTTCATCCACGCCTTCATCGGCAGCCGCACCCGTGACGAAGTTTCCTCCCGCGTCTACCAGCGGCTGTTGCAAAGCTGCGGCGGCAGATGGGAGGAGATCATCGAGACCCCGGCAACCGAACTGGCAGCGATTCTGGCCGAGGTCACCTTTGCCGATCAGAAGGCCCCGAACCTGAAGACCGCCTTGCGCAACATCCGTGCCCGCGCCGGCGCAGTCGATCTCGAATTCCTCGCCGATCTGGAGGTCGAACCGGCCTTGTTCTGGCTCGAGCAGATTCACGGCGTCGGCCGCAAGATTGCGGCAACCACGCTGAATTTCAGCAGCTTGCGCATGCGCTGCTTTGTCGTCGACACACATGTCTGGCGCGTGCTGCGCCGGTTCGGCCTGGTCGGCGAGCAGGCCGAAGCAGAGGATGTCTACGATGCGGTCATGGAGATGGCGGACGATCTCAACGCCGACGACCTTTACGAACTGCACTGGCAGTTGAAGACGCTCGGGCAGACCGGCTGCAGGCATGCGCAGTGCGTCTGCACCTCGTGCTGCCTTTCCGAATTGTGCATGAAGCGCATCGAGCCCGGCGCCAAAGGCGCGGCGTGAAAGGCTGCGAGCGGACATTGTCTGGATAGATTGGCTGGGGGACTAGGATCTTCACTGTCCCCACAAGCAACGCCCTCTTGCAGCAGCCAAATTCCCGCCCCGGCAGGGGTTGTGGGGACATTGTGGGCACGCCCGAACGAGCCCGCAAGAGGTATTGAAGACCGAAATAATCGGCGGCAAATTTCGAGGGTCCGCCCAACCACCGGGACTGAAATCTCGCCGGACCGGGTCCGGGCTCGGACAACTGACGTTCCGCGATGACCGAGACTGCCAATACCCTCACCCGCCCCGAGTTCCGTGACGACCCCATTCGGCGCACAACGATACCGCCGCTTCGGCTGCAGCAAGTGATCGATGAGCTTGGGAGTGGCCGGACCGGCACTCTGATCTCTGGCCCTACGAGTAGCCTACCAGAAGGGCTAACCGTCGCCTTCCGATCCAGCCGATGGAGCGCTGACCCCGAGTTGCCTGCGGGAGAGGAACTCCAGTTCAGGGAGCTGAAGGCTTGCATGCTGGAGGGAGGCCGACCTTTCGG